>JAKAWV010000006.1:22867-135895 GCA_021827205.1 Pseudomonadota bacterium | reverse complement strand
GCGCAGCAACGCGACCGCTCGATTGCTGTGCTCAAACGCCGCGCTGCCGCCCTCGGATTCCAACTCGAGCCGACTGCTTCGGCGGCCACATGACCGCGACCTCAGCCACTTGTTTCTCGTAAGGTGATGGTTTCTACAACCGTCAGCAGAAGGGGAAGTCTCCATGAGCACTATATCCATCGGCGTGGATTGGGCGAAGAGCGTGTTTTCGCTGTGTGCGGTGGATGGCGATGGACGCCCTGCGGAGTGTGATGCCGTGAGACGTGTGTGCTCTCCTCGAAGCCTCGTTTCGCAAACAGTTCAAGCAGTGCCGGCCAGCCCCCGTCAACGCCCTTGCGCATCGCCTCGCCCGCGGCCGCGCCCATGCGTTTGAAGTTCCGGTGCTCGGGCTTCTGGATTACCAGCTTCGCTGTTATGCAGCGCTTCCCGTCTTCGCGGGGATGACGGAAGGAGTGGGCATTCCCGGCGCGCGCGCGATGCCGCGCCGGGGCCGCTGCGCGGCGCGCGGAGGGCGCCACGCCACGCGTTCGTGCACGCGCGCCCCGGCGCGCCGATAATGGCCGGCCTATCGCCTTCGCCGAGTGTCCCCGATGCACGAGTTTCTGCACCACCTGCCCGCGTTCGCCGCCGAGCATGGTTTGCTGCTGGCGGCCTTCGCGGCCTTGATCCTGGCCCTGATCGTGACCGAGATCATGCGCCTGCGCCGCGGCTGGCAGGACGTCACGCCGGCCACGGTCACGCGCCTGCTCAATCGCGAGAACGCGCTGCTGATCGATGTTTCGCCGCGCGCCGAGTACGACAAGGCGCACATCCCCGGCGCCAAGCACGTGGCCATGGACAAGTTCGATCCCGAGCACAAGGATCTGGCCAAGCTCAAGGAGATGCCGGTGGTGGTGTGCTGCCGCAGCGGCATCACTTCGCAGCGCGCCGCCAAGCGCCTGGTGCAGGCCGGTTTCAAGAATGTGCATAGTCTGGCGGGTGGCATCGCGGCCTGGCGTCAGGCCGATCTGCCGGTGGCCAAGGGCAAGAACTGAGCGTGGGCATCTGGCAGACACCGCCGGATCTCGATGCACTCAATGCCGCCGCGCGCGGCACGCTGGCCGAGACGCTGGGAATCCGCCTCGCCGAGATCGGCGCGGATTTTCTGCGCGGCACCCTGCCGGTGGATGCGCGCACGTTGCAGCCGTTCGGCCTGCTGCACGGCGGGGCTTCCGCCGCGCTGGCCGAAACGTTGGGCAGCGTCGCCGCCAACCTGTGCTGCGCGCCGGGCACGCGCGCGGTCGGGCTGGAACTCAACGCCAATCACCTGCGCGCGGTGCGCGCGGGCATGGTCGCCGGCACCGCGCGGCCGTTGCATCTGGGCCGTGCCACGCAGGTCTGGGAGATCCGCATCGAGGACGCGGGCGGGCGCCTGAGCTGCGTGGCGCGGCTGACTTGCGCGGTGCTCGCGGAGCGCGAATCGAACCACGGCGCATGAGCCGTGAAGCACCCTACGCCGGGCTCGATCCCGAGCGCGTGCTGGATGCTGTGGATGCCACGGGCCATGTCCCCGACGGACGCCTGCTGGCGCTGCCCAGCTACGAGAACCGCGTGTATCAGGTGGGCCTCGATGCCGGCGGTTTCGTGGTGGTCAAGTTTTATCGGCCGGGGCGCTGGTCGGATGCGGCCATCGCCGAGGAGCATGACTTTGCCGCCGAACTGGCCGCCGCCGAATTGCCGGTGGTGGCGCCGCTGAGCTGCGCCGGGCACACGTTGCTGCGCCGTGGTGGATTTCGTTACACGCTGTATCCGCGCCGTGGCGGGCACGCGCCGGTGCTGGAATCCGCCGACACGCTGGCGTGGCTGGGACGCCTGCTGGCGCGCGTGCACGAGATCGGCGCGCGGCAGGCGTTTCGCGCGCGCGGCGCGCTCGACGTGGAAAGTTTTCTGCGCCAGCCGGCCGCGGCGGTGCTGGCCTCGGGCCTGCTGCCGGCACC
Organism: Pseudomonadota bacterium; assembly: GCA_021827205.1. GTDB lineage: Bacteria > Pseudomonadota > Gammaproteobacteria > Xanthomonadales > Rhodanobacteraceae > Metallibacterium. The sequence continues at coordinate 133,919 of JAKAWV010000006.1, read as the reverse complement.
GCGCGAGCGTGTCTATCGCGCCGCCATCGCGCGCCTGGATGCCGTGCTCGGCGCGCGTTTCGACGCCGTGGCGCCGCGCCGCCTGCGCCTGCACGGCGATTGTCACGCCGGCAACGTGTTGTGGGCCGAATCCGGGCCGGCGCTGGTCGATTTCGATGACGCACGCATGGGTCCGGCGGTGCAGGACTTGTGGATGCTGGCGACGGATGCCATCGCCATGGAGCAGTTGCTGGAAGGCTACGAGCAGATGCGTCCGTTCGATCGCGCCGAGTTGGCGCTGGTGCCGGCGTTGCGCGCGCTGCGCCAGGTGCACCACGCTGGCTGGATCGCGGCGCGCTGGCACGATCCGGCGTTTCCGCGCGCGTTTCCGTTCGCCGGCGAGGCGCGCTGGTGGGACGAGCACCTCGCCGATCTCGAAGCGCTGATCGATTCGCTGGAATGAAGCGCCTGCTGTCCGCGAAGGGCGCCAAGGCCGCAAGGGAAATCACGGATGATTTTTGAGGTACAGCCCTGCGCCGCTCGGCAGAACTCGGCGCAGCCCGATCGGAAAACCTTGCGTGCTTGGCGTCCTTCGCGGACCACAAGCTCTCGTCCATGAACCATCAAAATAGCGTCGCCAGCCCGCCGTACACGCCCAGCACCGAGGTCAGCACGACCACCGCGATCACTACCACGGCATAGGCGCCGCGCAAGCGGTGCGCGGACGGCAGCGCGCGCATCGCCAGCGCCACCAGCAAGCCCAGCACCAGCGGCAGCATCAGCGCGTTCATCACCTCCACGCCCACCGCCAGCGCCACCAGATTGGGCACCAGCGCCACCACCAGCGCGCCGCCGATCACGCCCAGGCTGAAGATCGAATAAAACCACGGCGCTTCCAGCGGATGGTATTCCAGCGAGTGCTTGTAACCGGTGACCTCGCCGAAACCCCACGCCGCCGCCAGCGCCACCACGATCGCCGCGACCATGGCCGCGCCGAGCATGCCGAGGCCGAACAGCGTGTGGCCAAGGGCGTGGCCCAGCACCGGCGTCAGCGCGCCGGCGATCTGTCCGACGCTGTCCAGCGGCGCGTTGCTGTGCGCGGATGCCAGCGTCGCCGCCGCGGCCATCAGCACCGCGGCCATGATCACCTGCGTCAGCAGTGCGCCGAGAGCGGTATCCCAGCGCGCGTAGGTGTAATCGCCGGGCGTGAGTTTTTTGTCGGCCACCGCCGACTGCTGATAAAACACCATCCACGGCATGATCACCGCGCCGATGTTGGCCGCGACCAGATACCAGTAATCGCCGCTGTGCAGCGGCATGGCGAACATTTGGCGCGCCACCTGCGCGCCATGCAGCGGCGCGCGTAGCGCCACCCACACGAAGGCCAGCTCGAACAAGCCCAGCAGGATCGCCACGCGCTCCACGCGCCGGTAGCTGCCGGTCCACACCACCAGCAGCAGAAATCCCGCGGCCAGCGCCAGACTGATCAGACGCGGCACGCCGAACAGTTCGCCCACGCCGGCCACGCCGGAGAACTCGGTGATGATCGCGCCGGCCGACGCCACCGCCAGGCCGCTGGCCGACAGCCACGCCCAGCCCGGTCCGAAGTGCTCGCGGATCAGTTCGCCATGGCCCTTGCCGGTGAAAATGCCCAGGCGCACGGTGAGTTCCTGCGCCACGTACAGCACCGGCACCAACAGCAGTTGCCACAGCAGCAGGCGATAGCCCCACTGCGCGCCGCTTTGCGCGGCGGTGATCACGCTGCCGACATCGGTGTCGGCCAGCATCACCACCAGGCCCGGCCCCAGCACCGCGAAAAACGCGATCCAGCGCGACGACAGCGGCAGGCGCGGACGAGCGGCAGGCGAGGACATGGCGGGTTCCACGGGGCTGAGCTGCAAATGATAACGGATCGCAACGCCAACCGCTTAAAGCCTGCGGCAAAAAGCGCCGCGCGGTCATGACCGTTGGCGCCAGGCACAGCACGCCCCGTGCATCCTCAGCGACGACCGCGCGGCGCGGCGCGCGTATTACTTGGCGCGCAGGGCCGCATGCGCCAGCGGACGCAGCGCGCGCAGGCGCGCCGGCGAGGGCGCATCGGCGCCGCAACCAGCCGCGCCCAGTGTGGCCGGGCGCTCGCTCCAGTGCAGCAACTCGAAGCGGCCGTGTGCGTCCTCGGTCAGCGCCGTGCAATGCTCCACCCAGTCGCCGTCGTTGAGATACAGCACGCCCTCGATGCGGCGCACGTGGCCGTAGTGGATGTGCCCGCAAATCGCGCCGTCGAAGCCCGCCGTCTGCGTGGCGCGCGCCACGCGCGTCTCGAACGCGCGGATATAGGCCAGCGCCTGCGGCGCGCAGGACTTCAGCACCAGCGACAGCGGCAGGTAGGGCAGCTTCAGCCAGCGCCGCAGGCGGTTGAAACGACGATTGACGCCGCACAGGAGGTTTTGCATGAAATCGCCGAAGCGCTGCCAGGCGCGGCCGATCTGTTCGGGATCGTGCTCGTCGCCATGGCTGACGCGGTAGCGGCGTCCGTCGGCGGCCACGTGCACGGCATCCAGCGCGATGGCGATACCGGCGATGGTCTGCCCGGCCAGCGCGCGCATCGGCGCATCGTGATTGCCGGGGATGTAGGTGATGCGCGTGCCGCGCGTCGCCAGTGCCAGGATCGCGTGCAGCACCGCGCCATGGCTGGGATGCCACCACGGGCGCCGCGTCAATGCTTGCAGATCGATGATGTCGCCGACCAGATACAGGTGCGCGCAGTCGAGCTGCCGCAGGAAGTCGAGCAGGTAGGCCGCCTTGCAGTCGGGCAGGCCCAGATGCACATCGGAGATGAAAACGCTGCGGCGTTGCAGACGGTGCATGGCGCGCTCCCGGGTGGTGGTCCCGGGCCCCCAGCCTGCGCGCGCAACATCGCAGCCGTGTGGCGCTGGCGTGGCAGCGCGGTTGCAGCGCGTGGGTTCGCTCAGCCTTGCTGCAACTGATGCAGGATCGCCGGCAGCAGTGCGCTGTCCACCCAGCGCGCGTATTGCGCGGCGCCGGGATGCAGACCATCGGCGCACAGTTGCCCCGGTGCGCGGCCGGCGCGGCGGCTGCACGCGGTGACATCGACCCAACCCGCGCCGACGCGCAGCACGCGCGCCTGCGCCAGCGCATTGAACCGATCGATGGCCGTGGCGATGGTCTGCGGCGTGCGCGCGTCCTGCTCGGCGAAGGGCGTCACGCCCCAGTCCGGAATCGACACGCCGAGCACGCGCGCGGCGCGCGCGGCGGCGAGGCGCAGCGCATGCGCCAGCAGGGCATCGAAGTCGCGCTGAAACTCGCCCGGCGCGCGTTCGCGGTATTGGTCGTTGACGCCGATTTGCAACATCACCAGATCGTAGGGTGGCGCCAGCGCGGCCGGTGCGAGCGCCGCCAGCAGCTCGCCCGTGGTCCAGCCGGTGCGGGCCAGCACGGTCGGCGCGGCGCAGGCGTGACCGCACTTCGAGAGCACACGCGCCAGTTGCGCCGGCCATGCCTGCGTGGGCGCCACGTCCTCGCCGATGGTGTACGAATCGCCCAGCGCCAGCAGGCGCAATTCAGCCATGCGCGTAGCGCGGCGTCGCGGCTTCGACGTGGCGCGCCAGCGCGTGTTCGAGGCGCGCCAGTACCTCGACCATGAGCGCCGGTTCGGGCAGCAGGGTCAGGCGCAGATGCCGGCTGTCCGTCAAATTGAAGCCGCTACCCGGCGTCAGCAGCACGTGCTCGTGTTCGAGCAGATCCAGCGCGAAGGCTTGATCGTTGAAGTCGGGCAGCAGCCCGTCACGCAGCGCGGGGAAGGCGTAGATCGCGCCCCGCGGCGCGACCACATCGAGAAACTCGCTGCGCGCCACGCCGGCCAGCAGCGCCGCGCGCGTGGCGTGCAGGCGCCCGCCGGGCGTGGTCAGGGTTGCGATCTCGCCGCGCAGGCGCAGTGCGACCGGGATCGCCCACTGCCCCATCTGGTTGGCGCACAGGCGCAGCGCGGCCAGCAGTTGCAGCGCATCGCGCAGCGGGCGCAGCGCCGCGCGCGCACCCGTCAATTGCAGCCAGCCGATGCGATAGCCGCAGGCGCGCCAGAGTTTGGACAGCCCGCCAAAGCTCAGGCACGGCACCGCGCCGGTCAGCGCGGCCAGCGGCGTGAATTGCGCATCGTCGTAGGTGATGCCGTCGTAGATTTCATCGCTCAGCAGCAGCAGATCATGACGCTCGGCCAACGCCACCAGTTGCTGCAACAGCGCACGCGGATACACCGCGCCGGTGGGATTGTTGGGATTGATCAGCACCAGCGCGCGCGTGCGCGGGGTGATCAGCGCCTCGATCTCGGCGGCATCGGGCAGGTGGCCGCGTGTGGCCGGACAGTCGTAGTAGCGCGGCACGCCGCCGTTGAGGCGCGTGGCGGCGCTCCACAGCGGATAGTCGGGGCTGGGCAGCAGCACTTCGTCATCGGGCTCCAGCAGCGCGCGCAGGCTCATGTCGATCAACTCGCTGACGCCGTTGCCGATGAACACGTGCTCGATATCCAGCCCGTGGATGCCACGCGCGACGGCGTCCGCGACCAGCGCTTCGCGTGCGGGCTCGAGGCCCAGCTCATGGCCGTAGGCATCGATCTCGTGCAGATGCGCGGCGATGGCCTCGCGCAGCGCCGTCGGCGCATGCAGATCAAAGCGCGCCGGATTGCCGATGTTGAGCCGTAGCAATTCCACGCCATCCTGTTCGAGCGCGCGCGCGCGCAGGCTCAGCGGGCCGCGGATGTCGTAGCGCACCTGATCGAGGCGCGTGGCGGGGGCGAGGTGGAAATCGGACATGGCACGGCGCGGCTGGCTGCAAAGCGCGCCATGCTATCAGGCTGTCGGGAAAGTGCTTTCCTGCACTTTTCAAATTACAGCGATGCATGCGCCGCACCCGGCATAATCCGCGCATGCATGGATCCGATCCGTTTGCCGCGCTGGTGGCCGTGGGCTGGCCGCCGGCGCAGCCATGGCCCGTGCTCGACGCCGAGCAGCGCGTGGCGCGCGTGGCCGCGCAGCATCGCGCCGGCTACGTGCTGCACGATGGCATGGAGAGCTTCAAGGCACAGCCCGCACCGGCATTCCTGCGCCGCGGCCTGGCGCCGGAGCAGCGTCCGGTGGTCGGCGATTTCGTCATCGTCGCCATCGGCAAGCCGCCGCAGATCCTCGAGATCCTGCCGCGGCGCAGCCTGCTCAGTCGCGCCGCCGCCGGCGAGCGCTACGCGCGCCAGCCGATCGCCGCCAACGTCGACACCGTGTGCGTACTGATGGGCCTGGACGGCGATTTCAATCCCGCGCGCATCCAGCGTTATCTGGCACTGATCGAAGGCTCCGGCGCGCAGGCGCTGATCCTGCTGAGCAAGGCCGACCTGCATCCCGAACAGGCCGCGCAGCTCGCCGCGCTGCGCGCGGCCTTGCCCGCCGACGCGTCGGCACTGGCGATCAACGCCAAGGGCGCCGCGCTGCACGCGCAATTGACGCCGTGGCTGTTGCCCGGCGCCACGCTGGCGCTGGTGGGTTCATCCGGCGCGGGCAAATCCACGCTCACCAACACCCTGCTCGGTCACGCCGCGCAGGCCACCGCCGCGGTGCGCGTGCGCGACAGCCGTGGTCGCCACACCACCACCCACCGCGCGCTGCTGCCGCTGCCGGGCGGCGCCTGCCTGATCGACACGCCGGGCATGCGCGAGCTCAAGCTCACCGGCAATGAAGACCTCGCCCAGTACGCCGACATCGCGACGCTGGCCGAGCAGTGCCGCTTCAGCGACTGCGCGCACGGCAACGAGCCGGGCTGCGCCGTGCGCGCCGCGCTGGATCGCGGCGAACTCAACCCGGCGCGCTGGCGCAGCTACCTGAAACTCAGCAGCGAGCGCGAACAGCAGGAAGCCGCGCTGGAAGCGCAGTTGCGCCGCCACGACCACCCACGCCCGCCACGCGTGCTGGGACGGCGGCAGCGCGAGCCACGCTGATGCGGAACATCTAGCCAAAGTCGCGTCGAGGCGACGCCCAACAACCCAATGCAGCGGACGCTCACCCGCTCCGCGAGATTGCGCCGCTGATTGCGGGAGTTGGCTGAAGCAAGAGCTTCTTGACGGTGTGACGATCTGTATATACAGTTTGTCATGGAGTTCACTTGGTCAAAGGCCAAACGCGTCGCGCACTTGAAAGTTCACGGGCTCGACTTCGTCGATGCTCCGCTGGTGTTCGATGGCCTCGCGTTCACGTTCGAGGACGATCGGTTCGCGTACGGCGAGCAGCGGTTCGTCACCCTTGGCCTGCTTGCTGGAACTCCGGTGTCCATCGTTCATACGGAGACCGAGCATGAAATCCGCGTTATCTCCTTCCGCAAAGCCACGCAACGTGAAGCCCAAATCTACTTCGACCAAATCCAAGACTGACTGGGCCAAACTCAAGACCGGCCCTGCCGGTGCGGTCACTCGCGAGCACCCCGAAGCCGACGTCCGGCACATTATCCGCAGCATGGTACGTCGAGGGTTACAGCCACAGCCATCAAAGGTCGCCGTGTCGTTGCGCGTCGACGAGGACGTGATTGAATGGTTCAAGGCACAGGGGCCTGGCTATCAAACGCGCATCAATTCAGTATTGCGCGCTTTTCGTGATGCTTCGGTCTAACACCGATCCGGACGCTCACCGCGCTGCGCGGGGCTCGCGCCGGGTATCTCGGGCGGCTCGCTTGAGCGGTACGACAAATCAGAAGGAGCAGCACATGCTCAGAGGATCATGCGCATGTGGGCGCGTTCGGTACGAGATTCGGGGAAACCTGCTTGGCCCCGTGACGTACTGTCATTGTTGGCGTTGTCGCAAACACTCGGGTTCCAGCTTTGGTACCACCGCAGGCGTGGCTGCGAGCGACTTTGTTGTCGTGGCTGGCGAAGAACTCCTATCCGACTGGGAGTCGAGCCACGGTGTACGTCGCTACTTTGCGAGTTGCTGCGGATCGCCAATCTTCAAACGAGATGAAGCTGATCCAACGTTCCTGGGGTTTCGGCTTGGAACGCTGGACTCGGATCCGCACGTGTCGGTGGAGGTTCATTTCATGGTTGGCTCGAAGGCACCATGGGTCGACATCCGCGATTCGCTCCCGCAGGATGCACGGGGCGTTCCTTTTGGCGAGCGGGACTAACCACCAGTTGCAGCGGAACCGCTCCAGCAGGCTTCGCCCACTTTCGCGAGCGGGTGAACTCGGGCGTTGGGTTTACGAAAGGTACCCATGTGGCCTTTCGCCCCGGGCATTGAGAAGTTGTGCGTGCAGGCGAATGCGCACGATCCGGACGACGGGGAGCGCCCGATGGCGCGATGTCGCAACGCGTCTTGCAGGAGACGTGACTCAACCCGACACCGCCAGGCGCTCGCTGGCGTACAGCCAGCGCGCCGCAGCCAGGCGAGCAGGGCGAGGCGGCATGGCGGTGCGCCTGCGCGCGGGATGTGGCGATGGTTTGCATGTTGTGGTCCGCGCCGGTGGATGCATGGGCAGACGCGAATCCGTGACGATACGGCGCGGCTGATCGATGACGGCGGGCTTCAGCGCCCGGCCACGGCGATGGCGCCGGGCTCGATGCCCGACGCGGTCGGCAGCGTGCGCAGATCGCCGTTGTCCGCGTCGTTCAATCCGTAGCCATAGGGGAACAGGGCGTGCGGTCCGTCGAGGCCGGGCTGGTCCACCGCGTTGATCGGCCAGGCCGCCGGCAGCTTGCCGCGGAAGTCGAAAGCGATGCCGCCATCCGGCTTGCGGAACAGCACGTCGGCCACGCCTTCGCCTTCGGAACCGGGCAGCCAGGCCACGACGAAGGCGTTTGATGCGTTGATCTCACGGTTGACCCACAGCGGCCGGCCGGTGAGGAATATCGAGACCACGGGAATGCCCGCCTGCCGCAAGCGCCGCAACAGCCGCAGCGTGGCGCCATCGCGCGGCTCGAACTCGAGGTTGGGGCGGTCGCCGAGATATTCGGCATAGGGCTTCTCGCCGTAGACCACGATCGCCACATCGGGCTTGCGCGTGTAGCGGCCCTCGACGGACAGCTCGGCCGTGCCGCCCGCGGCAGCGACCGCCTGCCGGATGCCCGCCCAGATGCTGGTGGCGCCGGGGAAGTCGGCATTGTTGGTGCCGGTGCCCTGCCAGGTCAGCGTCCAGCCGCCGTTTTGCAGCGGCAGGCTGTCGGCGCCGGGGCCGGCCACCAGCACGCGCTGGCCGGGCTTCAGCGGCAGCAGATGGTGCGCGTTCTTCAGCAGTACCAGCGACTCGCGCACGGCCTGTCGGGCCAGCGCGCGGTGCGCGGCCGAGCCGATCAGATCGAACTTGCCGCCCAGCGGCTGTTGCGAGGGCAGCCCTTGCGTAAACAGGCCCATGCGCAGCTTGACGGCGAGGATGCGGGCCACGGCGTGATCGAGGCGCTGCATCGGGATACTGCCTTTTTCGACCTCGCGCAGCGTGTTGGTGTAGAAGGCGCGCCAGTTATTCGGCTCCATCGCCATGTCGATGCCGGCGTCGATGGCTTTCGGGCACGCGGCGCCGACGCAGCCGGGCAGTTGGCGCACCGCGTCCCAGTCGCTGATCAGAAAGCCGCCGAAATCCATGCGCCGCTTCAGCACATCGGTCAGCAGCGCGCGGTTGGCGCTCATCTTGACGCCGTTCCAGCTCGAGTACGAGACCATGATGGCCTGCACGCCGGCCGCGATGGCGGGCGGATAGCCGGCGTCGGCGACGCGGATCAGATCGCGCTCGGACACCTCGGCGTCGCCCTCGTCGATGCCGTCGGTGGTCGAGCCGTCGCCCAGGAAATGCTTGGCGGTGGCCGCGACATGCCGGGCATCGAGAAAATCCGGCGTGCCGGGCGTGCCCTGGAAACCCAGCACCGCCGCGCGCGCCATGCGCGCGACCAGCGCCGGATCTTGCGAGAAGCCCTCGTAAACGCGTCCCCAGCGGTCGTTCTGCGGCACCATCACGCCCGGCGCGAAGGCCCAGTTGAAACCGACCGTGCGCATTTCCTCGGCGGTGGCCGCCTCGATTTTTTCGACCAGAGCCGGATCGCGCGTGGCGCCCAGCGCGATGTTCTGCGGATACAGCGTGGCGCCGACGATCTTCTGCGCGCCATGCACGCAGTCGGCGCCGAACAGCAGTGGAATGCCGGAGCCCTGCAGCGCCGCCGCCTGGTACCGGTCGGCCAGCCGCAGCCATTGTTGCGCGGTGGCGATGGGATTCTTGTCCGGCCCGGAATCGGCGCCGGTGAGGATCGAGCCGAGGTGATACTTCGCGACCTGCTCTGGCGTGACGAAGTCGATGTCGGCCTGGATGATCTGGCCGACCTTCTCGGGCACCGTCATGCGGGCGATGATGGCCGCGATGCGCTGCTGCAGGCGCGGGCTCTCCGGCAGCGGCCACTGCACCCGCGGCCACAGCGCAGGGTGCACGGTGGTGGAGAGCGCGCCCGTGGCGGACCACGCTGGCGCGCTCGCGGCGCAGGCCAGTGCGATCAGCGCCGCGCAGGTCAACATCCGCCGCGTCGGCGCGGGTGCATGGCGTTCATTCAAGGACATGATTTTTCTCCGATGGGTGTTGTCGGGTTGCCGCTGCGCGAATCGGCGGGTTGCGCCGCTCAGCCGGGACGCGAGGAATCGCCGGGCGGCGCCGTGGACCCGCGCGTGCACAGCTCATAGGGAAGGACGACCATCCGGCCGCTGCCGGGCTTTTCGATGGCATTGATCAGTTGTTGCGCGGCGATCTGGCCCATCAGGCGGCAGGGCTGCCGCACTGTCGTCAGCGGCGGCCAGACTTGCCGCGAGATGGGCATGTCGTCGAAACCGCATACCGACAGCCGCCCGGGAACCTCGATTCCCGACTGTGCCGCCGCCCACAGTACACCGGTCGCCATGTCGTCGAGGATGTCCTTCACCGCGTTGCGTTCAGCAGGCCGATCTGAAACGAACGGTTGGCGGCCAGGCTGCGCGCCGAGGGATGCGGCACGTAGCGCAGCGATTTCACCGCGGCCCAGACCTTTTCGCGGACTTCGGTGCGCGCGCTGCGTTCATTGTTGATCACGCGCGAGGCCGTCTTCGGCGAGACGCCCGCGGCGCGCGCGACGTCCCCCAGCCGTGGTGCCTTGGGCGGCAGCCGCTGCTGCAGCTCGGAGCTGGTTTCCTGGCTGTCGGTGGATATCGTGCTCATGTATGCGTGGTATCGATTTCGACCGTGGCCGCGCCACCGGCCGGCAGCGCGAATGCGAGCTGCCGCGCGCTGCGGACAGCGCGTCGATCAGCGGGCAGCGCATCAGGCCGCGGCTGCGCCGGCATTGTGCGAGCAACTGCGCCAGCACGCGCTCGATGCGCTGCAGTTGCGCCAGACGTGCGCGCACGTCCTCCAGCTTGTGCGCCGCCAGCGCGGACGCCTCGGCGCAATGACGCCCATCGTCCAGCGTCAGCAGCTCGGCCACTTCCTCGAGGGTGAAGCCCAGCGTCTGGCACTGACGAATGAATTGCAGACGGCGCAGCGCGGCCTCGTCGTAGCGGCGCATGCCACCCAGCGGACGCACGGGCTGGTCCAGCAGGCCGCGACGCTGGTAGTAGCGCACGGTTTCCACATTGACGCCGGCTGCCTGCGCCAGTACGCCGATGGTCATGGGCATCGTCATGGGCATGGGCTTGACTCCGTACCGCGGTACGGTCGGAAGCTTAGCCGCGTGGTTCATCCGAAGCGAGGTGAGTGATGGCAACGACGCCGCACGACAACGATGTACCAGTCGGGCGCGCCGGCGCCCTGGCGTTGGGCGGCCTGGCCGCCATCCTGGCCTCCACCTGCTGTCTGGGTCCGCTGCTGCTGGTCGGCTTGGGCGTCAGCGGCGCCTGGATCGGCAATTTGACCGTGCTGGAACCCTACCGCCCCTTCTTCATCGGCGCAGCGCTGCTGGCACTGGCATTTGCCTATCGGCGCATCTTCCGGCGCCCGCAGGCTTGCGCGCCGGGCGAGGTCTGCGCACTGCCGCCGGTGCGCAGCGCCTACAAGCTGATTTTCTGGGTGGTGGTCGTGCTGGTGCTGGTCGCCCTGCTGTTTCCCTATGTTCTGCCCCTGTTTTACTGAGCCGGAGTGAGTCCATGAACAAGATCATCGTTGCCGTCCTGCTGAGCCTGAGCCTGAGCGCACCCGCGTTTGCCGCCACCCAGCGCGTCACCCTGTCCATCCCCGGCATGACCTGCGGCGCCTGTCCGATCACGGTGCGCATCGCGCTCGATCGCGTGCCCGGCGTCGAGCATGTCGCGATTGCCGAGGCCAAGAAGGAAGTGGTCGTCACCTTTGACAACGCCAAGACCAATCCGCGGGTTTTGATGCACGCCACGCGCGATGCCGGCTATGCCTCGCACGTCGTCAAGCGCGGAGCCTGAGGTGGAGGCTATCGAACTGGCCATCGGCGGCATGACCTGCAACGCCTGCACCGCTCACGTGCGCAAGGCGCTGGAGGCGGTACCCGGTGTGCAGTCGGCGCAGGTCTCCTATGCACAGGGCATGGCCGAGGTGCGAGCCGACACCGGCGTGGCGTTCGCGGTGCTGGCGGCGGCCGTGGCCGAGGCCGGCTACTCGGCCAGACTGGCCACGCCGGTGTCCACGCCCGGTAGCAGCCATGCCACGGCCGCGCATGGCGCGGGCCCGCGTATCGCCGTCATCGGCAGCGGCGGCGCGGCGATGGCCGCGGCGATCAAGGCCGCGGGCGCGGGCGCGCAGGTCACGCTGATCGAGCGCGGCACCATCGGCGGTACCTGCGTGAACGTCGGCTGCGTGCCGTCGAAGATCATGATCCGCGCCGCGCACGTCGCGCATCTGCGCCGACAAAGCCCGTTCGACGCCGGCATCTCGGTGACTCCACCCGCCGTCCGGCGCGACAAGCTGCTCGCGCAGCAGCAAAGCCGCGTCGACGAACTGCGCCACGCCAAGTACGAGAGCATTCTCCTGAGCCAGCCCAACATCACCAGCGTGCGCGGCAGCGCGCGTTTCACCGATGCCCATACGCTGGCCGTGACACTGCAAGACGGCACGGTACAGACCGTGGGCTTCGACCAGTGCCTGATCGCCACCGGCGCCCATCCCGCGATTCCCCCGATCGAGGGCCTGAAGGACACGCCGTACTGGACCTCCACCGAAGCACTGGCTGCCGCCGCGATCCCGCCACGCCTGGCCGTCATCGGTTCCTCGGTGGTGGCGGTGGAACTGGCGCAGGCCTACGCCCGGCTGGGCAGCCAGGTCACCATCCTGGCGCGCAGCACGCTGTTGTTTCGCGAAGATCCGGCCATCGGCATCACCCTCAGCGCCGCATTCGCGGACGAGGGCATCAACGTGCTGGCCCACACCCAGGCGAGCAAGATCAGCCATGCCGACGGCGTGTTCACCCTGCACACCCATCGAGGCGACATCCAGGCCGAGCGCCTGCTGGTGGCCACCGGGCGCGCGCCCAACACCCGCGATCTGAACCTGCAGGTCGCCGGCGTGAAGACGGATGCGCGCGGTGCCATCGTGGTCAACGATCACCTGCGCAGCAACGTTGCGCACATTTACGCCGCCGGCGACTGCACCGACCAGCCGCAATTCGTTTACGTTGCCGCCGCCGGCGGCACGCGCGCGGCGATCAACATGCTCGGCGGCGACGCCGCGCTGGACCTCTCGGCCATGCCCGCCGTGGTGTTCACCGAGCCGCAGGTGGCCACGCTGGGCCTGAGCGAGGCCGCGGCGCACCTGCGCAACATCGAGACCGACAGCCGCACCCTGGCACTGGACAATGTGCCGCGCGCGCTGGCCAATTTCGACACCCGCGGCTTCATCAAGCTGGTGGCCGAGGTCGGTTCGGGGCGTCTGATCGGCGTGCAGGCGGTGGCGGCCGAAGCCGGTGAGCTGATCCAGGCCGCGGCCTTGGCCATCCACAACCGCATGACGGTGCAGGAGCTGGCCGACCAGTTGTTCCCTTATCTCACCATGGTCGAAGGGCTCAAACTCGCCGCGCAGACCTTCACCAAGGACGTTGCACAACTGTCCTGCTGCGCGGGATGAGTCGGCGGCGCGACGCTCAGGCCGACACCGCCAGGCGCTCGCTGGCGTACAGCCAGCGCGCCAGCAGCCAGGCGAGCAGGGCGGCGAGGCTGGTGCCGATCAGGCACGCGGCCAGTTCGCGGGCGCCGAGGGCTTCGCCGCGCACCAGATCCATGATGCCGAGCTGTTGGCCGAGCAGCGGCACGGCGTACATCCACAACTGCGCGCGCAGCGGCACCACCGCCAGCAGCAGCGACGGGATCACCGGCAGCAGCATCAGGATCGACAGATACGTCTGCGCCTCGCGGTAGCTTTTGGCGAATGCCGCCACCAGCGTCTGCAGCGCGCCCAGCAGCACCGTCAGCGGCAGCATCAGCAGCAGCACGAAGGCGGCGAAGCGCGGGCCGAGGTCGAGCACCACGTCGAGTTTTTCCACCGGCAGAAAACGCCCGACCACGCCGAAGGCGATGATGCTCAGCGTCAGGCTGATCAGCGCGAAGCTGACGGTCGCGGCGAGCTTGCCGCTGAGGATGGTGCCGCGGCTGACCGGGTTGACCAGCAGCGGCTCCAGCGACTGCCGCTCGCGCTCGCCGGCGGTGGTGTCGATGGCCAGATACATGCCGCCGAGGAATACGGTGAGCACGAAGAAATACGGCAGGATCGAGAACATCAGCGCGCTGCGTGACTGCGGCGTGGCCAGGTCGCGGTCCTCGGCCACCACCGGGCGCAACAGCAGCGGCGAGATGCCACGTACCAGCAGGCGCTGCGCGGCGCTGATGCCGGCGTAGCCCTGCAGCATTTTCTTCAGCCGCGTCACCGGCGTGCGGCTGTCCTGGCGCGCCGAGTCGTAGTACAGCTCGACGCCGGCGGGCTGGCCGGCGCGCCACGCCTTGTCGTAGTCGCGCGGGATCACCAGCACCACCTCGGCCCGGTGCGCGCGGATCGCGGCGGCGGCATTGTTCGGCGCGGGCTTGAGCACCATGCCCTGTGCTTCCAGCGCGTGGATGAGATCGGGCGCGTAGGCGGCGCCGATCACCGGCACCGGCAGCGGTTTTTCGGCGTCGGCCAATTGCCGCTGCAGGGTGAAGCTGAAAATCAGCCCGAACAGGAGCGGCCCCAGCAGCGGCCCGGTGATCAGCGCATTGAGCACGGTGCGCTTGTCGCGCAGGTTCTCGCGCACCTCCTTGAGGTACACCGTCCACGCGGCGCGCAGGCTGCGCGCGAAGCTCGGGCGCAGGCTCATGCCGCGAGACCCTCGCCGCTGCCGATCAGGCTGACGAAGGCATCCTCGAGGTTGTTGGCGCCGGTGCGCGCGCGCAGCTCGTCGCTGCTGCCCATGGCGATCACGCGCCCGCGCGCGATCACGATGATGCGGTCACACAAGGCCGCGATCTCCTGCATGATGTGGCTGGAAAACAACACACAGCGACCCTCGCCGCGCAGCCGGCGCAGGAACTCGCGCAGCGCGCGCGTGGCCATCACGTCGAGGCCGTTGCCGGGTTCGTCCAGGATCAGATTGTGCGGCTCATGCACCAGCGCGCGCGCCAGCGCCACCTTGACGCGCTGGCCTTGCGAGAAGCCCTCGCTGCGGCGCTCGGCGATGTCCTGCATCTCCAGCAGCGCGATCATCGCGTCCACGCGCGTGCGCAGCGCCGCGCCGGAAAGGCCGTGCAGGCGCGCGAAGTAGCCGATGTTCTCGCGTGCGCTCAGGCGCTTGTACACACCGCGTGCATCCGGCAACACGCCGAGGTGCTGGCGCGCGGCCAGCGCATCGTGTATCGCGTCGATGCCATCGACGCGGATGCTGCCGCTGTCCGGACGCATCAGCGTGTACAGCATGCGCAGCGTGGTGGTCTTGCCGGCGCCGTTGGGGCCGAGCAGACCGGTGATCTCGCCGTCGCGCGCCATGAAACTGACGCCGTCCACCGCCTGCACCTTGCCGAACGCCTTGCGCAAGTCCTGCACCTCGATCATGGCGCGGCTCCGTTGTAGTCGAGGAAGGGTGCGGTGGGCTTGAGTTGCGCCAGGCAGCTCGCATCGAGTTTTTGTGGCTCGGGCTTCTCGATGAAACGCTTGACCAGACGCGGCATGCAGCCAGCGCCGATCACGTTGTGGCCCTGACCGGCCGCGATCAGCATGCGCGCATCGCTGAGACCCTCGAGCACTTCCGTTCCGTAGCGCGGCGGGGTGACCGGATCGAACTGGCCTTCGAGGATCAGCGTGGGCACGCTGCTGCGCAGCGGCGCGTGGAAATCGGCGGGTACCACGCCGCGCGGCCAGATCGCGCACTGCGCCTTGAGTTGGCGGATGTAAGCATCGCCCAGCAAGGTGGCCGCCTCGGCCGGCGTGGCCTTGAGCCACGGCACGTCCTCGCTGCACACCACCGACAACTGCATGCCCTCGTTGAGGCTGTGCTGCAGGCTGCTGCTGATGAAATGGCTTTGCGCCAGCAGCGGTCCGTAGTGGCCCGCGCTGGCGGCGTGCAGGCTCAGCGGCAGCAGCGCCGCGGTCAGCGGCGAATAGGCATACAGGCGCACCAGGCCGACCAGGGCATCGGCGGTCATGGCTTCCTGCTTCGGCTGGAAGCCATCCGGCGTGCGGAAGTTCACCTCGGGGGTGTTTTTCTCGAGGCGCTTTTTCAGTTGCAGCAGGGTGGTCCAGGGATCGCCAAAGGCCTTGTGGCAGGCCGGCTCGTGCGTGCACAGGGCAAAGTCGTCGCGCAGCGCGGCATCCAGATTCACGCCGAAATCCTGGCCCAGGATCAGCGCATTGGGCACCACACTGTCCAGCACCATGCTGCGCACCGCGTGCGGATAGCGCATGAGGAACTGCTGCGCGACACGCGTGCCGTAGGACACGCCGACCAGGTCGAACTGCGGATCGCCCAGCGCGCGGCGCAGCGCGGCCAGATCCTGCACCGCCTGCGTGGTGGTGAAGTCGGCGGGGTTCAATCCGCGTTTCTGCAGCGCGGCCAGGCACACGCGGGTCTCGGTTTCCGTCGCGCGCAGGCGTGCTGTGCCAGAGAGCGCCGGTTGCGGCGCGGGGCGTGATTTGCCGGTGCGCGCGACGGCGGCACGGGCCGCGGGCGGGGTCGTTGCCTTGGGCGCGGCGGGGCAGGTCAGCGGCGCCGAGCCGCCGGTGCCACGCTGATCCAGCAGGATCACGTTGCGCTGCGCGAGCACGTCGTCCAGCGCCGGCGCGATTTCGGGCCAGGTGTCGATGGCCGATTGTCCCGGTCCGCCGGCGATGTACAGCACCGGATCGGGCGCCGGCTGCGCCGCGCGCGCACGGATCAGCGCCAGGCGCAGCACCAGTTTGCGGCCGTCCGGCCTGGCCCAGTTCTCGGGCACGTTGAACGGCGCGCACCACGCGGCCGTCGCCAAGCCACTCTGCGGCTGGCGCAGCGTGCAGGGTTTGAACTCGAGTTGCCCGAGGCGGTATTGCGTCGGCACCGCGGCGGCCACGGTCGGCGTGCGCGCGTGCCGCCACAGCCATTGGCCGCCGAAAAAAACGATCAGAACCAGTGCCAGCAGAACCAGACGTGTGCTGCGCTTCATGCTGCGACGGGTCCATGGCTGCGGCGAGGATGCGCGAGCCTAGCCGCGCGCGCCCCGTGCTGACAACCGCTGGCCGTCATGGCGCCGCGCGCGCGTCGGTGCTGTCCTCCAGTTTCGCGCTCTGGTCTGGGTGGTGGAACAGCAGCACCGCCAGCACCGAGGACAGGGCCAGCAGCGCCAGCAGCGCGAACGCCGCTCGATAGTGTCCGGTCAGTCCGACCAGCCAGCCGGTGAGCACCGGCGCGATGAACCCGGCCAGCGCGAAGAAGGTATCCATCACGCCCAGCGCGGTGCCCGAGCGCGCCCGCGCCACGTCCACGTTGACCGCGTAAAAACAGGCGTTGCTGCTCATGCCGAGGCCCACAGCCAGGGTGATGAACACCAGCGCCACGCCCAGATCGTGCATGAAGATCACCGGCAGGATGCACAGACCGGCCAGCAACTGCGTCACCCAGATCATGTGCGAGCGCGCCACGCGCAGGCGTCCGGTGCGGCGCAGCAGCCAGTCCGACAGATAGCCCGTGCCCCACAGCATCAGCGCCGCGGTCAGCCAGGGCAGCACCGAAAACCAGCCCACCGCGGCCAGTTTCAGGCCATAGGCATGCTGCAGATAACTGGGCAGCCAGGTCATGAAGAAAAACAGGAAATAGCCGAACACGAAGAATGCCCAGTCGTTGGCCAGCAGGGTCGGATTGCGCAGCAGGAACTTCCACAGTCCGCGTGTCTTGCGCCGCGCCGCGTGGCGCGCGCTTGCGGCGTGATCCGGCTCGGGCGCGGCGCCGTCGCGGATATGCGCCAGCTCGGCGGCATTCACATGCGTGCTGTGCTCGGGGAAATCGCGGAACAGCCACCACCACAGCGGCAGCCACAGCAGGCTGGCCAGCATCAGCACGATGAACATGCCGCGCCACGACAGGTGCAGGATCAGTTGCGTGACGATGGGCGCGCCGATGGCCAGCGCCAGCGGCACCGCCACCAGCGCGTTGCCCAGCGCGATCGCGCGTTCACGGCTGGACAGCCAGTCGGCCACGGCGCGGTTCATCGCCGGAAAGTTGGGGCCTTCGGCCACGCCCAGCAGCACGCGCGCCACCACCAGCATGGCGAAGCCCACGGCGAAGCCGGTCATGCCGATCGCCAGCGACCACAGCAGCGCCGCCCAGAACAGCGTCACGCGCGCGCCGTGGCGGTCGGCAAAAATGCTGCCGAGAAACGTGGTGAACATGTAGCCCAGGCTGAACGCGGCGAGGATGAAACCGTTCAGCAAAGCCTCGTCGTGGTGGCCGAAGCCCAGATCGCGTGCGATAGCGCCGATGGCATAGGCAATCGCCGAGCGATCGATGTAATTGATCACGGTGATGAAGAAAATCAGCGCCACCACCAGCCAGCGGAACCGCGTCGCGCGCATGTCGAATGCTCCGGATGTTGCGATTTAAGACTTTGCGGATCGGCGCAAGTTCGCGCAAAGCTGGCGATCAGTCGGCGCCGGCCTTACCAATCGGTAATTGGCCGCAAAGCTTGCGGCGTGGTGCGTACTCGCATGATCGGGTCTCGCCAATACATGCGGAGAACGAACATGCAGGTCACTCAGGAGCGCAACATTCTCGCGCCGCGATCGTTGTGGCTGGCGGTCGCGCTGGCGCTGGCACTCGGGCTGGTGGGATTCGTCCCCGCCGCACATGCGGATGCCAGCGAAGCGGCCGAAATCTCGGCTGTGGCCAAGGCGCGCATCACGCCGATCGAGGCAGTGAGATTGGCCGAAAAACACGGTGGCGGCCGCGCCTATGGCATGGGTCTGGAAGTGGCCAGACTCGGCATCTGGTACGAGGTGCGGATGAACGTGAAGGGGCGGCCCATGGTCGCGCGCATCGATCCGCACTCGGGCGCCTTGCTTGGTATCGAGCCCGCCAGGGGCGACGACAGGAACGGCACGCGCACGCTGGACGGGCGCAAGATCGATCTGACGCAAGCGATTCGCGCCGCCGAGGCGCATGCGCACGGCCGCGCGCTGGAGGCTGGCCCGGAAGGCACCGGTGCCTCCGCGCATTACGATGTCGATGTGGTCGGCGCCGGTGGCAAGGTGCAGCATCTCAGCGTCAACGCCGACAGTGGCGCGGTGGGCGCCGCGCCCAGGAGCGAATGGGACTGAGCGTGTCATGTCGCGGTGGTGGTTCGCTGCCGCGCGCGCCGACGTGGCATTCGCGGCGCGTAGCGGCGATGCTATGACCTTGCGGTGGCCAACTGCGTGTCACCGCGGCCGCGCCGAGATGCGGCTACGCGCGTTCACCGCGCACCATCAGGGTGTTGAAAAACGCCCTGATGGTGCGAGACACGGAGGTCTCGCCCGGGGATCGAACACACAAGTGTTTGATCCGACACACAGCTACTCCGGCCGGTACGGCCACTCACCGCGAGGGCAACCGCCATGCGCATTCTGGTGATCGAAGACGACAACGAGACCGCGGCCTACATCCTGCGCGGGCTCAGCGAGCACGGCCACGCCGTCGAGCGCGCGCCGACCGGGCGCGATGGCCTGTTCCTGGCCACCGACGGCAGCTACGACCTGATCGTGCTGGACCGCATGCTGCCCGGCATGGACGGCATGACCCTGCTCAAGACCCTGCGCGCCGCCGATGTGCGCACGCCGGTGCTGATGCTCACCGCGCTGGGCGAGGTCGATCAGCGCGTCGAGGGGCTGGAGGCCGGCGCCGACGATTATCTGGGCAAGCCGTTCGTGTTCACCGAGCTGCTGGCGCGCGTGCAGGCGCTGGGCCGGCGCCCGCCGCTGCAGGAGCAGGTGGCTTTGCTGCAAGTGGCCGATCTGGAAATGGACTTGCTCAAGCGTGAAGTGCGCCGCGCCGGCAAGCTGATCGAGTTGCAACCGCGCGAGTTCCGCCTGCTCGAATACCTGCTGCGCCACGCCGGCGAGGTGGTCACGCGCACCATGCTGCTGGAGCAGGTCTGGGACTTCCATTTCGATCCGCAAACCAGCGTGGTCGAGACCCACATCAGCCGCTTGCGCGCCAAGATCGATCGCGCGCACGGGCAGGGGCGCGAGCTGCTATACACCGTGCGCGGCGCCGGATACTGCCTGCGTGCGCCTGCCTGAGCTGCTGCGCACCGCCGCGTTTCGCCTGGCGCTGTGGCAAGGCCTGCTGTTCCTGCTGGTGGCGGCGGTGCTGGCCGGCATCGTCGGCTGGCAGGTGCATATGTTTGGACGCGATCAACTGCGCGCCGCGATCCGCGCCGACACGCAGCGCCTGCTCGAGGAACGCGATGAGCCCGACCGTGGCGGTCTGCGCGATGAGATCGCCGAGCGCCTGCGCGCCGGCGGCACCGAGCACACGCTGATCGCGCTGCTGGATGCACACGGCAAGCGACTTACCGGCAACCTGCCCGTGTCGATCGACTTGCTCGGGCTCGCACCCGGCTGGCACACGGTCGACATGCCGCACGGCTATTACGCAGACGACGGCGATGACGCCAGTGCCGCGCTGTGGCTGCAACGCCTGCCCGATGGCGGCATGCTGGTGGTCGGGCGCGATCGCACCGGCCTGAACCAGCTCGACGAAACCCTGGCGAGTGCATTCGCGATCGCCAGTGGCGCGGCGCTGCTGCTGGCGCTGATCGGAGGGCTGCTGCTCGGGCGCAGTTATCTGCGGCGCGTGCGCGTGGTCGGCGCCAGCGCGCAGCGCATCATGGATGGCGATCTGGCCGCGCGCATTCCCGCGCGCGCGCAGGGTGGCGACGAGTTCGATCTGCTGGCGCGCCAGCTCAACGCCATGCTGGCGCGCATCCAGAGCCTGATGGAAAGCATGCGCCAGGTATCCAATGACATCGCGCACGATTTGCGCACGCCGCTGACGCATTTGCGTCAGCGCATGGAAACCGCGACGCGCGCCACCGATGCGCAGGCGCTGCGCGCGGCGCTGGCGCAGGGGCAGCACGACATCGACCAGGTACTGTCGACATTTTCCGCGATGCTGTCGATCGCGCGCATCGAGGCGCGCGAGCGCCGCGCCGGATTTGGCGTGGTCGATCTGAGCGTGTTGCTGAGCGATCTGGCCGCCGACTACGCGCCGGTGGCCGAGGAACGCGGCCAGCGTCTGGCCACGCGCATCGCCGCGGGCATCGCAGTACTGGGCGACCGCCGTCTGCTGCAGCAATTGTTCGCCAATTTGATCGAAAACGCGATGACGCACAGTCCCGTGCACACCGAAATCGTGCTGAACCTGACGTCCGGTGGCGAGCGTCATTTTCTCGCCGTGGTGGCCGATCGCGGCCCCGGCATTCCGGCGGCCGAGCGCACGGCGGTATTCAAGCGCTTTTATCGCCTCGATCGCTCGCGCGCCACGCCGGGCAGCGGCCTGGGCCTGGCCCTGGTGCAGGCCATCGCCGAGCTGCACGGTTTCCACTGCGCCATCGAGGACAACGCGCCCGGCACGCGCGTGCTGCTGCGCGGCGCGCGCGCCGCGCCGGCCGGATCGGGTGACTTGTCATGATTCACGCCATGATCCATGCGCTCGCGCACTTCGTGCTGGCGCACGCGCACTGGGCGCCGCTGCTGCTGGCGCTGGTCGCCTTCGCGGAAGCGCTGGTGCTGATCGGCACCTTCGTGCCCGGTTCGGCGACGCTGGTGGCGGTGGGCGCGGCGGCCGGCGCGCTGCATCTGCCGCTGCTGCCGCTGCTGCTGGGCGCGATGGCCGGCGCGGTCGCCGGCGACACGCTGTCGTTTTTCCTCGGTCGCCGTTACGGGCCGCGCCTGCTGTCCTCGCCGCGGCTGGACAAGCGCCGCATCTGGATCGTGCGCGGCGAAAAGGCCCTCTCGCGCTGGGGCGATCTGGCGGTGTTCGCCGGGCGCCTGCTGCCGCCGACGCGCGCGCTGATGCCGGCACTCGCCGGCACCTCGGTGCTGCCGTGGTGGCGGTTTCTCATCGCCGATGTGATCGCCGCGCTGGTGTGGGCAGCGCTGCATCTGGGCGCGGCGGCGTTTGTTACCCACGCGCTGGTGCACGGTGGCTGGTTCAACGCCTGGTGGCACGCGCATGGTCTGTGAGCGCGCGCGTTGGGCGGGCGCGTTGGCGCTGCTGCTGGGCGGCTGCGTGAGCTACCAGCCGCGGCCGCTGGCGCAGGCGCCGCGATGGTCGCCGCTGCCCGCGTCCGCAGCGGGTCAGGCTTTGCCGCGGCTCGATCTGGCGCAGGCCGCGACGCTGGCGCTGCGCGCCAATCCCGGTTACCGCGCGGCGCTGCTCGACGCGCGCATCAGCACCTTGCAATTGCGTGCCGCCGGCCTGCTGCCCGATCCGCAACTGAGCGCCAGCGTCGATCATCCCTCCACGCCGGGTTACAGCCGCGCCTGGGGGCTGGGTCTGAGCGAGGACGTGTCGTGGCTGCTGACGCGCGGCGCCACGCTGGACGCCGCGCGCGCGCAGCGCACCGCCACGATGTTGAATCTGGCCTGGCAGGGCTGGGCGCTGGCACAAGGTACGGCGACCGATTTCATCGATGCGTGGAGCGCGCAGCAGCGCTGCGCCTTGCTGCAACGCCAGGTGGACACGGCGCGCACGCGCGAAGCCGCGTTCGCGCGTGCGCTCGAGCGTCGCGACGTGACCCTGGAAAGCGCCGCCGCCAGCCTGATCACGCTGTCCGCCGCCGAATCGCAACTGGCCTCGGCCGAGCAGGCGCGGGCCGCGGCGCAGGCGCGTCTGCATGCTGATTTGAATCTCGCGCCAGCGACGCGTTACGAACTACTGGCGCCCACGCCGCCGCCGCTGCCGGATATGCGTCAGCTTGATGCCGCGCTGGCGGCGCTGCCGCGCACGCGTCCCGATCTGCTGGCACTGGCCGCCGCCGCGCAGGCGCGTGATGCCGAGTTCCGCGCCGCGGTGCTGGCGCAGTTTCCCGCGCTCAGTGTCGGCATCACCCGCGCCTCCGACACCAGCCGCGTGCACAGCAGCGGTTTCGGCGTCAGCCTCAGTTTGCCGATCTTCGGCGGCGCGCAGGCGCGCGCGCGCATCGCCGGGGCCACGCGCGACCGCGCCGTGGCCGAGTATCAGGCGCGCCTGGATGCCGCCGATCGCGGCGCTCGCTCGCTCGCTGCGCAGTTGCGCCTGCTCGCCGCGCAGCGCGCGCAGCTCGCCGGGCACTTGCCGCAACTGCGCGCGCTGGCGGTCAACGCCGATCGCGCCTTTGCCGCCGGCAATCTCAGCGGCACCGCCTGGGCCGGCGTGCAGCAAAGCCTGATCGCGCGTGAGCTGGAACGGCTCGATCTCGATGCCACCCTGGCCAAGGGCCAGGTGGCGCTGGCCGCGTTGCTCGGCCGCGTGCCACCCGGCGCCGCCGCCTTGTCCACGATCGCCGCGGAATCCGCGCCATGAAATACGTGTCTGCCGGCCTTGTGCTGTTCGCCTTGCTGTGGCCGTGCGCGCACGCGGCGCCAGTACCCCCCGGCGTACGCGTGCAAACCGCGTTGGCCACGCTGCGCAGCCTTGATGAACAGCTCACCGTGTACGGCAAGGTCGAGCCCGATCCCGAACGCCTGCGTGCGCTGACCACGCTGAGCAGCGGCGAGGTGCGCAAGCTGTACGTGGGTTTGGGCCAGCGCGTGGCGGCGGGGCAGCCGCTGCTGGAGCTGGCCACCGCGCCGCAGGCGCGCATGGCATGGACGCAGGCGCAAGGCCGGGTCAACAGCGCGCGCATCCAATTGCAGCAGACGCGGGATTTGTTCAAGGAGCAACTGGCCACGCGCGCCGATCTGGCCGGCGCCGAGCAGGCGCTGAGCAATGCCGAGGCCGAGTCGGCCGCGCTGCGCGCGCAGGGTGCGCAGCACGTCACGCAGGTGCTGCGCGCGGCCGAGGCGGCCGTGGTCACGCAGCTCGATGTCGCGCCCGGCGCGCTGGTGCAGCCTGGCCAGCCGCTGCTGATGCTGGGTGCCCTGGGTCACGTGTGGGTGCGCTTGGGCATCGAGCCCGAGGACGTCGCGCGCATTGCCCCCGGCATGCCGGTCACGCTGACGCCGGTGTTCGGCGGCGCGCCGCTGGAGGCGCGCATCGCCCAGGTGCACGCGGTGATCAACCCGGCCACGCATCTGGTCGATGCCGTGGTGCGCCTGACCGGGGGCCAGGCTGCCGCGCAGATTCCCGGCAGTTGGATGCATGGCGCGATCAGCCTGCGCGCGACGCGCACTCTGGCGGTGCCGCGCAGCGCCGTGCTCGGCGATGCGCAGGGCAGCTACGTGTTCGTGATCGAACGCGGGCACGCGCGGCGCGTGGCGGTGCATGCCGGGCTGGAGCAAGGCGGCTGGATCGCGGTGCAGGGCGCGCTCGAACCCGGCGCGCGCGTGGTCACGGCGGGCAATTACGAACTTGTCGACGGCATGGCGGTACGCGAGGCGCCCGGGGTCGCGCCATGAATGGCGGCCTGGCGGCGTGGCTGCAGCGCCACCGGCGCTCGATCCTGTTCCTGATGGGCGTGCTTGCGGCTGGCGGGCTGATCGCGGCGCTGAACATGCCGGTGTCGCTGTTTCCGGCGATCCAGTTTCCGCGTGTGCGCGTCAGCATCGACGCTGGCGATCGTCCGGCCAGCCAGATGGCGATCGCGGTCACGCGCCCGGTCGAGCAGGCGCTGCGTGGCGTGCCCGACGTGCAGGCCATCGCGTCCACCTCCAGCCGCGGCAGCACCGACATCGACCTGCGTTTTGCATGGGGCACCGACATCATGCGCGCGGCGCTGCAGGTCGAGGCCGCGCTCAATCAGGTGCTGCCACAGTTGCCGGCCGGCACGCGCTTCAACGTGCGGCCGATGGACCCGACCAAGTTTCCGGTGGTGGCCTACAGCCTGACCTCTTCCACGGCGACGCCGGTGCAGTTGCGCGCCATCGCCGAGTATCAACTGCTGCCGCTGATCTCCAGCATCCAGGGCGTGCGCGCGGTGCAGGTGCAGGGCGGCGCGCAGCCCGAATATCGCGTCAGCGTGGACCCGGCCCGGCTGGCCGCGCTGGGGCTGAGCCTGCAGGATGTCGAGAGCGCGCTGTCGGCCGCCAACGTGGTGCAGGCGGTGGGCCGGCTGCAGCGCCAGGATCGCCTGTACCTGCTGCTGTCGGACACGCGCTTCAGCGGGCGCGATGCCATTCGCCACACCGTGCTGCGCACCGGCAGCGACGGCGTGGTGGAACTGGACGACGTGGCCACGGTAAGCGCCGCCACGGTGCCGCGCTGGCAGACCGAAACCGCCGATGGCAAGCCCGCGGTGCTGGTCAACGTGTACCAGCAACTCGGCGGCAACACCGTGGCCATCAGCCGCGACATCGCAAGCGCGCTGGCCAAGTTCCGCGACAAGCTGCCGGCCGATGTGCGCATCCACCAGTGGTACGACCAGAGCGGACTGATCACCGCCTCGGCCGGCTCGGTGCGCGACGCCATCATCCTCGGCGTGCTGTTCGCCACCACGGTGCTGTTCGTGTTTCTGCGCAACTGGAAGCTCACCCTGATCGCCGCGCTGGTGGTGCCCGCGGTGCTGGCCGCCACCAGCTTGCTGCTGTACGCGCTGGGCATGAGCTTCAACATCATGACCCTGGGCGGCATGGCCGCGGCGGTGGGCCTGATCATCGACGACGTGATCGTCATGCTGGAGCACCTCGTGCGGCGCAGCGCGCAACGTGGCCACGGCACGCGGACGCTGCTGGCCGCCGCGCGCGAGTTCACCCAGCCGCTGGCCGGCTCGAGCACGGCCACGGTGATCATCTTCGTGCCGCTGGCGTTTCTGGGCGGCGTCACCGGCGCGTTTTTCAAGGCACTGTCGCTGACCATGGGCGCGAGCCTGGTGATCAGTTTCTTCTTCGCCTGGCTGGCGCTGCCGCTGCTGGCCGATCACCTGCTGGGTGCGCGCGATGCCGCGATCGAGCACGGCGGGCGCCTCACCCACGCCGTGCAGGCCTGGTACCGGCGCCTGATGACGCGTCTGCTGGCGCGTCCGGCCCTGCTGCTGCTGGGGCTGGTGCCGCTGCTGGCGCTGGGTACGCTGGGCTACTTCAAGGTGCCCACCGGTTTCATGCCGGAGATGCAGGAAGGCGGCTTCGTGCTCGATTACCGCACGCGACCGGGCACCTCACTGCGCGAGAGCGATCGCCTGATCGCGCAGGTCGAACGGATTCTGGCCAGCACGCCCGGCGTCGATGCCTGGTCGCGGCGCACCGGCGCGCAGCTCGGCGGCGGCATCACCGAGGCCAACGAGGGCGATTTCTTCGTGCGCCTGAAATCGCCCGCCGGGCAAGCCGTGCTCATGCAGCGCATCGTCGCGCGCATCCAGCAGCAGGTGCCGGGCTTCGAGATCCTGGACACGCCGCAGCCGATGCAGGATCTGATCGGCGACCTCACTGGCTCGCCGCGCCCGGTGGTGATCCGCCTGTTCGGCGACGATTGGAATCAACTGGTGACGCTGGCGCCGAAGGTCGCCGACGCCATCGGCAAGGTGCGCGGGCTGGCCGAGGTGCAGGACGGCCTCAACATCGCCGGCGACGCGGTGGCGATCAAGGTCGATCGCATCAAGGCGGCACTGGAGGGCATCACCCCCGCCGAGGTCACGCGGCAGATCGATACGTATCTGTCCGGCACGGTCACCACGCACGTGCTGCAGGGCCAGCAGGTGCTCGGCGTGCGCGTGTGGGTGGCGCCGCAAGATCGCGATTCACTGCGCCGCATCGAGGCGCTGCGCCTGCGCGCCGCCGATGGCCATCTGCTGCCGCTGTCGCGCATCGCCACGCTCAAGCTGATCACCGGCCAGCCGCAGATCACGCGCTACGATTTGAAGCCCATGGTCGCGGTGTCGGCGCGCATCGAGGGCCGCGGTTTCGGCAACGCGCTGGGCGATGTCAAACGCGTGCTGGCGCGGCCCGGCCTGCTGCCGCCCGGCGTGTATTACACGCTCGGCGGTTTGTACCAGCAGCAGCAGATCGCGTTCCGTGGTCTGGCCATGGTGTTCGGCGCGGCCACCGCGCTGGTGTTTCTGGCGCTGCTGTTCTTGTACGAGCGCTTTCGCGTGGCGCTGGCGATCATGGCCGCGCCGCTGCTCGCCGCCAGCGCGGTGTTCTTCGGCCTGTGGATCACCGGGCAGGCGCTCAACATCACCGCGCTGATGGGCCTGACCATGATCCTCGGCATCGTCACCGAGGTCGGCGTGTTTTATTTTTCCGAGCTGCAACTGCTGCGCGGCGAGGGCGTGGTTTTTGGCGAGGCACTGATCCAGGCCGGCGCCAACCGCCTGCGCCCCATCGCCATGACCACGCTGGCCGCCGCGCTGGCATTGCTGCCGCTGGCGCTGGGCATCGGTCAGGGCTCGGCCATGCAGCAGCCGCTGGCCATCGCCATCATCGCCGGCCTCGCCGTGCAGATGCCGCTGGTGCTGGTGCTGGTGCCGGTGCTTTACGCCCAGATGGCGCGGCACGACGCGAACTGAAACCGCCGGCCGGCGCGGTTTGCGCGCCATACCGGCACTTGACATGGCGTAAGTACGAACTTACCGTAAGTCATGGCTTACGAAAGTGCCCTGCGCTGCCTCGCCGATCCCACCCGCCGCCGCGTGTTCGAGCGCCTGCGCGAGGGTCCGCGCGCGGTGGGCGAACTGGCCGCGGGACTGCCAGTCAGCCGCCCGGCGGTGTCGCAGCATCTGAAGGCGCTCAAGGACGCCGGCCTGGTGCTCGACCGCGCCGAAGGCGCGCGCCGCGTCTATTTCATCGATCCCGACGGCCTCGGCGAACTGCGCCGCTGGCTGGACCGGTTCTGGGACCAGGCCCTGGTCGCGTTCAAGCACGAGGCCGAAACCCATCCGCCGCGGCGGCGTCCCGCGCGCGGCACGCCATCGCCGGAAAGGAAAAAACCATGAGCCGTGAATCCGCACCGCCCGCATCCGCATCCGCACCGGCCGGCCGCGAGGCCGCGCCACGCAGCATCCGCATCGCGCCGGTATGCAAGAGCGTGACCGTCGAAACCGGCGCCGCGCACGCCTTCGCGGTGTTCACCGCCGGCATCGACCGCTGGTGGCCGCATGACAAAGGCATCGGCCAGGGACCGATCACGCGCTCGGTGATCGAGCCCTTCGTCGGTGGGCGCTGGTACACCCGCCACGCTGACGGCAGCGAGGTCACCGTGGGTCACGTGCGAGTGTGGGAGCCCGACGCGCGGCTGGTGGTGGGCTGGGAGATCAGCGCGCAATGGAAGCCCGACGCGCATATCGAACTGGCCTCGGAGGTGGGGGTGCGCTTCATCGCCGAAGGCCCCGCGCGCGCGGAGCTGGAGCACCGCGACTTCGAGCGCATGGACAAGACCGATGGCGAAAGCATGCGTGGCCATGTCGACGGCGGCTGGCCCGGCATGCTCGAGTGCTTCGCGCGCGAGGCGGCGCGCAACAGGAGTGCGCCATGAGCGGGTACACGGTGCATACGATTCCCGGCAGCCCGTTCGGACGCGCGGTGCTGATCGCGCTGGAGGAGAAGGGCGCGCCGTACCGCCTGGCCGCGGTGGCACCGGGCACGCTGCGCTCACCGGAGCACACCGCGCCACCACTGTCGTGGTGCGCTTTTGCGGGCTGATCGCGGCGGCGCGACCACGCACTGGAGCGTTTTCGCAGACCGCGCGTATCCTGATTGCGGTCCCTTGCCGAACGCCGAGGCCCAGCATGCGCGCAGCTCACCGG
Organism: Pseudomonadota bacterium; assembly: GCA_021827205.1. Lineage (GTDB taxonomy): Bacteria > Pseudomonadota > Gammaproteobacteria > Xanthomonadales > Rhodanobacteraceae > Metallibacterium. Next base: position 105,639 of record JAKAWV010000006.1, on the reverse strand, counting down.
ACACTGTGGAGGCCCGTCGATCGGCGGTCCATGACCTGCCTGATAATCGGACTCTGCGCGGCGCTTGGCGCCGCAGTCCATGCGCAGCCGCCGCAGCGCCAGCGCATGCCCGTGCAATTCCAGGCCGACCGTGTGTACCTGCGCCCGGCTTTGGCGCATGTCGGCACGCTGCGCTTCTACACCGACACCGGCGGGGGGATGGTGATCGCCGCGACCGCGCTGGCGCGCTTGGGTCTGTCATCACGACCGCCGCGTGAGCAAGTTTTCCCCGCGCATTTCGGCCCGGGTGCGCGGGTGGTGTCCATGCAGGCGCTCGGATTACCGGCTTCGATACCGCTGGCGAGCGCGCCACTGATGGTGGTGCCCGCGATGCGTCAAATTTCGGGCTGGCCGCCGCAGGGCGACGGCATCCTCGGCCAGGCATGGTTCGCCGGACATGTCTGGACCTGGAACTACCCGGCGAAACGCCTGTGGCTCGATCCTCCGGGCTGGGCGCCGGCAGGCGCGCGTGCGGTGCCACTGGGATTTCCCGTGGACGCGCAGGGCAAGCGAATCGATGATTTCCCGCGCATCGTGGTGCGCATCGCCGGCAAGCCGCTGCCGCTGCTGCTGGATACCGGCGCCGAGACCTACCTGACGCGCGCCGCGCTGGCGCAGTTACGCGATGGCGGCCCACGTCGGCGCGCCACCAGCATGATCATCGCCAGCCTGTTCGAGCGCTGGCATCGCGAGCACCCCGGCTGGCGGATCATCCGTCAAGCGCAGGCCGGCACGATGGCGGCGATGATCGAAGTGCCGCGTGTGCGGGTGGCCGGTCTCCGCGTCGGCCCGGTGTGGTTCACCGAACGGCCCGACGCCAATTTCCTGAAAGTCATGTCGAGCATGACCAGCGCACCGGTGTACGGCTCTCTGGGCGGAAATGCCCTGCGCGACCTGCGCATGACCATCGACTATCCGCGCGCGCTGGCGTGGTTCATGCGCGGCCGTTGAAAGTGCAGCCGGATTCAGCAGCCGGGTTGCGGCCCGTCCGCCAGCCGCGCCCAGCGCTCGTGATCGCGCCAGCGGCCGGCGATTTTCAGATAACGCGGCGAATAACCCTCCAGCGTGAAACCGCAGGCGCGCACCAGGGCGCGCGAGGCCGCGTTGCCGGGCTGGATGTTGGCCTCCAGCCGGTGCAGCTTGAGCGTGCCGAAGGCGTGGCGCACGGCGGCGTGCAGCGCCTCGCGCATCAGGCCCCGGCGTTCGTGTCCTGCGAACACGTAGTAGCTCAGATACGCGCTGGCGAATGCGCCGCGCACGATATTGCTGAGATTGATGACGCCGACCGCCGCGCCGCTGTCACGCAGGCACACCAGATGCGTGTGGTGATCGGGCTGCGCGGCGCGCGCCAGCAGCGCGCGGAATTGCTCCGGCGTCTGCGGTGCGCGCAGCCAGGGCTGATGCAAGGCGCGGCTGGCGCGCGCGGCGGCAAGAAACGCACGTGCATCGCCGGGCTGCAGCGCGCGCAGCACGACGCGCGTGGGCGGCATCGTGCGTCGTGGGCCTTGCACGGGTTTGGACGCAGGCTGCGCATGTGCGGCAGCGGGCGTCATGGGCACGCACGCGAATACGCGCGCCGGCACCGCGCGCCCGTCCACGATCAGGCGATTGCGCGCCACGCCTTCCAGCGTCGCGCCGGCCTTGCGCGCCACCGCCGCACTGGCGGCATTGCCCTCGGCGGCGACGATCTCGATGCGCGCCAACTGCAACGTGTCGAAGCCGAAACGCAGCAGCGCGCGCGCCGCCTGCGTGGCGATGCCTTGCCCCTCGCGCGCGTGCCGCACCCAGTAGCCGAGATTGGCGCCGCGGTGTTGCGCGTCGATGCGGTTGAGCCCGGCGCCGCCCAGCAACTCGCGCCCGTCGCTGCTGAAAATGCCGAACTCATGCGCGCTGCCGACGCGCCGCCTGGCCGCGCAATCGGCGAACCAGGCCAGCGCCATGTCCGGCGTGTAATCCGCGCGCGGCCACGGCATCCAGCGCCTGACGCTGACCGCCGACTCGCGCACCGCCGCCGCGAAGCGCGCCGCGTCGCCGCGACGATAGGGCCGTAGCAGCAGGGTGGGCGTGGTGATCGCAATCGCGTGGGCGCGCATGGACTGACTCGCAATGCACTGGTTGCGTGGATTGTGGCGCGGGCTGCCCCAGTCCGGGGTGGACTGCTTGCGCGCCGCGGGTTGCTTGCCGCGCAGCAAGCGTTGCGTGCGCATGACATGGAGAATGAAAACCTTGCCATGATCGTGGTGGTAAAACACGCGACACGGCGGTTCGACAATCTGGCGGTAGCGCGAGCGCGCGAGTTCACGCGGGCGACCGCCGCTGTCGGGATGCACGGCCAGTTGCTCGACGTGGTCGATGATGCGACGCACGAGCTCCGCGGCGGCCAGTGGATTTTCGATGGCGATGTAATCGGCGCTGGCGTCCAGATCGCCGATGGATGGCTCGGTCCAGACTATTTGAACCATCACGCCAGACGCGTCCTGGCTTGCGTGTGCGACACCGTGCGCCGTTGCGCCACGGCCAGCTCACCGCGCGCAATGCCCTCGAGCACCGCCAGGCGTTGTTGCTGCGCTTGGCAACTTCGCACATCCACCAGATAAGCGCCGGGCAGACCGTGCTGGGTAATCGGGATCGGCCGCCTGTCGCGCTCGATATCAGCGAGCAATTCGGTGGCCTGACGTTTGAGCGTAGTGACGAGTTCGGTGCGCATGCAGTGACACCGCGAGCGACGCAATGCGCGCCGGCTGTGCCCGCGCCGGCTCAGCGGTCGGCGGGATGGTGCACGCCGTCGCGCGTGGGCATCGGACCGAGGTCGAACGGATCGACGCCATCGAGGCAGCCGACGTTGTAGGCGTACTCGGACGGGTTGGAGCGGCGCTGGTGGTGCGTGTGGATGCCGCAGCGCGCGCAGAAGAAGTGCTGGGCGACCTGGGTGTTGAATTGATACACGCGCAGAGCGTCCGCGCCCTGGATGATGCGCAACCCCGCCAGCGGCACCGATGCGACGATGCTGCCGCGCCGCCGGCACAGCGAGCAGTCGCAGCGACGCGGATCGACGATGCCATCCGGCAGGTCGAGTTCCAGCACCACCGCGCCGCAGTGGCATGACGCGCGGTGCCGGGGCAGGATGGTGGTGGAGCCGACTTGTTTGGTCATGCGTGGGCTTTTCGCGGCATGGGCGATTTTCGTGCCAGTCATGACCCGGGTGGCGAAATGGTGCCCCGGTCTTGGCAGTTCCGTGCAAGTCGATGCGCCATCCGGAGCTGGGGAAACGGCGGGAAAACGCGGTCACCATTTCACCGTCGGGGTTCACTTATGAATTCACTTGCCTGTTTCACGCCCAGCGCCACGGCTTGCAGCGCTCAATACAGCACGCGAAAACGCAGCGTGTGTGGCACCGCGCGGATCGCATCGAGCAGCGCCGGCGAGTAATCGCGATCGACATCGGTGATCACGTAGCCGACCTCGGCATCGGTTTTCAGGTACTGGCCGAGGATGTTGGCGCCGTGCGCGCTCAGCGCCTCGTTGATGCGTGCCAGCACGCCCGGCTGGTTGGCGTGCAGATGCACGAAGCGATGCGCCTGTTCCTGCGGCGGCAGGCGCAATGCCGGCAGATTGACCACGCCCTCGGTGCTGCCGCCGTCGATGTAATCGGTCAGACGCTGGCCGACGTAACGGCCGATGTCGGCCTGCGCTTCCAGCGTGCTGCCGCCGATGTGCGGGGTCAGCAGCAGGCGCGGATTGCTGGTCAATGGATGCGCAAAGGCATCGCCGTTGCGTGCGGGCTCCTCTGGGAATACATCCAGCGCGGCACCGCGCAAATGGCCCGAATCCAGCGCGGTGCGCAGCGCATCCAGATCGGCGACGTGGCCGCGCGCAAGGTTGAGGAACACGCTGCCCGGACGCATCGCGGCGAACTCGGCGGCGCCAAACAGATTGCGGTTCGACGCGCGCCCGTCGACGTGCACGCTGATCGCATCGCTCGCGGCCAGCAATTCGTGCAGCGTGGCCACGCGCTGCGCGGTGCCCAGCGCCAGGCGCTCGGCCAGGTCGACGTACAGCACGCGCATGCCCGCGGCCTCGGCCAGCACCGAAAGCTGCATGCCGATGTTGCCGTAGCCGACGATGCCCAGCGTCTTGCCGCGCACCTCGCGCGCCGCGCCCAGGGACTTGTCCCACACGCCGTGATCCATCTGGCGCAATTTCTCGGGCAGACCACGCAGCAGCAGGATGATCTCGGCCAGCGCCAGTTCCACCACCGAGCGCGTGTTGCTGTAGGGCGCGTTGAACACGGCGATGCCGCGCCGACGCGCGGCGTCCAGATCGATCTGGTTGGTGCCGATGCAGAACGCGCCCACGGCCACCAGGCGCTTGGCCTGCGCCAGCGCCGCAGCGGTCAAGCGCGTCTTGGAGCGGATGCCGAGCACCGCCACCTCGCCGATGCGCGCGGCCAGCGCGGCCGCGTCCAACGCGCCGGGCACGGTCTCCACGCTGTAGCCGGCGCGCGCGAAGGCTTCCACCGCGCTGGAGTGGATGTTCTCCAGCAGCAGCACCTTGAGCCGGTTCTTCGGATACGAATGCGCCGCGCGCAGTCCCAGATCGAACAGCACTTCGTCGAAGCTCGGCGCCTCGCGCTCGGCGCGCGCCAGCACCGGCGCGCGCCGCACGTGCTCGGTGTAGGCGTAGAAGCGCTGCACCAGTCCGGCCTCGGCCACCTCCAGATCGCTCCAGCCATCACCGACGAGCACGCACGGCTGCGCCAGCGCCAGCGCGCGCACGGTCTCCACTTTGCCGCCGGCGCGCGCCAACGCATTGCCTTGCACGCAGCCCAGCAGCCGTCCCTGCGCGTCGAATTGCAGACGATTGGCATGCACGCGATCGGCGCGCAGGCCCAGTTGCTCGATCACCGGCACGATGAGTTCCTCGAAGCCGCCGCTGAACACGTGGATGTGCTCGGCATGCGCTTCGAGAAATGCACGATTGGCGAGAAACGAGGCGCTCAGCGCCTGCTGCAGACGCGCCACGATCGCCGGCAATTGTTCGCGGCGCAGGTCCAGCAGCGCGAGGCGCTCGCTCAGCGCGGCGCCGAAATCCATGTGCCCTTCCATCGCCGCAGTGGTCAGTTCGCGCAAACGCGTGCGCTTGCGCGCGCCCTCGGTATCCTCCGGCAGACACACCTCCGCCATCACCTCAAGTGATTCCACGGCGACCAGGGTGCTGTCGAAGTCGAGCAGGAAGGTGTAGTGCATGGACACGGTGTGACTCCAGCGGGAAAACCAGCACCCTAGCGCAACCGATGCCGCGGCGCAGCATGCGGCGTCCGAGGTGCGCCGGCCCGCGGTTACCAAGCGTTACATCCCGCAACGCCGCGCGCCACGCGCACCGGGCCATGGCGCCTACAGTGAACTCCAGCCGCCGGCGCCACCCTTGTGTCGCGTCCTTCCCCCTCCGGCCGCGCACCGCCGGCGGCATCTTTTCCCGCTTTTGACTGGAGACACATCATGCAACTGCGTAAATCGAAACTCACGCTCGCCCTGGGCGCGCTGCTGGCGCTGGGTCTGGTCGGCGCGGGCGGCTATGCCCTCGCGGCACCGCCGGCACCTGGCATGCAAGGCCCCGGCATGGCCTCTGGCCATGATCAGTGGGGCCACGGTGCTTGGAACCATGGCAAACACGGCCACGGCCGCGGCATGCAGGCACGATTCGCGGCCATGCGCGACATGCGCGTGCTGCAGCATTTGTATCTGGCACAAGGACACCGTGGCGCCGCCGAAGCCATGTACCACGATGTGCTGGCGCACACCCAGAACCCCGGTCTGCGCAATTTCGCCTACGGCCAACTGGCGCGTCTGCAGATGATGCCGACCGACACCGGCGCGGCCATCGCCACGCTGCGCAAGGCACTCGACGAGAACCTGCAGCAGATCAAGCCGCCGCCGGCGCCGGCATCCTGAGCCGCATCCCGCGCGACACGCAGGCTGGCGCAGCCACGTGTCGCGCGGCACCATCAGCGACTCCAACTGCTTGAGCCCCCGCCATGGCCGCCGCCCGCATCCTGCTCGCCGACGACGACCGCGAACTCAGCGAGCTGCTGACGCGCTTTCTGGTGCGCGAGGGTTTCAGCGTCGAGCCAGTGTTCGACGGCGAGGCGGTGCTCAGGCGCGCGCTCAGCGAGCCTTACGACGCGCTGGTGCTGGACATCATGATGCCGGTGCGCTCCGGGCTGGATGTACTGCGCGACCTGCGCGCCGCGACCACCCTGCCGGTGCTGATGCTGACCGCGCTGGGCGATGACGTGGACCGCATCCTCGGCCTGGAAATCGGCGCCGACGACTACCTGACCAAACCCTGCAATCCGCACGAGCTGGCGGCGCGCATTCGCGCGGTGCTGCGCCGCGCGCGCCGCGACGAGGGCGACAGCCCGCGCTTCGCCGACATGCATATCGGCGCGGTCGAACTGCGCGTCGGCCCGCGCCTGGCGCTGCTGCATGGCCAGGCGCTGGCGCTGACCACCTCCGAGTTCAACATCCTGGCGGTGCTGATGCGCGAGGCCGGGCGCGGCATCAGCAAGGAAATGCTGGCCGAGGCCGCGCTCGGGCGCGCGCTGTCGCCGTTTGATCGCAGCATCGACGTGCACATCTCGCGCCTGCGCCGCAAGCTGGGCAACGCGCCGGATGGGCAATCGCGCATCGCCACATTGCACGGTTCCGGCTACATGTTCCGGCGCGTGGGCGCGTGACATGGGCGGACTGTACTGGCGCGTGTTCGGATTGTTCTGGATGGCCATGGTCACGGTGATGGTGGCCAGCGTGTGGATCACCTCGCGCGTGGTCGAGCGCGATCACGAGATGCTGCCCAGCGCGCACCAGCGCGCGTTGGCCGAGGATATCGCCGCGTCTGCCGCGCGCATGATCGGCAGCCACGCCATGCCCGAGGTGCGGCGCTGGCTGCGAACCCAAAGCGGCGGTCCGATCCACGTCCGGATTCGCCCGCTAGATGGCGTCACCACGCCGCATGCGCCGACACTGCCGTCGCCCGTGCCGGGCTATGCCGCGCAGCGCGAGGCCACCGCCAGTGACGGCCGGCGCTTTCTGGTGGATGTGCGCTGGGAGCGCCCGCCACATCCGCCCAGACCGCCGTTCCGCGCCTTCTGGCTCAGCTTCGTGCTGCTGGGTCTGCTGGTGAGTACCGCGGTGGCGTTGCTGCTGGCGCGCTACGTGGCGCTGCCGCTCAAGCAGATCCGCGCCAGCGCGCGACACTTTGCCGATGGTGATCTGGGCGCGCGCGTCGGCACGCTGCGCATGGGTCGCAGCCAGGAGATGGTGGCGCTGGGGCGCGAGTTCGATCTGATGGCGGCGCGCATCGAGCGCCTGATCCAGGACCACCGTCGCCTGATCGGCGACGTGGCACACGAGCTGCGTTCGCCGCTGGCGCGCATGGGCGTGGCGCTGGAACTCAGCCGCGGCGAGACCGAGACCGATGAGCGCGAGGCCAGCGCGGCGCGCATCGCGCGCGAGTTGGGTCGCATGGACCGGCTGATCGGCCAGGCACTGGATCTGTCGCGCCTGGAAAGCGGCGCACATGGCGTCGCCGAAACCGGCGACCTCGGCGTGATCGTCGCGGCACGCGTCAGCGATGCACGCTTCGAGGCCAGCCAGCGCGCGCTCGAGATCACCATGGACACACCGCCGCCGTTGCCCATCCACGGCGAGCTGGACCTGATCGCCAGCGCGGTGGAAAACGTGCTGCGCAATGCGCTGCGTTTCACGCCCGAGGGCAGCACGGTCGAGGTGCAATTGACGCGCGGCGACCGCGCGTCCGGCCCGGCGCGGGCGCTGCTGGCCATACGTGATCGCGGCCCGGGCGTGCCCGAGTCGGACCTGGCGCACATCTTCGAGCCGTTTTATCGCAGCGCCGATACGCGCCAGCAGACCGGCACCGGCAGCGGGTTGGGTCTGGCGATCGCGCGCAGCAGCATCCTGCGCGCCGGCGGCAGCATCAGCGCTCGCAATCGTGCGGGCGGCGGCCTGGAGGTATTGATCGAGCTGCCGCTGGCGCGCGGCTGAGCGGCGCTGGATTCCGGCCGGTGCGGCGCGACGGCCTGATACGAAATTGCGAGCAAATATCGAGAATGATCAGGCTGTCATGCCCGCGCAAAGAAAGCCTGCCCCCAGCGAAGGCGGAGGCGGAGGCGGAGGCGGCAAGCGCTTCACAACCGCGCAGCCGGTCATCCAGTCGCACCCGGGCAAGGTTCGCCTGGATCCCGGATCGGCGCTACGCGCCGTCCGGGATGACGAGTGAGAAAGGTGCGCGCCGTGCGGGATGACTTGGTCGCGAAGGGCGCGGCGCGACCTGCTCGTCCTGAATATCGAGCCCTCAGGCAGCGAAGCTGGCACGCATCTTCTTCAGCGCGCTGGCCTCGATCTGGCGGATGCGCTCGGCGGACACGCCATATTCATCGGCTAGTTCCTGCAGCGTCACCTTGCTGGCATCGTCCAGCCAGCGGCGGCGGATGATGTCCTGCGCGCGCGCGTCCAGGCGGGTCATGGCTAGCCGCAGGTCGCCCAGATCGCGGCCTTCCTGATCGGCCTCGGCCACCGCGCGATAAGGATCGGCGGAGTGGTCTTCCAGATAAGCGGCGGGGGCCGGCGGGGCATCGTCATCAGCATCGCCGGGGGCATCGAAGGCAACGTCGTAATTGCTCAGCCGCGCTTCCATCTCCAGCACAGTGGCTTCGGGCACGCCCAAATCCCTGGCCACGGTGCGTACTTCCTCGGCGTTCAACCAGCCCAGGCGCTTCTTGCTTTTGCGCAGATTGAAGAACAGCTTGCGCTGTGCCTTGGTGGTGGCCACCTTGACGATGCGCCAATTGCGCAGGATGTACTCGTGCATCTCGGCGCGTATCCAGTGCACGGCAAAGCTGACCAGGCGCACGCCCATGTCCGGATCGAAACGCTTGACCGCCTTCATCAGGCCGATGTTGCCTTCCTGCACCAGATCGCCCAGCGGCAGGCCGTAGCCGGAATAGCCGCGCGCCACATGCACCACGAAGCGCAGGTGCGCCATCACCAGCGCCTTGGCGGCGTCGAGATCGCCCTGATCGCGGAATTCGCGCGCCAGTTCCTGCTCATCCTCGACGCTGAGCATGGGAATGCGATGCACCGTGCCGATATAAGCATCAAGACTGCCCACCGGACTGGGCAGGGTCCAGGAACGCGTTGCCAGAGCTCGACTCATGCGCTGATCCTCCAATTGTCGACAAGTTTAGCACTCCATGGTTGAGAGTGCTAAGGATTGGACCGTCGCCCGTGCGCCGGGTTCCTCGTCAATCCAAATATGAACTAAACAGTACAGCTAACCCGGTTAATCTCTCCGGGTCCAATTCCCCGCCGCTTGCGGCGTAAAGTGGTTCGATGAGCGAGTACATCCACAAGAGTCATAACGTATCGGTTCTTCTGTATCACTTGGTGTTTCCAGCGAAGTACAGACGAGCCGTGTTCGATGAAGGAGTAGATGAGGTACTTCGAGAAGTGTGCGTGGCGATTTCGGAGCGCTACCAGGTGAAGTTTCTAGAGATCGGGACGGACAAGGATCATGTTCACTTTCTGGTGCAATCGGTGCCTACGTACAGCGTGACGAAGCTGGTGACGCTGATCAAGAGTTTGACCGCACGAGAAGTGTTGAGGCGGTGCCCGCAGGTGAAGAAGCAGCTGTGGGGAGGGGAGTTCTGGACGGATGGATACTATGCGAGCACGGTGGGTCGGCATGGCGACGAGAGCAAGATAGGAACCTACGTTCGGCGCCAAGGAGGGGAGTACAAAAAGCTCCACCAGGACGAGCAGCTTGCTTTGTTCTGAAAATACCCCGCTGCTTGCGGCGGGGTTCTTTATTGTGATCTGACCGCGCCAGCGGCAAGCAGTCGCAGCCGCGTCGATCCGGCTCAGTTGGCCAAGGCTGCGCGCGCGGGCAGGGTCCAATCCAGCGGCGCATCGCCGCGGTTGCGCAGATAGGCATGGCACTGCGAGAAGTGCGCGCAGCCGAAAAACCCGCGGTGCGCCGACAGCGGCGAGGGGTGCGGCGCCTTGAGCACGCGGTGCCGTTGCGTATCCAGCAGCGCGCCCTTGGCCTGCGCGTAGCTGCCCCAGAGCATGAACACGAGACCCTCGCGGCGTTCGTTCAACAGCGCCACGATACGGTCGGTGAAGCCCTCCCAGCCTTTGCCCTGATGCGACCCGGCGCGTCCGGCCTCGACCGTCAGCACCGCGTTGAGCAGCAGCACGCCGCGCTCGGTCCAGGGCAGCAAATAGCCGTGGTCCGGCGGCACGAAGCCGATGTCGTGCTCGAGTTCGGCATAGATGTTGGCCAGCGAAGGCGGCACCGGCACCCCCGGCCGCACCGAGAAGCACAGACCGTGCGCCTGACCGGGGCCGTGGTAGGGATCCTGTCCGAGGATGACCACGCGCACGCGCTCGAAAGGCGTGTGATCGAGCGCGCTGAAGATCTCCGCGCCGGGCGGGTAAATGGTCTTGCCGGCGGCCTTTTCGGCGCGCAGAAAGGCCGCCAGCGCCAGCATCTCCGGGCGCTGGAAATAATCCCCGAGCAACGCCTTCCAGCTCGCTTCGAGCCGCGGCTCGGCCACGCTCAGGCAATCCCGTCGCGCTGGCGCAGGTGCTGCGACACGCGTAACTGAAACAGCAGCTTGGTGATCAGCAGGCGTTCCTCGATGGGCTTTTGCACCAGATCGTTGGCGCCGCTTTTGAGCAGCGCGGCCTGATTGCGCGGGTTGTCGTCACCGGTCATCACCAGGATCGGCAGGCGTCCCCTGCCATAGCCAAACTCGCCGCGCACGCGCGCGATCAGGTCGGCGCCGGACAGCGTACCCTTGAGGTTGACATCGGTGAGCACGACATCGGCGCCGACGCGGCCCTGCGCGCGCGCGCTTTCCAGCAGCGCCAGTGCGTCCTCGGCGCTGATCGAGTGCAGCACGGTGAGGCCGCACTTTTCCATCATGCGCCGCGTCGCCAGCGCCACCACGCGACTGTCCTCGACATACAGCACTGCGCCGCTGGCCTGCTGCTCGGGGCGCACGTAACCGCGGATGAAAGCCGCCAAGGCCGGAAAGCCAAGCGCCTTGTCGAAATAATCGGTGACGTCCTCGCCCAGTGCGCGCGCCTCCAGGCGCTCGGTGACGTCGCCGGAAACCACCACGATCGGCATGTAAGCCTGCTGCATCTGCTGGCGCAGCGTGCGCGCCAGCTCCATGCCGTCCATGTCCGGCAGGCGCAAGGCCGTGGTCACGAAATCCACCGGCGCGGTCAACAACGCTTGCAGTGCTTCGCTGCCGCTGCCGCAGGACACCACGCTGACGCCGGGCAGTTCCTTGAGCAGCAACTGTTCGATCATGCGCCGCACCACGCGCGAGCCGTCGACGATCATTACGCGCGGGGTGTCGCTCGGCAGGTGGCGGGCAATGCCGGTGTGCATGCGGTTCTCGATCAGTTGGGCTCGCCGGCGGCGAGATGACGCGCACTGGCGATGCGTGCGCCGAGCCAGCCCAGCATAGCCGCGCAGGCCAGCAGCACAAGCAGCGGGGTCACGCTCAGTGCGGCGAAGCCCAGCCGCCCACCCCAGGATGCATCGAGCTGCGCCGCCGGTGCCGCCAGCGCCACTTCCAGCATCAGCACCAGGATCACCGCCGCGACGCCGCTGAGCAGCCCCAGCCCCAGCCCCGCATACAGATAAGGCCGGCGCACAAACGCCGCGCTGGCGCCGACCAGTTGCAGCACGTGAATTTCATCGGCGCGGCTCTGGATGTCGCTGCGCACGCTGGCGCCGACCACCAGCACCGCGGCCAGCGCCAGCAGCGCACCCAGCACCTGCATCACGCGTCGGCCGAAATCGGTCAGCGCATCCAGGCGTGCGCGGAACGGACCCTGATCCTGCACCAGCGCCACCGCGCTGTTGCCGCGCAGTTGTGTTGCCAGCGTGCTCACCGCAGCGAGCGCGGCCGTGGCGCGCGGACGCAGCACCAGCACCCACGGCAAGGGATTGTCCGGCAGCGCCGCCAGCGCCGGACCGAAGCCTTGCAGCGCAGCCAGCTCGGACAAGCCCGCGGCCGGAGACCTCAGCGTGACCGTGGCCACGGCGGGATCGGCGCGCAGCGTGCGCGCCAGGGCCGTCGCCTGTGCCTGGGTTTGATCCTGCTTGAGGAACACGTTGAGCGCCTGCTGCGCGCCGAGTACCTGACCAAAGCGATCGAGATTGACCTGCACCAGATAAAAACTCAGCGGCAGGGCCAGCGCCAGCCCCATCACCGCCACCGTCAGCGCGGTGCCCAAAGGACGCTCGCGCAGGCGCAGCAGGCTTTGCCCCAGCGCCCAGCGGTGCGCGCGCCACCAGCGTGCTGGCGCACCACGCCGCGACGCCGCCTGCCCGCGCGCGTTCATGCGGCCACCTCGGTGGCGGACACGTCATCGACCAAACGACCGTGATCGAGCACCAGCACGCGCTTGCGGATGCGCTTGATCAGGAATAAATCGTGCGTGGCCACCAGCACCGTGGTGCCGATCGACTGAAACTCGGCGAACAGGCCCATGATCTCCACCGCCAGTTGCGGATCGAGATTGCCGGTAGGCTCGTCCGCCAGCAGCACCGCCGGGCGCGCGACAATGGCGCGCGCGATACCCACGCGCTGCTGCTCGCCGGTCGACAAACGCACCGGCAGGCGCTGCTCCATGCCACCCAGACCCACCTTCTCCATCGCCGCGCGGGCGCGCTTGGCGCGCTCCTCGGCAGGCACGCCAGCCACGACCAGCGGCAACTCGACATTGGCTTGCACACTGCGATCCAGCAGCAGATGGTGATCCTGAAACACCATGCCGACCATGCGCCGGTGCTGGGCAATGCCGCGGCGGCGCACCTGCGCCAGATTGCGCCCGGCCACGGTGACCGCGCCCTGACTGGGGCGTTCCAGCAGACCGATCAGCTTGAGCAGCGTGCTTTTGCCCGCGCCCGAATGGCCCGTGACGAAGGCCATCTCGGCCGGCGCCAACGCAAAGCTCAGCGTTTCGAGCGCATTGGCGTTGCCCGGGTAGCGCTTGCTGACCTGTTCGAATCGGATCACGGATTCATCGTCTCGCGCGAGGCCACGAAGCATACGGCATCGCGCGGTGGCCCTGAGCTGGCCGCGAGAAAATCCCGGGGGGGTCGAGGCGCGCTCAGCGCTTGCGAAACAGCCGTGCGATGCGGCGCAGGAATCCCGGTTTGGGCACATGCGCATGCGCCGCGCCAGGCTCACCGGAATGTGCGGCGGCGCGTGGCTCGTGGCGGCGCGTCGCGGGCACATGCGTGCTGGCGGCGGCGGGCGCCGCTGCGGCAACGGCGGCCTTGCTGGCCTCGACCTCGTGACGGCGACCGCGACCACCACGGCGACGGCGCTTGCGCACCACGGCATCGCCGGTGGCCGGCGCCAACGCAGCAGCAACGATGCTGGCCGGAGCTGCAACAGCGGGTACGACGACTGCGGCGACATCCGCCTTGGCGACGCGCGGGGCATCACCATGCTCGACGCGGCGCTCGGCGTGCCGCGCCGCGGCGCGGCGCGGCACGCGTTGGCGCGTGCGTGATGCACCGCTCCTGGTTACGGCGCCGATCTCGGCTGCGTCATCCTCGGCATCAGCATCGACGCCGGCGTGCGCGGCCATCTGCGCGGCGCTGCGGCGCGGCTTGGGTGCGATCAACAGCTCCGGCGACACCGTGGCGACGGGAATCTTCTGGCCGATATAGGTTTCGATATCAGGTAGCGACACCGCGTACAAATCACAGGCGAAGCTGACCGCATCGCCCTCGGCGCCGAGGCGCGCGGTGCGGCCGATGCGGTGCACGTAATCCTCGGCGTCCTGCGGCAAGTCGTAGTTGAAAACGTGGCTGACGCCCTCGATATGCAGGCCGCGCGCGGCCACATCGGTCGCCACCAGCGCCTCCAACTGCCCCTGCTGGAAGCGCGCCAGGAGCTTTTCGCGCTTCTTTTGCGGCACATCGCCGGACAGCGCGCCAGCGAGGATGCCTTGGCGCTGCAGGCGCTCGGTCACGCGCTCGGCGGCGATCTTGGTGTTGACGAACACGATGCTGCGCGATGTATCAGCCTGCTGCAGCAGGTTCAGCAGCAGCGGGATTTTTTCTTCCTTGGCCGGGAAATACACGCGTTGACGCACGCGGTCGGCGGTGATGTGGTTGCTTTCCACGGCCAGTTTTTCGGGCTCGTTCATGTGCTCGTAGGCCAACTCCAGCACGCGATGGCTGAGCGTGGCCGAGAACAGCATGCTCTGGCGTTGCTCGCGCGGCGGCAGGCGGCGGAACAGGAAATAAATGTCCTTGATGAAGCCCAGATCGAACATGCGATCGGCTTCATCGACCACCATCGCATCGACGGCGCGCAAGGTGAATACCTGCTGCTTGAAGTAGTCGATGAGGCGGCCAGGCGTGGCGATGATCACATCGCAACCGCCCTTGAGCAGCTCACGCTGGCGGTCGTAATCGGTACCGCCGTAGATCAGCGCAAGACGCAGGCCGGTGTGGCGGCCAATGGCGCGGGCATCTTTCTCGATCTGGATCGCCAGTTCGCGCGTCGGCGCCAGGATCAGCGCGCGCGGGTCTTCGGGGCGGCGCTCGGCCAGCGCCGGGCACGTCAGCAGGCGGTTGAACACCGTCACCAGAAACGCCGCGGTCTTGCCGGTACCGGTTTGCGCCTGACCGGCGACATCGTGTCCGGCCAATGCCACGGGCAGGCTCAGTGCCTGGATCGGCGTGCAGCGGGTGAAGCCGCAATCAGCGAGACCTTGCGCCAGCGTGGGATGCAGATCGAACTGCTCGAAAAATGTATCAGTAAGGACTTGATCGGCCATGATCTGAACAATGAATGCGCGCGGGGAGCGCCTTGAATCGCGCTCGGGATTGCGCTGGAATGGCGGCCTTCAGCCGCCTACTGCTGGCCGCACAGGACGCGCGGCGCGCGCAGTGTAGCCCAACGGCGGGTTGAAAGCCGCTCGGACAAAGCCACAGCGGCAGCAATGCCGTTCGTTGTGACGCACGCGGGTTGAATTCCGCGTCGACAACGCCATAGCTGTTGCAGGCTTCCCAGACACGCAGCATCCGATGCGCCCCGCGCGCGCCCTCTGTTTCATCACCCCCCCGGAGATTCCAGGTGAGCGACAACATCACCCACGTGACCGATAGCGATTTCGACGCCCAGGTTTTGCACGCCACCACGCCCGTGCTGGTCGACTTCTGGGCGACCTGGTGCGGCCCCTGCCGCGCGATCGCCCCGACGCTCGAAGACATCGCCGCCGAGTATCAAGGCCGCATCAAGGTGGCCAAGGTCGATGTGGACAACAACCAGAAAACCGCCATCGCCTACAACATTCGCAGCATCCCGACGCTGATGTTGTTCAAGGACGGCAAGGTGGCCGGCACGCAAATGGGCGCCGTGCCCAAGGCGGCCATCGCCAGGTTTGTCGAGCAGGCGCTGTAACGCGCCTTGGCTGGAATGCGCGCCGCGGCGGTCTGTGCGACATTGCCGATGCTTGGATTGGATAGACGCCGCGCGACGCGGGTGCTAGATTGCCCTCGCCTTGCGCGGCGAACCGCTGCGCCCTGCGCCGCTTGCGCGCACCTCTCCTTTTCTCTTTCTCTCCGGCCCGCGAGGCCCGTTCGTGTCCGATACTGACGCCAAGACCCCCGACGAGGCCATACGCCCGTCCGCGACCCCGGTCGCAACAAATCCTTCCTTGCCCGGCCCTGAAGCCGGCGCGCCCGACAACGCATCCGGCGCATCCGGCGCGCCGCCACGCGAGGGACGCGACAACAATCGTGATCGCCGCCATCGTCGCAACCGCAACGATCGCGAGCGCGGCCGCAACATCGGCGGCCGCGCACCCGGTCCCGGCCTGCCGCGCGATGATTTCGACGAGGATGCCGGCAACGACGTTCCGCGCGATCCATCGCGACTGATCAACCTCACCGAGCTGAAGCGCAAACCCGCCGCCGCGCTGCTGGACTTCGCCGAAACCCTCGGCGTCCACGAGGGCGTGGCGCGCGCGCGCAAGCAGGATGTGATCTTCAACATCCTCAAGGCGCATGCGCGCAGCGGCGGTGGCATCTGGAGCGAGGGCGTGCTGGAGATCATGCAGGACGGCTACGGCTTCCTGCGCTCGGCCGATGAGTCGTACCTGGCCGGCCCCGACGATGTGTATGTGAGCCCCAGCCAGATCCGCCGCTACAACCTGCGCACCGGTGACTACATCACCGGACTAGTGCGCCACCCGCACGAGGGCGAGCGCTACTTCGCGCTGTCCAAGGTGGACGACATCAACGGCGAGCCGACCGAGGCGTCGAAGAACAAGTTCCTGTTCGAGAATCTCACCCCGCTGTTCCCGCGCAAGGCGTTCAAGCTCGAGCGCGGCAACGGCTCCAGCGAGGACATCACCGGCCGCATCCTTGACCTGATCGCGCCGGTCGGCAAGGGCCAGCGTGGCCTGATCGTCTCGCCGCCCAAGGCCGGCAAGACCATGATGCTGCAGAACGTGGCGCAGGCGATCGTGCACAATCATCCCGAGGCGCACCTGATCATCCTGCTGATCGACGAACGCCCCGAGGAAGTCACCGAGATGCAGCGCAGCGTGCGCGCCGAGGTGATCAGTTCCACCTTCGACGAGCCCGCCGTGCGCCACGTGCAGGTGGCCGAGATGGTGATCGAGCGCGCCAAGCGTCTGGTCGAGCACAAGCGCGACGTGGTGATCCTGCTCGATTCCATCACCCGTCTGGCGCGCGCCTACAACACCGTGGTGCCCAGCTCCGGCAAGGTGCTCACCGGCGGCGTCGATGCCAACGCGCTGCAGCGTCCCAAGCGCTTCTTCGGCGCCGCGCGCAATGTCGAGGAAGGCGGCTCGCTGACCATCCTCGCCACCGCCCTGATCGACACCGGCAGCAAGATGGACGAGGTGATCTACGAGGAGTTCAAGGGCACCGGCAACATGGAGGTGCATCTCGATCGCCGCATCGGCGAGAAGCGCGTGTACCCGGCGATCAACATCAACCGCTCGGGCACGCGCCGCGAGGAATTGCTGATCGATTCCGACTTGCTGCAGAAGGTGTGGATCCTACGCAAATTGCTGCATCCGATGGATGAACTCACGGCGATGGAGTTCATGCTCGAGAAGATGAAGAACACCAAGACCAACGACGAGTTCTTCGGCGCCATGAAGCGCGGCTGAGGCCGCGCTCTACAGCGTGTTGAGAACCACCCTGCCGCGGCGGGAGCGAGTCGGGCGCGTCGATTCGACGCGCCCGGCCATGCCTGGCGGGCTGGGCAGCTCGCGCGGCAGACTGCGCAGCGAAATGTGCGCCGAGCGAAATGTGCGCCGGACGCGCGACTTGAGAAAGAACCTGGATGGCACTTTACTCAACGGCCCTGCCATGGCACAGCCTCAAGGTGCCCGCGCGCCGGTTTCGGCCAGACGTCCCCCACGTTCCTGATCGCGGGCCTGTTCCAGCGCCAAGCGCTGGGCGCGCAGGCACTCGCGCTGCAAGTAGCGATGTGTAATGCCGCGCCACTGATAGGCCTGCCCGGCATTGGCGACACCGAAATGGTCGCGAATCTCAGCCACGCTGGGCGCGCCCCTGCGCTCGCAGGACCAGCGGAATCCCTCGCTCGGCGCAGCAGGCGATGCCTGCGCTTGAAGCGCGGCCAATGCCAAGCCGGCCACGACTGCCAGCCGCGTGATTGGTTTTGTGGACGCGTTCATGCGGCAATCCTCCGTGCGTTTGTGCGTGCAGATGTGGGTGCGACCGGCGCGCGCCGGTCGGGGCGTGCACCGGAGCGGCCCGCTGTTCATTGCCCGACTTTGGCGACCGCGATCAAGGTCGTGGCTGGCGCGCGCGCCGGCACGCCCAGGCGCGCGGCCTGCTCCGCACTCACCCACTCGGGCAGTTGCAATTGCACGCGGCCTTCCTGCACGGCGCGGCGCAGCTTGCGCTCGGCCTGCTCGTAGTTGTGGCTGAATATCTGTCCGGAGGCATAGCCCAGCAGCATCTGCACCTGCCGCACATGCAGGCCGCTGGCCTTGGCGATGGCGTGTAGATCGTCCTGCCCGCCGCCTTGCGCAAATGCGCCACTGCCGAGCAACAGCGCAGCGGCACCTGCCAACAATTTCACTTGTAGGTTCATGATGTGCTCTCCCGTCATAGGCGCCTGCGGGGCACCGGCCGCGGAACCCTGCGATTCCGTGCGTCGATACGGTCATGCCCGGATGGCATGGCCTGGAACGGCGCAGGCACCACCTTAGGCACGTCGGGCTTGGCGCTCTTGGGGATACGCGCCCATTTTTGGCGCGCGCGACTACCTATTTTTCAGGCGGCACGCTGACCGTAGCGCCACGGCCGCGCGGCACCGGTACATGTGAATCCGCGCGGCGGAATCCAGCCTGTCCGCGGGCAAAAATGGGTACGCGCACCCAAGCTACGTCAAGACGCAACAGTTACGTTGCAGCCCGTCGGCCAAGGACACGCCCATGCATGCGGTCCAGGGGCGCGACGTCGAAACTCACACATCCAACGACTCAAGGAGATGCGCCATGAAACTGCAGCACAAGATCGCCCTTGCAACGCTGTTCGCACTGTGCGCCGGCCCAACGATCGCCGCGTCGTCTGACGATATCGCTGCACCTCAGGCTCTATCGCCCGCCAACCGCATCGTCGGCATGTGGACGGTGGCAGTCACGATCGGGCCCTGCCAGGGCGGACCGCAAAACACCTTCACGGCATTCAACAGCTTCCATCTCGGCGGCACCATGAGCGACACCAACGATCATGCCGCAACAATCCGCAGCCCCGGCCAGGGCATCTGGCAGTACTCGGGTTACGGGCGCTACCGGTCGCGCATGCAGTTCTTCCGTTTCCTGCCCGGCAGCGGGGCCTACGACGGCATCCAGGACGTGCGCAACACCATCCAGCTCAATGCCCAGGCGAGGCAGTACACCACCACCGTCTACGCCCGCATGCTCAACGCCGATGGCAGCCTGCGCGCCGAATTTTGCGGCAGCGCGATCGGCAACCGTGTCGACATCGATTGACCACCGCAGGGCAGCTTGAACCGCGGGGTGTGGCGTGCAGCGGCGGCGACACGGCGCATGGCTGCACGCGCCACAGGTCGCCGATTGCGCTTGACTGAGGTGATCGGCGGCCGCGTGCGCATCGGCCAGCGGCGCGCGCATCACGCGCGAAGTCACGATGGAGCGAAGCTACCGGCGGCCTGCTCCGGCTGCAGCAACCACGGTTCATCGCGCAACTTCAACAGCAGGTCGATGCGATTGCTCAGGCCGAGCTTGGCATAGACGCTGGCGATGTGGTGCTCGATGGTGCGCGGCGAGCGCGACAGGTGTCGGGAAATAGCGGCGCTGCCATGGCCTTCTGCCAGCAGGCGCAACACTTGCAGTTCGCGCGCGGTCAGTCCCAGCGGGTGCGAACGCGCGACACCGTAGTGTCCGCGGCACGGACGCGGCAATGCGCTCGCCACGCCCAGTTCGTGCGCCAGCGCGCGGCCGCGGCGACCGATTGCAGCGGCATCGATGGAGTCGGCAATCTGCACCGCGCGCCTCAGGGCCTCAGCACTGCCGCTGCCGCGGACCTGTAGCATGGCCAGAGCCGCTTCCGCCGGCATGCCGAGTTCCAGCCAAGCATCGGCAGCCGCCACGCCATCACCACGCAGCTCCATCGCCCATGGTTCGGGCAGCGTGTCCACGTCGCCCACCTGGGCGGATATTTCAAGACGCCGGCACCAGGCCGCGATCTCGCCTTGATTCCACGGGTTGTAAAACAAAGTTTTCGCGCTCTGCAACCGCTCGGCCTGCTGCCGCGCGAGATCCCGATCGCCATTCAGCCATGCGGCTTCCAACAACACCAAGTGCAGCAGCGCCTGCAGGCGCGGTGGCGAATAGACCTGATCGAGCCGTGCCAGCAGCCTGCTGAGATCTGCGATCGCCTCCACAGTGTTGGTGCGGGAGGCAACACGAGCCATCGCCAGATGGGCCGGCAACGCCGCGGCAAGGCCGGGAACGGATTGATGCAAAACGCTGCGTGCCAGCGACTGCGCCTCGTCATAGCGGCCCTGGGCCGCACGCACCTGTGCCAGCAGCCCAGTCTGGTAGTGCATCCAGGTACCGGCCTCGATTCGACGCCCGTAGCCGAGTGCGGCCTGCAGAATCCGCCCGGCACGCTCGAGTTGACGTGTGGCGAGCGCGTGTTCGGCTAGGTTGCCGTAGGCGCGCACGGCATGTTCATGCAAATCGTGTCGCAAGGCCAGTTGCAGAGTCTGCTCGAGCTGCGTGCAGGCGTCTGGGGCATTGCACCCACTCTGCAGCGCCGCGGTGTCCAGGGTGATGAGGGCATGCACGCGGGCCGTGAGTGTGCCATCACGCGGCGCACATGCCAGCGCGCGCTCGGCCAGCGTCATGGCCTCAGCGAATTCCTCCTGCAGCAGATGCAGCTGCGCGCGCACAGCCAATGCCATGGCTTTGATCGGATCCTCGGATAGATCCGTCACGGCCTCGATTGCCTCATCCGCACAACGCCGCGCTTCATCCGCTTCACCGCGGTACCAATGTACGCGGGCCAACCGTTGCAAATTGATCGACACCGCATCCATCCGGCTGATACGCCGAAAAATCGTGATCGCATGCCTATGCGCCTGCAACACCTCATCATCAACTCTCAGCGCAAACGCAGTCTCGATCGCCCAGTCCTGATAGAGCTGCGCCGCTTGCTCCGCACTGGCCTGGCGCACGTACCGCAGCGCCAGTCCGAGCTGCTGCGCGGCCTCGTGGTGCGCACCCAGGCGCGCGGCCTCGATCGCGGCGCGCGGTGCCAGATGCAGCACGCGCGCGATATCGCCAGCCGCCGCCGCGTGATGCACCAGCCGCGCCAGCGGCACGTCACCACCGACGCGCGACTCCAGCAGCGTGACGATGCGCGCATGCAATACCTGTCGCCGCATTGACCCCAGACGCTCCAGTACCGCCAGGCGCGCCATTTCGTGGCGATACGCGATTGCATCATCGGCGCCGCGCTGCAGGATGCCGCGCGCCAGGCAGCGATCGAGCGCGTCGATCTCCGTCGGGTCCAGCGCGCGCCACAACCCCGCCTCGACCCATCCGGGGATCACGCTGAGCAACTCGAGCAACGCACATTCGCTACCATCCAATCGCGCCAGCCGCGCCCACACCGCATCGCGCACGGTGACCGGCAGATCCGCGCCCGCAACGCCTGACTCCGCCAGCATTTCGGTCACGAAGAACGGATTGCCGGCGGTGACGCGATACAACGCGTCGCCATCGCGACCAACCCGCTGCGCCAACATGGCGACCGCGGCGGCGGACAGCGGCGCCAGCTTGATGTGCGACAGCGCGGCCGCGGGCAGATCACCGGGCAGATGCGCCAAGGGGTGATCGGGCGCCACTTCGTCGCTGCGCAGGCTCAAAATCAGCAGCGTCGACAGCGCTGGCAGACGCCGCCCCAGATAGCGGATCAGATCGAGGGTGGCGTGGTCTGCCCAGTGCACATCCTCGAAGATCAGCACGCTCGGCGTCGACGCGTGCTGCAGGCTGTCCAGCACCCTGGCGAAGATGCGTGGCGGCGGCGCGCCGGCATCGAGCAGCGCCGCCAGTTCATCGTCCAGCAGCGCCGCCATGTCCTGCAGCGGCCCCAGCGGACGCGCCGTGGACAATGGCTCGCAGCAGCCCCAGAACATGCGACACGGGGCGACTTGTTGCGCAGCAAAAGCCCGCAGCAGCGTGGTTTTGCCGATGCCCGCCTCCCCGGCCAGCAGCACCGTGCCGCCATTGCCGCGCGCGGCACGCGCGGCCTGCTCAGCCAGCGCACGCAATGAGTCATCGCGTTCCAGCAGCATCACGGCGGGCTCCGTGCATGCGTGCCCACCCTGGACAAGCAAGAGCTGGCGAGCTTAACGCCACCCCCTCTCGCGGCGACGCCTGTTAGCATCGCCGCCTTGCGCGTGTATCAGGCACGCAACAGCATCAGGAGTCGCCATGCGCTGGAGCCAAGCCCTCACCCGCCACAAGAGCATCGCGCAGTTGCAGCAGGAGGCCGGGGCGCGGCGCGATCTGCGCCGCGTGCTGGGCATCTGGCAGCTCACCGCGATCGGCATCGGCGGCATCATCGGCGTGGGCATCTTCGTGCTGGCCGGACAGCAGGCCGCGGTCAACGCCGGGCCGGCGGTATTCATCTCGTTTCTGATCGCCGGCGTCGCCAGCGCGGCGGCGGCGCTGTGCTACGCCGAGTTCGCCGGACTGATCCCGGTGACCGGCAGCGCCTATACCTATGGCTACGCGGTGCTGGGCGAGTTCGCCGCGTGGGTCATCGGCTGGGATCTGCTGCTGGAGTACGCGCTGATCGTGGCCGTGGTGGCGATCGGCTGGTCCGGCTACGTGCAGGCGCTGCTGGGCGCGGCCGGCGTGCATCTGCCGGACTGGGCGCAGGGCGCCATCAGCAGTGACGCGTTGGCGTATTACTGGGATCGCGCGGCGATGTGGGTGGGTTTCACCATCGATCATCCGGCGCCACGGCCGACCGGCGGACACGTGTTCAATGTGATCGCCGCGGCCGTGTCGCTGGGCATCGCTGGTCTGCTGACCATCGGCACCGAATGGGGTGCGCGCTTCAACACCACGGTGGTGGCGATCAAGGTGATCGGCGTGGCGCTGGTGATCGTCGCCGGCGTGTACTACGTGAACCCGGCCAACTGGCATCCGTTCGTGCCGCCGCGCGTGGTGATCGATGGCGTCGGACATTTCGGCTGGCAGGGCGTGCTGGCCGCGGCCAGCGTGGTATTTTTCGCGGTGTTCGGCTACGACACGCTGACCACCGCCGCGGAGGAATCGCGCGATCCGCAGCGCGATCTGCCGCGCGCGGTACTGCTGTCGCTGGGCATCTCGATGGCGCTGTACCTGGCGATCTCGCTGGTGCTGACCGGCATGGTGCCGTACCCGGAACTCAACAGTAATGCGCCCGTGGCCAGCGCCTTCGCGGCGGTGGGCGCGCACTGGGTGATGGTGGCGATTTCGGTGGCGGCGGTGGCCGGCATCACCAGCGTGTTGTTCGCCTTCATGCTGGCGGCGGCGCGCATCTGGTTCGCGCTGGCGCGCGACGGACTGCTGCCGGGCTGGTTCGCGCGCCCGCATCCGCGCTGGCGCACGCCCTACCGACCGACGCTGATCCTGGGCGTGGCCACGGCGCTGCTGGCCGGACTGCTGCCGATCGGCGAGCTGGCCGAAATGGTCAACATCGGCACGCTCAGTGCCTTCATCGTGATCTGCGCCTCGATCATCGTGTTGCGCGTGCGCCAACCCGATCTGCCGCGCCGCTTCCGCACGCCATGGGTGCCGTGGGTGCCACTGATCGGCATTCTCTTCTCGATCGCGCTGATCTGGGGCTTGCATGCGGTGACCTACTGGCGCTTCATCGTGTGGATGGCGCTGGGGCTGTGGATCTACTTCGGCTACGGCATCAAGCGCAGCGTGCTGGCGCGCGGCACGGCGGACGAACCATAACCTTTCTTGTCCGCCAAAAATGCGAAGATCGCGAAGGGAATCCGGAACGCAGCAGACGCTCGGCGCACGCGGCGGCCCGCGCGAATATCCAATCAATCCTTCGCGTTCTTGGCGTTCTTGGCGTTCTTGGCGGACCGGGCTGTTGTGCTCAGCCGGCCACCTCGACGCGATTGCGCCCGCCGCGCTTCGCCGCGGCAAGGGCTTGATCAGCACGCGCCAGCAGCGGCTCCAGAGCGGTTTCCTCGCCATGCACGGCGACGCCGATGCTGATGCTCAGCGCCTGACCGGCACTGCGCTGCAGCGTGACCGCGCGGCGTAGACGCTCGGCCGTGGCGCGCGCGGCTTCGGCATCGAGCCCGGGCAGCAGCACCGCGAATTCCTCGCCACCGATGCGCCCGACCAGATCATGACCGCGCAGGTGCTCGCGCAGGATGCGACCCATGCCGGCCAGCGCCACGTCACCGGCGGCGTGGCCGTGATTGTCGTTGAGCTGTTTGAAGTGATCGGCGTCCATGTACAGCACTGACAGCGACGTGCCGCTGTCGATGGCCTTGACCAGCAGGCTGCGCGCCTGCTCCAGAAAACGCGCACGCGTGGCCACACCGGTCAGTTCGTCGACATCGGCGCGCAGACGCAAGCGTTCCTCCAATTCCAGGTGCTGGCGAATCAGACGCACCTGATAACCATTGAGCACCGCGGCCACGACGACGGCGATCACCATGTAATCGGCATACTGGAACATCTGCCACGGCCCGGGTGGCTCCAGCCACAACAGCGGCAGCGGCCCGAGCAGGGTGCAGATCACGGCGGCGGCGACAAAATGGCGGCGTTTGAGCCAGATCGGACTGGCCGCGATCGGCAGCAGCGTGTACGCCGGCAGAATCCAGCTCAACCCTTCGGGCCGCGCATAGCCATTGAGGAAAATCCCCAGTTCCAGCCACGCCAGCGCGGCCAGACCCAGCGCGCCGTAATGTCGCGGCGCACGATGCAGCAAACCGAGCAGCGCCAGTAGGGTCAATGGAACGACAGGCGCCAGGCGCAGCCATAGCGGCGCCGCCGAGGTTCCGGTCATCTGTCCGCCCAGCACGAAACTGAGATAGCCGCCTACCGCGGTCCACAGCAGCGCGCGCACCACCGGGCCAAGGCGGCGTTCGAGCGCTTGATCCAAGGCATTCGCATCGAAAGCCCTCCAGGAAGGCTGGCGCGGCGGCGAGGGGAGAGGACGGGTTTTCACGACGTGGGACACGCCCGGCAATCAGCAATGAGGCCATTGCAGCAAGTTGCGGGCCGCGACCTGCTTGCGTTGCAATCGTTGACGCCGGCTTGCGCCCGAACGTGATCCACGTCGCGCAACATGAGCATGGGTCTTGGCCACGGGAGTCTTGTCCATGAATCGTTTGTCCTTGCAAAAGATCCTTGTCGCCGTGCTGCTGGGCGCCAGTCTGCCGCTGGCGGTCCACGCGCGAACGCAAACCCCGGCCGACGTGGGCACCGAGTATGCCGGCCCGGTGCAGCCTTATCCCGGACTCGCGCAGTCGCCCGGTCCCGGCGGCACACCGATGCTACATGTCGACCTGACCGACGCGCCACGCAGGATTTTTCGCGTGCGCGAAACCATTCCGGTGTGGCCCGCGCGCTGACGCTGTACTGCCCGAAGTGGATTCCCGGCGAGCATTCGCCCTCGGTCCGCTGGCCAACGTGGTCGGCGTGGAAATCTCCGGCAACGGCCAGCGTCATCGCCTGACGCCGCGATCTGACCGACAGGTACGCGCTGCATCCGGATGTGCCGCAGGGCGTCAGCCGGATCGAGCTGAAGTTCCGGTTTCCCTCGCCCGGCAGCGCTGGCGAATTCGGGCAAAGCGTTTCGGCCACGTCCAGGTTGGTCGATCTGGAATGGAACCAGGTGGTGTTTTATCCGGCCGGGTATTACTCGTGCGCGCTTGTCGCGGCGGCGCGTCCAGGTGCCGGGCTTTTTGAAATCGCGCGCGGCGCCGCAGCGCCGCGCAGTCTCGACCCGCCGCGGGGCGCGCGCCATACTCGCGCGCCCCGTTGCATCGGCCGCGCCGCATGACGCTCGCCTCCTTCATCACCCGGCTGACCGTGATGGTGTTCGACACTGGCGGTCAGCTCACCTTCAAGGCTGCCGCCAATCACGGTGGCGGCGAGGGCATGGCGCACTGGCGCGCGATGGCACGCAAGCCGTGGCTGGGGCTGCTGTCGTTCGTCGTCGAGTTCGTGGCGTGGCTGGATGCAGCACGATTCGAGATCGCGCTCACGGCGCTGCACGGCGCGCCGGCGCAAGCTGGGCATGCGGCGCGCGACTGCGCCGGTGCACCGTGCGCGGGTCACGGAACCCCTGCAACCACCGCGAGTCCAAGCCAAGCAGGCGCCGAGTCAGGCGGCGACAGATAGACTAGTCTTATCGAGTCTTGCGGTTTCGTAATATTGCGTCCCCGGCTCCAGTCAGGGTCGCAATGGCACAGTAGCCGCAAGATCACCCTAAAACTTTCCCTCCCGATGCCCAAACAAGTCGACTATTTGCTGCCCGGCGGACGCCACGGCGTTCTGCTCATCCACGGCCTCACCGGCACCCCGGCGGAGATGCGTTTCGTGGCCAAGGGCCTCAACCGCCGCGGCTACACGGTGTACGCGATGCAACTGGCCGGGCACTGCGGTAGCTTCGAGGATCTGCTCGCCACCGGTTGGCGCGACTGGGCCGCCAGCGTGCGCGAAGCTGCCGCCAAGCTGGGCACGCAGGTGGACAAGCTGTTCGTCGGCGGGCTTTCGATGGGTGCACTGCTGGCGCTGAACTACGTGCTGGAACAACCCGAAACGGTGCACGGCATGGCGCTGTACAGCACCACGTTCCGCTACGACGGCTGGGCGGTGCCGACCATCGCCAAGTTCTCCTTCCTGCTGCCGTGGATGGTGCCGCTGGGTATCGGCCGCAAGCGCCGCTTCACCGAGGTTTTTCCTTATGGCCTGCGCGATGAGCGCATGCGCAATCGCATCGTCGGCGCCATGTTTGGCGACGATTCCAGCGCCGCCGGCCTGCCTGGCAATCCGTGGCCCGCGCTGGCCGAGCTGTATCGCCTGGCACGGCATGTGCGCGCGCATCTGCCGCAGATCCACACCCCCGCGCTGGTGGTGCACGCCACCGAGGACGACGTGGCCAGCCTGCGCAACGCGCACCTGGTGATGGACGAACTCGCCGGACCCAGCGAATTGCTGGAACTGCCCGAGAGCTACCACATGGTCACCCTGGATGGTGAGCGCGAGCGTGTCATCGAGGGCTCGGCGCATTTCTTCCAGCGCCTGCTGCGCAACGCGCACGCCAAGCCCGACACGTCTTTGGTGCGGCAGCACTTGCGCGCCGTCGGTGCCGATTAGCGGCGTTGTGCAAAGCGGCGTTGTACTAGAATCGCGCGCCTTGCCACGGTTTGCATGCTGCTTGTGGTGGTCCTGTCCGGCGCCCGTCGCAGCCTCTCGAATCGCTCGCAAGCCATGCGCTCCGGTATGCTTTAGGGTAATCCCGGCAACCCGCCGGGCACCCGGTCAGGAGTATTCGTCTCATGAGCGACAACGTCGCCGACACCATCTTCGACATCATCGCCAAGGAAGCGAACATCGACCGCGGCAAGATCACGCTCGAGTCGACGCTCAAGGATCTCGAAATCCAGTCGCTGGACGCGGTGCAGATCCTGTTCGAGATCGAGGACCGCTTCAAGGTCACCATGCCTGATCGCGACCCCGATTTCGACACCGAATCGGTCAAGGGTCTGGTCGATACCGTGCAGAAACTGCTCGCCGCGCAGGCAGCCGCGCCGCCATCCGGCAACGGTTGAGACACGTGCCGAGACACGTACGCAGGGTCGCCATCACCGGCCAGGGCGCGGTCACACCGCTCGGACTGAATGCAGCAGACACGTGGGATGCGCTCGCGGCTGGGCGCTGTGCGATCACGCCACTGCAGTTGGGACCACGCGAAAGCCTGCGCGCCGGCAACGCCGCCGAGGTGCGCGATTTCGACCCGCTACAGCACTTCGACGAAAAGCGCCTGGTCCTGCTCGATCGCGTCAGCCAGTTCGCGCTGGTGGCCGCGCGCGAGGCCATTGCCCAGGCCGGCCTGGAATTCCGTGCCAGTGGTTTGGGCGCGCGCGCAGGCTGCGTCATCGGCACCGGCGCCGGCGGCGAACAGACCCATGACGCAGCCTCGCGACGCCTGTATGCCGAAGGCAATCCGCGTCTGCATCCGCTGACCATCGTGCGTGCGATGTACAACGCGCCGGCCAGCCAGATCAGCATGGAATTCGGACTCACCGGCCCGGCGTTCGCGGTATCCAGCGCCTGCGCCTCCAGCAACCATGCGCTGGCGCAGGCGCTGGGCACGATCCGCGCTGGCCAGGCCGACATCATGCTCGCTGGCGGCACCGAGGCGAGCCTGTCGCTGGGCTCGCTGCGCGCCTGGGAAGCCATGCGCGTGCTTTCCGACGACACCTGCCGGCCATTCTGCAAACAGCGCCGCGGTCTGGTGCTCGGCGAAGGCGCGGCGGTGTTCGTGCTGGAGGAATACGAGCACGCGCGCGCGCGCGGCGCCAGCATCCTCGCCGAGTTCGCCGGTGCCGGCATGAGCGCGGATGCCGGCGACATCGTGTTCCCCAAGGTCGAAGGCGCCGCCAGTGCCATGCGCAATGCGCTGGTCGATGCCGGCCTCGCGCCGCAGGACATCGGCTACATCAACGCCCACGGCACCGGTACGCCGGCCAACGACCCCACCGAGACCCAGGCCATCCACGTCGTATTCGGCGAACATGCACGCATGCTGGCGGTGAGCTCGACCAAGTCCATGCACGGCCACGCGCTGGGCGCGGCCGGTGCGCTGGAGCTGGTGGCCACGATCGGCGCGCTGCGCGCGGGCGTGATCCCGCCCACGGTCAATTTCATCGATCCCGATCCCGCCTGCGATCTCGACTACGTACCCAACACCGCACGCCAGCAGCATATCGATGCCGCGCTCAGCAATTCGTTCGCCTTCGGCGGCCTCAACGCGGTGCTGGCGCTGAAGCGCGTGGGTTGATTCACATCGCGCGCGACCGCGCCGCGCTCAGTAGGCGAACTCGCGAAACAGCGGATCGACACTGCCGTGCCAGGCGCCGTGGAACATCTCTAGCTTGCGTTCGGCCGGGGTCTGGTTGGCCAGCGCGAATTCGATCAGCGGTTCGAGGAAGTGCGCTTCGTCGGCACCGTTGCTGTTGCGGCGCGCGCGCCGGGCCAGACCGGCCTGCGCGATCTTGAGCGCCTGCAGCGCCAGTTCGCGCACCGTGGCCTTGCGCAACGGCAGCTTCAGCGCATGCCGCGGCACGCCGTCGCGCAGCGCATGGCGCTCGGCGATGCTGAAATCCTTGACCAGATCCCAGGCGGCATCCAGCGCGGCATCGTCGTACAGCAAGCCCACCCAGAACGCGGGCAGCGCGCACAGGCGATTCCACGGGCCGCCGTCGGCACCGCGCATCTCCAGATATTTCTTCAGCCGCACCTCGGGGAAGGCCGTGGTCAGGTGATCGGCGAAATCGCGCAGCGTGGGCAGCGCGCCGGGCAAGCCGGGCAGCTTGCCGGCGAGAAAATCGCGGAAGCTCTGCCCGGCCAGGTCGATGTAACGCCCGTCGCGGTAGCTGAAGTACATCGGCATATCGAGCAGGTAGTCGACGTAGCGCTCGTAACCGAAGCCGTCCTCGAACACGAAGTCGAGCATGCCGGTGCGGTCGGGATCGGTGTCGGTCCAGACGTGCGAGCGATAGGACAGGAACCCGTTGGGCTTGCCCTCGGTGAACGGCGAGTCGGCGAACAGCGCGGTGGCGACGGGCTGCAGCGCCAGCGCGACGCGGAATTTCTTCACCATATCCGCTTCGGAGGCGAAATCCAGATTCACCTGCACGGTGCAGGTGCGCGTCATCATGTCCAGGCCCAGCCCGCCCTTGAGCGGCATGTAGCGGCGCATGATCGCGTAGCGGCCCTTGGGCATCCACGGCATCTCGTCGCGGCGCCACTTGGGCTGGAAGCCCATGCCGAGAAAACCCAGGCCCATGGGTTCGGCGATGCCGCGCACTTCCTCCAGATGCTCGTTGACCTCGCGGCAAGTTTCGTGGATATCGGCAAGCGGCGCTCCGGAAAGCTCCAATTGTCCGGCCGGCTCCAGCGTGATCGAGGCGGCTTCGCGCAGCAGCGCCACCGGCTGCTCGCCCTCACGGATGATGTCCCAACCATGGCGCGCGGCGATAGCTTCGAGCAGCGCGCGGATGCCGCGCGTGCCCGCATACGGCGGCGGTCTCAGATCATCCAGATAAAACCCGAACTTCTCGTGCTCGGTGCCGATGCGCCAGTCGGCGCGCGGCTTTTCGCCGGACGCCAGATATTCGACCAGCGCGCGCTCGTCGGCGATCACGGTGTCGGGCGCGATGCTGGGAATGGACATGGTGCGGCCTCGAACGGTCGGGCATGAAAAGACGGATCAATGTCGCGATCCGCGTGGACTTACCTTTCCCGCCGGGAGAGGGGCACAGGAACTGCAGCGCGAATTCGAGTGGCGATATGGGGCGTGGGCGCTGCTTTGCAAGCGTTCAGCGCGGCACTGCACGGGCGCGCGCGTCGCTGCGCCAGTCGGGCGTGGCGCGGATCGCCGGCAGCACGTCCTCGGGCGTGGCCACGCGCTGCCACATTGCCGCGTGTTCGGGGTTCATGAAGCGCGCATCGATGAGCCGTTCGAGATACGCCGTCAGTGGCGCGAACAGGCCATCGGTGTCGAGCAGCACGATGGGTTTGAAGTACAGGCCGAGACGCTTGAGCGTGATCGCCTCGAACAATTCCTCCAGCGTGCCGCAGCCGCCGGGCAGCGCGACCACGGCATCGGAATCGGCCAGCAGGCGATGCTTGCGCTCGCGCATGTCCTCGACGTACTGCATGTTGAAGGTGCCATTGCCGCCGGCCACCGTGCCCGGGCCGGCGCGCCAGCCGGTGCTGCCCTGATCCATGCGCAGCCCCTGCGCATCCAGCGGCGCGGCGTGCGTCTTGCCCGGCCAGCCCCACTCCAGATCAGCCATGAAGCGCGGCAACACGCCGATGACTTCGCCGCCGCGCGCCAGCGCACCGGCCGCCAGCGCGCCCATCGAGCCGGACGAACCACCGCCGTACACCACCGTGCAGCCGCTCTCGGCCAGTAGTTCGCCCAGGCGCCGTGCAGCGACGCGAAACCCGGCCGGCGCCGCGTCGCTGGAAGCGCAATACACACACACCCGCATGATTGATTCCCGCGTGGACGATCCTTGAGCTTGGCGCGCGCAGCGCAGGCGTGCAACCCGATCGGCGCGCAAGCTCACGCGCTGCGTAATCTGATCGAGCGTGCTGATCGAGCGTGCCGCATGGTGCCGCATGGTGCCGCGGGCACGCGGCAAGCATCGACTCAAGTCCATCCGTTGGGAAAAAAAGCGCCGGCTTGCGCCGGCGCTGAAGTGACACCACTTTGGAAACTCGCGTTGCGGTGATTACCCGCCCGCGCTCACATCCTCACGCGCACACCCATCTGGAAATAACGCCCGATGATGCCTGGCTGCTGGTAGGTGGGGTTGTAGTTCACACCCGCGTAATCGAGCGGATCGAAACCCGGGCTGCGGTCGAACAGGTTCTCGATGCCACCGAAGATGTCGATGTTGTGGGTCAGGTGGTAGCTGCCGTTGAGATCGACGTAGGTGAACGAGGGTACCCTGCAATTGGCCGGAAGGTTCCCGTTCGGACCCTGGGAAATGCACGCTTCGTTGCCGGTGTAATCCGGCGCGCTCATGTACAGGCCGCTGACATAGTAGACCGACGCGGTGGCCGACCACTTGCCATCGGTCAGGGTGTTGGACCACGATGCGCGCCACTTCGGCGTACCCGCGCCCGAGGACAGGATGTACGGCCCCTGGGTGCCGACGAACTGCAGGTTGCCCTGACCGAAGTTCTTCTTCCAGGTCAGGATGTCGGTGGCGGTGAACTCGCTGATCCACTCCAGGTTGTCGGCGAAGTGGAAGCGGCCGCGCAGATCCACATCGACGCCCTTGGTCAGCAGCGAATTGGCGTTGATGTAGGGCGCTCCGACCAGGATCGGACGCAAGGGCGCGCTCGGAAAAAGCGGATCGGGGTTGTCGAACTGCATGATGTAACCGGGCGGAATCGGCTGGCCGGCGAAATACGCGTTCAAGGGCACCGACACATTGCCGGCAGTGATGATGTTGTTGACCTTGATATCGTAGTAATCGATCGCGGCACTCAGGTTGGGCAGCGGCTGCACGACCGTGCCCAGGGTGTAGCTGGTCGAGGTCTCCGGCTTGATGTTCGGGTTGGCCGTGCTCAGCAACGCTATCGCATAGGGTTGCGTATAGGCGTCGTTGCCGTGCAGCGCCGCGAAGTTGGCCGGCACCTGCTCGTTGACGAAGCCGGTGGTCTGGCTGGAGCCGTTCTCGGCGAAGCTGGGCGCGCGGAAACCCTTGGCGAAGGTGCCGCGGAAGGCAATGTACTTGAACGGCTGCCACTTGAAGCCCGCGGACGGGGAGAAATTGGTGCCGAAATCCGAGTAGTCGCTGAAGCGGCCCGAGATATCGGCCTCCAGCGACTTCAGCAGCGGCGCCTGGAACTCGCCGTACAGCGATCCGACATCGTGCGAGCCGATGATCTGGGTGTTGCCCAGGCCCAGCGCGTTGTTACCCGGGTTCAACTGCGGCTCGTACTGCGACTCGTGGCGCACGCTGCCGCCCAGGGCCAGCTCGCTGCGCCCGCCGGGCAGACGCCACAGATGATGCGAGGCGGTCAGCGAGAACTCCTGCAGGTCGGTGGTGGCCGTGTTGCTGATGGCAGGCGACAACGCCGCCAGCACCGCCGGGCTGTTGGAGGCCGGATTGACAAAGCTGTAGGCGCCGGTCTGGATATCGTTCATCAACGTCGGGATGTTGAGGAAGCCGTAGTTGTTCTCGGTCAGGTAGGTGTGATTGATCACCGCCGCCGCGTTGTAGCGCCAACTGTCGAAGTAGCCGTGCAGATCGGCCACCAGGCGCATGTTGTGGTTGGTGTAGTTGAAGCTGCCGAAGCCCGGCAGGTCGCCGAAGGCGTAGTTGAGCAACGCGTACTGGCCCTGCGCCGCGTACGGGTCGTTGGGGTTGGGCTGGCCATTGAGCAGGGTGGGCGGCAGGGCGACCGCACCGAAGTTGACCGGGGTGCTGATCTGGATCTGCGACGGCGCCGTGGTGGAGATGGTCTGCACCTGCACGTAGCTGGCGTTGACATAGCCGGTGGTGTCGCTGTTGATCTTGAAGCTCACGCGGCCATCGATGGCGTAGCGCTTCTGCTGCGGCGCGACCTCGTTGTACTGGGACGTGAAGTTCTGCGTGCAGTAACTTCCGACCCCCGCGGTCGTGGTCGGGGTCGAACCCGGTCCGCAGGGGCGCAGCGGTTGCACCAGGCTCCCCGGGATCTGCTGACCAGTCAGCAGATTGCCCGCCGTGCCCAGCGTGGCCGGCGCCACCGAGCCATAGATCGAGCCCGAGTTCAGGAACGGCTGGCCGCCGATGCCGTTGAAGCCGCCGATCGAGGACAGGTTCGTGGTGTTGAACGGGAAACCGCGCTGGCGGTTGTAGATCGGATTGGTCCTCGAGTACTCGACATCGATGTACTCGTTGTGGCCGTCGCGCTGCAGGCTGCCGGTGCCGGCCATGAAACTGGCCGTGGTCATGGCGCCGCCGCCGTGCTGCGAGGTGCCCACCTCGCCGCTGGCTTCCGCGCCGTGGTAGGTGCGGCGCATGATCACGTTGACCACGCCGCCGATGGCCGCGGAACCGTAGATCGATGAGGCGCTGGCCTTCAGTACCTCGATGCGCGCCACCGCGTTCAGCGGAATCGAGTTGAGATCGGTGAACGAGCGCTGGCCGTCGTCATCCAGCGCGTAGGGCGCGGTGCGCTGGCCATCGATCAGCACCAGGGTGGAGCCCACGTTGAGGCCACGCAGGGCCACGCCCGACGCGCCCGCGGCGAAGCCGAGCGTGAACGCATTCGGGATCGTGCCGCTGTTGTTGGCGCTGATCGCGCGGATCACCTGCGAGACCGAGGTGAAGCCGCTGCGCTTGATCTGCTCGGCGCTGATCACCTGCACCGGCGCCGGCGTTTCCACGTCGATCTGCGGAATCAGCGAGCCGGTGACCATGATGGTCTTCAGGCGCTCGACTTTTTTCGGTGGCGTTGGGCTGGTA
The DNA here is from genome assembly GCA_021827205.1 of Pseudomonadota bacterium. GTDB lineage: Bacteria > Pseudomonadota > Gammaproteobacteria > Xanthomonadales > Rhodanobacteraceae > Metallibacterium. The sequence continues at coordinate 71,714 of JAKAWV010000006.1, read as the reverse complement.
GTGGTGGTCTGCGCGAATGCCGCGCTGGTCGAAAACGCCAGCGCCAGCCCAATGAAAATCGAGAGTTTGTTGCGTGCAAGCAGCGGATTCATGGGATACCCCGTGGTGTGCGGTGAAAGAAAGCGACGCGCGCCCGTGGCGCTACGTCTAACCAATGCACGGGGGGACCGGAATTGTCTGCTGCGCTGCCATGCGCTTACCCCGCCGTCACGCAAGGCTAACGCACGCTTCACGCCGGCGAACCATGGCACCGGCTGCTGTATTGAAACAGTATGAAAACTGTTGTTAATCCGCAATATTCATGCGGTCAGGCTGGCCGGGAATGATCAGCGCGCCAGCATGGCGCGCTGCGGCGGGCGCGGCAGGCGACCGGGCACACCGCGCGCGGCGCAGGCGCGATTGCCATAGGACACAAGTGGAGATTGCGGTCATGACGAGGGCGGGGCGGGCGCGGTGGGGATGGGGGGAAGACAGACAGGCATGATGCGGGATACGCGTCATGCCGCTCAGCGCGCGATGAAGATGCGCGCCGCGCAGTTGCCGCGGCGTCCGGGCATAAAGCTCTGCGGCGCAGGGAATTGCTTGAGCCGATCGCCGCGGATCGTCATCCACGCCTGCACCAGAACATCCTCGCGCCGCGCACCCTCGCGGCGCCCGCAGCGCAGCTCCAGCGCCGCGCTGGCATCCAGCTTGAAACTGCGCCGGAACACCTCGAGCAGCGCGGCGCGGCTGACCGTCTGGCCGCGATGCGCGCGCATCCACGCGGTGAACGGATTGGCGTTGACCGCATCGAGCAGGTCCAGCGCCTGGCTGAAAAACGGCACCGGCTGAAATCCGAGGCAGGCCGCGTGCTTGAAGTATTCGTGGCGATCCAGACAGGCGGCCGCGGCCGGCATCGCTGTCCACAGGCGCGCATGCAGGGGCGGCGGCAGGTCCAGCGCCGCGTTGCTGCACGAGCCTTGTGGAATGGCGTGATCCGGCCGATACCAGTAGCAGCCGTAGCGCCACCAGGTGGGATCGGGCATGTGCCGCGCCTGCAACTCCGCGGGCGTGCTGGCCCACAAACCGTGCAGGCTCCACTGCCGGCTGCGTACATCGCCGGGCGTGCGCGTGGCGCAGTCCGGTCCGGCGAGTTGGTCGTGCGCGAGGCAGGCGCCGGGTTCCCACAGCAGGGCGAAGGTGTAGTGGCCGAAGCGCATGCCCGGCTTGCCGTTGGGCGCGGGATTGAACGCATGTGCGGCGGCGGAGTCATCGGCACGCGCGGGCGCCGCGCCGAACAGCGGCAGAGCCGACAGCAGCGCGGCGAACAGCAGGACGTGGAGCAGGGGTGGCAGGCGCATCGAAGGCTTCCGGCAACAGCGTGATTGGGCGCGCAACGGTAGCGCAAACACGCGACGCCATCTCCCGCGTCTTCGTCATCCCCGCGCAGGCGGGGACCCATAAACCATTTCAGCGGGCGCGCCTACTAAATCCCCGCCCCCGCCTTCGCGGGGGCAGGCTCTGCGCGAGGATGACACCACGCTGATCTTCGGCTACTTGCCGTATGCAACTCGATGGCCCGCATCGCTGTCGTCATCTGCGCGCGACACCCGCTGCGCAGCAGCGCGCGGCGCATCTACACTTCGCGCATGGCCAAACCCCGCTCCCCGCGCCGCCAGCCGGTGATCGCGCACGCCGCGCAGCGCCCGCGGCGCAACTCCACGCCGGCGCCGCGCCCGGCCGACGCCACGGCGCGCTCGACGCGCATGCTGAATGCGCTGCTGGCGCCGCTGCCGCCCGCGCTGCGCGAACGTTTGCACGATTACCTGGTGCTGATGCGCCTGGATCGCCCGATCGGCGCGCTGCTGCTGCTGTGGCCCACGTGGTGGGCGCTGTGGCTGGCGGCCAAGGGCACGCCGCCGCTGGGCATCTGGCTGATCTTCACCGTCGGCGTGTTTCTGATGCGCGCGGCCGGCTGCGTGATCAATGATTACGCCGATCGCAAGCTCGACCCGCAGGTGGCGCGCACCGCCGGACGGCCCATCGCCTGCGGGCGCATCGCGCCGCGCAGCGCGCTCAAACTGTTCGCGGCGCTGCTGGCGCTGGCATTCCTGCTGGTGCTGCTGACCAATCGCCTGACCATCGAACTCAGCTTCGCCGGCGCCGCGCTGGCGGCGCTGTACCCCTTCAGCAAGCGCTACACCAGCCTGCCGCAGGTGGTGCTGGGCGCGGCCTTCGGCTGGTCGATTCCGATGGCCTTTGCCGCGGTGCAGGGCACGGTGCCGGCGCTGGGCTGGCTGCTGTTTCTGGCCAACGTGCTGTGGAGCACGATCTACGACACCGAATACGCCATGGTCGATCGCGCCGATGACCTCGAGGCCGGCGCACGCTCCACCGCGATCCTGTTCGGCGATGCCGACCTGCCCATCCTCGGCGTGCTGATCGCGAGCTTGTTGCTGACCCTGCTGTTGATCGGCACGCGCGCCACGTTGGGGTGGCCGTGGTACGTGGCGCTGATCGCCGCCGCTGCGCAATTCGCCTGGCAGTTGTGGATCATGCGCGCGCGCGATCCCGCGCAAGGCCTGCGCGCGTTCCGCCAGAACAACTGGCTGGGCATGACGCTGTGGCTGGGGCTGGCGCTGGCGCTGGCCCTGCGCTGAGGCGATGATGCCGCGCCCCTGCCGCGAGTAGCGCACCCGTGATCGGACGCATCCAGCGTTATTTCAATGATCTCGAGGACCGCCAGCGCATCGCCATCGCGCTGGCCAAGGGCGCGCGCATGTCGGCGCGCCGTATCGATTCGCGCCGGCCCGCCACATGGGAGTTCTCGGCCTTCAGCCAGAACGGCGAGGACGGTGTGCTCGAGGTGCTGCGCGGCCAGTTGACGCACAGCAACCGCAGCTTCATCGAGATCGGCGCCAGCGATGGCATCGACAACAATACGGCGTGGCTGGCGATCGCCGAGAAATACTGCGGGCTGATGATCGAGGGCGATGCGCGCAAATCGGCGCGCGCGCGGCGCTTGTTGCCGGGGTATGCGCTGGCCATCGACTGCCTGCCGATGTTCGTCACCCGCGCCAGTGTGGCGGACATCGCCGCGCGCGCGCTGTACGCCGACCCGGACGTGTGCTCGCTGGACATCGACGGCAACGATTACCACATCGCCGGCGCGCTGCTGGATGCCGGCCTGCGGCCGAAGATCTTCGTCGTCGAGTACAACTCGGCCTTCGGCCCCGAGCGCCGCCTGACCATCGAATACGACGACGCCTTCGACTTCACCGCCGCACATCCCAGCCAGCTCTACTACGGCGTTTCGATCGCCGGCTGGCGTGCGTTTTTCGCACAGCGCGGCTATCGCTTCGTCAGCGTCGAGGGCAACGGCGTCAACGCCTTCTTCGCCGATCCGGCTTGCTTCGCAGCGGGGTTTCTGGACGCGGTGCAGGGCCTCGATTACGCCGAGAACCGCTTCCAGTTGCACAAGTTCCGCGAGCCGTGGACGCAGCAGTTTCAGCGTATCGCCGACATGCCGCTGGTGGAGATCTGAGGCGCGCGCTCAGCGCTTGCGCACCTTCTTGCTGCGCGCCTTGAGCCATGCCGTCAGCGCGGCCTCATCGAAGCGGCCGGCGGCGAGATCCCGGATCACCGCGACGGCTTCGACTTCGGGGGCGTCGAGAACCTGGTCGTTCAGACGCAGAAAAACATACATCGCCATCAGCGCGACGCGCTTGTTGCCGTCGGAAAAGCTATGGTTGCGCGCCAGTCCGAAACCATAGGCGGCGGCAAGCTCCATCAGTGTCGGCGGCGGATCACCGTAGATGTGGCGCTGCTGCGGCCGCGCCAATGCGGACTCGAGCAGCGCCTCGTTGCAGCGCGCGTCGAGGCCACCGTATTCGGCCAGCAGTTCGGCGTGCAACGCCCGCACCAGGCTGGCGTTGAGCCAGACCGGCGTCCTCATTTGGCCAGTTCACGCAGCGCGTTACGGAACTTGCGGCGGCCTTCCTCAAACGCCCGCATGCCTTCGGCGAATACCGGGTCGTGCGCGTTCAACTGCACGCCGCCGGGGATGCGCGTCACGTACACAGTCTCGCCCTCGCGCACCTGCAGGTGTTCGAGTTCCTCGCGCGGCAGAATCACGCCGTAGGAGTTGCCGATCTTGCGGATCTTGAGTTCGCTCATGGTACGGGCCTCGGTGACGGACAACGGCGGCGGGCAAGCCGCCGCCGTGCAAAGTTATAACTTTCGTGGCAACTCTAGCGCCTTGCCGGCGCGCGTGCCAGTGCCCACACGTCCACCCGCGCCACGCCGGCGCGCTTGAGCACGCGCGTGCATTCGGCCAGCGTGGCGCCGGTGGTCAGCACGTCATCGAGCACGGCGACATGCGCGGGCAAGTTTTGTCCCGGCGTCAGCGCGAAGGCACCGCGCACGTTGCGCCGACGCGCGCTGCGGTCGAGATCGGTTTGCGCGGCGGTGGCGCGCGTGCGCCGCAGCGCCTGCGCGTGCACGGAAATCTCGAGCGCGTGGCCCAGCGCGCGCGCCAACTCCAGCGCCTGGTTGTAACCGCGCCGGCGCAGGCGCGCGACATGCAGCGGCACCGGCAGCAGCGCTTGCGGCAGCGGCGTCGGCGGCGACTGCGCGGCCCACTGGGCCGCCAGCGTGCGCCCGGCCGCCAGGTTTTGGCCAAACTTGAAACGCGCCTCCAGCACATCCAGTGGCCATGCGTAGCGAAACGGCGCCCACGCGGTGTCCCACGGCGGCGCGTGGCGCAAGCAGCGACCGCACGACGCGGCCGGCCGCGCCAACGGCTCGGCACAGCGCGCGCAGCAGCAGGTGTTGCGCGGCCACTCGGCGCGGCACGCGGCGCACAAGCCATCGCGCGCCGCGCCGGCGCCGCACAACAGGCAGCGCGGCGGCAGCAGCAGGCGCTCCAGCCGCTGCAGTCCGTCAACCGCGCGCGTCACGATCAGGTTGACAGTCACAGACTCCCCTCCCAGACTCGCCGCCACTTTATCGCGGAGCCGGACCATGGCCGAGTTGCGCCACGACTGGACGCGCGCGGAAGTCCTCGCGCTGTTCGACCTGCCCTTCAACGACTTGCTGGCGCAGGCGCACGCGGCGCATCGCGCGCAACACGACGCCAACGCCGTGCAGGTATCCACGCTGTTGTCGATCAAGACCGGCGGCTGTCCCGAGGATTGCGCATACTGCCCGCAGTCGGCGCGCTACGACACCGGCGTGCAGGCGCACAAATTGATGTCGGTCGAGGCGGTGCTGGAGCGCGCGCGCGCGGCCAAGGCCGCCGGCGCCAGCCGCTTCTGCATGGGCGCGGCGTGGCGCGCGCCCAAGGATCGCGAGGTCGCGCAGGTGGCCGAAATTGTCTCTGCGGTGAAGGCGCTGGGCCTGGAAACCTGCGCCACGCTGGGCATGCTCAGCGGCGCGCAGGCCGACACGCTCAAGTCGGCCGGCCTCGACTACTACAACCACAATCTCGACAGCGCGCCGGAGTTCTACGCCGAGATCATCCACACGCGCCAGTATCAGGACCGTCTCGACACGCTGCAGCAGGTGCGCGCGGCGGGCATGAAAACCTGCTGCGGCGGCATCGTCGGCATGGGCGAGACGCGCGCGCAGCGCGCCGGCCTGCTGCAGGTTCTGGCGAGCCTGCCCGAGCATCCGCACTCGGTGCCGATCAATCGCCTGGTGCGGGTCGCCGGCACGCCGCTGGCGGGCAGCGCCGAGCTCGACCCGTTCGAGTTCGTGCGCACCATCGCCGTGGCGCGCGTGCTGATGCCGGCCTCGATGGTGCGTCTGTCCGCCGGCCGCGCCGAGATGAGCGACGAGCTGCAGGCGCTGTGTTTCTTCGCCGGCGCCAACTCGATCTTCCATGGCGAGAAATTGCTGACCACAGGCAACCCCGACGTGGCGCACGATCAGGCCTTGTTCGCGCGTCTCGGGCTGCACGCGCTGCACGGCGATACGGCCAGCGACGCGCACGCGCACATCGAACTCGATGCCACGGCGGACTGCTGCGTGGGCGGCTGCGGCTGCGACGCGGTGGCCTGAAGCGATGGTTTGCGACGGCTCATGCGCGCGGATCTGATCGAGCGCGCGGCCGCGCGCCAACGCGAACGCGCCGAGGCCGCGCTGCTGCGGCGCCTGCGCACCGTGCGGGACAGCGCCGCGCCGTGGATCGTGCTTGACGGACGCCGCCTGTTGTCCTTCGCCAGCAACGATTACCTGGGCCTGGCCGCGCATCCACAGGTGCGCGAGGCACTGTGCGCGGCCGCCGCGCGCTGGGGCGTGGGCGCCGGCGCCGCGCACCTGCTGGGCGGGCATCGCGCGCCGCACGCCGAGCTGGAACTGGCGCTGGCCGAGTGGACCGGACGCGAGCGCGCGCTGCTGTTTGCCACCGGCTACATGGCCAATCTCGGCGTGCTCGATGCGCTGCTCGCGCCGGGCGATGTGTGCGTGCAGGACAAGCTCAACCACGCCAGCCTGCTCGATGGCGCGCGCCTGTGCGGCGCCGAGCTGCGCCGCTATCCGCACGCCGATGCCGGCGCTGCATCGCGCCAGTTGGCGCTGCGCCCGCACGCCGCCGCGCTGCTGGCCAGCGACGCCGTGTTCAGCATGGATGGCGACCTCGCGCCGCTGGCGGATCTGGCCGCGCTGGCGCAGCAGCAACGCGCCACGCTGATGATCGACGATGCGCACGGTCTGGGCGTGCGCGGCGCGCGCGGCGCCGGCAGCCTGGCGCAAGCTGGACTGAGCGCGCGCGACGCGCCCATCCTGATGGCCACGCTGGGCAAGGCGCTGGGCACGCTGGGCGCGTTCGTGGCCGGCGACGCGGCGCTGATCGAAGCATTGACGCAGTTCGCGCGCGCGCACGTTTATTCCACCGCGCTGCCGCCCGCGCTGGCCGCGGCGACGCTGGCTGCGCTGCGGTTGGCGCAGCAGGGTGATGAGCTGCGCGCGCATCTGCGCGCGCTGATCGCGCAACTGCGTGCTGGCGCCACCGCGCGCGGGCTGCGCCTGCTGCTCTCGACCACGCCGATCCAGCCGCTGTGGCTGGGCAGTGCAACAACCGCGCAGGCATGGGCCGCTGCGCTGGAAGCGCTGGGGTTTTACGTGCCCGCGATCCGCCCGCCGACCGTGCCGCAGGGTCAGGCACGGCTGCGCATCGCGCTGTCGGCGGCGCACACATCGGGCGATGTCGAACGCCTGCTGGATGCACTCGCCACACTGCAGCAACAGCACGCAACGCCCATGAACCGACGCGCGCGCCTGACGCACCCATCCCCACCATGACCGAACTGTTCATCGAAACCAGCGGCCACGGCCCGACACCGCTGGTGCTGCTCCACGGCTGGGCCATGCACGGCGGCATTTTCGCGCCGCTGGCCGCGGCGCTGATGCGGGACTTCACCCTGTATCGCGTCGATCTGCCCGGCCACGGCTATTCGCGCGACTGCGACTTGCCCTTGCGGCCCAACGCCCTGTGCGCTGCGCTGCGCGCGCGCGTGCCGCGCGACGCGCTGTGGTTGGGCTGGTCGATGGGCGGCCTGTTCGCGCTGGCCGCGGCGCGCGATGCCGCGCTGGCGCCGCGCGCGCTGGCGCTGCTGTCGTCCACGCCGCGCTTCGTGCAGGCGCGGGACTGGCCCCACGCCATGCCGTCGACGCAGTTCGCCGCGTTCGCGCAAGCGTTGCAGGCTGACTATCGCGCCACGGTCGAGCGCTTTCTCGCGCTCGAAGTGCTGGGCGACGTACAGGCGCGCGCCGACTTGCGCGCGCTGCGCCAGGAAGTATTCGTGCGCGGCGAACCCGACCCGGTGCGCCTGCGCGAAGGCCTCGCGCTGCTGCAGCACAGCGATCTGCGCGCGGATCTGTCGACGCTGGGCCTGCCCGCGCTGTGGTTGGCCGGGCGCCGCGATCGCTTGGTACCGTCCGCGGCGCAACGCGCGGCCGCGGCGCTGATGCCGCGCGCGCGCCATGCCGAGCTGGAACACGCCGCGCACGCCGGCTTCATCGGCCACGCCGCGCAGGTGGCCGCGGCGCTGATCGCGCTGCGCGAGGCGCCACCATGAGCGACGACTTTCGTCTGGATCGCGCGCAAGTGCGCCGCGCCTTCGCGCGCGCCGCGCGCATCTACGAGCAGCACGACGCGCTGCAGCGCGAAGTCGGGCAGCGTCTGCGCGAGCAACTCGCGCTATGCGAAAATCCGCCGCGGCGCATTCTCGATCTTGGTGCCGGCACGGGTCTCGGCGCTGCCGCGCTGGCGCGGCACTATCCCGAGGCACACGTCATCGCGCTGGATCTGGCCCTGCCCATGCTGCACGCCGCGCGCCGTCACGCCGGATGGCGCGGACGACGCTACGCGCGCGTGGCCGGCGATGCGCTGCAATTGCCGTTCGCCGATGGTGTGTTCGATCTGCTGCACTCGAACCTGTGCATCCAGTGGATCGCCGATCCGCGGCCGCTGTTCGTCGAACTGCTGCGCGTGCTGCGCCCGGGCGGTTTCCTGCTGCTGTCCAGCTTCGGTCCGGACACCTTGCGCGAGTTGCGCGCGGCCTGGGCCGCCGCCGACGGCACGCATCCACACGTGTCGCGTTTTCTGGACATGCACGACCTGGGCGACGCCGCGCTGGCCGCCGGTCTGCGCGACCCGGTGCTGGGCTGCGAGCGCCTGACGCTGACTTATGCCGATGTCGGCGGCTTGTTGCGCGAGCTGAAAGGCCTGGGCGCCACCAACGCCGATGCGGCACGCGTACGCGGTCTCACCGGCAAGACGCGTCTGGCGCGCATGCAGGCAGCGTATCCGCGCCTGGCCGAGGGCCGCATCGCCTCGACCTGGGAAATCGTGTACCTGCACGGCCACGCCCCGCGCGAGGGAGAACCAAGACGCACGCCGCAAGGCCAGGAAGCCACGTTCTCGCTGGCCGCGCTGCGCGCGCAAGTCGGCGCGACGCGTGCATGAGGCACCTGCGGTTCGGTCGGATGCGTGGCAAAAGCCGCCGCAACTTGCCGCGCCGCGCGGGTGCCGGCTAGTCTCGGCACACTGCGGCAGGGGCCGCACGGGGGCAAGCAATGGACGATCGCAACGCACTGGTTCGCGACCTCAGCCTGCCGCTGGCCAGCGGCAAGGGCTGGGTCAAGTTCGTGGGCATCATCAACATCATCACCGGCGTGCTCACCGCACTGAGCATCGTCGGCATCCTGTGGGCGTGGATTCCGATCTGGATGGGCGTGCTGCTGATGCAATCCGGCGGCGCCATCGAGCGCGCGCAAATGGCCGGCGACGAGTCCGCGCTGCGCATGGCGCTGGACAAACTGCGCGTGTACTTCATCATCCAGGGCGTGCTGTTCATCATCGGCCTGGTGGTGATGGCGCTGTTCTTCGTGTTGTTCTTCGGCGCGCTGATGGCGGCGATAGCCAACCACAACGTCTACAACATGTAACAACGCCGCATGCCCCGACGCCCACGCGCATCGGCGCGGGGCGTCTGCGCATGGCGAATCACACCATGCGCTTGAGCGTGTCGTCACCGCGGAACGCGTGATGCCACAACGCCGCGGCGATGTGCATGCCGATCACCCAGTAGAAAATATAGCCGAGATCCACATGGATCTCCTTGATGCTGCGCGCGAGCGCCAGATGATCGGGCCGGATCAATAACGGGATCGCCAAGCCGAACGGCAGATTCACCGCGTGCCCGCCCAACTCGACAGCCGCGAGGCCCAGCAGCGGCTGCACGATCAGGAAGGCATACAGCAGCGCGTGCGTGATCTGCCCAGGCACATGCAGGTGACGCGGCAACGCCGGCGTGATCGCGGGTGTGCCGCGGCGCAGGCGCAGCATCAGTCGCGGCCAGATCAGCAGCAGCACCGCGAGTCCGGCCGCGAAATGCGCTTCCAGCATCTGCGCGCGAGCACCGCGCGGCAGCCAATCCTTGATGTTGATGAACGCATAGGCCAGCAGCACGCAGGCGAAGATCAGCCAATGCAGCGTGCGCTGCCCACGCGAATAGCGTGGGCGCAGCGGGTCCATCGAGGCCATGCGGGGTCGCTCCGGGTCGAAAGCGCGCCAGACTAGCAGGCCGCGCGCGGTGCCCATGCGGCCGCAAGGCTACCCGCGTCTTACCGTTCGGTAAGGCGCTGAACCCCGCTACTGTTGCGCGTAGCGCTGCCACGCCGGCAACCGCGCATCGGCATCGGTGCTGCGCAGCGGATTGATATCCAGCCCGCCGCGGCGGGTAAAGCGCGCATGCACGGTCAACGCTGTGCACGCACCGTGCCGCATCAGATCCAGCCAGATGCGCTCGACGCACTGCTCGTGAAAAGCCGCGTGCTCGCGATAGCCGACCAGATACGCCAGCAGCGCGGCATGATCGAGCGCCGGTCCGGCGTAATCGATCACCACCGTGGCCCAATCCGGCTGCCCGGTGACCGGGCAGTTGGAGCGAAACAGCGCGCTGTGCAGGGTTTCGTGCACGCGCCCCGCGGGCGCGCGGCGCAGCAGCTCTGCCTGCGGCGGACCATAGCAGGCGGGCGCGATCGCAAGCTCATCCAGCGCGTCACCCGGCGGGGCATGCAGGCGCAACCGCGCCCACACCGCGGAATCCAGCAGCGCCACCTGTACCGCGCTACCGGCCGCGGCGGAGAGATCCTGCGCGATGCGCGCGCGCGCGGCATCCGCGTCGGCCATGCGCGCGCCGGCATAGCCGTTGAGGTACAGCTTCAGCGATTTCGATTCGATCAGTTGCGGCGAATCCGCCGGCACGCGCAGCTCGGCCAGCGCCCGCACCGGTTTGCCGCGATCATCCAGCCATGACAGCTCGTAGCAGCCCCACAAATCCTCGCCGTGAAACGGCAGCGGCGCATTCGGCGCCAGGCCGAGATCGGCACGCGTCGCGGCGCGCGGAATCGGCACCAGCACACTGGCATCGATATGCCGCGGATACGCGGCCGGCTTGCCCAGCGCGGTGTGTTCGTGGAGATTCATGGTCAACGACGACGGGTGCGGCGCCGGAATGGCGCCCGCGCATTGTAGGCGGCGGCGCCGCGACGCGGTGCTCAGCCCTCGGCTTCCGCGTCCGCGAACGGAATGGGACGCGCGAAGTGATAACCCTGCATCTGCTCGCAGCCGCGCGCGGCCAGCCAGTGGCGTTGCGCCTCGGTCTCCACGCCCTCGGCCACCACGCTCAGGCCGAGACTGTGCGCGAGCTGGATGATCGAGGCGCAGATCAGCGCATCGTCGCGATCGCCGAGCACATCGCTGACAAACGAGCGGTCGATCTTGAGCTTGTCCACCGACAGCCGGTGCAGATAACCGAGGCTGGAATAGCCGGTGCCGAAATCGTCGATGGCGATACCCAGACCGAGCCGCTTGAGCTGCTGCAGAATGCCCTCGGCCTTGCCAGGATCGGCCATCAGCGCGCTTTCGGTGATCTCCAGTTCCAGCAGCGCGGGATCGGCGCCGCTGGCCGCCAGCGCCTCGCGCACATCGCCCACGAAATCACCCAGCATCAGTTGTTGCGTGGAGACATTCAGCGCCACCTTGCAACCGGTCGCCGCAAGTCCCTGCAACTGCTGCTGGCGTCGACAGGCTTCGTGCAGCACCCAGCGTCCCACCGGCAGGATCAAACCGGACTCTTCCAGCAACGGCACCAGCGCGCCGGGGCTGCGCAGACCTTCCGGTCCGCGCGGCCAGCGCAGCAGCAGCTCGACGCCGACGATGGCGCCGCTGGCGCCGTCATGGATGGTCTGGTAATGCAGCGCCAGCTCGCGTCCGAGATCGCTGCCGCGCAATCGCGAGATCACCGCCAGACGCTGGCGCGCGGCCTCGTGCAGGTGCGTGCTGTAGGTCACGCTGCGGTTGCGGCCCAGGCGCTTGGCCTCGTGCATGGCCGCGTCGGCCGAGCGCATCAGCGCATCGGCGCCGTCGCCATGCTCGGGCGCCAGCGCCACGCCGATGCTGCAGTTGAGTTGCTGCAGTGTTCCCTGCAATTCGATCGGTCGGCGCACGTTGTCGCTGATGAGCTCCAGCACGCGCTGCAGTTGCGCGGTGATCCGCGGCACCAGCGCCACGAACTCATCGCCGCCGAAGCGCGCCAGCAGCACCGTCCCGGGCAAGGCGGCGCGTAGGCGCGCGCCAAGCTTGCGCAGCAGCTCGTCACCGCTGGCGTGGCCCAGTGCATCGTTGATCAGCTTGAATTGATCGAGACCCAGATGCACCAGCGCCAGCGGCTCGCGCGGCAGCAGCGCGTCGATGTCGACCAGCAACGCGCGGCGGTTGGGCAGCCCGGTGAGTTCATCGCTCAGCGCCAGTTGCTGCAGGTGGTCCTCGGCGCGGCGTTCCTCGCTGATGTCCTGCTGGATGCCGACCCAGTGGCTGAGTCCATGCGCATCGCGTACCGGCGCGATGCGCAGGCGATTCCAGAACAGACTGCCGTCCTGCCGGTAATTGCGCACCACGACGCTGGCCGAATTGCCATCGGCCATGGCCTGATCCAGCTCGCGCAATCCGGGCTGGTCGGCGTCGTCCCGATACAGGAAGCGCGCGCTGCGCCCGATGACGGCGTCTGCCCGGTAACCGGTGATGTGCGTGAACGCGGGATTGACGTAAACCAGTGGCATATCAGGGCCGCGCGCATCGCAGATGACCACGCCGTTCTCGACCGCTTCGACCGCGCGCTGCAGCAGTCGCGCCTCGGCCTCGGCGCGCATCTGACGGCTGATGTCGCGCGCGACCATGTACCAGGTGTCGCTGCGCGCGCGCACGAAACCCAGCTCCACCCAGGTCTCATCGGCGCGTCCGCGCAGGCGACATTCGACGGTTTCACTGGCCTCGCCCAATTGCAGATTCAGGCAGGCGTCGCGCATGCGCGCGCGATGCTCGTTTTCGAGCAGATCCATGAGCGTGCCGCCGGCGCTGTCGGTGTCGAGTCCCAACTGGCTGCGCAAGGACGCATTGGCTTCGATGATGCGCGAATCGCCATCGAGGATGCCAAAGCCATCGGCGGAGAGGCGAAAGAACGCCACACGCTCCTGCTCGACCGCGGCCAGGCGGCGCTCGGCGCCCACGTCGCGCAGCAGCACCTGCACGCCACCGGCCTCGCTGCCGCGAAAATCGGCGATCTGCAATTGTCCCTCGAATACGCTGCCATCCAGGCAGCGCACGGCGCTTTCCGATGTTTGTGCGGGGGCGGCGCCTGGCGATCGACACAAGGCCGCCGCGGCCGGCTCGAACAGATCTTCGACGACAAGTCCATGCAGATGCTCGGGCGCATCGCCTTTGAGCAGCATCACTGCCGCGGTGTTGGCCATGCGCACGCGCCCATCCTGCAGCACCAGCAACGGCGCCGGCATCTGCTCGATCAGCACGCGATAGTTTTGCACGCGCTGTTGCAAATCGCGCTGCGCGTTCACCTCGCGGCTGCGATCGTGCATGCCGCCGACCATGCGCACGGCATGCCCGGCCGCATCGCGCAGGATATAGCCGCGGTCACGGACGTCGATGTATTGACCGTCCTTGTGCCGATAGCGGTAATCCTCCTGCCACTGTTCCCGGTCGCCGCGCAGCGCCGCCGCGAAGCTGGCCTCGACGCGGGCGCGATCATCGGCATGGATGCGCGCGCTCCAATCCGCGAGATGCGGCGTGCCGCGCGCCGCGTCATAGCCAAACAGCGCGGTGTAGCCCTCGTTCCACCACAGCGTGTCGGCGGCGATATCGAAGTCCCAGATGGCATCGTGCGAGGCGCGCGCGGCCAGGCGCAGGCGCGCCTCGCTGAACTCCAGCGCCGCGCGTGCCAACTCGGCCGCGGTCACATCCAGCAGCATGACCATGCGCGCGCCGTGACCGTCGAACAGGATGTCCTGGCCGAACACGCGACAGCGCAACGGCGCAGCGTCCTTGCGTTGCATGGCATACACGCCTACATCGGCGTGTTCCGGACGGCTGCTGGCGATATGCCGCACGAAGCGCGCGCGCTCTTCCATGGTCAACATATCGGAGACGCGCAACGCCAGCAGCTCGGTGCGCGTGTAGCCGGCCATTGCAACCGCGGCGTCATTGACCGCCAGCACACTCAGCGTGTCGCGCGCATAGATCGCCATCGGCATCGGATTGCGATCGAACAGATAGCGGTATTGCGCCGTCTGCCGTTGCTCGCGCTGGCCGGCGTCGACCAGCGCGCTGACATCACGCACGGTGCCCAGCAGCACGCGTCGGCCATTGCCGCGCGTGTGCAGTTCGCCGTGCTCATCGAGGGTGCGTATGCCGCCATCGCCGCGCACGATGCGATAGCGCACGTCCAGCGTCTCGCCAGTTTGCAGGCTGTGCTCACGCAGCGCGGCGAGGCGCGGCTGGTCTTCGGGATGCACGCGACGAATGAAATCGGCATAACTGCCGTCGAACGCGTCGCGCTCGATGCCGAACAGCGCCAAGGTGGCATCCGACCAGGCCAGCCAGCCCCGCGCGATGTCGTACTCCCAGTAACCGATGCCGGCCATTTTCTGCGCATCGAGCAGGCGCTGCTGCTCGCGCGTCCGGGCTTGCAGTTGCGCGCGAGTGCGCAGCCACAGCGCCGCGAGGGCGGCAACCACAAGCGCGATCACGAGGGCGACGATGACAACAAGCATGGCCAGGCTCATGCGCGTCGTCGCTGGATTTCACCATGCAAGCGCCCGCGCATCGCTGTGCGCGAGCCACGGACCGATCGCAACAAACGCCCCCGCAGGCCATGATCGTGCATGCCATCCCCTGATCGCAGCGGCGGCGCATGCCGTCCTCCGTGAATTTATACTCAATTAGTAGAAAATTGAACCCCGGATCACGAAGCACGTTAGGGCATCAACCCACGGACCAGCCACACGCACGACATGCGTGACTTGTGTCGCATGCAATTGCAAGGTCCGTGGGCGTGCATTGCATGCGACACGCTGATCAACGGGGTGGGCCGCAGCGCCCGGCCAGATCATCCATGACGTTCATGTAATTGACGCAGGCGGCATAAGGCGATTCGTAGGGACTGAAATACTTGTGCACATCGCCATCACTCCAGTGCTTGGTGGCCATGTAGTAGAAGTGATCGCTGGTTTGCAGGCGGCGCCAGTCTTCCAGCAGCGCCGCCGCATCCGCCGCGGCGGGCATATGGCGCAAGCTGTCAGCCAGCCCGTAGCAACGCGCCAGCGCGGCGCGCTGGATGGCATTGCCATTCCAGGCCGAGGTATCGCGCTCCTGGTCGGCCCACGAGATCGCCTGCGGCAAATCCAGTCGCGCGGCATCGGCCGGTGTGGCGCGCGCGGCTTGCGTCGGGGTGACGAAGCGAAAACAGCCGCGCCGCAGCAACTCGCCCGGCAACGCGCGCATGAACGCGAAAATGCCGCTGTCGGCCCACTGGTGCTCGCCGAAGGTTTCGTAATCCATGTACAGGCCGATGAAACCGCCCTGCGCGGGGCGCGCTTCAGCCTCGCTCTGCAGCCAGTCGGCGTAGCGCGTCGCGGTCAGCGGCCACGCGCTCCAGTGCCGATCGGAAAAGCGAAACGCGAGGTCATCGCTGAGACGGTAGTGGCGCGGCAGCGCCGCCAATCCGGGCGCCGCGGAAAATCGATACGCATGCGACGCACTGCGCCCCCGCAGCAGACGCTCGGCGCCCTCGATGCACACGCCGCCAAAGCCCATCGCCGCGACCTGCGTGAGCACGCGATCACTGGTGATCAACTCGGTGTTGCGAAAACTCCCGGCGCACGCGCCCAGCAGTTGCGCGCAACTCGCCTGGTGCAGCCGTACCTGCGCGGCGAATTCCCGCGCATCATGCAGCGCGGCCAGGCTGTGGTGCGAGGTCTCGGTGAGCAGCTCGACCGCGCCGGTCGCCAGCAGTTCGCGAAACGACAGCAAGACCTGTGGCGCCCAGGCCACCATCTGCTGCAAGGCCGTGGTGGTGATGGAAAAACTCACGCGAAAATGCGGCGCGTGCGCGCGGATCGCGTCCAGCAGCAGCGCATTCATCGGCAGATAGCAGTGCTGCGCCACGCGCCGCAGGATGGCGGCATTGGCCGCATCGTCGAAGTAATCGTGCGCGTGGCCGATGTCCTTGTAGGTGTAGTGGCGCAAACGCCACGGTTGATGCACCTGGAAGTAGAAGCAGACATCCAGACTCATGACGGCGCGCCGCCGCTGGCGCCGAGGATCTCCACATACGCCGCGAGAATGTGCTGCGCCGAGGCATCCCACGACAGGCGCGCAAGCTGCGCGCGGCCATCCGCGACCATCTGCTGCGCAAGCTCGGGCCAGCGCAATACGGCGAGCATCTGATCGGCGAGCTTTTCGTGATCCCAGAAGTCGGCTTGCAGACTGGGACTGAGCACCTCGCGCACGCCCGACTGCCGCGACAGGATCACCGGCGTGCCGGCGGCGAGCGCTTCCAGCGCGACCAGCCCGAACGGCTCCGACACGCTGGGCATGACCAGCAGGCGCGCTTGCGCCAGCACGCGCGCGACATCGCGCGCACCCAGAAAGCCGCGAAACTCGACGCGCTGGCGCACGCCCAGTTCGATCGCCAATTGCTGCAGCTGCGCCAGCATCGCGCCGCTGCCGCACACCACGAAGCGCGCATCCGGCTGATGCCGCGCCGCCTCGGCGGCCGCGCGCAGGAAGTGATCGGGGCCTTTCTGAAAGGCCAGGCGCCCCAGAAACACCACCCAGGGCGGCCGCGCCGCCATCGCCACCGGCGCGCAAGCGGGCATCGCCGGGGCATCGGGCGCGTTGTAGATCACCTCGATCTTGTCGGCGGCGATGCCGTAGCGCTCGATCAGCACGCCGCGGGTGTACTCGCTGACCGCGAACACGCGCGCGGCGCGCGCGCAGGCCACGCGTTCGATGGCCTCGATGCGCGCATCCGCGCCCGCGCCGCTGCGATCGTATTCGGTCGAATGCACATGCACGCATAGCGGCCAGTGCCGTGCGTCGGCCAGCGCCAGCGCGGCGGGAAAACTCATCCAGTCGTGGGCGTGGATCACATCGGCGTCGACGCGCGCGCCCAGATCGCGCACCAGACGCGCGTAACGCGCCACCTCGCGCGCCAGATCGACGCCATAGAGCGCATCTGCCTCGGCATCGCCCTCGGCCAGTTCTGTCGACACGACGCGCCGCTGTTGCGGCGCCGACAACGGCAGATAGGGCCGCAAGCGCGCATCCAGCACCAGGCGCTGCAAGCGCCCCGGCATCGCAGCACTTGCGTTGCGGGTCGCGCGCGGGCGCCGCAGCCACGCGGCGACGCCGGCCACGCGCAGCCCACGCGCCTGCAGCACGCGGTCGTAGCGCGGCAGCACAAACAACACCTCGACGCCGGCCTGCGCCAGCGCGCGCGCGATGCCCTGGCTGGCCTTGCCCAGGCCGCCGGCGATGCGCGGCGGATATTCCCAGCCCAGCATCAGCACACGCAGCGGTGAAGCGTGAACCATCCAGTTCTCCATCGATGGCCAGCGACTTGCGGCCGCGGCCCGCGACTCATGCCGCGCGCAGCGCGCTCAGGCGGGTGCGCCCATCTGCAGGCGCCAGTCGCGGCCTTCCCAGTCGCGGCCATCCAGAAAACGACGTGTGAATTCGAGCGAACGCGCCGTGGCCAGCGCCGCGCCATCCAGATGCACGCCATGCATGCCCAGCCCGGTGGGCGCGCTGGGCACATCGCGCACGCCCTGCCAACCGTCGTGGCCAATGTGCAGCACGAATGGCGCATCGCCCTCGATCAACACGGGCCGCGCGGCATCGAGCTGCGCGCCGGGTGCCTGCGGCCGCCACAGTTGCACGGCGGCCACGCGCGGCGCGGCGTAGCGCGCAACGACCTCCGCCAGTTGCTCGATCGGCAACTTGTGCTGCATCACCGTGGCCAGCTTGATGAATTCGGCGTGCGCCCAGACCAGCGGCATGGCGCTGCCGGTGGGGCGTCCCGGGTACAGGCCACGCGCGGGAATCGGTTCGCTGTCCCAGATCTGCTCGGGCAGCATGCCGCCCTCGCTGGCCGAGGCCAGCATGGCATCGAGATAGGGCCGCGCGTCCTCGCCGGCCTGCACCGCGAACTGGCCGCGCTCACCGGTCAGCAGCGGCCATGCGCGGCCGACGCCGGTGCCGTCGAAGGCGCGGCCATCGCCGTGCTCGCCGTAACCGTCCTCGTTGTAGCGCCGGTAGAAGGCGCCCGAGGGCGTTTGCACGCGCAGCAGCGCATCAACCAGACGCGTGGTGTCGACGATGCGCGCGTCCGCGGCATCGCGCAAACCCAGACGCACCAGATACAAATACTCCAGCCCGAGCAGATCGCGCGCGGCGACCACCACGCGGCCGCGATTCTTCAGCGCGACCTCGCTGTGCTGCGCGTCCTGCCCGGGCGGGGCGATGCGCACGTAATGACCGTGCGTGCCGTGCGCGCGGTCCAGCTCGGTGTCCTGCACGTACACCCACGACTCGATGCGCGCGTTCCAGTCATCGGCCAGCAGCAGCGCGTAGCGCGCGTCCGCCGCATCCAGAAAACCGTGCGCGGCGCCGGCCACCAGCGCGGCGATGGCCGCGGCCAGGGTGAAGGGATTGATGCCGGGGTTCTCCTCCCAGCGATCCTGCGGACTGACTGGTCCGGTGCGCGCGACGAAACGCAGCGCGCGCCGCGCCATGGCCGTGGCCGCGGCGCGCTGGCCATCGAGCAGGCCCATCTCGTCGAGCTTGGCGGCCAGCAGCACCGGCAGCGCGGCTTCATCGAGCTGCACGCCGGTCCAGTAGGGGCGTCCGTCAGTGTAGAAATTCTGCGCCCAGCGGCCGTCGTCCTGCTGCGTGGCGATCAGATACGAAAGCAGCGCGCGGCTCTCCTCGTGGTGCGCGCAGGCGAGCATGGCGAAGCCGGCTTCCACCGCGTCGCGCGACCACACCAGGTGATAGCCGCCCGGATCGTCGCGGGTATTGCCCCATGGGATGCTGAGGCTGGCGATCAGCGCGCCCGGATAGCGGCGGTCGTCGTGCACCTTCAGCACCATCGCCGAGCGGCGCACGGCCTGCTTCAGCACGGGGTCCTTGAGATCGCACCGCAGCGCGCGCGACCAGTGCCGCCAGCCTTCGACAAAGCCCACGCGCGCGGATTCATAACCCTGCGCCAGGGATGCGCGCGCCAGGGTCTGCGCGCCTTCCAGCGTATCGGCGAAGCTCAGCGCCAACACGCCGTGGAGCGCATTCAACTCGCCCAGCAGGGCCACGTTGCCATTGCTGGCGCAGGCGTACGTCCACGTCATCGCGTTGTGTTGCTGGAAGTCCTGCCAACCATCGGAGGCGCCGACATAGCCCGCGCTGCCGCGCGCGAAGCCCTGATCGGCCACCAGCATCAGCGCGTTGTCCTGTTTCAGCGCAGCCAGGCCGTGCGCATGCACCAGCGCGCTGTTGTCGTGACCCGATCCGCCCAGATGTGGCGCCAGCAGCGCGTACAGCCTGAGTCCATCGCCGTGCAGGCGATAGCGGATCAACACCACGTCGCGCAGCGGGTCGGCCAACACCTCGAACTCCAACTTGTAGCGCTCATGCTCATGCACCACTTTGGGCAGCGGCACTTCCGCATCGGGCGTGCTCAGTTGATAGCGGTGCTCGCGCTTGACCTCGCACCAGAAATCCTCGCCCGCCACGATGAAGCCCAGATCGCGGATTTGCGGCAGGCTGCACGAGGGCCAGTACACCTCGTCCAGAATGCCGTAGCCCAGCGTGAACCAGACGCGGCCGGAACCCAGCGCGGTGCCGACGATATCCTTGGCGCTGCTGCTCCATGCCGGCGCCATGCCGGGGCATCCGGGCGCGTTCATGCGTCAGCCCCCGAACCCGCGGCGATCGAACGCCAGCGCAAGCCGGCGTCCAGCAAGCGCGCCTGCGTGGCCGGCCCTTCGCCGCCGGCGGAATAAAAATCGGGGCTGCCGTGCCGCCACGCGCGCAACACCGGATCGACGATGCGCCACGCCCACTCCACCTCGTCGAAGCGCAGAAAGTGCGCGCGCTCGCCGGCCAGCGCGTCGATCAGCAACTGCTCGTAGGCGGAAAACCCGCTGTTGCCGGCGCTCTCATAGGGCGCGGTCAGGGTCACGCCGTGGCCCTCAAGCTGCAGCCCGGGGCGCTTGGCGGTGAGCTGCAAGTCCATGCGCTGCTCGGGCTTGATGCGCAGCACCAGCCAGTTGGGCTCGTCGGCCCGCACCAGGCCCGGCAGCGGCCCCGGCACGCGCCGAAACTGCACGGCGATTTCCGAGGTTTCGGCCGCCAGGCGCTTGCCGCTGCGCAGGTAGAACGGCACGCCCTGCCAGCGCCAGTTGTCGATCTCCAGGCGCAGCGCGGCAAAAGTTTCGGTGTTGGAACCGCGTGCGACGCCGGGCTCGCGGCGATACGCCGGCAGCGTCTTGCGCCCCTGCCGGCCGGCGCGATACTGGCCGCGCACCGCGTGCGCATCGAGGTTGCGGTGATCGATGGGTTTGACCGCGCGCAGCACCTCGACCTTGTGATCGCGCAACACCTCGCCATCCCACGTGGACAAGGGCTCCATCGCGGCCAGGCTGAACAACTGCATGAGGTGGTTTTGCAGCATGTCGCGCAGCGCGCCGGCCTTGTCGTAATAGGCTGCGCGGTGTTCGACGCCGAGGGTTTCGGCGTAGGTGATCTGCACCTGGGCGATATGCTGCGCATTCCACACCGGTTCCAGCAGGCGATTGGCGAAGCGCATCACCATCAGATTTTGCGTGGCCTCCTTGCCGAGGAAATGATCAATGCGCAGTACTTGCGCTTCATCCCAGTGCTGGTGCATTTGCGTGCGCAGTACCTCGGCGCTGTGCAGATCGGTGCCAAAGGGTTTTTCCACCACCAGGCGCCGCCAGCCGCCGCGCGGCGGCTGGGCGAATCCGGCCGCGCCCAGCGCTTGCGCTGCGGTGCCGAACAGGGGTGGCGGCAGGGCCAGATAAAACAGCGTGCCGGGACCGAGGCGCGCGGCGATGGCCGAGACATCCTGCGGCGTGAGCTGGCCGCTGGCGTAATCGAGCTGCTTGACGAAGCCTGCCGCCGCGCGCGCGTCGAAGCCCTCGGCGAAGGCGCGCAAGGCCTTGTCGATATGGCTTTGAAAGCGCGCGCGCGACCACGGCTCCATGGCGTAACCGAGGATGCGCAGATCGCGCGTCAGGCCTTGTCGATGCAGGCGATACAGCGCCGGCATCAGCAGGCGCTGGGTGAGGTCACCGGTAGCGCCGAGAATGACCAGCGTGCGCGCGGCGGCCACGGTCACTTCCCCCCGGCCGATTTCTCGGCGTGACCACCAAAGGCGTGGCGCATGGCCGACATCACCTGATTGGCGTACAGCGCGTTGCCGCGCGAGGAGAAACGCGCGAACAGCGCCGCCGCGAGTTGCGTGGCCGGCACGCCCTCGTCGATGGCGGCCTGCAGCGTCCAGCGACCTTCGCCGGAATCGGATACGCGGCCCGCGTAGGACTTCAGCGCGTCGTCCTGCAACAGCTCTTCGGCGGTCAGGTCCAGCAGCCAGGAGCCGATCACCGTGCCGCGCCGCCACAGTTCGGCGATCTCGGCCAGGCGCAGCTCGTAGCGATAGCGCTCGGGATTCTCCAGCGGCGTGGTCTCGGCATCGGCCTGCTGGGCGCCGCTGCCGGCATTGGCGTGGCGCAGCACGTTGAAGCCCTCGGCGTAGGCGGCCATCACCGCGTACTCGATGCCGTTGTGCACCATCTTGACGAAGTGCCCGGCGCCGTTGGGTCCGCAGTGCAGATAACCCTGTTCGGCCATGTCCGGCTTGCCCTTGCGCCCGGCGCTGCGCGGCGCGGAATCCACCCCCGGCGCCAGCACCGCGAAGGCGGGTTCGAGGCGGGCGAATGCGCGCTTGGAGCCGCCAATCATCAGGCAGTAGCCGCGCTCACGGCCCCACACGCCGCCGCTGACGCCGACGTCCATGTGGTCGATTCCAGCCTTGCGCAGACGCTCGGCGCGGCGCAGATCCTCGACGTAGTGCGAGTTGCCGCCGTCGATCACGCAGTCGCCCCTGGACAGCAGCGGCAGCAGTTCGTCGAGCACGGCATCGACCGCGCCGGCTGGCACCATCAGCCACACCGCGCGCGGCGCCGGCAATGCCACGACCAGCGCGCGCAGCGAAGCCGCCGCCTGCGCGCCGGCCTCGCGCACTGCAGCACGCGCCTTGGCGTTGGCGTCGTAACCGACGCAGGCAATGCCGCCGTGGTGCAGGCGCGCGGCCATGTTCAGGCCCATGCGGCCGAGGCCGATGAAGCCCAGTTGCAGTCCATCCCTCTTTGCCGAAGCCTTGCTCATGCCACATCCTCCCAGAGTCGGACGCCGCCCTTGAATGCGTTGGCGTTGTCGCCACGACGCACGTCTTCGGGCAGATCATCCAGATGTTTGACGTTGCCGCCGCCGAGCACCACGTAATCGGGTCGCAGGGCCTCGCGCAACAGCGTGATGATTTCGAACACGTTGTCGTGCCACTTCTTCTTGTGCTGCTCGCGGTAAGCGTCGCTGACGTAGTACTCGTAGCTGCGCTTGCGAAACGGCAGGTGCGCCAACTCCGTGGCCTCGACGCGACCCTCGACGATCATCGCCGAGCCCAGGCCGGTGCCCAGCCCCAGAAACAGCATGCGTCCACCGGCATAACTGCCCAGCGCCTGCATGGCGGCATCGTTGATCACCCGCACCGGGCAGGCGAAGGCTTTTTCAAAATCGAAGCCCACCCAGCCCGTGCCCAGATTGGCTGGCTCGTGCACGATGCGCTCGTGCACCACCGGCGCCGGGAAACCCATGCTCACGCGGTCGAAGTGCGCGCCACGCAGCGCCTTGCGCAGGGCCGGCAGCATGCGCTGTGGCGTCATGTCCGGGCCGGAGACGATCTTGATTTCCTCGCGTCGTCCCTGCAGCAACGCCTTGACGTGGCTGCCGCCGACATCCAGCACCAGCGTGCGCGGCGCGGCGTGCGCAGCGGGCGCGGCGCGGCGTGCATGCCGATACCACTGGATCGCGGCATTGGTCGAGGCGTCGTGCTGCAGGCGCTTGCGCGGCGCCTCGATCTCGCCTGCCACGCGCAGCGCCAACTGTTTGCCCAGCTCCACGCCCCACTGGTCGAAGGGATTGATATCCCACACGCAGGCCTGGGTGAACACGCTGTGCTCGTACAGCGCCACCAGGCTACCCAGCGCCGCCGGCGTGAGCCGATCGGCCAGCAACAGGCTGGACGGGCGATTGCCCTCGAATACCTTGTGCGGCACCAGTGCCGCGGGCGTGCCCTCGGCCTTGACCGCGGCCGCGGTCTTGCCAAAAGCCAGCGCCTCGGCCTGTGCGATGACGTTGGCCAGCAGCAGATCCTGATGCCGGCCCAGCGGCTGCAGCGCCTCGCCGAAGGCGATGAAGTCGCACGGAATCAGGCGCGTGCCCTGGTGGATCAACTGGTAAAACGAGTGCTGGCCGTTGGTGCCCGGCTCGCCCCAGAACACCGCGCCGGTGGCGTAGTCGACGCGCTTGCCATCGCGCCGCACCGACTTGCCGTTGGACTCCATGGTCAGTTGCTGCAGGTAGGCCGGGAAGCGCTTGAGGTATTGCGCATACGGCAATACCGCCACGGTTTCGGCGCCGAAAAAATTGGCGTACCAGACATTGAGCAGCCCCATGATCACCGGCAGATTCTGCTCAAGCGGCGCCTGGCGGAAGTGCGCGTCCATGGCGTGGAAGCCGGCCAGCATTTCCATGAACGCCGGCGCGCCGATGGCGATCATGGTCGAGAGCCCGATCGCCGAGTCCATCGAGTAGCGACCGCCTACCCAGTCCCAGAACGCGAAGGCGTTCTCGCGCGCGATGCCGAAGGCCTCGACCGCGTCGAGGTTGGTCGACAGCGCCACGAAGTGTTTGGCCACGGCGCGCTTGTCGCCGCCGCAAGAGGCCAGCAGCCAGTCGCGCGCGCTGTGCGCGTTGGTCATGGTTTCCAGCGTGGTGAAGGTCTTGGAGGCGACGATGAACAGGGTTTCATCGGGGCGCAGCCCGCGCACGGCCTCCTGGAAATCGGTGCCATCGACATTGGATACGAAACGCAGCGTCAGGCGACGATCGCTGTAATGGCGCAGCGCCTCATAGGCCATCACCGGGCCGAGATCGGAGCCGCCGATGCCGATGTTGATGATGTTGCGGATCGGCCGCCCACCGTGGCCCTGCCACTGCCCAGAGCGCACCGCTTCCGCGAAGGTGCGCATCTGCGCCAGCACCGCTTGCACCTCGGGCACGACATTGGCGCCATCGACCACAATCACCGCGCTGGCCGGCGCGCGCAGCGCGGTGTGCAGCGCCGCGCGGTGCTCGGTGAAGTTGACTTTCTCGCCGTTGAACATGGCTTCGCGGCGTGCCTCCAGACCCGATGCGCGGGCCAGATCCAACAGCGTGCGCAGGCTGGCGTCGTCGATGCGGTGCTTGGCGTAATCCAGACGCCAGCCGGCGGCTTCTTGCGTGTAGCGCTGCGCGCGCTTGGCGTCCTGCGCGAACAGATCGCGCAAATGCAGTTTTTGCAGCCGCGCGTGGTGTTGCCGCAGCGCCTGCCAGGGCGTGGGGCGACGCGACACGCTCATGACGCTTTCCCCATGCGCTGGGCGATGCTTTGCAGCAGCGAATTCCACGAGGCCACGAACGCCGCGGCGCCCTCTTGCTGCAAGGTCTGCCCCAGCGGTTCGACCGCCAGGCCCAGCGCGGCAAAGCGCTGCAGCTCACGCTCATGCGCGTCGCCCGTGGTCGCCATCGGCGCATCGAACGTGCCGTGATCGAGCGCGGCCAGCAGGGTCTTTTCCGGCATGGTGTTGACGCTCAGCGGCGCGATCAAATGATCGACATACAGCGTGTCGCTGGCCCGCGGGTCTTTCGTGCCGGTGCTGGCCCAGAGCAGACGCTGTGGACGCGCGCCGCGATTCATCAGACGCTGCATGCGCGCCGAACCCAGCACATCCAGATAGGCGCGATAAATCTGCGCGGCCACGGCCAGCCCGAGCCGGTTGCGCAACTCGGCGGGCACCTTGTCGGCTACCTTGACGTCCCAGCGGCTGATGAACACCGAGGCCACCGAAGCCACATCCAGCGCCAGGCCATCGCGCTCGCGACGCTCCAGTCCACGCATCCAGGCCTCGGCCGCGGCGCGATACTGCTGCGTCGAAAACAGCAGGGTGACGTTGATCGGCACGCCGCGATGGATCAGCGTTTCGATGGCTTCGATGCCGGCGCGCGTGCCCGGCACCTTGATGTACAGATTGGGCGTAGCGGCGCGCGCATGCAGCACCGTGGCCTGCGCGATCGTGCCCGCGGCATCGTCGGCCAGCAGCGGCGAGACTTCCAGCGACACCCAGCCGTCCACGCCGCCTGTGCGCGCGTGCAGCGGCGCGAACAATTCGGCCGCGGCGCGCAAATCCTCCAGCGCCAGATCGAAAAACACCGCCTCTGGATCCTTGTCGCCGGCCGCGCGAATCGCCGCGTCGTAATCGGAGCTGTTGCGGATGGCGTGCTCGAAAATCGTCGGGTTGGAGGTCAGGCCGCTGACGCCCGCTGTATCGCGGTAACGCGCCAAGCCGCCGTCGCGCAGCAGCGCGCGGGTGATGTTGTCGAGCCAGAAACTCTGTCCTGCCTGCACCAATGCGCTAGCGATGTCTGCCACGTCGATCCTCCGGAATGTATGGCGCCACGCCCGCATCGGACGCGCGCCCTTGTTGCCCGTGCCGCACGCTACTTGTCGAGCAAGGCCAGCGCGCGCGCGCAGATGTGCTCCACGGTAAATCCGTATTCCTGCAGCAGGCGCGGCGCCGGCGCCGACGCGCCAAAACGGTCCACGCCGAGCACCGCGCCGGCATCGCCCACGTAGCGCGACCAGCCCTGGCTGACGCCCGTCTCGACCGCCAAACGCGCGCGCACCGCCGGCGGCAGCACGGCATCGCGCACGGTCTGCGGCTGCGCCTCGAACAGCTCCCAACTGGGCATGGACACGCAGCGCACGGCGATGCCCTGCGCGTGCAAACGTTCGGCGGCTGCGACGATCAGGTGCACCTCGGAGCCGCTGGCGATGAGGATCAACTGCGGCGTGCCGGCGGCGGCCTCGCGCAGTACGTAGGCGCCTTGGCGCAAACCCTCCGCGGGGGCGTAGCGGCTGCGATCGAGCACCGGCAAATCCTGGCGCGAAAACACCAGCACCAGCGGCTGATCGCGCGCTTCCACGGCCACGCGCCACGCCGCCACGGTTTCGTTGGCATCGCACGGGCGTATCACGATCAGGCCCGGCACCGCGCGCAGATTGGCCAGTTGCTCGACCGGCTGATGCGTGGGGCCATCCTCGCCCACCGCCAGACTGTCGTGGGTGAAGACGAAGATCACGTGCAGCCGCATCAACGCCGCCAGACGCATGGGCGGGCGCATGTAGTCGGAGAAGATCATGAACGTCGCGGTGAACGGCAACACGCCGCCGTGCACCGCCAAACCGTTGGCCACCGCGCCCATGGCGTGTTCGCGCACGCCGAAGTGCAGGTTGCGCCCGGCCGGGCTCCAGCCAGCGGAATCCGAGCCCTGCAAATCAGTCCCCGCGATCGCGGTCGGATTGAAATCACCGCAGCTCAGCAGCGCGGTCTTGGTCGAGGGATCCAGATCCGCGGAACCGCCAAACAGCTCCGGCAACTGCGCGGCGATGGCGTTGAGCACCTTGCCCGACGACACGCGCGTGGCCTGACCGCGTGCATCCGCGGCGAATTGCGGCAGCGTCCTGGCCCAGTCGGCGGGCAGCGCGCCGGACAAGCGCCGCTGCAATTCAGCGCCCGGCCCGGGATACGCCGCGACATAATCAGCCAGGACTTTCTGCCACGCGGCTTGCGCCTCGCGGCCGCGCGCCGCGGCCTCGCGCCAAGCGTGCAGGGCGGCATCGGGAATGTGGAACGTCGGCTGCTGCGGCCAGCCCAGCGCCTGCTTGGTGCGGCGCACGTCCTCGTCGCTCAGCGGTGCGCCGTGCGCCTTGAAGCTGTCCTGCTCGGGCGAGCCGTAACCGATATGCGTGCGCACCGCGATCAGCGACGGGCGCGCCGTGTCCGCGTGCGCCGCCTGCAGCGCCGCATCGATGGCGGCCAGATCGTTGCCATCCGCGACCTGTATGGTATGCCAGCCATAGGCCGCGAAACGCGCCAAGCGATCCTCGGTGAAGCTGATGTCGGTGCCCGCGGCCAGCGTCACGTGATTGTCGTCATACAGGCAGATGAGCTTGCCCAGGCGCAGATGACCGGCCAGTGAGGCGGCTTCGGCGGCGACACCTTCCATCAGGTCGCCGTCGCCGACGATGGCGTAGGTGTGGTGATCGACCGGCGTGTGGCCATCGCGGTTGTAGCAGGCCGCCAGATGCGCCTCGGCGATGGCCATGCCGACGGCGTTGGCGATGCCCTGGCCCAGTGGTCCGGTGGTCACCTCCACGCCCGGGGTGTGGCCGCGTTCGGGGTGGCCCGGCGTCTTGCTGCCCCATTGCCGGAACTGCTTGAGATCCTCGATGCTGAGCGCGTAGCCGCTCAGATGCAGCAGGCCGTAGAGCAGTGCCGAGCCATGCCCGGCGGAGAGCACGAAGCGGTCGCGATTGAACCAGTGCGGGTCGACAGGGTTGTGCTTGAGCCAGCGTTGCCACAGCACGTAGGCCATCGGCGCGGCGCCCAGCGGCATGCCGGGATGGCCGCTGTTGGCCTTTTGCACGGCATCGAGTGCCAGGAAACGCAGGGTGTTGATGCAGAGCTGGTCGATGGCATCGGACATGGCGTACCCCATCACGCGCGACCGGATGCTGCGCTCGGAACGAGGCAATCGGAATCAATCGACAGTCGCAGAATAGGTTTCTGACACTGCGCGCACACGATAGTTGCATGCGCGTGGCCGGCTCGTTCAGGCTCGCGTGTTGCGAGCGGGCTTCATATCAATTTGCATTCAACAAGATAAAATTCTTCGAGCGAACGACCAGGTCGTTGGGGCTCGTCCGACACACGGCGGCGATCAACGCAGCTTTCCCCGCCAGCACCTGGCCGCCGAACCGCGTGCCGAGGACGTTGGCGTGATGCGCAAACACCATCCCGGTGAGGGTCGCCTCAGAAGGCGGCATCGAACACCAGCTCGCCGCCGACGCCGACCTGATACGAGGACACGCGCCGCTCGAAGAAGTTGGTCAGCTCCTGCACGTCCTGCAGGTCCATGAAGGCGAATGGATTGCCGGCGCCATACTGCGGCGCGTAGCCCAACAGGCGCAGGCGCCGGTCGGCCACGTATTCGAGGTACTGGCGCATCTGCGTCAGCGACAGCCCCGCCACGCCGCCGGAGAGCACATCGGCGGCGAACTGCGCCTCGCAGTCGATGGCCTCGGCCAGCATGCCGCGTACCTCGGTTTCGAGCGATGCATCGAACAGCTCGGGCTGTTCGCGGCGCACCGTGGCGATCACCTCGAAGGCAAACGCCATGTGGCAGGACTCGTCGCGGAACACCCAATTGGTGCCGCCGGCCAGGCCATGCAGCAGGCCGCGCGCGCGCAGAAAATACACGTAGGCGAAGGCGGCGAAGAAAAACAACCCCTCGATGCAGGCCGCGAAACAGATCAGGTTGAGCAGGAACTGGCGCCGCTGCGCGTGCGTGTCCAGGCGCCGCAAATCCCGCACCGAGTCCATCCACTTGAAGCAGAACGCGGCCTTGTGCGCGATCGATGGGATGTTCTGCACCGCGGCGAAGGCGTCCTGCCGCGCCCGCGCATCGGGCAGATAAGTATCCAGCAGGGTCAGATAAAACTGCACGTGCAGCGCCTCCTCGTAGAGCTGGCGCGAGAGATACATGCGCGCCTCGGGAGCATTGATGTGCGTGTACAGATTCAGCACGAGGTTGTTGGACACGATCGAATCGCCGGTGGCGAAAAACGCCACCAGACGCTCGATAAGATGCCGCTCGGCGGGGCTCATGCGCTGGCGCAAATCCACCACATCGCCGGAGAAATCGACTTCCTCGACGGTCCAGGTGTTGCGTATCGCGGCACGGTACATGTCGTAGAACGCCGGATAACGCATCGGGCGCAGGGTGAGCGCGAAGCCGGGATCGAGCAGGCGCGCGGGCGTCGGTGCGGCCGCGGCGGCAGTCATCGCGGGGCTCGCGTCGAGGTCACTGGCAGGCATCGCAGTGCTCCGGGTTTTCCAGCGAGCAGGCCACGGCCTGTACCGGTGCGGCGCTGCTGACCGTGGTCTGCGCGATGCGCGTGGCCGGGCGTGAGCGCAGATAGTAAGTCGTTTTCAGACCACGCTTCCACGCGTACATGTACATCGAGGACATCTGCCCCAGATTGGGCGTGGCCATGAACAGATTGAGCGACTGGCTTTGATCGACATACGCGCCGCGCGCGGTGGCGAGCTCGATCAACGCCTTCTGCGGCAACTCCCACACCGTGCGATAAATCTGCCGCAGCGGCGCGGGAATTTCGCTGATGCCCTGGATCGAACCCTCGGCGCGCTTGATCGCATCGCGCATCGCGGCGGTCCACAAGCCCAACTGCTTGAGCTCCTCCACCAGATAACGGTTGATCACCAGAAAATCGCCGGACAGCGTCTCGCGCTTGAACAGGTTGCTGATCTGCGGCTCGATGCACTCGTAGCAGCCGGCGATCGAGGCAATCGTGGCGGTGGGCGCGATGGCGATAAGCAAACTGTTGCGCAGCCCGTGCGCGCGGATGCGCGCGCGCAGCTCAGCCCAGCGCGCGGCGTCCTGCGGTTGCGCCTCCGGCCAGTAGTCGAACTGCAATTCGCCCTGCGCCGCGCGCGTGTCGGCAAAGGCCTCATGCGCGCCGCACTGCTCGGCCAGCATGCACGAGCTGCGCAGGGCGTGGAAATAAATCTCTTCGCTGATGCGCGTCGACAGTGCCCGCGCCGCGTCCGAGTCGAACGCCAGACGCAGCCTGAAGAACACGTCCTGCAAACCCATCACGCCCAGACCGACCGGGCGCCAGCGCGCGTTGCTGCGCCGCGTGCCGGGGATCGGGTAATAGTTGAGGTCGATCACGCGATCGAGCTGGCGCACCGCCAACGCCACGCTGCGCGCCAGCTTGTCGAAGTCGACGCCATCGTCATTCACATGCTGTGCGAGGTTGATCGAGGCCAGGTTGCATACCGCGGTCTCGGCCTCGGTGCTCACCTCCAGGATCTCGGTGCACAGATTCGACAAGTGCACCACGTTGCCGCCGGCGGCGGTCTGGTTGCAGGTGGCGTTGCTGCGGTCCTTGAAGGTGAACCAGCCGTTGCCGGTTTCGGCGAGGGTCTGGAGCATGCGCGCATACAGCGCGCGCGCCCGCAGCGTGCGCTTGGCCAGACCGCGCGCCTCGGCCTCCTCGTAGGCGCGGGTGAACGCGTCGCCCCACAAGTCGACCAGTTGCGGCATCTGCCTGGGATCGAACAGCGACCACGCGGCGTCCTGCTCGACGCGCCGCATGAACAGATCGGGGATCCAGTTGGCCAGGTTGAGGTTGTGCGTGCGCCGCGCCTCGTCGCCGGTGTTGTCGCGCAGCTCCAGGAAATCCTCGATGTCGGCGTGCCAAGGCTCCAGATAGACGCAGCACGCACCCTTGCGGCGCCCGCCTTGATTGACTGCGGCGACCGAGGCGTCCAGCGTTTTCAGCCACGGCACGATGCCGTTGGAGCGGCCGTTGGTGCCGCGGATCAGCGCGCCCTGCGCGCGCACGCGGCTGTAGCTGAGGCCGATGCCGCCGGCGAACTTGCTCAGTCGCGCGACATCGCTGTAACGCGCGTAAATCGCTTCGAGCGAATCCTCGGGCGAATCCAGCAGATAACACGAGGACATCTGTTCATGCGTGGTGCCGGCGTTGAACAGCGTCGGCGAACTGGGCAGGTAGTCCAGATCGGCCAGCGCGCGATACAGCAGCAGGGTCTCGGCCATGTCGCCACCGCCCAGCGCGCAGGCGATGCGCATGAAAAAGTACTGCGGCGTCTCCAGCACCTGGCGCGTTTCCGGATGGCGCAGCAGATAGCGGTCGTACAGCGTGCGCAGGCCGAAATACTCGAAGCGCGCGGTGGCCGCGACATCGATGGCATCGTCCAGCTTGCGCGCGTGCGCGGCGCTGAATTCCGCCAGACGGGCGTTGATCAGACCCAGTTGCGCGCCACGCGCGATCGCTTGCGAATACGCCTGGATATCCTGGCCACGCACTTCCTTCTCGATCACCTGACCGAGCAGGCGCGCGGCGAGCTGGCCATATTCGGGCTCCTCGGCGGTCAGCGCGGCGGCGGTGCGAATGGACAGTTCGTCCAGCTCGCGCGTGCTGGCACCGTCGTACAGGCCGCCGATGGTTTTCAGCGCCACCTGCAGCGGCTCGACCGCATGCAGGCCCTGCGCCGCGCGCGTCACCGCGCGCACGATCTTGCCGAGGTCCACGGCTTCGTGCGAGCCGTTGCGCTTGGTCACGCGCATGCCCGCCGGCGCGTGCGGCGGGGTGAGCGAAAAAGGCTGGGCAGCGGCCGCCTGTGCGGCGGCGGTTTGGGTATCGAGCAGTTGCATGAGGTTCCCCGACGGCAAGGTGATGCATGACCTGCGCCCGCGCGCAGGGCCGTGGGTGGAAAGCGGAAGACAGTCGCAGCGGACGCTCGCGCGTCTCGGTTGCGACCGGCTTCCCCGCGGAAGCGGCCACCCGCACCGACACCCTGAGCATCACCGACCGCCGTCGCGTACCCTGCGACAGCCGCCGGACTCGTGGCCCGGTGTGTCGGCAGGTCTTCGGGCTTGCGGACGCGGGCGCGGGCTGTGGGCCTTGCCCTCCTAATCCCCGCCGCTTCCCGGGATGCGTGCATCCCAGTGCCTGGTGGCGGGTTTCGTTTCCGCTGACCGCTGCGGGGCAGCTCCGGAGTCGCACCGGATTCCCTTTTGAGCCGCACCCTGGACGAGGGTCGGACACCGACCACCGCAAGATAGTGTGCTTGTTCGCTCCGGTCAACCCAATATCTTGTGGTGCTGACTCAGGACCGAGCGTTTGGATGCCGCCACGCGCGGCGCGGCGGCCACTTCCACCACAGCACCACCACATACAGGAACACCAGCACGTACACGGTGCTGAAAAATGCCATCGGCAGCGGCCAGTAGATGAGCCGGTTGACCCAATGCTGGATCAGCGGCGTGCGCACGGTCGCGTGCTGCAAATCGTCCTGCCAGAGGGTGAGAAAGCACGCGCGCCCAAGCACCGCCTGCAACGCCACCACGGCCAGTGCCAGCAAATGCGCGCTGCGCCACCACGGCTCGCGCACCCACGCCCAGCCGCGCCACGCACCCAGCGGAATCAGCACCAGACCGGCGATGTTGAAAACAATGATCGACACATGCAGCGCCAGCACGCCGGCGACGAGCCCTGCATCAAGCTGCGGCCGGGCGACGACGGCGATCAACGCGGGCGCGATGAACAAGATCATGCGCGCAAGCCTACGCGCGTCGCCGCCACGCGGCGCAGGCGCGCGGGCGTTGATTCAGGCGCGCGTTCCAAACCACCCCGCATCAAGCGTGATGTTCGCGCGCCAGATAGTCCTCGCTCTGCATCTCGATCAGGCGGCTTTCGCCGCGCGCGAATTCGGCGCGCAGACGCTCGCCCTCGTACAGCTCGATGATCGGCACCGCGGCGCTGCACACCAGCTTGACCCGACGATCGTAGAACTCGTCCACCATCTGCACGAAGCGCAGCGCCGGATCTTCGCGATCGACATTGAACTGCGGCACCGCCGAGATCAGCACCGCATCGTGCGCACGGCCGATCTCGATGTAATCGGCCACCGCGCGTTGAGTACCGCACAGCGCATCGAAATCGAACCAGATCACCTGCGCGGCGGCGCGCTTGCACGCAATGCTGCGCCCGAGCACCTCGATGCGGCCATCGCATTCGGCCCGCACGCCGTGCGCGAGGCGTTGGAAGACCTGCTCCAGGCGGCGCTCGGTCTGCGCGCCCAGCGGTGTCAGCCAGGTCGGCGCCTGCTTGAGCGCGCGCAAGCGCCAGTCCTGCGCGCTGGCCAGCTCGATGACCTCGCAATGCTGCTGCAGCAGCTTGATCGCCGGCACGAAGCGCGCGCGCTGCAAGCCCTCGCGATACAGCCCGGCGGGCGGCGTGTTGGAGGTGGTCACCAGGGTCACGCCCGCATTGATGAGGCCGCGCAGCAATTCGGTCAGAATCATGGCGTCGCCGATGTCGCTGACCTGAAACTCGTCCAGACACAGCACGCGGATGCGTGCGCCGATGCGCGCGCCGATGCGCAGCAGCGGATCGGACGCGCCCCCCAGGCGCGTCAGTTCGTCGTGTACCATGCCCATGAAGCGATGAAAGTGCCAGCGCTCCGCGATGCCCGCGGGCAGGCCGTCGTAAAACAAATCCATCAGAAAGGTCTTGCCGCGCCCGACGCGCCCCCACAGATACAGGCCGCGCAGCGGTGTCGGCGTTGACCCAACGCGCAGGTGCTGACCCAAGCGCCGCAGCAGTCCCGGCCGCGGCGCGAAGCGCACGCCGGACTTCGCGTGCAGGCGATCAAAAACCGGCAGCACCGCGCGCTGCGCCGGGTCATCCTGCCAGTGCCGTGCGGCGACGCCCGTGGCGTAACGCGCGCTGGGCAGCGCGAGATTCGGCGCTGCGCTCACGTCACCTCGCGCGGTGGCGGCAGCCAGCCGCGAATCGCGTGGCGCACCGCGCCGCGCAAGTCCATCAGACGGCGGTGGAAGAAGTGCCCGGCGTCCGGCATGCGGATCAGCACCGGCTTGCTTTCCAGCCGCTCGACAAAATCGAACACGGCCTGCGGATCGACCACCTCGTCGTCCTCGCCCTGCACCACCAGCCACGGACAGCCCGGCAGCGCCAGCGCATCGAACGGCCAGTGTCCGACCGGCGGCGCCACGCTGATCAACGCCGCGGCATCGAGCTGGCGCGCGTGCGCGATGCTGATGTAGCTGCCGAACGAGAAGCCCGCCAGCCACAACGCATCGCCCGGTTGCGCCTGGCGCACCCAGTCGGCCACGGCGACCAGATCGGCGCCTTCACCTTGGCCTTCGTCGTAACTGCCTTCCGATTCACCCACGCCGCGAAAGTTGAAGCGCACCGTGGCCAGGCCGGACTCCTGCAGCGTGCGCGCCAGCATGGTCACCACCTTGTTGCTCATGCTGCCGCCCTGCAATGGATGCGGGTGGCAGATGATTGCCGTGCCGCGCCGCGCCAGTTCGGGTTCCGGCCGATCCACGGCCACTTCGATTCTGCCGGCCGGACCGGCCAGCGCATGGCGACCGGCGACATCGGGGAAATGCGCTGGCAGTGCTGTGAGGGGGGGTGGACTCATGAGGCATGTCTCGACAGCGGGACGACTCGGCGCGGGCCGGGCGCATCGGTCGCGCATGCGCGCCACGCAACGCCGGCTGCGGCAGATGGCTTATTTGACCTGCGACACCATCCACTTCACCGTGGCTTCGATCTGGGCATCGGTCAGCGCCGGATTGCCGCCCTTGGGCGGCATGAAATTGCCATCCGGGCCGTGATAGCCGTGAATCGCGTGCTGCACCAGGACGTTGATGCCTTGCGCGATGCGCGGACCCCACATCGCCTTGTTGCCGATGACCGGCGCGCCCGCCACACCAGCGGTATGGCAGGTCGTGCACAGATGATTGAAGATGACATGGCCGTCGAGCGTGCCGCCATAAGCCACCTGGGCCGCCGCGGCCTTGTTCGCCGCTGCCCGCGCTGCCTGCATCGCCGCCGCCCCGGCGGCGCCGGCATACACAGCGCCGACCGGCGCAATGCGCGCATCCACCTGTTGCTGCAGCGCCGGATCAGTGGGCTGCGGCATGCGGTCGTAGATATACGCAGCCAATGCGATCAGGCCGAGCGCGACCAGCAGAAGAATGGTGAGGACGGTCGAAAACTGCCGCAGAAAACGCTTGTCGGATGGGCTGATCGGTCCACTCACGAGTACACCTCTGCTCGATCCTGAAGGGAGTCCGCCCGCTGGGGCAGCCAATCCGCGAAGTATAGCCAAGCTCCGCAGCCGCTCAACTCAGCGGCCGTTTTCACGCACTGGCGCAGCGCGCACGGCTGCTCGGCAACTGGTCCGCACCTGCATGCGCGACACGCAACGGCGTGCCACGGCTTGCGCAATCCGTGGCAAAATCGGCACCCTGCGCCCGTAGCTCAGCCGGATAGAGTACTGCCCTCCGAAGGCAGGGGTCGTGGGTTCGAATCCCGCCGGGCGCGCCAATTCCATTGAGTTGAAATCCGAGCCTGGTCGTCTCGATCGGGGCGCTGGCACTCAAGGTTACGTGCGCTACGCGCACTGATGACCGATGACTCAACCTTCGGCACAAGTCGCTCGGTGGGCACAAATGCCCATCCTGTGCCCATCCAAAGTTACCGCTCGTTGAAATGTACGTGCGGCCACCGCACCTGTTGTTTGAGGGTCTGGCTGTTACATGCTCGCGCCCGGTTTTTGGAGGCGGGCGTGGAGATGACGAGCCGGCGCAGAAGCGGGTGCCTGCGCCGCCTCGAAGTCGGCCTGCCGGGCGCGTAGTCGTTCGAGCGCCTCCTGCGGTGAGTTCGCGCGGGGCGCGGCGGTGAGAGCGGCCGCGGCCACCGGCTCGAGGTCGACGAGGCTGTACAGGCTGTCCACCACCAGCAGTGCGGTCGCACTCATCGGTCACCTCAGTCGCTTGCTCGGCGACTTGGCGCCGGCGCCGATCAGCAGCATCTCCATCTGCGCTTCGAGGCGGATGACGCGCTCGGTGAGGGTCTCGAGCCTGGCTTGTTGCGCGGTCAGCAACTGCGCCTGCTGCGTCACCCGCCCCTCCATCTGGATGATCGTGGTGAGCGCATTCCAGATCGTCTGTGCGCCGCCCATTACGGCGT
Organism: Pseudomonadota bacterium; assembly: GCA_021827205.1. Taxonomy (GTDB): domain Bacteria; phylum Pseudomonadota; class Gammaproteobacteria; order Xanthomonadales; family Rhodanobacteraceae; genus Metallibacterium. Next base: position 35,802 of record JAKAWV010000006.1, on the reverse strand, counting down.
GTGGCCGCGACGGGATGCCGGCGCCTTGGCGGCCGCTTCCATCGCCGCGATGCGCGCGTTGCTCGCAGCAATGCGCGCAAATGCATCATCCATCGCGGCCATGGAGCGCCGGGCGGAGGCCTGGGCCGCCTCGGCCAGGGCGACGAGGTCGGCGTCGGCCGGCAGGTACGCCTGTGCACCGCTGCGCATCAGCTCCGAGACGGTCATGTCGAGCTTCTTGGCCTTGGCGACTATGGCGCGTTTTTCCTGTGTGGTGGTCTGCACCACGATGCGTTCGATGGCGGCGTTCACGGTCAACCTCATTTGGTTCGGCATGTCCATGGTATGTACATCCGGGCCATGGCACAAGCGGATCAGGAACCGCTTGGTGCGGAATCTTCGTGGGCAAGATCGATCACCACCTGCTGGATCGGCTCACGCATCACTGCCACATCGTTGAGACGGCAACGAGTCCTACCGCTTCCGCCACTCCAGCAGCACGGCCAAGGCCCGGATCAAGTCACGCGAACAGGTGCGCGAAGCCGCTGCCAAGGAGGTGATCGACGAGCCCTTCTGACCGACTCATCACGACCCGCTGTTACACTCACACCCGGCCAGTCGAGGCCGGCGATCCGAGCCCGGGCCACGTACTTGCTGACCACGCTCTTGGACAGCCCCAGGGCGCGGCCGATGCGCTCGTGCGAGAGCCCGCAGTCGAGCTTGAGGCGAAGCAGTTCCTTGATGTTGCGCATGGTCACTCTCGGTGTCGGCATCGCTCCCCCAAAAGCCGGGGAGGATGGCGACCGCTGGAAACATGCACAACGAACCCGACCACCCGTTTCGCCAAGGTGTGACCGGCGATTTCGGAAACCGACCAGAATCGGTCACGATCAAGCGAAATCGGCGGTCACGCCTTACCGAAACGACCGGTCACGGCTTAGCGAAATCGTCGGTCACGATGGACCGAAATACGCACAATGACGATTGCGTAGCGCATGGGACTTACCTCTTGAGGCCAGCGTGCTTCAGGGTACTGTTGAGCGAGCCAAATCATCGCTGGGCTTGCCAGGAACAGTGACCCGGCCGGGCTTGGACGGGTGCTTGTACTGGCGATGGCTCCCACGGGTTGCTGCAAGGAACTTATCACCCCGGTTCCGAGGGAATAAACGGCGCCGCGCCCGCTACGCCAGCGCCTTGCCCGATGAACGAAGTTCGACGTCATTGCGGCTCAAAGGCTGCAGCTTGCGCCGGGAAGGCGATGTTGCAGGGGCACCGGTTCATCCAGGGCTCCACTGTTTGAGTACTTGATCACTGTGTGGCAAGGCCGCGGAATCACGTTCGAACTCGGCGGCAAGCACATCCAGTTCGGCTTTCGGTGCCGTCAGCGTCACGGCTGATGGAAGAGCTTCAATTTGTTCCATACTCACCGGCCAGTGCCGAGAGAGTCCTGTTCTCCGCGATCGCGTCGTGCGGAATCAGCACGTACCGCCAGGGCTTCCCGCCGTGGAGAGCAGCATGCTCTGAGGCATTGCGGCACCAGTTGACGGCTGATTCTGCTTTGGCGCGCACGATCGGATCGTCCATCTCGTTGTTCGCCTTGGGCTCGAGCAGGTAGATGCACTCCGCGGTCTCGGCGACGAAGTCGGGCTGGTACTCGGGGTGATCGGCGCCTTGCTTGTAATAGATCTGGAACTGGCCCTTGGCTGGCTTGAACCACTTCTCGGCGTCGCGGTCGAGAATCACGGCCAGCTTGCGTTCGGCGTCCGAGTCGAATTTCTGCACGTCGTACAGGCAGCGCTTGAAGCCGCCGAACAGGTACTTCGCCATGTTGCTCTTGTCGAGCGGCGAGACTCGGTAGTCTGCGATGGGCTCCTGCACGCCGTGGGTGTACGCGCTGGGTTTGAGCTCGGTGTAGCCCTTGCTGACGACCGCGTCGTAACCCGCCACATCCTCCCAGGAATGCGCCTGCATCTGGGCGTGGATGAAGCGCGCGATGTCGCGCTGATAGCAGCGCAGCACCTTGCGCGTGTCGTTTTCAGACAGGTAAGTTCGGAAGTGCTCGACGGTCTGCCGCGCGAGGTCGTACAGCAGATCGGCATGGTCGTCATAGGCAACGTCGTTGAAGTCGACGAGCCCGCTGACCACGTAGTCTTCCAGCCGTGCCTCGTCGATGCCGCCACGGCCCAGCGCGATCACCTCCAGTTGGTTCGTGCGCAGGTGTTGCACCCACAGCTCGTCCGCGACGGCGGGGTAACGCAGGTTGTCCAGCTTCAACGTGAAGGATCTGAAGCCTGACTTCACCTCGCCTCTGGGCACCACGAGGATGCGCGGAATGTCGATGGTCTGCCGCGTGACCATCTCGACCGTCTTCGCCACGATGGCGGCGACGTCGGGTTTCTCGCCAACACCATCCAACGCCAACTGACTGGGTTGCCGCTGCTCTGCGACCACCTTGACGATGGCGGCCTGAATGTCCGGCCGTTTCAGCGACTCGAGCGTCGGCGCGAGCTGTGGCTGTCCACCGAGGTTCTGAATAGCCTGATAGGCAAGCTGCGCCAGCGCCTGCTCCTCGGGCTTGGTGAACGCCGGCGTATCGTCCGCACCCGCCAAGGTCGTGCTGCCGGTCACCTGTGGCGGGCGAAATCCCAGCCGGGTGGCGAGCCGGGATTGAGAAACCACCGTGGCCGTCCGCTGCTGCAACTGATCGGCATCGAGCACCACCGACTGCATGCGGATCGGCGAATCGGACCGGCCGGCCTCGTCGATGATTTCCTGGAAGCGATCGTGCGCCACGATGTTCAGCCGGTCCACCGCCGTCACGCCGGTACGCTTGCCGTAGGGCAGGCGCAGGCCGCGGCCGATGGATTGCTCGATCAGGATGCGCGCATTGGCGGCGCGCAGCGGCACGATCGTGTACAGGTTGGTGACGTCCCAGCCTTCCTTCAGCATGTTGACGTGGATGACGATCTCGGTCGGCTCTTCCGTATGCTCGACCTTCAGCAGACGCTGGATCATTTCCTCCTCGTCCGCGCCGGTCCGGCTGGAATCCACCTGGATGGCCTTGTTCCTGTAGCGCCCCTCGAAGAACGCGTCGGACTGGACCCGCTGCAGCAGCGCCCCGGCGTGGGTGATGTCGCGGGCGATGACCAGCAGGAACGGCTTGACGATGGCGCTGCCGGTCTCGCGCGCGTAGGTCTCCAGCTCCACCTTCACGCTCTCATGCAGGCGGATACCGTCTTCCAGCTTCAGGCGTTCGATCTCCTCGGCCGACATGCCGGCCGGGTTGAAGTCCTTGCGCGTGACCACGGCCGGCTCCTTGACGAAGCCATCGGCCATCGCCTGGCCCAGCGGGTAGTCATAGAGCACGTTCTTGAACGGCAGTGGGCCCTTGCCGGTCTCCACAAACGGCGTGGCCGTCAGCTCCAGGCCGAGGATCGGCTTCAGCTCGTTGATGGCGCGCACGCCGGCGCTGGCGCGGTAGCGGTGCGACTCATCCATCAGCAGCACCAGGTCCGGCAAGCCCGCCAGGTAGTCGAAGTAGCTCTGTCCGATGTACTCGGACAGCCGCTTGATCCGCGGCGCCTTGCCGCCGCGCACCTCGGAGTTGATCTTGGAGATGTTGAAGATGTTGATGCGCACGCCGCCAAACAGTCCGCCGCTTGCCGGGTCGCGTTGGTCGTAGGTGTCGCCCGTGATCACCGCGGGCGCATTGACGGCGAACTCGGCGATGCCCTTGAACACGTACTTCGGCGTGTTGGGCGTGAAGTCCGCGATCAGCTTGTTGTAAATCGTGAGGTTGGGCGCCAGCACGAAGAAGTTGTTGATGCCGTGCGCCAGGTGCAAGTAGCTGATGAACGCGCCCATCAGCCGGGTCTTGCCGACACCCGTGGCCAGTGCAAAGCACAGCGAAGGGAACTCGCGCTCGAAATCGGTGACCGACGGAAACTCGCTGCGGATCGCCTCCAGCGCCGCGGCCACGTCCGCGTCTTTCCGCGGCGGGGCGATCTCGGTAATGCGATCCAGCCGTTCCAGCGAGATCCGCTGCGGCGGCCGCAGGCTCAGGCGCCCGGCGATGGCGTTGACGTGCCGATTCATGCCTTTTGCACCCTGGCTTCCCACTGTGGCTGGTACAATTTCATCATGACGTCCAAGCTCTCCAGTACCAATCCCTACCTGCGCGATCCCAAGCAGCGCCAGCGCAGTGTGCTGCGCTCCGTGGCGACTTCCTCGGCCATCGAGGGTATCCGCGCGCCGTTCAAAACGGTCACCCGCACGGCATCCGCTTCCTCGCTGTCGTCGGTCAAGCGCGTCATCCGCGCGAAGCCTTAGCCACACGCTGCGTCCGCGCGATGATGCGGCTGAATACAGCGATCATCGGCTTGTACTTGCGATCCATTGCCGCGTGCACCGCCGCGATGTAGCGCCGCTTCTCCTCGCCGCGCACCCCGCCAAAATCCAACGCCGGCAACCCAGCCTGCAAGCCCATCAGCACTGCCAGCAAGCGTGCGCAACGGCCGTTGCCGTCACGGAACGGGTGTATCAGGATCAGTTCCGCATGCACCACAGCCAGTGCCAGCGCCTGATCCTCTACGCCGACAAACCGGCAAGGCGTGAACTCGTGCAACGGCCCTTGCTCGAATGCCTGCATCAATCGCGGAATCAGGTTGGCTGCTGCGAACATGAAGCTGCCTTTGGCCATGTTGACCTGCCGATATTCCCCGGCCCAGGCGTAGATGTCTCCAAGCCATAGCCGATGCATGCGGCGCACGTCCTCAGCGCGGAACCGTTGCTCTACCGTGGTCTCGTCGATCAAGCGCTCGGTGGCAACCAGCAGCTGTTCCGATTCCAGCCGCGTCATCGCGCGTACAGAACGCACGCCTGCCAAGTTGCGCAGCACCCGGCCCCGGGAACCCGGCTCGAACTCGGCCTCGATTCCTTGCGCCACATAGCGATCTGGCTGACGAGGTGGCGTCATGGCGTCATTGCCTGAGACTCCGGCTTCAGAAGCCACGGGCTCGGGCGTGCGGTGATGGTGTTGGCAGGCCGATGTATTTCTTGCCCTCCCACTTTCTGCCCAGCTTCATCCTCGTCGCACTGCGTGCCGCGCGGGCTGCGCACGCGGTAGCCGACCGCGAGAATGGCGTCCAAGCTGTAGAACCTGAGGCTGCACTGCACCGAACGGGCGCCCTCCGCCCGAACTTGTAAGTAATCCTTACAAGTTGCCTCCTGCGGCGTGGACTGGAACAAATCCGCCATCTGCGCCTGGGTCAACCAGACCGGGTCGTCCTGCAGCCGAACCTCGATGCGCGTGCGTGCGTCCTCTGTCCGGTACAGCAGCAGTTCCGACCCCCCACCGGGCTTTTCCGTAGGCTGGCTCATGCGGGCTCATCCTCGAACAATCCCGCCTGAGCCCCTCTCCCCTCGGGAGAGGGGTTGGGGTGAGGGTCGGCACTAGCTGGAGCCGCACCCTGCGCAGGCGGCGCCTTCGGCAGGTTCTCGACCTGCAGCGAATAGTCGTCATGCCCCCACTCGCAGCGTGACAGCACCTGCCGCGGGATCTTCTTCACCGTCAGGTTCGGATAGTCGCCGCGTCCGCGGAATGCCGTGCACAGCACCAGCAACGAGCGCTCCGGCCCCACCTCATCGGACAGTTGTTGCAACTGCTCGTGCGACAGGGTCGCCGTGGTCACGTAGATGAAGTCGCGCTCGGTGGAGATGCCGTGCTGCCAGTACACGGCGTCCGAGGGCGCATAGGTGAAGCCTTCTAGCTTGCACAGCGCCTCCGCGAGCTGCGCCGCGTTGTATTCCTTGTTGATGACCCAGTTGCCCCAGCGGTCCTTCTCCATCAGCGAGGGCGCCAGGCGGTAGTAGCGGAAGCCGCCGCCGCCTTTCCAGCCCACCGCCTCGGTGATGCCGCCCTGGTCCTCGCCGTCGATGACCTTCTGCAGACGCGGAATGATGTGGGTGTGGCAGTGCTCGCCCAGCTCCACCATGATCCAGCGACGGCCCATTTTTTGGGCGACGGCGCCAGTGGTGCCGGAACCGGCGAAGGAGTCGAGGACGAGGTCGCCGGGGTTGGTCGCTATCGTCAGGACACGGTGGAGTAGTGCTTCCGGCTTTGGCGTAATAAAGCCCGAATCCCCGAAAAGGGCGAGAACTTCACGTTTTGCATCTTGGTTGCCTCCGACCTCCTTGTACGTCCACCAAGTTCGCGCAATCACGCCCTGCTTTGCGTTCTTCAAATAAACCTTTTTGGTCGGCATAGCAGCGCCGTCCTTGCCGAAGTAGATTTCGCCGGCATTTCGTTGCCGTTCGAACTCGTCCTTCGGTAGCGCCCAGTGGCGTCCTTGCGCTGGCTTCACAAGCCTACCTGACGGGAGCATGACCTCATATCGGTATTTCTCTCGTTTCGCGCCATCCTCGGTACGAACGTCAAGGGGATACGTCCTCCACGGTCCGTCTGGGTCGTTATCGGGGTTTCTAAATCTGCCCTGCTGCTCTTCGTTCCGAGGCAGCATGTTCCAGCCGGACTCAAGCCATCTCGGCGACTTTGCAATCACCAACACATGGTCATGGTCACCGCTTAAGCCACGACCATTACTCTTTGGCGTGTAAACTTTCTCCCAAACCACATTCGCCACGAAGTTGGGCCGTCCGAACACCTCGTCGCACAGCACCTTCAGGTAGTGCGCCTCGTTGTCATCAATCGTGATCCATAGCGAGCCATCCTCCGACAACAGTCGCCGGATTATCTCCAGCCTGTCACGCATCAGCGACAGCCAGATCGAATGCTCCACCCCGTCGTCGTAATGCGTGAACGCGCTGCCGGTGTTGTAAGGCGGGTCGATGAACACGCACTTCACCTTGCCAGCGAATTCCTGCTCCAGCGCTTTCAGCGCCAGCAGGTTGTCACTAAAAATCAGCCGGTTATCGAAGAAATCGTTCTCCGTCACCCGGTGCTTTGCATGATAACTCCTAGCCGGGTCCTCCAGCAGGATGCGCGGCTCCAACTTGAGCCGTACGTCCTTGCCGATCCAGGTCAGTTCAAGTTTTTGTTTGGTCATGGAATACCTACGACAAGGCATCAACGCACTCCGCCCATACTTCGGGCCATTGAGTGTGCAAATTTAAAAATGGAGCAACCCGCTGCCCAGTACCGAACAGGCACCAGCCCAGCAATTCATGGTCATCAGCCTCGACCAACGCTCTCATCAGCATTTTTGCATCGGGCTGCTCCTGATTCAGGACCGCCTCTACCGTAGCTACCAGACGCCGCCAGGTTTTCAGATAGCCATCGTTAAGCGCCTCACGGCGGTCCAGTTGCAATAGTCGGACAGTCTCGACTCCCTTGGGGCTTTCGGCGTTAGCCGTAGGATCGAAACGGGCTACGACAACGCCTGTTGTCGGGTCGAAGTCGAGAAACTCCCATGGGTCGTCGGCCGTTGGATCGACCAGCGCAGGCATTTCATTGTTCAGAGGGAATCGATTCCCTTTGAAGCGGCCGCATTCGGCGCAGCAAAGCATAAGATTCGACCATTGAAACAACCGTTCCGGGTAATTGGCCTTGGGCCAGAAATGCTCGATGTCTGTGCCGTGAGAATCGCAACAGTACATGCAGCGCTCGCGGCTGCCAGCCATGGCTCTGAGCGTGGCGTCGACAGTCTTGAGCGGCTTGCTCCGCCTGGCCATTTTCCAGGTTTGTTTGATGTCCAGCGTGCCGGCAGCTCGCCCGTCGTCGGCATCTCTCTGGCGCTTGACGAGTGCTCTGGCTGTAACCGACGGTAGAGGCTGGCGCGCGATGCGGCGCATGGGTCAGAGTTCTTCACCATCGACGGCAAACAACTGCAGCTGCTTTTCTTTCTCCTTTTCAACGTCAGTTAGTTTGGCGCCAGCTCGCTTTTTCGCTTTCAGGCGAGCGAGATCCGCGCGTCCCTCAATAGCGCGGGAGGAACGGGTATTCTGTAAACCGAAGGCAGATGTCAGCAGGATCGTGTCCGGCCGGGACGCGATGACTTTTTCGTATTCCTCTTTTGACAAGGAGCGCGGTTTGTCGTCGCTACCAGGCTCCGGCAGGACGAACAGGCCGTTCGGATCAGCCGCTTGACAGATAAGCGGACTATGGGTGGTGACCAGAAACTGAATATTCGGAAAATGGCGTTTGAGCCAGAAACCGATTTCCCGCTGCCATTCGGGATGCAAGTGAGCGTCGATTTCGTCGATCAGCACGACGCCACTCCGCTTGACAAAAATTCGGCTATCGGCGTCTTGCTCGATCAAGCCATCAATGCCATAGGCGTTGATAAGATGACGTAGGATGTCGGTCAGCAAGGCGAGCGCGGCGCGATAACCATCGCTCATTTCGCCCCATGCTAGATGGACACCTTTGCGATCCGTCAGCCAAAGCCCATCGGAGTCGACGCGATCCACCGTGATCTGATTGGGCATCAGATCGTCTTTCAAAATCTCCAGGAGCAGGGACAGTTGCTCGCGCTCGGCTTGCTTGTTTTCAAGCTCTTTATATTTCAGGTTGCGCAACCAGCGATCCGCTTCCGCTAGGGATGCAGCCTCCTGGAACATGGTCGCAAAACGTGCTGTCGAGGGGAAAACCATTTGCTGGACGGCTTCGGGCGAAGCGCCGAAAATACGCCGGAAAGGTCCATAGCCGCAAGAAAACCAGCCGTTCGCGCTGTTGGCCCAAATAGTTCGGTCGGGCGTTTGATAATTGCGCTGTTTACCCGCCGGAACGGCAGCTTGGAGAGTCGTTTCCCTTCCTCCGTTCGTCAGGGAGATTCTCGCTGGAAAAGTTTTTGCCGGTGCATTCCCGAAACCGACAAGATCGTCATCGCCTACAGTGCGGACGATATCAAGCTGAATGCTGGCCTCCGTGGCGCCACTTCGTATCCAGCGATGAAAGCTGGGCTGCAGCGCACGGGCCGTGTCCCGCCCCACCAGTCCGACGGCGATAGCCTTCAGCAGCGTGCTCTTACCAGAGCCATTGTTACCGGTGAACACGGTCCAGCCGGCATAGCTGCCGTCGGGACGTTTGAGGTCGAAGCTCAGGTCGTCGAATCCGCGAATATTTTTCAAAGATACTTTTTCGACGTACATGATTCGTGCCCTCTTTTTCGGCGGGAAGTCTACTCGACCGCGTGGCCTTCCAGCGCTGGAAACTCCAACCCCTCGATCTCCTGCAATGATTTCCCTGCAATGCCCTGCAAATCTCCATACATCCCTACCGTCGCCCCCATCACCCGCTCGATCTGCTTCTCGCGCACGGCCCACTGCTTCATGATCACCTTGCGCTCCTTGTCGAGGTCGTCCTTCAAGCTGGAGAACGCTTCGACGATCGCCTCGACACGCAACCGGAAGCGCGGCCCGGTCAGGTACTGGTAGACCATTTCGGTTTTGGTCTGCTGCCCTTCCGAGACCTGCCGGGCGGTGCTGATCTGCAGCAGCGTGTGACGCAGTATCGTCGCCACGGGCAGCGCCGCGCGCGGGTGTGTGACCCAGACGGTGTCGATCACGTCGAACGTCTCTACGCCTTTCGGCAAGGCCTGGCTGACCAGTACTGAGACTTCGGCCTTCGCGGTGCGCTGATCTTCACGCAGCTTGACCAGCCAGCCATCACTCCAGTTCTTGGTGCGTTTCGATTCCCACAGGATGATGCCGCAAGGTTGACCACCCTGGCTCATCACACGCTGGATCGCATCGCCGCCGAATTCGCCCTTGGGTACGGGTTCGATGGTGTCGAACGGGAACTTGGCGCGCAACAGGCCTTCCAGCTCCAGTTCCTGCACCTCGCCCTGCATCTGCTGCGAGCCTTGCTCGGCTTTCTGCTTCAGCTCCTCGATCTTCTTCTGCATCGAAGCGATGGTCTGCTCCTTCTCCGCCACCGTGAGCCTGAGGCCCTCTTCGGCTTCGCGTTTGGCCTGTGAGCGAACCTCGGTCAAACCCTCCTGTACGCGCTTCTCGACGGTCAGTTCCAGCTCGCGCTTGGCATCATCCAGCTCGCGCTGCTTCTTGATGAGGTCGGCCTGCGCCTTCTGCGCCTCGGCCAGCTTCCCGTCGCGCTCCTTCAAAACTTCCTGCAGCTCGACCAGCTCGCGCCCTTTGCTCTCAAGCTCCGCGGCGCTGGCGAGCTTGGCCTTCCTGGACTCTTCGGCGATCACCCGGGCGCGCTCGGATGCGAGCTGCTCCGCGACCTGATCGGCCACCTGCTGATCGAGCGTGCGCTTCGCGTCAGCGACCTGCTTTTCCTTGTCGCGAAGGGACTGCTCACGCCGGGCGATTTCTGCATCCTTCTCGGACAGCTTCTGCTCGAACTGCTTGCGCGTGGACTCGATCAGTGGCGCCGCCAGCGACTCGGTGAGCTTGATCTCCGTCTTGCAGTTGGGACAGACGATGACCGGTTCGGTCATGCGCGGATCGTTTTCGCTCATCGTTTCACCCCCAGTACGCATCAGTTGCTCGGTGCAGTGCATTACTCTGAAAATTACTCTGAAGTGGATGGCGGAACTAGAGTGGATGGCGGAACTAGGCTTCAGAGTTCGGTGACGGGTGTGCTCTCCTGTCGAACCAGGTGGCAAGCACAAAACTCAAACCAGGCGCCAGCTTGCGGTGAATAGCACCGACGCGGATCGCTGTTGCTCGAGCTTGCCTTCGATGTTGGCGATCAACGCCTCGCGCTGCCGGTCCACCCGATCCTGCGCGTCGAACAGCGAGCGCCGTTTTTCGTTGCATGACGGAGTATTTCCGCCAATATCAAGCCGCGTGGGAAACCCGACAGGTTGACGACACAGGGCGCCTTCTATCGAAATCACGCGGTGGCGGCAGCTCGGCCGCCGCCACCGTCGGGCGAGTGGTCCAGGCGCGCTCAGTGCGCGCGGGCTACAACGCCACAAGACAGGCCGGCAAGCTTGGCGGGCGCAACTTTGAGTTCCCGCAGGTGGTTTTTGACCAGCACGGTGTTGAAGGCGGCCAACTGTTTCATCCGCATGGCCTTCCAGGCAGCCATTGTGCGGTCGTAGTGACGACAGTCGCTCTTCAAGGTGGCGATCTGGGCGGGTGTGGGCGACATGTCCAAGCCCACCTGCATGAGGCTGACCAGGGAGTTGTAGTCGTTGTTCAAGGCGAAGAAGGATCGCAGCGTATGGGGTTTAGGCGTCTCATGGTGGAGGAAAAACAGGAAAGCGTGGGCCGGCTTCTTGCCGCCGATCTTGGTCAGACCGGCATCGAGCTTTTTGGCCTGCGCAGCAAGCGGGCCCGGCAGGTGATCATGCATGAGCGACGTCAACTGGGCCTTGACGGCGTCTACTTCCAGGCGGCCTGCATAGCTCTGCTGCATGCCGTGGTAGGCCCGCATCGTCAGCCGGTTCTGGGCGCGCAGGGCGGCCATCAGGTCGCGGCTCTGGCCGACGCGTGGATCGTTCACGACGGTGGCGTGGCGGGTGTAGACCCGGCCGTCCACGGTGAGCTTGAGCGTATAAACGCCGGGGATCACCTGGGGTCCGTGCGGACCCGGAGTGGTGGTGCCAGCCACGTTATTCATCTGGTTTTCGAGGTCATGGTGAAAGGCCGGCGGGGGGGCATAACGAAGGTTCCAGTTGAAGCGGTTCAGCCCGACATGGGTGGTCAGGGCGCGTGACTGGGGCGTGGCCAGCCAGTAGCGGGGATAGGCTTGCCCCTCGATGGGGGCCGGCAACGTGCTGGAATAGGTACGGACCAGATTCCCATGGGGGCCGAAAACCCGGAGCTGGATCGGTCTGTTGGGTTTGTGGCGGAGGTCGTAATCCACGATCACGCCATAGGGCGGATTAGGTGCATGCGGTACCTCGATGGAGAAGGGCTGATCCCAATTGCTGTTGATCCGGGCGCGAATGGCCTCCTCGGGCTTGAAGAGATAAACCGGGGAAGAGGCGATGGCCTGGGCATGGGCGGCGATCTGCTGCAGCGGGGTGATGTCGTCCAGCACCCAGAAGCCGCGGCCGAAGGTGCTGATGACCAGATCGTTCAGGTGGTACCGGGTGTGGACAACGAGGTCAGTGATGGCGGTGCTGGGCAGATTCTGGCGCAGCGGCTGCCAGTGATCGCCATTGTCGAAGCTGACGTAGACGGTCGTCCCGGTGCCGGCGAAGAGGAGGCCGGGCTGCTTGGGATCGGCGCGCAGCACATTCACCCAACTGCCGGTGCGCTGGTCGTGGGGTAGGCCACGGACGATGCTGACCCAAGTCTTGCCGCCGTCGGTGGTGCGCCAGATCAGCGGCACGTCGATGTCCGGATGAGCGGGCGGGATGGCCTTGTGGCCGGGCTTGACGGAGATGCGGGCAGTAGCGTGGGCGGGATTCACCTTGTCGCCGGCAGCGAGGGCATGGCGTGGGGCGGGGGACGGAACGCCGGCTTTCGGATGGGCGGGCGGAGCGGCCTTGTGGCGATGCTTGACGACGATGCGGGCGGTGACATAGGCGGTATCCACCTTGTCGCCGGCTTCGATGGTGTGAAATTGGGCGTGAGGCGGCGCGCCGGTGATGTTGCTGACATTGCTCCAGTGCATGCCGCCATCCATGGTGTTGTAGATCTGGCCGTTGCTGCTCACGGTCCAGACCACGCCCGGCTTGATCTTGGAGATGGAGAAGTCGTTGATGACGGGCCCGGCCGGCTTGAAGGGGTTGCGGGGTCGCTTCGCTTTCTTCTTGGGCGGCGGTAGCGGCGTGCCGCAGGGCACTGGAGACTTGCCCTTGGGGGTGGTGAGGGCGGGGCTGAAAGCCTGCCAGGAATGGCCACCGTTGCGCGAGACCAGCAGACACTGATAGGCGACGTAGAGAGCGCCGGAATCGAAGGCGGTATCGAATTTCATCGGCAGGCTGCGACTGGCGCGGTAGTTTTTGGTTTTGGCGCCGAAGTTGGGTGCGATGTTTTCCCACTGCCCGGTGGCCATATTGATCTTGACCAGGCCGCCG
>JAKAWV010000006.1:0-22767 GCA_021827205.1 Pseudomonadota bacterium | reverse complement strand
ATCGAAGGCGGTATCGAATTTCATCGGCAGGCTGCGACTGGCGCGGTAGTTTTTGGTTTTGGCGCCGAAGTTGGGTGCGATGTTTTCCCACTGCCCGGTGGCCATATTGATCTTGACCAGGCCGCCGCCGCCGCCGGGGCCATAGCCGATGCCATAGAGGATATGCGGATGCAGGGGATCGGGCGCGATGTAGCCGGACTCCGAGGAGGGCACGGGGCTCCAGTCGGTGAAGTCCACCTGGCCCCAGTTGCCGCGGCTGCGGATCATGACCGCTCCGGTATCCTGCTGCGCACCGACGATCCAATAGGGATATTGGCCGGTGGTGGCCACATGGTAGATCTGCGAGATGGGCTCGGTGTACCAGAGACTCCAGGTACGGCCGTTATCGAGCGTGACGCTGACACCCTGGTCGGAGCCGACCACCATGCGCTTGCCGTTGGTGGGATCGATCCAGAGATCGTGGTAATCCTCGCCGCCGGGGGCGCCCTTGAAGGCATGGAAGGTGACGCCGCCGTCGATGGAGCGGTACAGGGCGGTGCTGACGGTATAGACGATGTTGGGATTCCGTGGGTCCACGAAGACGCCGCAACTGTAAGCGCCCTGGCCGTTGCTGATGCGCTTGTCCTTTACCGCCATGTGGCGCCAGGTGGCGCCGCCGTTGTCGGAGCGGAAAAGACCGGACCCATGCTTGATGTTGTTGCCGACAATGTAGATGCGCCGGCCATGCAGGGCGATCGCCACGCCAATACGGCCGGGGAAAGGCGGAATCTTGAGCGGCGTCCAGGTCAGGCCGCCGTTGGTCGATTTGAACAACAGCGGCGGCTTGGGCTTTGCCTTCGGGCCATGCCGGAGCGCAAAAAACGGGCCACCCGTGCCTTGGGTGTCAGCCAGCATGATGCTGGGATCACCGTTGTCGAACACCACTTCGCGCGTGCCGTGATAACCGGCGGGCTTGAGGACGTTGGTCCAGGTCCGGCCGCCATTCGTGGAGCGGTAGATGCCGCCGCCGTGGTGGGTGGCGTTACCGAGGGCGGAGACGATGACCACATTGGGGTTGGCGGGATCAACCAGGATGCTGTCGATCATCACGGTGTCTTCAAGGCCGATGTGCTGCCAGGTCTTGCCGGCATTGGTGGACTTCCACATGCCGTCGCCCAGGCTGCCCAAGAAGGGACGGATCACGGTGGGGTCACCGGTGCCGGCATACACGATATTCGGATCGGAGGGAACGACTTGAACGGCGCCGATGGTATCCACGCCTTTTATCTGGTCGAAGATGGGGAACCAGGTGACGCCGGCACTGGTGGTTTTCCAGATGCCTCCCTCGGGCGTGCCCGCGTAATACACGCCGGGCTGGCCGATGACGCCGGTGACCGTGGAAACGCGGCCGCCGTGGAACGGGCCGACGTTCCGCCACTTAAGGCCGGCATAGAGGTCGGGGTTGACATGCGCGGCCGCGGTCAAGGTGAACGCCAAACTACCGGCGACAACCAGTCCCCAATATGCAACGCATGAAAATCGCTTCATGACGCAGGTCTCCGCAAGAATCCACACTACGCTGAACAGAATAAAAACTTTCAGGTCTGCAATTCCTGCTGGAATCCGGCCCATGCCAATTGGCGCATGCTGATCGCGATGGAATAACACCGGATAACATACACTCGGCCACCACCGGATGCAAATACCAGCGTCGGCGGCGCGGTCATACGAGTGGCAGCCGGATAAGACCACGGTGAGGCGTCTTTTCGACGAAAATGAATTCCCCGAAATCCTTGTCCATGGTTATTGGAATACGCCTTTCGTTGGCTCCCCATTCAAGGAGGACACGATCGCCTGGGTCCGGCCCTCTGTCACGGGATTCGACAGTGTCGTGTCCTTGGATTTCTGCACCGCGGTCTACGGGGAATTTCGCTGCTCGGCGACCCGCGCCGCATCCGGTCGGTTATGGGCAATCACTGCACCTGATTCGCGTCGAAGTTCAGCTGCAAAAGCCCCTCTCTCGCCGGGAGAGGGGTTGGGGGTGAGGGTTCGGCGCAGGACATATCGTCACCATGATTTCAGCAACGCCATGCTCCGTCCCGTACCCGTCGCTTCGCGCCACCTTCTCCCGACGGGAGAAGGGAAAACCAGCTGAACTTCAGCGCGAATCAGGTCATGCCTTGCCGTAAGCCGCCTGCAGCTTGGGCAACTCGATCAGCACCTGGTGTGGGTTATTAGCCGGATTGACGTCGGTGTAAATCTTGGCGATATGGCCATTGGGCGCGATGATGAAGGTGGTGCGCGCGGCGTACTTCATGCCATTCCTCGAGATCAGCACACCATCACCGTATTCCTTGGCTACCTTGAGGTTGGTATCGGCCAGCATGGGGAACGGCGCGTGATATTTCATGGCGAACGCGGCATGCGATTTCACGCTGCCGATGCTGATCGCCAATACTTGCGCACCTTCTTTGCGCAGCGCCGCATAATCGTCGCGGTAATTGCGCAACTCGGTGGTGCAACCCGGCGTGAAATCCTTGACATAAAAATACAGCACCAGCCATTGGCCACGATATTGGTCGAGCGATTTCCAGTGGCCATTCTGGTCTTGCAGCTTGAAGCCCGGAGCCATCTGCCCGACCTGGGGCATGGTTTCTGCGGCCGCGGCCAATGCGGGCAACAGGCACAGGGCAAACAACATGATGAGCAGACGCCGCATGATCGATCTCCAATCCAAGCAGGGGAAGGGCATGTTAGCGCCGTTGCGTCAGCGTGGCGTGAAGAGGCCAATACGCAGCACTCGGCCAATTTGCCGATTTCGCAGGTTCTGGCGCGGGCACGCTTGGCGCCGCGAGTCACGACACCGGAAATGCAGTCAACAGTCGCCTCATGGCGACCGCTCGCGACTGCACGTGCCGGTTCTCGATCATGACAGAGCCTGCAAGGCGCGCATGCCTGGAACAGCGCCGTCAATACGCGCATCATGGCGCGACTGTCATGTGGAACGACGCCATGCTCAAGCAGATTCTGGTCGGCTACGACGATTCGCCCGCCGCGCAGCGCGCGCTTGAGTTCGCATTCAAACTGGCGCAGGGCTTCGGCTGCCAGTTGCAGGTGGTCTATGCCGCCATGCTGCCGGCCGGAAGCCCCGAGGCCACCGCCTCACTGATGGCTGACAGCACCGCGCTGCGTCCGGGGCTGTCGCAGAAAGTGCTGGAGCGCGCCGCGCAAGCCGGTGTCAAGGCGGCATGGAAGGTCGTGCCCGGCTCGGCCGGCGACGTGCTGCTGGCCGAGGTCAAGTCAGGCAGCTTTGACCATCTGGTGATCGGCAACAGCGGCCGCGGCACGCTGGCGCGCTGGCTGCTGGGCTCGGTGATGAACGAAGTGGTCGAGCACAGCCAGGTTCCAGTCACCGTCGTGCCTTGAGTCCCATCAGCCTTTCTTCGCCAGCGGCGGAAAGCTTGCAGGCTTGAAGCCGCCCACTTCGTATTTCAGCGTGCGCGCGCCGCCCTGCTTCAAGTCCACGCGCAGTTCGATGACCTGCGCCTTCTCCAGCATGCCGATGAAGCGCCGATCGTCCTTGATGAACAGCGCCGGCTCGCCGGTGGGCGGCAGGTAGGCCGCCCAACCCTGCGGCTTGCCACCATCGACGGACACCGGCACGCGACAGATGCTCTTGCACACGAAGCCCGGAGCTTGAGCGTACAAATACACGCTCTGGCCCCAGGCGCTGTGGCGACGCAGGATCAACTGAATGTTGCCCTGACTGCCGTCGCTGCGCGTGTCGTTGATCGAGGCCGTGTTCTGCGTGCCGCCTGCCATGGGCACGCCGGTCTGGTAATCCCACAACGCGGCAAGGCGCTGTGCATGCGCCTGCTTCGCGGCCGCGGCGGTGAGCGCAGGCAGATCCCTGGCCACGGCGCTGGCAGCCGGCGTGCGCGGATACATCTGCTCGATCTGCTGGCCCAGGCTGGCCGCGAGCTGGATGTCCTTGCGTGCCAGCATTTCGTGGTACAGCTTGAACTCCTGCTGCGATTGCTCCAGCCGCTGCGCGGCGGCCTGCGCTTGCGCGGCGGCTTCGCGCTGCGCGGCCGTGGGGCCATGCTCGCAGCCGGCCAGCAGCAGCACGGCGCACGCCGCCAGTCCCAGTCCCAGTGCACGCGCGCGCATCATGCGTGCAGCGGCAGCGGCTTGGACGGATCAAGGCCGTACAGCTCGATCGCGCGCGCCACCTGCTTGGGCTCGATCACGCCATCGGCGGCCAGTGCCGCCAGCGCCGCGTGCGCGATCCAGTGCCGGTCGACTTCGAAAAACGCGCGCAAGTGCGCACGCGTGTCCGAACGCCCGAAGCCATCGGTGCCCAGCGTCACGTAGCGGCGCGCGTGCGGCAGGTAGGCGCGAATCTGCTCGGGGAAAGCGCGCACGTAATCGGTGGCGGCGATCAGCGGGCCATCGTGGCCCTCGAGCTGCTTCGCGACGAAGCAGGTCTGCTGCTTCTGCAGCGGGTGCAGGCGCTGCTGGCGCTCGCATTCCATGCCGTCACGGGCCAGCTCGGTGAAACTGGGGCAGCTCCACAGGTCGGCCTTGACGCCGAAGTCCTGGTCCAGCAACCCGGCGGCGGCGATGACCTCGCGGAAGATCGTGCCCGAGCCCAGCAGTTGCACGCGCGGCGCGACATCGGACTTGCCTTTGCCTTTGGCCTTCCCCGAGTCCCGGCCGTTTTGCCCCGCGTCCCGAAACAGATACATGCCCCTGACGATGTGCTCGGCCACGCCTGCTGGCATGTCCGGGTGCGCGTAGTTCTCGTTCATCACCGTCAGGTACCAGTAGGCGTCCTCCTGCTCGTGCAGCATGCGCCGCACGCCATCCTGCAGGATCACCGCCACTTCGTAGCTGAAGGTCGGATCGTAGGCGTGGCAGTTGGGGATGGCCGCGGCCAGCAGGTGGCTGTGGCCGTCCTCGTGCTGCAGGCCTTCGCCGTTGAGCGTGGTGCGCCCGGCGGTGCCGCCGATCAGGAAGCCGCGGCAGCGCATGTCGCCCGCCGCCCAGGCCAGATCGCCGATGCGCTGGAAACCGAACATCGAGTAGTAGATGTACACCGGCAGCATCGGCAGATTCTGGAACGAATAGCTCGATGCCGCCGCCATCCACGCCGCCATGCCGCCGGGTTCGCTGATGCCTTCCTGCAGCACCTGGCCGGACTGGTCCTCGCGGTAGTACATCAGTTGGTCGGCGTCCTGCGGGCGGTACTTCTGGCCGAATGGGGTGTAGATGCCGATCTGGCGGAACATGCCCTCCATGCCGAAGGTGCGCGCCTCGTCGGCCACGATCGGCACGATACGCGGGCCGAGTTCCTTGTCGCGCAGCAGCAGGTTGAGGCCGCGCACGAAGGCCATGGTGGTGCTGATCTCGCGCTCGCCGGTGCCCTGGGTGATCTGCTTGAGCGCATCCAGCGCCGGCGCAGCCGGTGCGTGGTCGGCCTTGCGCCGGCGGCTGGGCAGCGGGCCGCCCAGCGCCTCGCGGCGCGCGCGCAGGTACTGCACCTCGGGCGAATCCTTGCCGGGGTGGTAATAAGGCACCTCGTCGACCTTGTCGTCGGCGATGGGGATATTGAAGCGGTCGCGGAAGGCGCGCACCGCGGTGGTGTCCATTTTCTTCTGCTGGTGGGTGATGTTCTGGCTCTCGCCGGCATCGCCCATGCCGTAGCCCTTGACCGTCTTGGCCAGGATCACCGTCGGCATGCCCGCGCTGTGCATCGCGGCGTGGTACGCGGCGTAGACCTTGTGCGGATCATGGCCGCCACGGTTGAGGCGCCAGATGTCCTCGTCGGACAGGCTGGCGACCATGGCCTTGGTCTCGGGGTACTTGCCGAAGAAATGTTCGCGCGTGTAGGCGCCACCAAACGCCTTGCAGGCCTGGTACTCGCCGTCCACGGTTTCCATCATCAGGCGCTTGAGCATGCCGTCCTTGTCGCGTGCCAGCAGCGGATCCCAGTAGCTGCCCCAGATCAGCTTGAGCACGTTCCAGCCGGCACCGCGGAACTGGCCTTCGAGTTCCTGGATGATCTTGCCGTTGCCGCGCACCGGGCCGTCCAGGCGCTGCAGGTTGCAGTTGATCACGAAGATCAGGTTGTCCAGCTTCTCGCGTCCGGCCAGACCGATCGCGCCCAGCGATTCGGGCTCGTCGGTTTCGCCGTCACCGAGGAAACACCAGATCTTGCGGTCGGTCTTCGGGATCAGGCCGCGATGTTCCAGATACTTCTGGAACTGCGCCTGGTAGATGGCCTGGATCGGACCCAGACCCATCGACACCGTGGGCATCTGCCAGAAGTCCGGCATCAACCACGGATGCGGATAGGACGGCAGACCCTTGCCGCCGACTTCCATGCGGAAGTGGTCCAGCCGATCCGCGTCGATGCGACCTTCGAGAAACGCGCGCGCGTACACGCCGGGGCTGGAGTGGCCCTGGAAGCAGATCAGATCGCCGGGGTGATCCTTGCCCTGCGCGCGCCAGAAGTGGTTGAAGCCCACGTCGTACAGCGTGGCGCTGGAGGCGAAACTGGCGATGTGTCCGCCCAGCTCGCCCGGTTTGCGGTTGGCGCGCAGCACCATGGCCATCGCGTTCCAGCGGATGATCGAGCGGATGTGCCATTCCAGCGCGGCATCGCCGGGGCTCTTGGCCTCGCGCTCGGGCGGGATGCTGTTGATGTATTCGGTGGTCGGCGCGAACGGCAGCATGCCGCCGGCGCGGCGCGTCTGGTCGACCATGCGCTCCAGCAGGTAGTGCGCGCGCGGCGGGCCGCCGCGTTCGAGGATGGCGTCGATGGACTCCACCCACTCGCGCGTTTCGGAGGGGTCTGGATCCTGCTGCAGGATGTCGGTGATCGGGTCCATGGTCATGCTCCGCGCCGCGTTACCGCGCCGCAAATACCGCCTCGGCGGCAATGGTGCCGCGGCCACGGCACCAAGGGGGAATGGGCATTGCGGGCGCGCGTGCTGCGGCATTACGCAACGTCGATATTTTAGCGCGACGCACGCGATCCGCGCGTGTCATGTCACGCATGCTCGGCGCTTGGCCGCTCAACTTTTGGCGCGGCGCGGATCTGCGCCTCGACGCAGGCGATCGCGGTCATGTTGACCACGCGCCGTGTCGTGGAGGCCGGCGTCAGAATATGCACCGGCCGTGACAAGCCCATCAGGATCGGCCCGATCACCACGCCGTCGGTCATGCTGCGCACCAGATTGAAGCTGATGTTGGCGCTTTCCAGATCCGGCAGCACGAATACGTTGGCCGGGCCCTTGAGACTGGAATTGGGAAACAGGCGCTCGCGGATCTCGGGATTGAGCGCGGTGTCGGCCTGCATCTCGCCCTCGACCTCGAGCCGCGGCACGTGCGCGCGGATCAGCTCCAGCGCGCGGCGCATCTTCAGCGCTCCCTGCGTATTGCGGCTGCCGAAGTTGGACACCGACAGCAGCGCGATGCGCGGGGTGATGCCGAACAGCTTCAGGCGCAAGGACGCCTGCAGGGTCGCCTCGGCGATCTGCTCGGCGCTGGGGTTTTCCTGCACGTGGGTATCCAGGAAAAACGTGAGGCCCTTGTCGTTGGCCACCGCGCTCATTGCCGCCGGCGCGCTGATGCCCGGGTCCAGCGGCAACACCTCAAGCAAGTGTTCGAGCTTCTTCTGGAAACGGCCGACCATGCCGCAAATCATCGCGTCCGCTTCGCCGCGCGCCAGCATCAGCGCCCCGATCAGCGTGCCGCGCGAACGCACCAGCGATTTGGCCAGCGCCGGGGTGACGCCACGGCGCTCAGCCAGTTGATGGTATTGCTGCCAGTAATCGTTGAAACGCGGATCGGAGTGGATATTGACCAGCTCGAAATCGCGCCCCGGCTGCAGATTCAGGCCAATGCGCTCGATGCGCCTGGTGATCACCTCGGGGCGACCGAGCAGGACCGGTCGCGCCAGGCCCTCCTCGATCACGGTCTGCACCGCGCGCAGGATGGTTTCCTCCTCGCCCTCGGTGTACACCACGCGCTTGGGCTCGGCCTTGGCGCGCGCGAACACCGGCTTCATCGCCCAGCCGGTGCGAAACACGAAACTGCTCAGACGCTCGCGGTACGCGGCCATGTCCTCGATCGGGCGCGTGGCCACGCCGGAATCCATCGCCGCCTGCGCCACCGCCGTCGCCAGCTCGACCAGCAGGCGCGGATCGAACGGCGTCGGAATGATGTAGTCGGGGCCGAAATGCGGCGCCTTGCCACCGTAGGCACGCGCGGCCACATCGCTGGCCTCGCGCCGCGCCAGCTTGGCGATGGCGCGCACGCAGGCCACCTTCATCGCCTCGTTGATGGTGCTGGCGCTGACGTCCAGCGCGCCGCGAAAAATGTACGGGAAACACAGCGCGTTGTTGACCTGGTTGGGAAAGTCCGAGCGTCCGGTGGCGATGATGCAATCCGGGCGCACCGCGCGCGCCGCTTCGGGCTGGATCTCGGGCGTGGGGTTGGCCAGCGCCAGCACGATCGGCCGCGCCGCCATGCTGGCGACCATTTCCGGTCTGAGCACGCCGCCGGCGGACACGCCGAGGAAGACATCGGCGCCAACGACGATTTCGGCCAATGTGCGCGCCGCTGTGTCGCGTGCGTAGCGCGCGCCCTGCGGATCCAGATCGGGGCGACCCCGGTACAGCACGCCATTCTTGTCGCTGACCAGAATGTGTTCGGGATTGACGCCGAGGTTGACCAGCATGTCCAGGCAGGCGATGCCGGCGGCACCCGCACCGGAGGCCGCCACGCGCACGCTGGCGATGTCCTTGCCGACTACCAGCAGGGCGTTGAGCACCGCCGCGCCGACGATGATCGAGGTGCCGTGTTGATCGTCGTGGAATACCGGGATGCGCATGCGCTCGCGCAACTTGCGCTCGACGATGAAACACTCCGGCGCCTTGATGTCCTCGAGGTTGATGCCGCCGAAGGTCGGCTCCAGGCTGGCGATGATATCCACCAGCTTGTCCGGATCGCGCTCGTCGATCTCGATGTCGAACACGTCGATACCGGCGAATTTCTGGAACAGCACGGCCTTGCCTTCCATCACCGGCTTGGCCGCCAGCGGACCGATCGCGCCCAGGCCCAGCACCGCGGTGCCGTTGCTGATCACCGCCACCAGATTGCCGCGCGCGGTCAGCGTGGCGGCGCCGGTGGGATCGTCCGCGATCGCTTCGCACACCGCCGCCACGCCCGGTGAGTAGGCCAGGCCGAGGTCGCGTTGGGTCAGCAGCGACTTGGTGGAGGTGACCTTGATCTTGCCGGCTGGCGCCTGGCGGTGGTACTCCAGCGCGGCCTGTTTCAGTTCGTCGGATAGGCTCATGTGGGGCGCGGCCATGGCGCCGCGACGCGAAAAACAATCGTGCATTCTACAAGCGCGGCGGCGCGCGCCGAACGCTGCACAGCAGCAGCCGCGAGGCGATTCAGCCGGCAGCCGGCTCGCGCCAACTGGCCGCGCTGACCTCGCCCATGGCGATGCGGTTGACGAACAGCGAGAACGCCAGGCTGCCCGCCAGCCCCTGCATGCTTGCGATCCACGGCGGCAGGTAGCGCGGCTCGGCGATGAAGCCGGCATCGAACCATGGCTCGAAATCGAGCGCGTCGCGCAGCGCCATCTTGCCGGCGAACAGGCGCCGCAGCAGGCTCAGCCGGCGCCCGCGCAGCGCCCAGCGGAAAAACGTGTGCACGCTGAGCAGGCCGTGCAGGTATACGGTGTCCTTGGCGAAGGCATGACCGCCCGTCAGCGGCACACCGCGGAAGATGCGCGCGGTGGAGCTGTAGCTGTCGGCGGCATCGTGGCCCTGCTCGAGGAAAAAGCGGAACACCTCGATGAAATCGGCGCCGGCCAGAGCCCGTTCAATACCGAGGATGCGCAGGCTGATGCGCTTGAGACGCGCCAGATCCATGCCGCCGGAGATCAACTCGGCGTATACCGCCAGACCTTCCTGGGTCGCGGTGACGTGCGGACTGGTACGCGCCAGCGAGCCCAGCGCCGGCTGCAACATGCCGTTGCGGGCCGTCAGCGTATGCACAAAAGCTTCATGCGCCAGCAACTGGTGGCGGTCGTAGGCACTGAAGCGCGAGCCGCTGCGCAAGCGAATGCGGCTGGCGCCGGCGGCGGCCTTGGCGGCGAGTTCCTCATCCAGATCGACCGCCACCACGCCGGCGCCGAAGAATGCATCCAACGCCACGCGCAGCTCGGCCTGCAATGTGGCGGCGTCGATATCGTGCGCCGCGACCGTGTTTTCCAGCACGCCGCCCAGTTCGGCGGCCACCGCGACAAACTCGCGCGCCGCCGCGGCACTGCTCAGCGCGGAGCCGGGAATCACATCCTGTGGACTGCCGTAAAGCTGCGCCGACAACGCGCCGGCGGCGGGTGTGCCCACCGCTTCCAGCATCAACGTGGCGTTGTGCCATGCGCTGGCGGCACGCTGCAAATAACCACCCAGCGGATGCGCGTGCGGAATCGCGGCGAGGATCGCATCCAGCTCGGCGCGCGCGGCGGACAAATCCGGCGGACGATAATCCGGCTGTGGCATGCGCAAGCGTCCGGCAGCGTGCGCGGCCAGAAAAGGCGCGGCTTGGGCGGGCGCAAGCGCCACCGTGCGCAGGATGCGCACACCACGCACCGCGGCGGTCAGGCGCTGATCCAGCACGGCGATGCGCTGCAAGTCGGGCGCGGCGGGCGACACGGCGATCATGCCGTGATTGTAGGCTCGCGCGCGGCGCATGGCGCGGCGCAGCATCGCGCTGCGGTGGCCACGGCGCAACGAACCGTTACATCCCGACACGCCCGGCATCCGGAGCGCACGCGCCGCGCACCTACAGTGCGGCTGCCGACCTACGCGCGCAGCCCCGGCGACGCGGGGCGGATGCCGCGGGCGCCGGCAACGCACCGCACCCGAGAAAGTGCCAAAACGGCACTTTCTCGACAATCAACTCGTCACGCCGCAACAGACGGCGCCTGCATCCGGAGTTCCCCCATGTCTTGCACGACACGCATTATCCCCGCCACCGGCAACGACGCGGGAATTGATCCGCGCGACTTCGCGCGCAGCCTCGGCATCGGCCTGCGCCACCTCGCCGAATACGCCAACGTCGCACCGGAGACCCCGGTGCTCAAGCCGCGCGATGCGCGCCTGCAGCGCTACATGCGCGATGCGCGCGCCGTGCTCGATTGCGCCGCGCGCCTCGGTGGCGGTCGCGCCGCCGCGCGTGACTGGTTCCGGCACATGCCGCTGGCGGTGTTCGCCTACCGCACCGCCGAGGAGATGGTGTCCGAGGGTCGTGTCGGCGAACTGTTGCGATACCTCGCTGGCGTCGCGTGCTGGGACGCGCGCGCGGCGCCGCCCACGCGCGATGCCGACGCTGCGTTCGTCATTTCCGCGCAAGCAAGGCGCGACGACAATCCGTCCATGGCTTGAGCGGATCTGCGCGTATTCACGACCTGTGCGCAAGTTTGCAATTGGCTTGCGACGCGGCATGACTGATGGCACGGCCGCGCGCGCGCGTGCGCTGCGCGGCCCTACACTCGCACAGATACGAGCCCGCACCCTATCCACGCCCCATCCCAGGAAGCGCCATGTCACGTTGGAAAATCGTCGCGATCACCGTGGTCGTGCTGGTGGTCGCCATCATTGGCTATCGCATCGTGCATCGCCCCACCGGCTTCCAGCGCGGCAAGGGTCAAGATGCACCGATCCCGGTCACCGTGGTGCCGGCCACGCGCGAAAACGTGCCGGTCTATCTGACCGCATTGGGCACGGTCAGCGCGCTGAACACGGTCACCGTGGTGCCGCAGGTCGCCGGGCAACTGGTTTCGGTCAACTTCAAGGAAGGCAAGGAGATCAAGAAGGGTGACGTGATCGCGCAAATCGATCCGCGCACGTTCCAGGCCGCGGTCGAGCAGGCGCAGGGCAAGCTGGCGCAGGATCAGGCACTGCTGAGCGCGGCGAAGTATCTGGCATCCAGCTACGAAAACCTGGGCAAGAAACAGTACGTCGCCGCGCAAACCCTGCAGGCGCAGGAGCAGACCGTGCGTCAGTATCAGGCCGCCGTATTGGCCGACAAGGCCGCACTGGACAGCGCGCGGGTGCAACTGGGCTACACCACGATCCGCGCGCCGATCAACGGCGTGGCCGGACTGCGCCTGGTGGACGTCGGCAACATAGTCGGCCCGACCACCAGCGGCGGCATCGTGGTGCTCACGCAGATCCACCCGATCAGCGTGCTGTTCAATCTGCCGCAGCAGAACATCGAAGCCGTGCGTGACGGCATGACCAAGGGCGCACTGCAGGTCGCGGCGCTGGATCGCAGTAACAACACGGTGATCGCCACCGGCGCGCTGAAGGTGATCAACAACCAGATCGATACCAGCACCTCGACGTTCCAGCTCAAGGCCGAGTTCGCCAACCCCACCGATACGCTGTGGCCGGGGCAGTTCGTCAACGTGCGCCTGCAACTCGGCACGCTGCATGACGCGCTGGTGGTGCCGGCGCAGGCGGTGCAGCGCGGTCCCGATGGCGACTACGTATTCGCGGTGCAGCCCGACAACACGGTGAAGATGCAGCCGGTGACCACCGGCGGCGAAGCCGGCGCCAGCCAGACCGTGATCAGCAAGGGCCTCAGCGCCGGCGTGCGCGTGGTCACCGAAGGCCAGTTCCGACTCAAGCAGAACAGCAAGGTGATTCCGCTGGCGCCGGGTCAGGTGCCGCCGATGCCCAAGACCGTCGCGGCCAAAGCGCGCAGCGGTGGCGGTCACCGTGGCTGAGGCGGTGCCAGGCACGGGCGTGGGCATCTCGACGCTGTTCATCCGCAGGCCCATCGCCACCTCGCTGTTGATGGTGGCGCTGCTGTTGTTCGGCATCTTCGGCTATCGCACCCTGCCGGTGGCAGCGCTGCCCAACGTCGAGGCGCCGAGCCTGCAGGTGACCACGCAATATCCGGGCGCCAGCCCATCGACCATGGCGCGCCTGGTGACCACGCCGCTGGAGCGTCAGTTCGGGCAGATTTCCGGCCTGACCATGATGAGCTCGAACAGCTCGCAGGGTCTGTCGGTGATCAACCTGCAGTTCACCCAGAGCCGCGACATCGCCAACGCCGAGCAGGACGTGCAGGCCGCGATCAACGCGGCACGCGGCACGCTGCCCGCGGCGCTGCCGTATCCGCCGGTGTACAACGCGGTCAACCCGGCCGACGCGCCGATCCTCACCCTGGCGCTGACCTCCGACACCCTGCCGGTGCGCGAGGTCACCAATTACGCCGACAGCATCCTCGCGCAGAAGCTGGCGCAGATCTCCGGCGTGGGCCTGGTCAGCGTCGAGGGCAACATCAAGCCGGCGGTGCGCATCCAGGTCAATCCCGCGGCGCTGGCCAACCTCGGGCTCACGCTCGAGGACGTGCGCAGCGCCATCACCCAGGCCAACGTCAACGCGCCGCTGGGCAATCTCAACGGCAGCACGCAAAGTTTCACCATCGGCGCCAACGATCAGTTGCCCGATGCCGCGGCCTACCAGAACCTGATCATCAGCTACGTCAACGGCGCGCCGGTGCGGCTCCACGATGTCGCCAGCGTGGTCAACGGCGTCGAGAACGACCAGGTCGCCGCGTGGGCCAACGGCAAACCGGCGGTGTTGCTGGACATCCGCCGCCAGCCCAGCGCCAACATCGTGGAAACCGTGGCGGCGATCCGCGCCGAGCTGCCGGCGCTGCGCGCAGTACTGCCGGCCGGGGTCAACCTCGGCATCTTCGCCGACCGCACCATCACCATCCGCGCCTCGGTGGCGGACGTCGAGTTCACCCTGCTGCTGGCCATCGTGCTGGTGGTGATGGTGATCTTCGTGTTCCTGCGCCGGCTGTGGGCCACGGTGATTCCGTCCGTGGCGGTGCCGCTGTCGCTGATCGGCACCTTCGGGGTCATGGCCTTCGCCGGTTTCTCGCTGGACAATCTGTCGCTGATGGCGCTGACCGTGGCCACCGGCTTCGTGGTCGACGATGCGATCGTGATGATCGAGAACATCGTGCGCTACATCGAGCAGGGCAAGCAGCCGCGCGAGGCCGCCGAGATCGGCGCCAGGGAAATCGGCTTCACCATCATCTCGCTGACGGTGTCGCTGATCGCTGTGTTCCTGCCGCTGCTGCTGATGCCGGGCGTGACCGGGCGCCTGTTCCACGAGTTCGCCTGGGTGCTGTCGATCGCGGTGGCGCTGTCGGCGGTGATCTCGCTGACGCTCACGCCGATGCTGTGCGCGTATCTGCTCAAGCCCGGCGCGCTGCCGGTGGAGCACACCGCCGATGGCAAGCCACGCGGCTTCTTCGCGCGCATGCTCGGCGCCTACGAACGCAGCCTGGATTGGGTATTCGAGCACCAGCGCACGCTCATGGTCATCTTCGCGCTGAGCGTCGTGGTGACGGTGTACCTGTACATCGTCATCCCCAAGAGCCTGTTGCCGGAGCAGGACACCGGCCTGATCACCGGCGTGGTGCAAGCCGACCCGAGCATCGCGTTTCCATCCATGGAACGGCGCATGCAGGCGGTGATGGCGGCGGTGCGCCGCGATCCCGAGGTGGCTGGCGTGGCCGGATTCGTCGGCATCGGCGACACCAACCCCACGCTCAACCAGGGCCAGCTCAGCATCGTGCTGACGCCGAGCTCGGAGCGCTCCAGCCTGGCCAGCATTGTCGCGCGCCTGCAGCGCAGCGCCGCCGATGTGCCAGGCATCAAGCTGTTCCTCAAGCCGGTGCAGGACGTGACCCTGGATACGCGCGTGGCCGCCACGCAATACCAGTACGTGCTGCGCTCGCTGGATGCCACGGCGCTGGACCAATACGCCACGCGCATGTCCGCGACCTTCCACAAACTGCCCGAACTGGCCGATGTGGACAGCAATCTCGCCGATCGCGGTCGCGAGATGGATTTGCACATCGACCGCGCCAGCGCCAGCCGTCTGGGCGTGCCGATCCAGACCATCAACGACACGCTTTACGATGCCTTCGGCCAGCGTCAGATCTCGACCATCTTCACCGAACTCAACCAGTACCGCGTGATCCTCGAGGTGGCGCCGCAGTTCCGCAACGTCACCTCCCTGCTCGATCAGCTCACCGTGCGCAGCAACGGCAGCGGCGCGCTGACCGGCAGCAACGCCACCAGCTTCGGTCAGGCCGTTTCCAGCAATACTTCCACCGCCACCGGCATCGGCCTCAGCAACACCGGCATCAACATCGGTGGTGGCGACACCGTGCCGCTGAGCGTGCTGGTGCGCGCCAGGGAAACCACGGCGCCGCTGGTGGTCAGCCATCTCGACCAGATGCCGGCGGTGGTGCTGTCGTTCAATCTGGCGCCGGGTTATTCGCTGTCGCAGGCGGTGGATGCGATCAACCGCGTGCAGCAGCAGATGCAATTGCCGGATTCGATCCGCGCCGGGTTCATCGGCTCGGCGGCCGAATTCTCGTCCTCGCTCAGTCAGGAGGTGCTGCTGATCCTGGTCGCGATCCTGGTGATCTATATCGTGCTGGGCGTGCTTTACGAGAGCTACATCCACCCGCTGACGATCCTGTCCACGCTGCCCTCGGCCGGCGTCGGCGCATTGCTGTCGCTGATGCTGTTCGGTCTGCCGCTGTCGATCGACGGCATCATCGGCATCATCCTGCTGATGGGCATCGTCAAGAAGAACGCCATCATGATGGTGGACTTCGCCATCGTCGCGCAGCGCGATGGCATGACGCCGCAACACGCCATCCGCCGCGCCGCGTTGCTGCGCTTCCGCCCGATCATGATGACCACCGCGGCGGCGCTGCTGGGCGCGCTGCCGCTGGCGCTGGGCACCGGCATCGGCGCCGAGCTGCGGCGCCCGCTGGGCATCAGCATCGTCGGCGGTCTGCTGCTGTCGCAGATGGTCACGCTGTACACCACGCCGGTGATTTACCTGTACCTCGAACGCTTCGCGGCATGGCTGCGCGCGCACGGCGTGCGCCGCGTCAACGTGGACGGCAGCGTGGCATGAACATCTCGGCGCCCTTCATCAAACGCCCGGTCGGCACTTCGCTGCTGGCCGCCGGCGTGCTGGTGATCGGCATGATCTGCTACTTCCTGCTGGGCGTGGCGCCACTGCCCAACCTCGAGTTTCCGGCGATCTTCGTGCAGGCCAGCGTGCCCGGTGCCGACGCACGCAACATGGCCAACACCGTGGCCGCGCCGCTGGAGCGGCATCTCGGCCAGATCAGCGGCATCGACTCGATGAACTCATTCAGCTCGGAGGGCTCCAGTTTCATCGTCATGCTGTACAACGTCGGCACCAACGTCGACAACAAGGCGCGCGACGTGCAGGCGGCGATCAATGCCGCCGCACCGGATCTGCCCAGCAGCCTGCGCGTGCCGCCGATCTACCGCAAGGCCAACCCCAACAACGCGCCGGTGCTGATTTTGGCGTTGACCGGCACCACGCAGCCACTGTCGCAGTTGTACAACTACGCCGACACCACGTTGTCGCCGCGCATCTCGCAGATACCGGGCGTGGCGCAAGTGGACATCAACGGCGGCGCCACGCCGGCGGTGCGCGTGGATCTGAACCTGCGCACCATGGCCGCCATGGGCCTGACCGGCGACCAGGTGCGCAACGCACTGGTCGCGGCCAACGTGATCGAGCCGATGGGCTATCTGTCCGACGGCGACACCCAGTTGGCGATCAACGCCAACACGTCGATGACCCGGCCCGATCAGTTCGCCAACGCCATTGTCACGGTGCGCGACGGCGTGCCGGTGCGGCTCAAGGACATCGCGCACGTCTACTCGGGCCAGCAGGACCAGTACCAGGCGGCCTGGTACAACGGCCAGCGCGCGATCCTGCTGATGATCCGCAAGCAGGCCGACGCCAACGTCATCGCCATCGTCGACCAGGTGCGCGCGCTGCTGCCGCAACTCACCCCGGACTTGCCCGCCGGGGTCAAGCTGACGCCGTTTTTCGACCGCACGCCGACCATCCGCGCCTCGGTGGACGAGGTGCAGATCACGCTGCTGATCAGCCTCGGTCTGGTGATCATGGTCATGCTGCTGTTCCTGCGCCGCTGGGCGCCGACGCTGATCGCCGCGCTGGCCGCGCCGTTGTCGGTGACCGGCGCGTTCATCGTCATGTACCTGCTCGGCTACACGCTGGACAACTTCTCGCTGATGGCGCTGGTGATCGCGATCGGTTTCGTCGTCGACGATGCCATCGTGGTGATCGAGAACATCCATCGCCATCTGGAGAAAGGCCTGCGCCCGATGGACGCCGCGCTGGCCGGCACGCGCGAGGTCGGCTTCACCGTGGTCTCGATCACTGTCTCGCTGGTGGCGGTATTCGCGCCGCTGCTGTTCATGACCGGCTTCTTTGGCATGCTGTTCCGCGAGTTTTCGGTGACGCTGGTGGCGGCGATCCTGATCTCGGCGCTGGTGTCGCTGACGCTGACCCCTTCGCTGTGCGGACAGTTTCTGCGCGCGCACCCGCCACACTCCGACACCTCGCGCCTGGGACGCAAGCTGGAGGCGTTCCACGCCGGCATGCGCGCGCAGTACGCCAAGGCGCTGGACTGGTCGCTCAGGCATCCGCGCCTGCTGGCCGCGCAGGTGCCGCTGTTGCTGGTACTCACCATCGCGCTGATGGTGGTGATCCCGAAGAGCTTCTTCCCGCAGCAGGACACCGGCGCCATCCAGGGCTCCACGCAAGCGGGCGCCGACATCTCCCCCGAGGTGATGATGCAACTGCAGCAGCGCGTGGCGAAAATCGTGCAGGACAATCCCAACGTGGCCAGCGTCGGCTCGCGTCTCGGCAGTTGGCACGGCAGCGGCAACACCGGCACCTTGCTGATCAACCTCAAGCCGCTGGGCGACGGCCGCAGCCAGACCACCGAGCAGGTCATGAACCAGTTGCGCCTGGCCACCGCGCGCGTGCCCGGTATCTCGGTGTTCCTGCGTCCGGTGCAGGATATCGGCGGCCCCGGCGGCGGCAACAGCAAGACCCTGTACAGCTACAACCTCAAGGGCGACAACTACGCCGAGCTGGAAGCGTGGACGCCGAAACTGGCCGCGGCGATGCGCAAGTCGAGGATCTTCACCGATGTCAGCACCAGCCTCGACAGCGCGGGCCTGCGCGAGACGCTGGATATCAACCGCAATGCCGCCGCGCGCCTGGGCATCGGCATCGGCGCCATCGACGGCGCGCTGTACGACGCCTTCGGCCAGCGCCAGATCAGCACCATCTACACCGACATGAACCAGTATCAGGTCGTGCTCAATGCCATGCCGTCGATGGCGGCCACGCCCGAGTCGATCAAGCACCTGTACGTGCAAAGCAGATCCGGCGGCATGGTGCCGATCACTGCCGTGGCCACGCTCAAACCCGGCCTGGCACCCACCGAGGTCGACCACGAAGGCCAGTTCCCGGTGGTCAGTGTCAGCTTCAATCTCGCCCCCGACGTGGCCATGAGCGCCGGTTATGCGGCGATCAACCAGTTGATGAAGGATCTGCGCCTGCCCGGCGACATCCACGGCGGCTTCGGCGGCGATTTCCGCCGCTTCACCGAGCAGCAGAACAGCACCCCGCTGCTACTGCTGGGCGCGCTGCTGGCGGTGTACATCGTGCTCGGCATGCTCTACGAAAATCTCATCCATCCGATCACGATCCTCTCCACGCTGCCTGCCGCCGGTTTCGGCGCCATGCTGGCGCTGCTGATCACCAATACCGAACTGTCGGTCGTCTCGATCATCGCCATCGTGCTGTTGATCGGCATCGTCAAGAAGAACGCCATCATGATGGTGGACTTCGCACTGGCCGCCGAGCGCGAACGCGGCCTGGCACCGATCGATGCCATCCGCGAGGCCTGCCTGGTGCGTTTCCGCCCGATCATGATGACCACCATGGTGGCCATGTTGTCGGCGCTGCCGCTGGCGATCGGCTTCGGCGCCGGCGCCGAGTTGCGCCGCCCGTTGGGCATCGCCCTGGTCGGCGGTCTGCTGTTCTCGCAGGCGCTGACCCTGCTCAGCACCCCGGCGATCTATCTGCTGTTCGACCGCGCCAGCCAGCGCCGCCGCGCACGTCGCGCCGCGCGTCATGCCGCGCATGCGAGCAAGCAGGCGCTGGCATCCTGAGTGCCGCGAGGGCCATGCCACGGCGTGGCGCGCAATCTCTGTCCCATGAGGCATGCAACGCTCCCCCGTCCCGGCCACGATCGACACGATCGCCGGGCACGGCATGCGCGATGGCTTCCCGAGAGCGTCGGCGCATGCACCAATTCCGCCCGGCAGCGCCGCGTGCGCGTTGCGCGCCAACGCTGGCCCACGTCGCGCCGTCACACTAAGCTGCGCGCATGCTGCAATACGCTCTCAAGGTGCTGCTGACCGCAGTGGTGATCGTGGCGATTTCCGCCATCGCCAAGCGCAGCAGTTTCTGGGCCGCGCTGCTGGCTTCCTTGCCGCTGACCTCGCTGCTGGCCTTCATCTGGCTGTATGTGGAAACCGGCGACCGCGCGCGCGTGGCGGCGCTCTCGAGTGGCGTGTTCTGGCTGGTGCTGCCCTCGCTGCCGCTGTTTCTGCTGCTGCCGGCACTGCTGCGCGCGGGCTGGAACTTCTGGTTGGCGCTGCTCGCCGCCGCGGCGCTGGCGGTGGCGTCGTACGGGCTGATGCTGTGGCTGCTGGGGAAACTGGGCGTGCAGCTTTGAGCGCGCACGGTCGTGGCGCACGTCGGGCCTGGTCGGCGCTGACGTGTGGTTTTGTCGGCTGAGCAACGCGCAGGGGAGTCTTTCCGATGGGGCAGCCTCGCGCGCGGCGGCAGCCGGGCGGAACAGGGGAACCTCGCGATACCCAGCTTGCGAGTCGTCGTTAGACGCGCGACGCACGCGTGCGTGCGCGAAGGATCGCGGCGCCAAAAGCGCGCAATCGATGGGCGCGTGTTTGCCATAATCCCCGCACATGAATCTGCCGCGCCCATTCGTCGCCATTGCCCTGCTGTTGTTCGCGCCGTTGACGCTGGCCGTGACGCAGAACGCGCCGCCCGGCGATGCCGCGCGCAAGCAGCAGGAGGCCACGGCCAACGCCAAGCTTGATCGGGTCAAGCAGCAAATCGTTGCGCTGGCCGCGGCGCAGAAGCAAACCGCCACGCAGCGCGATGTGCTGGATGGCGAGATCGCGCAGGCCTCGCAGGCGTTGGCCAAAGCGGCCGCGCGACGCGAGCAGGCCGCGGCGGCGCTGCAGGCCAGTGAGCAAAAACTCGTGGCGCTGCAGGCTGCCGCGAGCACGCAGCAGGCGCGTCTGGCACAACAGCGCGAGGCGCTGGGCGCGCTGCTGCGCGCGGCTTATGCACTGGGGCCGGATTCCGATCTGCGCGTGCTGCTGGGTGATGCCGATCTGGCGCATCTGATGCGCGCGCTGGCCTACTCGCAGTACTTCCAGCGCCAGCGCCTGGCGCAAATCCAGTCGCTGCTGGCGACGCTCAAGCAGTTGCATGCGCAGCAAGCGGCGCTGGCGGCGCAGCAACAGCAGTTCGCGCAGGCGCAAGACGCGGCGCAAGCCAGCGAGCAGGCGCAGCGCGATGCGCGTGGAAAACTGCAAGGCCTGCGCGCGCTGGCGGCGGCGCGCTACCGCGATCAGGGCGACAAACTCGCCGCGCTGGCGCAGCAGATGCGCGACTTGCAAAGCCTGCTGGCGCGGTTGCGCGACATCTTCGCGGACATTCCCAAGCAACTGCCCGGCAACGTACCCTTCGCGCAACTCCGGGGCCATCTGCCGTGGCCGCTGACGGGCAGCGCGCGCGCCTGGCAGGGCGGGTTGCTGATCGCGCCCGGCGCGCACAGCAAGGTGCGCGCGGTGGCCAATGGTCGCGTCGCCTATGCCGATTGGCTGCGCGGCTTCGGCATGCTGGTGGTGGTCGATCAGGGCGACGGCTGGATCACGCTGTACGGCAACAACGAAAGCCTGCTGGTACAGGTCGGCGACTGGGTGAGTCCGGGGCAGGTGATCGCCACCGCCGGCACGCCGGCGGCGGGTTTCGATGGCGTGTACTTCGCGCTGCGCCACGCCGGCCAGCCGGTGGACCCGCGCACGTGGCTGACGCCGCGCTGAGAGCCGCATGGCCGCGGCGCATGGCGGGGCTGACGGCGTATCTGGCCGGCGCGCCCGGCCTGTACTGCTGCTGGTAGGCATGGCGCGGGAACCGGCACTGCTTGGGCGTGGGCGCGCTGCACCGGGCGATTGATGCGCCATGGCGCGCGCACGGCACGGGCATAATGCCGGCAGTTGCCGGAGTCCGCCATGCGCCGCCTGCCGATCGTTCTTGCTGTTCTGCTGCCATGCGCTTGCGCCGCGGCCGACGCCGCATCACCCGCGCCGGCAAGCACCGCCGCCGCGCCTGCCGCCGCGATCTCGGCGCAAGCTGCGAATGCCGGACCGGATCTCAAGGACATCGCCACCTTCACCCGTGTGTTCGAGATCATCAAGCAGGCCTACGTCGATCCGGTGAGCGATCACGCGCTGATGCAGTCGGCGCTGCGCGGCATGCTGTCCGGGCTCGATCCGCACAGCGAATTCCTCGACGCCAAGGCGCTGCACCAGCTCGACGAGGACACCAGCGGTGAATACGCCGGACTGGGCATCGAGGTGGCCGAGGTCAAGGGCACGCTGCGCATCATCGCGCCGATCGACGGCACGCCCGCGCAGAAGGCCGGCATCCGCGCCGGCGACATCATCCTCGGCATCGACGGCAAGGCCATCGACCCGGACGCGCTGGATGCCGCGCTGGACATGCTGCGCGGCAAGCCCGGCAGCGTGATCACACTGACCATCCTGCACGCCGGCGCCAGCCAGCCAATCAACCTGCGTCTGGTGCGTGAAACCATCCGGGTACCCAGCGTGCGCTCGCGCCTGCTGGCACCGGGTTTTGCCTATGTGCGCATCAGCCAGTTCCAGGCCGATACCGCCAGCGAACTGCAGCGCCAGGTCGATGCGCTGCAGCGCAAGGACGGCCCGCTCAAGGGCGCGGTGCTGGACTTGCGCTCGAATCCCGGTGGGCTGGTCACCGCGGCGGTGGCGGTGGCCGACGATTTTCTCGATTCCGGCGTGATCGTCAGCACGCGTGGGCGTCTGCCACAGTCCGACACGATTTTCCGTGCCACGCCCGGCGATTTGCTGCACGGCGCGCCGCTGGTGGTGCTGATCGACGGCGGTACCGCCTCCGCCGCCGAGATCGTCGCCGGCGCGCTGAAGGACAACCACCGCGCCGTGCTCATGGGCCGGCGCAGCTTCGGCAAAGGCTCGGTACAAAGCGTGCTGCCGCTGCCCGACGGCGACGCGGTGAAGCTGACCACGGCGCGCTACTACACGCCCGATGGTGACTCCATCCAGGCGCACGGTATCACCCCGGACATCGAACTGGCCGACAACCTGCAGATCAGCGTCAGCAAGTCGCCCGAGCTGAGCAGCCGCGAGGCCGACCTGCCCGGGCATCTCGGCGGCAACGGCAGCGTGGCCGTGAGCAGCGGCGGCACGGGCGCACTGGCCGCCGAAGACTGGTGGCTGGATCAGGCCCTGCACGTTGCGCAGGCGCTGGCGGCGACGCGCGCGCTGCCGGCACCGGCAACATCCGTGCGCTGAGGCACCCTCAGCGCGAATCTTCGTCCTGGTGCTGCGCGGCGCGCGCGGCCTTTTGCCGCACCAGCATGGCGGCGACCAGCACGCCGGTCTCGTAGAGCAGGACCATGGGCACCGCCAGCAGGGTCATCGAG
>JAKAWV010000025.1 GCA_021827205.1 Pseudomonadota bacterium | reverse complement strand
TCGTCGTCGTCAGCGCCATGCTGTTGCCACCATCCACCGTGGCGCCACTGCCCACCGTCAGCGCCTGATTGTTGGTCAGGCTGAATCCGGTCGCCGTGAAAGGACCCAGATTGCCGATCAGGTTGGCACCACCCAGCGTCGTGTTCGTGGCCGAGCTGCCGGTCAACGTGCCGGCATTGATCACGCCGCCCGTGCCTTCAGTGATCGCGCCCGCCGATTTGAGCGTGGTCGTCGTACCCTGGACAGTGCCGTTGATGGTCAGATCGCCCGTCGTCGTCGTCAGCGCCATGCTGTTGCCACCATCCACCGTGGCGCCACTGCCCACCGTCAGCGCCTGATTGTTGGTCAGGCTGAATCCGGTCGCCGTGAAAGAACCCAGGTTGCCGATCAGGTTGGCCTCGTTGAGCGTCACGCTCCCCGCCGCGCTGCCCGTCAGCGTGTTGGCCGTCAGAATGCCGCCCGTCTGATCGATCGCGCCGCCCGAGTCCAGCGTCAACGTGCTGCCGCTGATGCTCTGACTCAGCGCCAGATTGCCCGCCGAGCTCAGACCAATCGCCCCGCCCGTCAGGCCGGTGTTCACGCTCAACGCACCGCTGGTCGTGGTCAGATTGATCGCCCCGGTATTGCCGGTCGTCGTCAACGGACCATTGACCGCCAAGGCTTGCGCGTTGCTCAAGCTGAAGTTCGCCGCATTGAAACTGCCCAGCGTGCCGATCAGGTTGGCCTCGTTGAGCGTCACGCTCCCCGCCGCGCTGCCCGTCAGCGTGTTGGCCGTCAGAATGCCGCCCGTCTGATCGATCGCGCCGCCCGAGCCCAGCGTCAGCGTGCCCGTGCCGCTGTCGACATTCGCATTGAGCGTCAGACCGCCGTTGCCATCGAGACTGACCGTGCCGCCACTGACGTTGGCGCCGATCGTCAGTGCCCCCGCCGTGTCGATCGTGGTCGCACCCGTGCCGCCCGATACGGCACCGCTGACGTCCAGCGCCTGGTTGTTGGTCAGGCTGAATCCGGTCGCCGTGAAAGAACCCAGGTTGCCGATCAGGTTGGCCTCGTTGAGCGTCACGCTCCCCGCCGCGCTGCCCGTCAGCGTGTTGGCCGTCAGAATGCCGCCCGTCTGATCGATCGTCGCGTTGCTGGTGAGTGTCAACGTCCCGGTGGCGCTCACGTTGCCGTTCAGCACCAAACCAGTGCTCCCGCTGAGCGATACATTGCTGCCGCTCAAAGTGCCGGACGATGTCAGTGCGCCACCATCGGATGCTAACGTCAGATTGCCCGTACCGGCATTGATGCCGCTTGCCGGCAAGGTCAGCGTGCCACCTGCCGTCAGGTTTACGTTGCCGTTGTTGTTGTCCGTCAACGCGAGCACATTCAGATTATTGGCATCGGCCAGCGACACGCCAGCGCCGGTTGCCGATACCGTACCCTGGAAATCATTGCCAGTGTTGCCCAGCGTCAGCGCGCCGGCACCGGCGTTGAACGTCGCCGCGCCGGCGCCGGCCGCCTGCGTGATGCTGGTGCCCGTCCCCTGCGTGATGCCCGTGCCGCCCACCGTCAACGTGCCGCTGCCGACCGACGAGCTACCCAGCGTCAGCGCGTTGCCGCCGTTGTTCAGTGTGACAGCATAGGCGCCGCTGTTGTTGAGGCTCACCGCTCCGGTGAAGTCATTGCCTGCATTGCCCAGCGTCAGCACGCCGGCACCGGCGTTGAACGTCGCCGCGCCGGCGCCGGCCGCCTGCGTGATGCTGGCGCCCGTCCCCTGCGTGATGCCCGTGCCGCTCACCGTCAACGTGCCGCTGCCGACCGACGAGCTACCCAGCGTCAGCGCGTTGCTGCCGTTGTTCAGCGTGACGGCATAGGCGCCGCTGTTGTTGAGGCTCACCGCTCCAGTGAAGTCATTGCCAGTGTTGCCCAGCGTCAGCACGCCGGCACCGGCGTTGAACGTCGCCGCGCCGGCCAAAATACTGTTCCCGACCGAGACAGACTGCACGATCCCGGTCGCGTTCACGGTCAGCGCGCCGCTACCCGTATTGATGCTGCCTGTGATGCCGGTACTACCGATATTCAGTGCACCACCGCCGCCCGTTTCCACATCCACGCTGCCACCGCCGGTGGTGATGCTGGCATTGCCAGTATCGCCAATGTCCACTACACACGCGGTACTTGAAGTGCACGTCGCGTTACTGGAGTAAGTTGATCCGGAAGTCGTGCCGCCATAGTTGGCCCACAGGTACAAGTTGAGCGGAGTCGTGCTGTTTGAACTGCTGATATTGGCATTGAGAAAAATACTGCCTGCAGCCTTCAGATAGAGCGAGCCTGCGCCAGAAGCTGTGATCGGACTATTCACGACGATGTCGCCGTTCTGTGTCGTCCCCGAGCTGCCGGTGAAAACGACTACGCTGGTGCCACCGGTCAGCGCGGTATCGATGCCAGTCGGATCGATGGTGGATGTGGCCGTGGCTGAGAAAGGATTGGAAAATGCTGTTCCGCCGCTCGCAATGGTGACGTTCCAAGGATCAAGCAACCAGGTGCCCGCCAGTCCCGCGACCGCCGATGCATCCACGTTGCCCTGAACATTGAGCCCGGTGTGCGCCGAGGTTTCAACCTGACCGCCATTGCCGCCCTGCGCGCCACCATCCGCGGTGATGGTGCCGTAGAAGTTGTTGCCCTGGTTGCCCCACACCACGACGGAACCACCGTTGCCCGACTGCGTGGCATTGGCATCGAGGGTAGCGGTTGGTCCTACGTAGGTCACCGCCGCGGTCGGCAGACCCTCGCCGCCATGCCAGCCACCACCGACGCGGATGCTGCCGCCACCTTGCGTACCCGAGGCATTGATGGTGCCGGTGACACCGACGTTTTGATCGGACAGGATTTGCACCGTGCCGCCGTGCATGCCGCTGGCATCGATGGTGCCACTGTCGAGCGTATTGCCGCCTGCGGCCACCAATCGCACCACGCCACCGTTGCTGCTGATGCCGGACGCGATGATGTTTCCGGTGTTGTTGACCAGGTTGGTGAACAGATTGCGCGCCGCGGTGGCTTGCAGGATCACGGTGCCGCTGTCGGCGCGCAGGGTGCCGTTGTTGATCACCGCGGCTTGCTCGGCATCCAGTTGCTTCTTCAGCTCGCCGGTGACCTGGATATTGATCAGGCCGTTGTCACCGAAATCGAGCACGGCGCGATTGGCGCCATCGAGATTGATATGCCCGTAGTTGGCGACGATCAGCCCGTTGTTGGTGACCTGCCCACCGAGCAGGCTGACCGAGCCGCCGCTGGCGGCGTTGATCAGCCCATAGTTGACGACGCTCGCCACCGCGCCATGCGCATCCAGATTGAAACGCCGGGACATGAAATCGGTGGGCGTCATGTCCAGCGTGCTGGCCAGCAGGCCGCCGACATTGAGCTCGGCCGTTGGCCCGAAAATGATGCCGTGGGTGTTGATCAGGAAGATAAGGCCGTTCGAGTCGATGTGACCGAAAATCAGACTCGGGTTTTGATCGAGGATGCGGTTCAGCGCGATCGCAGCCGCCGAGGGCTGGTTGAACAGCACGGTCGCGTTGGCACCGACATTGAAGGTATTCCAGTTGATCGCCAGTAGTCCGGAGGACTGGTTGATGGTGGTGGTATCGCCACTTTGCGAAATCGAGCCGCTGCCGCCGACGATCACGCCGCCCGTCGGTGTCGTCCCGGGCGGCAGCCCCGGCACGGCCAAGGCCGAGCCACAAAACAGGAACGTTCCGGCCACCACCGCCGCAAAAGACACGCTGAGCGACAGCAGCTTGCGCCGCGGGAGTGTTGTGCGCGGATTGCGCGCAGCTTGCGTGCAGTGTGCCGGCTTGCGGGATGCGGAGTTTTTTGTCGCCATGGTCTTGCTCATGATCTTTTCCCCTCAAAACTTCATGCCCAAACCGGAATAGATCTGGTAGCCGTTCAGGCCGGATGCGCTCTGCTCATCCACGGGCACCGAATAATCCAGGTGAAACTCCAGACCGTGGAATCGCGGCAGACGGAATACAACCCCGGCGCCGATGCCCTTGTAGGTCACCACGGCGGGATTGCCGAGGCGATCACCCGCCGACGGATAGCCGCGCGCGTAATCGACAAAGGTCTCCAATTCCAGGAGCGATCGCCACGGCTGGCCATAAAACGGTGAGGTGAGATTGCCGAAACCGGGCGCGGCCACGTGATACTCCAGCGAGGTATAGAACCCGCTGTCTGTCAGCGCCGTGGCGATCGGATAGGCGCGAACGCTGTACGGGCCGCCGATCGAGAACTGCTCAAGCGGTGGCAGCGCATAATGCGTGTATTGCCCGACCAGCTTGAAATACAGCTGCTGGTTATCGGGCAGGAATTGCAAGCGCGTATATGACAGGCGCCCGATGGTGAACTTGTTGGCGTGATTCGGACTGATCAGATCCGGCTGCAGCGAGTGCCCGCTGACCGACTGACGCAGGTCTACCTGCAGCAGATTGACTCCATGGAAGCGGCGGTCGGTTTGATTCATGCCAAAGCCGAGATCAAGCACATTGAACTGCTCGTCGGACAAAAGCACGCCGAGGCTGCTGATCTTGGCCTGCTCATGGATGAGTTGCAGCGAAGCCTGCAATTTCAGGTCTTCGTCATTGACGAACTTCCAGTTCACGCCGCCGAAGTACGACGAGGTCGGGCCACTGATATGCAGGGCCGAGAAAGGGCCGGTATTGATCTGCAAGGTACTGCGCGTGGCGCCGACGACGCCGTTGAGACCGGGAACAATCACGGTAGGCACCGTGTAGAGCAATGATCCGTATACGTTCTGACTCGGGTCCAGCGCGTAATCTATGTTCGCCGCCAGACGGTCGCCAATACCCAGCGGGCTGTTCCATGTGGCCCCCAGCAGCGCGCGATAGCGCCCGGTGATCGACGTGCCGTAGTTGTCGGCACCTACTGTGAATGTGTACGGATGCGGCGCTTCGTGTGCGATCAGTAGCAGGTTGGTCTGACCGACTTGCGCCCCCGGCTCGAAGGTCGCCGCCACCGATACGCCCGGCAGATCGCGGTCATACAACAGCGCGGAGTCGACATCGCTCTTGCGCAAAGCGTGGCCTTTCAAGCGCTCGGCCGGCGCGGCAATGACCCAAGGACGGTAACGCTTGGCGCCTTCGACGATGACGCGACCGATCCGACCTTCGAGCACCTTGATATCGACGATCTTGCTGCTGCCCAAGGTTTGCGCCGGCAGAAATGCTGTGGCGACGATGAAGCCGGCCTTGCGGTAACGATTGGTGATCGCATCAGCAACCCCCTGCAATTGCAGGAAGCTGAGCTTGACCGGCTGCTCGGCGGTACCGCCAAGTTTCGTGTACAGGGTATCGGCAAGGGTCTGAATGCTGGTGGGGGTGATGCCCGCATCGGCATGATTGCCAACGCCCTCGACATGGAAGCCGCGCACGGCGATCAGGTCGGTCCGCGCCACACGCTCGTCGCGGACGCTCATCGGCGGCACCACGTTGGGTGCAAGCGGCGCGGGCGGCGTCACTGCGTGCTGCGGCGACGCTGACGCCAAGGCGCTGACAGAAACAGCAGCACTGTTGGGGACATTGAAGGCCAGCATCTGATTCGACAGAAAGGCCCGCGCATGGGCGAAGCCCGCCTTGTGCAGGGCGCGAGTGACATTCTCTGCAACGATCTGCAGTTGCGCGGGCGTCAGCGCGGGCGGA
Source organism: Pseudomonadota bacterium (assembly GCA_021827205.1). Classification (GTDB taxonomy): domain Bacteria; phylum Pseudomonadota; class Gammaproteobacteria; order Xanthomonadales; family Rhodanobacteraceae; genus Metallibacterium. The sequence goes on along the minus strand of JAKAWV010000025.1, from coordinate 36,358 downwards.
TGTCCGGCGGCCACAAGCGCGGCTCGATATTCGGTATCCACGATGCGCTCCACAGTCGCGTGGGATGCTGGGGTTGCCACGCCGTGCGCGGGCGACACGCCGCTGACCAGTATTTGCAGCGGGATCCCGGCCGCATCCTGCGCCCACACGGAACCGCCGCACAAGGCAAGCGCCAAGGCTGCTGATAACAAGGCAATCCGCACAACACACTCCTTGAAATTGTCCAACTGGCCGATGTCATTGGCTGGACCGGGCTTTCGACTGCCTGCGTCCACCCACTCACCTCAGCGCCCTGACCGCACCGCCGGCAGCGGCTTCGGGCGCGGCTCATCCAGCATGCAACCACCAATACAGCAGCACGGCACAAGCGATGATGCCGATGGCGAATGCGATCAGGTACTTCCGCGCTGCCGGTTGATCGGCTGAAAACATCTTCGACAGTGCCGCATCCTGTTCCTGACTCGCGGGCGCTGCCCTGATCGGAATGGTCTTGGCCGACGCCGCACCCGCCTTGTTGATGGCAATGCGTGCGGTCACCACATGGCTATCGTTGGCCAGTGATGCCAGCAGGCGTCGACGCCGCGCCCGGTACTCATCGCGGCTGATACGGCCCAGCAAATGGGCACGGTCGAGGGCGCGCAGGCTATGGTTGATCTGTCGCTCCAATTCAGTCATTTCAGTGCCCTGAAAATGCGGAATCCGACATCATGCTGGGGTGCGCCCGAATCGCTGCGGAAGGCGTTGACCGTGCAATCGGACCAGTAGCTGTTGTAGCTGCCCCCGCGTACCCCGAGTTTACCGTTGGGGAGCAACACCCACTCCCAGACGTTGCCGGTCATGTTCACCAGACCCCATGGATTCGGCTGACGACCCAGCGCCGGGATCGGGCTGCCGTCGCCATTGTTTCCATCCGAAGAAGGCGGCAGGCAGTTGCTGTCAGGGGACTGTTTCCAGCCTACTCCAGCCCGCGCCGCATGCAACCACTCGGCATCGGTAGGCAGGCTGTAGGTATAGCCGCTCTCGCTGCTCAACCAATGCGCGTAGGCCTTGGCGGCGCTGACATTGATATCGGTGATGGGCAACTGACCGGCGTAGGAATAAGCCAACGCAACTGGCTTGCACTGGTGCGTTGCATTGCAGAACGCATTGAAATCGTTGACGGTGATTTCGGCACGCGAGAGCGCATACGGCTTGCCACCGGCAATCCCAGGAATCACCACCAGCAGCGGGCCGCGCTGGCCATCGTGCAAGCGATCGAAGCACACGTGCCCGCTTCCGGCCAGCCCGGCTTGCGCACAAGGATCGGGGCTGGACGCGACTGCGGCCGATGTCACTGGTTGGGGCAAGGTGCTGGGAAGAATCTGGGGTACGACAGCAGCCGGCTTCGAGACCGTGCTGATCGGACTTGGCGTCGGTGTCGCAGGCTGCACAGCGGTACTGACCAGACTCGACGGCCGCAACGATTCGAGCAATGCTGATAGCGTGCCCTGCGCGAGTTGCCCACGGCTCTTGAGTTCGCTTTCCAGGTTCTTCAACCCGTTCGCATCGATCTTGCGGATACGCCCGAGCTGGGCGCTCAAACGCTGATAATCGGCGGGGGCGAGCGGTTGCCCATGCGCGCTGATCAGTGCAGCGGTCAGCGCATACAAATCTCGCGCGTTGGCCAGATCCGAACGTGGCCCCAACGCGGCAATGCCTTGCGCGACCGTCTGTTGGGCGCTTTGATACTTGCCGGCGCGGAATGCATCTTGCGCGATCCGTATATAGGCCTCAGCGACGAGCGTCGGGCCTTCCGTGACAAGAAAAGGATTGCTCGGTTGCAGCGCGCGAATCCGAGCCAGTGATTGCTCGGCCTTGGCGGTGTCGTTGGCCGCAGCCGCGCGGCGCACGGACTCGATGCGCGAGGCGATTTCTGCCGTCGCCGCCTCCTGATCGAGCCGCGTTTGCTGCTGCTGCTGCAAGGCCGCCAGACGATCGCGCTGCGCCAACAATGGCGCGGAATGTGGCGCGTAGCGCAGGCCGAAATTGATCAGCTCGATGTCCTGCGGCAGATGCAATGCGTTGTTCTGCTTGCTCACGGTCGTGGCAATTGCGGCGCCGAGCCGATCCACCAGATGGCGCGTCGAGGGCGACTGGTTGTTCTGCAACAACACCATGGCAGCCGCGATCTGACTCTGCCAAACCGCCGTGGTGGCCGGCGTGGCCAGCAGCCCCGCCAAAGCGGTTTGCGCTTGCGTCACCGTCTGGAACCGCGATGTGGTCGGGACACTGACAACCTGCTCACTGCTGCTCAGCGCAGCCAGTTGCTGGGCGCGTACCGCGAGTCGCCGTGAATCGGGAAACACGCTGCGCGCCAGCTTGAGTTGCTGCTGCGCCTGCGCGATCTGGCCGGACCCCAGCGACTGACCGATGGCAATATCGTATTTGAGTTCCAACTGCGAATTTTTCAGCAGCGCACTGGTCGGATCCATGGCCCGGATCTTGGCCATGGTAGCGATCACATTGTGCGGCTGACTCGCGAAGATCGCTCCGACACTGATGCGCTCCATGAGCTGGGTATCAAGGGTGTTGAGCAGATCGTTGCGCTGCTGTTCGATGACGCGATGCTCGCGATCCAGCGCCGGGGAGTAAAGCCTAAGTTGGTCGCGCGCCTGAAATACCCTTTCCGCGCCGGCAAAATCGTAGTGATCGCTGGACGGATTCCAGTGACTGCGAATGCGGTTGAGCAGAAAGCTCTGAATGATCTCACCGTCTTCGAGCACGATGCGCGTGCGGTCCCGTGGATTGAGACCGTTCAACGCCGTCATGGCCTGACCGACGTTGGCGTAGTGCTGCGCATTGGTTGGCGCGAAGCGCTCGACAACGCGCGCGACTTGCTGGTCGTGCAGGTAGCGGCTCAAGCCCCAGGCTCCCAACGCCAGCAACACGACCACGCCCGCTCCATAGGCAAATGGCCGTCCATAACGCTGGCACCACGTAACCTCGCGCAAACCATCGATCAGTTCGGCGGCGCTCTTCAAACGCTGCTCGCGGGTGAAGGCAACGCTGTCGCACAAAGTCTTGTACTGACGCCGCGTGAGCCCCGGCACCGCCGGCGGTCGCCGCCCTTCGCGCTGGGCGACCTCGGCACTGGCCTTGTCAAAGGGATGTTTGCCGGTCAACAGCTCGAAGATGACGCAGCCCAGCGCGTAAATGTCGTCGGACGCTGCCGGCTCCTGCCCCTTGATCATCTCCAGGCTGGCGTAGGCTGGCGTCAGCGCGCCCAGGGTGCCGGCATCGAACAAAGTCTTGTCGCCCGCGGAATCGCTACCCGCATGCTGCGCGGCGCGCGCGATGCCAAAGTCGAAAACCTTGGGCACGCCCTCGCGCGTGACCATGACGTTGCCGGGCTTGAAATCAGAATGCACCACGCCCGTGGCATGCGCGCGCTTGAGTGCCCACGCCATGCCTTCGATCAACGGCCGCGCATCGGCCAGCGACATGCCGTTGTAGGCGCGTTCGCGGATCAGCGTCTTCAGATCGGAACCGTCGATGTACTCCATCGTCATGAAAACGATGGTTCCATCCTTGTCGAAATCGAACACACGCACGATGTTGTCGTGTGCCAGCAGTTGCGAGCGCCGTGCCTCGCGTTGCAGCGCGATCAGCGAATCGGGATGGCGACGAAAATCATCGTTCAGCACTTTGACGGCGACATAGGGATCACGATCGCGCGCTTCGACCTTGCGCTCATCGCGTGCCAGGAACACCACGCCCATGCCACCACGGCCGATTTCGCGCTCAAGCAGGAAGCGACCCTTGAGCAACATGCCGACGGTCGCGTATTCCCCACCCTCCGCACTGGCGATGCGACGCCAACTGGCCATGTCCATGCTGCTGGAACCCGTGCCGGTGCCCGTCTTTCCGGCAGTGCCCGTCACCCCGGTGGTTCGCTCAGTACCATCTGGTACGCGCACCGCGGATGGCTTGACGATAGTGACCTCGTCCTGCTCCGGCGGTGGCGGCCGTGGCACGGGCTTCACGACCGTGCCATCGGTGGCCTCGACCGGCGGCTGCGGCGGCGGCCGCGCCGCGGGTTTCACCACGGTCGCGTCGTCCATCACCGGCTTGACTACGGTGGCATCGTCGAAGCTGTCGTCAGGGGCCGCTGCGACCTGCGCAGCCACGAGTCTGGCCAACAGCTCACGCACGGTCGGCGCATCGAGTTGCCCCTGCTGACCTGCCTGCTCAAGCAGCGTCAGCTCGGCGCGATGCTCAGCATCGGGCAACGCGCCACGCGCAGCGATGGCATCCGCTGCGGCCGACAGCGTCAGTGTTCCCTGCTGCAGGGCGACAATCAGTTCAACGATGGACTTCATCTGGGTACGGTCTCGATCAATCCTGCAATTGCACGATGACGGCGGAAATATTGTCGCGCGCTGCGCGCTGCAGACCGAGATCAATCAGCTCATCAGCGAGCGCCTGCGGTTGCAGCCGGCGGCGGAACTCGGCATCGATCTCGTCATCCGACATTTCCTTGTTGATGCCGTCCGAACAGAGCAAAAACTGCATGCCCGGGCGACTGCCGGTAACCACCCAATCGATGAACAAATCACGTTCAGCGCCGATGGCGCGAGTCAGCACGCCAGCACCCGGCGTTGGCTGCGCTGATTGCATTCCAAACTGGGTGATATCGCTCTTGATGCCGCCATGCACATGATCTTCGGTGACCTGGCTCAAGCGTCCTTCCTCGTAGCAATAGCCGCGGCTGTCACCGACCCAGCCACAAAGCATGAAATCAGCACTGTGCACCAACAGCACCAAGGTCGTGCCGATCACGTCGACGCCACGTTCCGCCGCCGTTCGCAGCAAGTCGGTGTTGACCTGCACCACGGCATCCTCGACCGTCTCGATGAAGTCGAATACGTCTCCATCGCGGCGCACGGCGCCAAGACGCTCGATGAGCAGGCCGCTGGCGTAATCACCGGCCGAATGGCCCCCCATGCCGTCGGCAACCACCCATAATCCGACGTCATCACGCATCAGGATTGCGTCCTCATTGTGCTTGCGGACCTTGCCGGTGACCGTGCGCCCTGCCGAGCGATAGCGGGTTTTCATGATTCGACCTCGGTCACGGTGAAGGGCCACTGTGCTGACTCGTTGCCAAGCCGTACCGCACTCGCAATATGAACACATGCTGCGTCGCAGGTAGGCAACGCCAGCGCCTGTTCAATCACTGCAACGGACAAGTGCTCGATCAGGCTGCGCGTGGCAACCAACAGGAGACGATCACCAACTGCGACCTCACACCGCGCATCCTCGCAATCGGGCGTCGTCGCACCGCCAAGACCCGTCGCGGGCGACGCTTCGTGCATGCCCAGAAATTCATCGAGTCCGGTGGGATCTCCCTGCGCCGTCGACGCGGGGATCGGCGCGGTGGAAAATACCGGCCGAACCCGGCCATGGTGCGATTGCCACGCTGCCGCAGCACCAATGCGCAGAAACTCCGCAACACGATGCGCAATGCGCAAGGCAATCACCGCCGCATCTTCCATGACCGGATTGATCAGGTCATCGCGCTGGCTCGCCAATTGTTGATGCATCGCCAGCAATCGATCGCGCAGCACATGCAAGCCGGGTTGCAGTTCATCAACAGCAAGAGCTTCGGCCACGCCGGCCACGCGGGTCGCGGCTTGCCGCTGTGCATTGGGCGTACCGTCATCCGCGGCGATCAGGGTGAGGCCGCTGGCATTCCTGCGCACGCACGCGACAGCGCGATTGCCCGTGGCGGAATGCGTAGCCAATGCGATCCCCGCAATGGTCACGTCTGCAGCGCGCGACAGATCCACCCCCGCATCAGTCAGCAGGTCGGACAAATCATCGAGCAACGGCGGCGACGCGGCCGCGGACCCCGCCTCGGGCAACAGCCACCAATCCGCAAAGCCATCCCGCATCGAACTGCACGCGGCAACAGCGCTACCCGGCGACGTCGCCGCAACCATGGGCGACAGCGCTGGACGACGCGTCTGCGGCAACGCAAGTCCGGCTGGAACCCGCCAAACTTCCAGTCCGCTCTGCCCATCGAGAAAGCCGGCGTAAACCGATGACTGCGGCAAACCACGCGTCACCAGCAAGCTGGGCGGAACGCGCTCACTGCCGGCCATCGTCCACCACTGACACCATGGCCCGGGTACGTCCGCCAGTTGCAACCAGGTGTCGCTGAGCCAGGCTCCGTCCGCGCATGCCGCAGGTAGTGGCAGGCGCCAGTGTTCGGCCAAACGCCAGTCGACTCGATGCAGCGCGGTCCATGGACCGGCAGGCGCGCTGTCCAGCGGTCCCGGCAACGCAGCCACCTGCGCGTCGAATACATCCACGGCAACCCGGTCGCCCGTTTGGCCGGCGATATAAGTCTGCTCCAGCGCGTCGAACCAGCCATGGCCACTGCGCAACAGTTGCAGCATCGCACCGGCGTCCGTTCCCAATGGCGCAGCGATGACCATCGGAAAGCAACGCCCGACGCGATCGAGTGATGGACCGAACACGCCAGCCCAGGCTGACTCTGTGCATGCCCCCGGGGCCAGCACGAAACGCCACAACGGGCTGCCGCGGTAGGCTGTCAACCACTGCTCACCGAGCAGCGCGCGCGTGGCGTCCACGGCATGTTCGAAGCTGCGATCCCATGTTTCGACGAAATGAGCCGGCAATCGACGCTGCACGAAATCGCCCGCGCACGGCAACTTGCCGAAGAAACCGACCGACGCTGCCCCCTGCATCCGTCTATCCCCCGCACCGGAAGTTCTGCACCACCGTGTTGAGGAACGGATTGACAAGATTGCTGGCTTGTAGCGTGACCATGGCCACGCGCCCACCAAAATCGAACCGCGCCAGAAACAGCAGATCCGACTTGCGCTGCAGATGCGCAGCCTGCAAGGCATTGAAGAACGCCCAGTCGCCCTGGTAATCAAAACGGCTGATCAACGTACCGCTGCTGTCGTAAGCAGCGATCGACACGTGCCCGGGTTGTGGCCCTGGCCATTTCATCGCGCCACTGCTGGCGGCGCCACCAGGTTCATAGTCGAACTTCTGACCATCGATCTCGATGACCAGCTTGCCGATCCCCGGACCAAGCACCGGGTTGATCAGGGTAAAATCGACTTCCGGCATGCTGCCACGCTGGAAATACATCTTGCGGATCTGATCGGCCATTTGCATCTCGTGCAGCAATCCGGGCGGTCCGCTCACCGCGCCTGGCCCGCTCTTCCAGCGCCAAGTGCGCCCGCTTGCGTTGACCAGATTCGCCAGCGTCTGCTTGTAGAAGGAATCAAAACGACCGCCATCGCCGAACAGCTCGGCAAAATTCTGCACCGGAATACCCACGGTGCTCTGCGGCGAAAATGGGTAACGGCCATGGATGAACTCCGCGCAATCCTTGCCCACCGCCTGTTGGTACTGATCCTGCAATGCGCCCTTGGCGCCGCTCGCGACCAGTGACTGCGTATTGCCGGTGAGCGCCGAGATCCAGGTGGACACTGGCGGCGGCAATTGCGCCACCTGCTGCTGCGCCAGCAACAACTGCGGATTTGGTTGCCCGGTGGGTACCGCAGTGCTGTCCGTCATGGTCAGCAGCGTGTTACTGAGTTGCTTGAGCACGCTCAGCACCTGATCGATCGGCTCAGACCCTGGCGCGCCCTGGGTCAGTTCATCGAGTGTCTGAAAATGGGCAGCGATGGCAGCCCCGGGTTTTCCCGCAGTCGTGGCCGCGCCCCCTGCGGAAGATGCGAGGGCGAGCGCCAAGGCACTCTTTGTGGCGCCCTGCCCAGCTTTATTCGCTGCCGTCAGCGCGTTGCCGCTGGCCGCCGATGGCGGCGCGCGCATCATGTCGCTGGTATTGCGCCGCACCACCTGCAACAAGGCCTTCAGCGGCGAACTGGGTCCGGACAGTTTGGCTGCCATCGCACTGGCATCCTGCAAATTGTTGACCGGCTGCAGTTGCAGATTATCCAGCAGTGCGGCCCAGGCCTTGATGTAATCCTGCTGATAAAGATTCAACACCTGCTGCACCAAGCCGGCCTTCTGCACGGCATTGATCCGGGTGGCACCGAATACCCAGTCGTCCTTGACGAACTGATTGACCGCCTCCTCGATGCCCTTGCTGGCCTCGTGCTCGAATACCGGTTGCGTATACAGCGCCGGTATCGGCGTAGACAGTGCAGCCCCATCCTTGCGCTGAAACACGTTGCCAAGCAGGCCCAACTCCTTGTCTAACTGCAGTGGCGCATAGCCGGAGCTTTCCGCCGCCAACTTCATGCTGCCGTAGATCAGCGTGGTCAGGTCGGCAGCACGCAAGGTGTTGCGCGCCTGCTCCACCAAGGCTTGATCAGCGGACAGTGGATGCAGCGCACCCGGAACCGCCACCAACGCCTTGAAATTCGTCGCCAAGGCCTTTTGCAACACCGGCTCATCGGGGAACAGGTGTTGCCATTCAATGTTGCCCAAAGTCATCAGTTCGTCGGCATTCTCATGCTTGGGCTCGGCCAGCATGAGATAGCCCTTGAGGAAGTAATACAGCCGCTGCGGGTCACCCGCGTTCTTGGTGATCCCCATGCGGAACTGCGCGGCCACGCCCGGCAGCAGCAAGCCATTGAGTTCCCGCACGTAGGCTGCTTGTGCTTGATTCCCGATCTCGTGCCCCTGGTAAAGCCCGAAACGCATCAGCAAGGGAACATGGTCCCGGTATTTCTGCGCTGCGTCCCGGACCGCGGAGTAGGCGTCGAGCCGCTCCAGCACGCGCGCAAAATATTCCTTTTGCGTCGTGGCGCCGCCGATGCCGTCCTGGGACGGAAAATTTCCCAGCGCCGCGTTCACGGTTTGCAGATAGCCGCGATTGCGTTCGAAACTGATCGCGAAAGCCGACAGCAACAGCACGGTGAGCAACAGAACCCCGGCATAGGATGCGACCTGCAGCACCGCCTTGCGTCGCTCCAGCGCAGGGTTGGTGCCCGCGAACCCCGACTCGGCGAATACAACCTCTTGCAGTAGATGCTCGACGAAGAATATGCGCCGCTGCGCGCCCGGTGCATGCACCTGCGCCGCATCGACACCAAAGGTGCGCGCGACCGCGCTCATCATGCGATCGATCGGCGTGCCTTCCTGCGTGCCGGAAGTCAGATAGGCGCCACGCAGCAACGGCGTGGCGCCGTACTGATGCGCGCTGAACACGCCTTCGGCGACCTGTTTCGCGACATCGCGAAGCGCGCTCAACTGCTGCGGAAAGGACAGGATCGCGGCACGCCGATTGCGGTCACGCTCCTCATGCAAACGATCCAGGATGCGCGTGTTGAGTCGATCCAGCAGCAGGTTGAATTCGTCGCCGAAGCTCCTCGCGGCGCTGCCGTCGATGGTCTTGGCCAGAGGCAAGGTGAACCCCCAGACCTGGCTGCGCAGTTCGGGACCCAGATCATCGAAGAACTCCGAGAATCCCGCGATCAGATCGCACTTGGTGAACACCAGATACGCCGGGACGCCAACGCGCAAATGCTCGCTCAGTTCGTCCAGCCGCTTGCGAATGGCGCGGATGTGCGCGTGTCGATCGGTGTCGTCCAGCATCAGCAGATCCGACATGCTGACCGCGATGAGCACGCCGTTGATCGGACGCCGCTTGCGGTATCGGCGCAGCAAGTTGAGGAACTCGACCCACGCCGATGCATCGGCCGCCTGGTCGGAATCCTGGGTGGTATAGCGTCCGGCGGTATCCAGAAACACCGCTTCGTCGGTGAACCACCAGTCGCAGTTGCGGGTGCCACCAATGCCGCGCAGCGCTTCCTTGCCGAAGCGATCTGACAAGGGAAAGTGCAGGCCCGAGTTCTGCAGCAGCGTGCTCTTGCCCGAGCCCGGCGGACCGATGACGACATACCAGGGCAGCGTATAGAGATTGCCACCACCGCGGCGGCTCTTGCGCAACGTGTCGATGGCCTCCTGAAAACGGGCCTGCAACTGCGCACGCTCGGCGCTGCCGCGCTCGTCACGCTCACTGGCAGCCGGCGATTGTGTCGCCTGCCCGGCGATGTCCGCGGACATCTGCCTGGTCCTGGAACGGGCGCGCAACTGCAGGATCTGCAACCATGCGGCCCACGCCACGATGATCAGCAGGATCATCAGCAGACGTGTCACCGCGCCGGCCAGCGGTTGAGTGTCCCCGATGCCCAGGTAAGGACCACCCACCCACACCAGAATGGAAAGCAGGATGACCCCGATGAGGGCGATGAACCAGCCGGATTTGAGTAGCGCCATGAACGTTTTCACGACGTTCAACCCTCCGGGATATAAGTGACTTCGATGCGCCGATTGCTCGCGCGACTAGCTGGAAACGCGATCGGATGTGAAGCACCGGCACCGATGTATTCCAGCCGACCGGGATTGTCGATCCACTTGTCGAGAATCTTCACCACCGCATGCGCGCGCGCCTCCGACAACACGAAGTTGTCCTTGAAACGGAAGGTATGGATGGGCACATCGTCGGTGTAACCAACCACGATCACGCGTCCGCGCAGCTGATTGAGCGCAAGCGCGATTTTTTGCAGCAGGGGTACCTCCTGCGGACCGATGGTGACGCCCCCGGAGGGGAACATGTCCGTCGCTCCAATCCGCACTACCTCTTTTCCGGCGGATTTCTCGATCACCGCGAGTTGCCCTGCATGAATCTCGGGCGCCAGCAATTGTTGCAGCGTCTTGCGCGCGACCCTGGGGCGCGCCTGTTGGAGAAGGGCGGCGTCCGGCGGAACAGCACTCTCCAGACCGATTCCGGCCAGTCGGGCACTGACGGGTGAAGCGGAACCGTTCAAACGGGTGTAGAAAAACAAAAATGCAATCAGCAGCACGCAGGCCGCGGCGGCACCGATCACCCACAGCGGGATATAGCGGATCAGCGGATTGCGCCGATCTTGAATACCACGCCAATGCGGCGCCAGTTCCTGTGCCGGAGCCGCGCGCTGCGCGCGAATACGCCGATATAAATCGTCCTGGATATCGGACAACTTGGCACGACCACCAGGCTCGACCGCATAGCGTCCACCGAAGCCCAGCGCAAGTCCGATGTACATCATCTCGATCAGGTCGATATGGCGCGAAAAATCCGCGCACAAACGCTCCAGGATCTGGAAGAATTTGGCGCCGCCGTAAGACTCACCGTGAAAGGTGACCAGCAGTGTCTTCTGCGCCCATCCGCTCTGCTCACCCCAAGGCGCGTTCAAGACCGCTTCGTCCAGCATCGTGCACAGCACGTAACGCGCGGCGGTAACGGTTTGCACCGCGATGCCAGCCACCTGCGCGCCTTGCTCGAACTTGCGCACCTGCGCGATCGATTGTTCGCGCAGGCGCGTGACTTCCGGCGCTGCAACGCTGTGGCGCAGTTGCACCGCCAGCAGCAGAAGCGGGCTGGCCAATTGCACCAGCGGATTCATGCCGCTGCCGAGGAATGAGCTGATCTCGGCCGGCAGTGCCTGTGCTGCTGGCGCCGCCGGCACTGGTCGCGCTGACGCGGATGCAGCTGCGGGCACGGCCACAGTTGGTGCACTTCCCGGAACAACGCCGCGTGGACGCACGATCGTCGCATCGCTCATTGGATCAACGTCGTTCGGACCTTTGATGCCGCTCATGGAGTCAGCCTCTGATAGCCCACAGTTGCAGATCCAACCCGGCGAAACCGCTGCCGAAATGGAACGCGATGCCGCCGGAGGTCTTCAGCATGCGCCACATCGCCGAATGCTTGTCAAACTCGAAATAAAGATAACCGGCGTTGTACGGAATCTGGCGCGGCGCGACCGGCATGGGGGTGACCGAGATGCCCGGCAATTGCAGATTCACCAGATCACGGATTTTCTCCACCGGACCGATTTTGGATTGCGCCGGCAGTTGTCGCCGCAGGTCTTCGGATTTGACGTCGGCCTTGGCCGCCAGCACGAAAGCCGCGCTGTCGAAGAGCGTCGGATCGGGCACCACTGCCACCCACACGCCAAACTTGCGCTCCTCCAGCGGGATCGGCATCGCGGTCTGTTCCATCACCGCGCTGAGGCTGATGCGCAATGCGGCGATGACTGGCTCGAAGCTCTCCCGCAGCGCCTCATGGCGGTAGGGCGGAAACGCGGCTGGACGCTTGCCAGGCGCGGTGAAGGTGGCCAGTTCACCGGCCATCGCCACCAAGGCGCGATAAAAATCTTCTGGATGCAACAGCGGCGCCTCGGCCAGATGCGCGATCAAGGGCTGGCAGCGATTGACCACTTGCAGCAGCAGGAAATCGGCGATCTCCGCCGCGCCGCCGCGATCGGTCAGTGCCACGCGACTGGCGAGCGCCTCGCCGCGCTGATGCAACAGACCCAGCAGTTCGGTCAGGAACGTCAGCAGGCGCGGCACCGCCTGGCAACTCAATCCGCTGGGCATGAATGCATCGTCCAGCATGACCCGCCGGTCGGCGCGGCATTCGACGATGCGCGCGACGGGTATCTGCGTCAGCCCTTCCATCGGCTGTGACTGCGGCAGCAGTCGACAACTCATGCCGCCGACCTCCAGCGGAGTCAGGCCCTCGACGCTGCCCGAGGCATCATGCACCTCGGTTTCACGCACCCGGAAGCGGAACAGGGTTTCGGCCGGCGCGCCACCGCGGCCACTGTCCGGAGTGGTCGGTGAGCGCAGCGGCAAGGTCAGGTACACGGTTTGGTCGCGCCAGTTGGCGTCCACGTCCAGCGCCGGTGGCAGTGGATCGTCATTCGGCATCGAGAACGGCGTGCCGTCCGCGAACACCCCGCGCGCGCTCTTGATGCCGAATTTGCCGATCGCCAGCAGATCAGTTTCCAGCGCCAGCTCGTGGAAGCCCCAACCGTAGGGACGCAACGCAGCGGCACGCAGATCCACGAAACGCTCGAGGTATCGTTCCTGTTGCTGCATGTGCTGTGGCCGCAGGAACAAGCCCTCGCTCCACACCACCTTGTTGTTCTGCGTCATGTATCGCGCCTGATCAATGTGTCTGAATTTTACCGCCAGCGAGCATCGCGGCCCGCACTCGTCTCGCACTTCATCGGCATGCCCAACGAACCACCGCGGCCCATTGCGACTGTGTCTGACCATCAGCGGCGCGTGGATTGCTCCGCCTTGCGCGCCGACTTCAATCGCGACAATTGCGCCTCGTAAGCGCGTGCGAACTCGTCGCCGAACAAGCGTCGGAAACATTCGTCGGGGTCTTTCATCAGCCCTTCGAAATGCTCCCGATATTTTTCCCAGTAGCGTCCCTTGCCCGCGAACGCCGAGCGCTTCGCACCGCCATCGGCTTCGCGCTCGAAGCGATCGGGGTTGAAATGCGCCAGCAGCGCATCGAATCCTGCGCGTACCCCGGCGAGCATGGCCATCTGGTGACAGCGAATGTCGTCGAAAGCATCGTCGAATGCCACGGCACCGGAAAGAAACGTCGTGTTCGGCGGCGCCAGGATTTTTTGCACCGCTTCCTCGGCCGTCGCCGCGAACTTCAACGGGTTGTTTTCGGCACGCTGGATGATCGTGACCGGCAGTCGGAAGCTGTTCTTGATCTCGGCGCGCGCGCGCAGGACATCCATCACGCCGTCGGCAACAACGTGCAGGATCTGCGCCAGCTCGGCGGGCAACATCGGTGCGCCTGCGGTGACAGCCGACAGTTGCACCGGCGCGCTGGTTGTCGGCGCGACCATGGCCGCTGCCGCGGCCACCTGCGTCGGCGCCGGTGGCGGCGCAATCGGCTGTGGCGCTGTGACCTTGGGCGTGAAATCGCCCATGGTCATGTCCCAGTTCTCCGGCAGTGCTTGCGGCGAAGCCGCGGGCGCCGCCGACGGCGGATGAAAGTGATCTTCCATCCCGGCGCTGTGATTCCAGCTTGCCGCAGGCAGCCCGGCAGGCGCGTCCGCCAGTGGCGGCTCTGATGCAAACGGAGCGTCGAGAAAACTCAGCGGATCAAGATCGCTCGCCGTCGCCGAATGCCCCGCATCCGGAATCAGCTCGTCACCGAGCAAGCCGGCCTCGGTTCCACCTCTTTGAGGCAGCAGATCAAGCAGCCCGAAGTCCTCCGCGCCATGCACTGCCGACGGCAGTGCCGGGCTCGCGGCGGCGGGGGCCGCTGGTGGCGCCACGGCCTCGGTCGCGCTCTGCAAGCGCACGGCCATCTCGAACGTGTCGATCTGCAGGCAATCGCCATCCTTCAAGGGCGATGGATCGCCCCTGACCAATGCGACGCCATTCAGCAACATGCCGTTCGTACTACGATCCTCGATGAAATAGATACCATTGAGAAAACGGATCATGGCGTGGACGCGCGACACCCCGGCGGCGCTGAGCACCCAGTCGCAATCATCGGACCGGCCAATGCTGCCACCCTTGCCGGCAAATGCCTTCTGGCTGCGGCTGCCGAATTGCGCGGCCTGGTGACCCTTGACCGCGATGATCAGTGTTTGCGCCGTCGCCACTGTCAGGCCTCCTTGCCGCGTGGCGCGACAGAGTCGCCGGACCCCAGCAGACCCAGCGCGCGCCCAATGAAAGCTTCGCGGCGCGCCGCGAACTGCTCGGATACCAGCGCCGCCATCAAATTGATGGCCGCTACCGCGGCACAGGCGGTCAGGTGCTCGGGTGGTGGCACTGGCGTTTCCTGGGTGGCGGGCGCCAGACTGCCACCCGACCACCCCGCTGCTGCCGCCAGCCACGCACCGATCGATTTGTAACCGCCGGCATTGGCAAATTCAAGAGCGGCGCGACGATTGCCCTCGCTCGGATCACGCACCCAGATTTCGGCCAGCGATGCGCCGGCCCTGTCCTCGATGCCCAGTGTCTGATCGCGCGCGCACTGGCAGACCCACGCCACCGCGTAGCGCTTGGGTAACAAGCGCGCCAGCAGCTTCAGACCATCCTGCGCTTCGCCGGCGTCAAGCAGCGTTCGTACCGCGACTTGCGCGCTCATGTTCGCCCGTAAGCGCGCGCTGGCGGGTGGTGACAATTCCATCTGGCTGGATGCTTGCAGGATCTCTGACATCTGCGTACTCCCTCAGCCGATCATGATGATGCCGCCGGACAACTGCGCCATGCCATCGCCCTTGAGCGTCAGCATCGGCCCCTTGACCGTGGTCATCGCGCCGCCGGCCACCTCCAGCATGGCGTCGGAATGTGCCTTCAGGCTGGCGCCTGCACCGATGTCCATGGTCGCCCCGGCCTTGATGCCGACCTCGGTCTGACCATCGATCTTCACCGACATGTCACCGGTGATCTTGATGTTGACACCCTTGATCTCGATCTCGCCCGAACTCTTCATGGTGATGCTGGATGCGCCGGTCACCAGTTCGATCTGACTGCCAGCCTCAAGCTTGAACTCCTTGCCGATCGACGTGCTGCCATTGTTGCTTACGGTCAGCGTGTCATCGTTGTCCACGGTGTGCTTGCGGTTGTGTTTGATCTCGCTGGTCTGATCGTTCTTGATGCTGCTGGTTTCGTCATTCCCGATGGTCACGACGTGGTCGTTCACTACATCCTCGTGCATGTCTTTCTGCGCGTGCAGGTAGAGATCCTCGCTGCCTTTCTTGTCCTCGAAGCGGATTGCGTTGAATGTGCTGGCGTTGCCATTCGGATTGCTGCAACTCACGATACCGCTCTGGGTCTTGTTATCCGGCAGCGTGTACGGCGGCATGTGGTTGGCATTGTAAACACTGCCGATGATCAACGGCTGGTCAGGATCACCCTCCAGGAAGCTCACCACGACCTCTTGTCCGACACGCGGAATGTTGATCGCGCCCCAGGCTTTGCCCGCCCACGATGAGGCCACGCGTACCGGACACGAACTCTGCGCGTTCGGCTTGTCCGGCTTGTTCCAGTGGAACGTGACCTGCACGCGGCCGTACTTGTCGACCACGATGTCCTCGTCGGTGTCGCTGCCAGTGACGACGGCAGTCTGCAGGCCCGCGATGATCGGTTTTGTCGCCAGCGGCAGGCTGCGGTAGGGCTGTTGGCTGGCGATCGCTTCGAAGGTGCAGGCGAACGGCGTCTTCTCATCATCACCGGAGGCATATTCGACACCCTCCAAATCGATCTGTGTGCCGAGCACCAGATATTCCTGGTTCAATTCCTGGAGCGGGAAATCCTTGAGGGTGAACAGGTTGCCGGTAGCCAAGCCCCAGGCATCGGTGCTGCCGGCATGGGTCAGGTGCTGCGCGTTCAGTGCTTGCGTCCGCACTTGCGCGTATCGCTGGCCGGTACTGGATTTTTCCGCGCTGGTGTAGTCGCCGGGGAAGTCGAACACTGTCAATTCGGTGAGATTGTGATAGTCGACCCCGTTATCGACCGAGGCGGTGACAAGCAGCGCGGCCGTGGGTGCCATCGGGTCAAAATCAGTCAGCTCGCACTTGAGCGCATTGACCGAGCGCGCCGTGGTCCATGCGCTCACGCTGGCTGCCTCGCGACTGCCGCGCTGCGTCGGCGGGCAGTAAGGAATCGTCGCGAATGGCGCGACCGCCACATGGGCACTGCTGGCGTCCGCCAGCACCATGGTGTGCTTGTCGGCGGTATGCGTGAAGAAGTAGTAAATGCCCTCCTGCTCCATCAAGCGGCTGATGAAGTTGAAGTAGCTCTCACGGTACAGCACGCAGTAATCGCGGGCGGCGTAGTTGCCACTGAGATTGACATCCACATCGGCATAGCCGAACTCACCCAGGATTTGCTTGACGATGTCGGGCACGCTCAGTGCGGTGTAAATGCGGCAATCCACCTTGCGCGTCAGTAGCCAGGGCTTGGGGACCAGGGTCACGGCGTAGGTCGCATAGCGCACCTTCCCGACGGTTTCGAACCCGGTCTGCTCGGCGGCACCGACAATGCCGTTGAAGTAGCGCTCTCCCCCCCCGGGGGGCTTCAGGTTGACCGTCATCGGCGTGCCTAGCAGCTTGCGCAGATCCACTGCCTGGTCCGTGCTCAGCATCTCCACGCGATAGGAAAATAGCTGCCCCAGATGCTCGCGGGCGTGCATGCGTCGGAACAGCAACGTGTCGCCGCCAAGATCGGTCGTCAGGGTGATCGCATAGGCCATCGGTCAAATCTCCGCAAAGGTGCTGCGCTGTGCCAGCCGGCACCAGGCATGCTTGATCGGCAACCCGCCACGACCCGGGCCTGATCGGGAGGGTTCATGCGCGCGCGCAACCCACGTGCGCGGCCACCCGACAGCGCGCGCCACTCGCGTTGACTGTTGCACATCCAGCTCCGGCAGAACACGCCCCCCGGCTGCGCAATCGCAGGATTCGATCCCGGCGTGCAAGCGTCCGACCATGATCTAGATTACTCCGCGGCACGCCACGACAACCCAACCCGCCACCATCCTGCCCGCCTCGCGGCGCAGCGTGTCGGCGCTGATATTCACCTCGCGAAAGCCTGCCACGTCCAGCACCCGCTGTACGCAGGCCCGTGTATGGCGATAGCGGCCGCTGGCCGACAACTCGCTGCACTCCGCATCGCCTTCCAGCGCCTCCAGCGTGAAACCCACTCGGCCACCGGGCCGCAACGCCGCATGCGCGGCCGACAGCACCGGCCGCAACTCGCCAAAATAAACCAGGGTGTCGGCAGAGACAATCACGTCATAGGTGGCTGGCTGCGCGCACAGGTACGCAGTGAGTTCCGCGACGACCAGTTCGTCGTAACCGCCACGGGCGCGCGCCTTCTCCACCATGCCGCCCGAAAGATCCACGCCCACCAGCCTCCGTGCATGCGCGCGGATCAACGGCGCGCACAAGCCGGTCCCGCAACCTGCATCAAGTATATTCAGCGCCGCCGCCGGCGCGCCTAAGCACCTGCTCAAAGCCTCGGTGAGCACCTGTGGCGCGCGGTAATCGAGATTCCTCAGCAACTGCTCGTCGAAACTGTCCGCGAATGCATCGAACACATCGCGTACGTAGTCGTCGTCGGCGCGCGCAGGAACCGCCGACCCACCGCACGCCGCCAGCATGTGACGCGGTACCGGATTGTCCGGCTCGCGCGCCAGCCAGTCCCGATACACCGCGACCGCCTCGTCCTGCCGCCCGAGCAGGTACAGCGACTCACCCAGCGCCTGCAGCGCGCGCACATTACTGCCATCCAGTTGGCAAGCCTTGCGAAAGTGTTCCGCAGATTGCTCGATATGCCCGACGTTCTGCGCGAACTGCCGCAGGAAACGACCCAGCAGGTAATGCCCATGCGCGAACTGCGGCGCCTGCCGCAGCAGTCGGGTGTAGGCCTGGAACGCCTCCTCGGGCCGCTCCTGCGCCTCCAGCACCACCGCAAGATTGCTCAGGGCATTGTGGTGCGTCGGGCCACATTCGAGCGCACGCCGATAACAAGCCTCGGCTTCGCGCAAACGCCCGCATTCCTTGTGGATGTTGCCGAGGTTGTTGTGCGCATCCGGATGGCGCGGAGTGATCTTGATTGCGCTGCGAATCAGCTCGACGCCCGCCTCGCTGCGCCCGCGCTGATGATGCAGCACGCCGAGAAAATGCAGGGCGTCCGGCTGTGCCACCTGCAATTGCAGCACCTCGCCATACAGCCGCTCGGCGCCATCAAGATCACCCGCTTGATGGCTGGCGATGGCTTCTTGCAACAGCGTCGCGAACGCCGCTTGCGGCTGGCGTGCCGGCTGTTTGCGCGGGTGCGTGGTGGTCAGTGATCGAGGCATGCGCCGCGCGTCCCGCTCAGCCGATCATCACGGTGAAGCAACCGAGCACGATTGTTCCGCCGTGTGCGGTACTGTCGCCCATCCGCGCCGCCGGCAAGCCGCCGATCAGCACGGTAGGCGAGCCCATCACGATGCTGTCTGGTGGCCCCACGCAAACCGCCATGTCGCCGATGCGCGCTGCCGGCAGACCACCGATCAACACCGTCGGTGCACCGGGCGCAGAAATGGGGCCGCCAACGTGCGGCACCAGCACGGTGACCATCGGACAGACATGCAGATCAGTGAGGCGAGCGGCGGGTTGCATGACTGACACTCCTCAAAAAATTGATGCAATGTCCGGCTTCGATATGCAGATCGTTTTCGAGCCCGTCGAGGATGGCGGCGTCCTGTGGCGACAATTGGGTGTACATCTCGCCATCGAAAGCCCCGTTGCGAATGAGCCGCGCAACAGCTTCAGCTCCTTGCGCGGACATTCCGGCATTGGCCAGATAAGGTATCGACATCGCGCTGCTGTTGCTTCAGGTCACTGTGCTTCCACCTGCCCACCTTGATGCTGTCGCTGATGTTCTTTGCCAGCCCGATAGGCGAGCCCTTGTAAATCACATACGCAGCCCAATGATGCAGGCAAGCGATCTTCGGCGGTTTGGCGCACCTCTCGACAATCACTTCCGGCTGCGTCCAGGATGTATTCATGGGGTCAGGCCTCGATTGACTACTCTCAATTCCGCCTCCTCACACCTTCGCCTTGGCCAGCTCGGCGTAGTACGACTGGATCAATGGCGAAAGTTTGGCTTGACGCGCGCCAAGACTTTTGATCATGGCCTTGATGCCCGCCTTGATGCCATCGTTGACGCGATTTGACGCGCGGGATCCACCCAGCTTGTTGAAGCCGAACAGGCTTTTTTCGGGTTGGAGGATGTACTCAAGATCATCGACAAGATTTTCAGCAAATGCATGCCGGGTTGTCCTGTCCAGCAGCACCCGCATGGGCCATTCCTGCGACCGCTCCATCGTGGACAGTGTCTGCTTCAAATCCAGGAATTCGGTGTTTGGATCCATGTAGTCGAGCATCGAGGGGCGCGACTTGCCCTTGGCATCCTGGACGATGATCACGTTGCCCAGATTGATGATGACCTTGAGTGTGTGCCTTTCACCATGGAGCCTGATCTTCGCGGCTTCGCCCCCGGTCACGAAACGATCCTGGTTGCCGATGAAGAAATCTCCGGCGGCAATCTGGCCCAGCTTCTCCAGCCCCCCTGACTTGTTGAGCGTCTTGACGAACTGGCCGAAGATGGAACGTGCTTCGTCCCATGAGGCGTCATTGGATGGCTTGTTCTCCACCTTCAGGGCCACGCTCAACGTGGACATTTGCGTGTAACTCATCTTGGCAATGTCTGATCGACCACTTGCACTTACGGGGCCGTACTTATTAATGCAGGCCTCCAGTGCATCCATGCTCTTCTTCTCATCCTCCGAGATGGGCAGATTGGTATCTCTGCGACAGACGGCCTTGACGAACTCGACGTACATCCTCCACGACCGCAGGAACTGTTTGAGTTGCAGGACTTCCGACTGCGTGAGCGGCTTCATCTTCACGCTGGCATCGATGGCCTTGAGCACGGGCGCCGTCGCCTTGATCTTGTCGCCTGTGACCTTGGGCTCAGCCTTCAATACGAGGCTGCTTCCATCCCTGCCTTTCAGCAGGAATATCTTTCCATCCTTCAATTCGCGGGCCTCCATGATGTCCGAGGCGAGTAGTGGCTTGTCTATTGCTAGAGGCATAGCGGTCACCTGTCAAATATCAGTTCAAGATTCATCGGCAAGACGGTCACCCGACCGAACAATCCGGGCCACGGAAGACAACAGCGGCCGGCACACGGCTTCCGGACTCGCTTGCAACATCGACTGCCACCTCCTTGACCTCGGCCAGCTCTACTTGATGTCCACCAGGGACCAACGCAGCGTGCCGATGGTGCCCGTCGACACATGGGCATTGTTGGCCACGCACAGCATGTTGCTCAGCGAACACGGTTCCATCACGATCGATCCGAGCTTGTCCTTGCCGAACTTGTGCTTGAGCGTGAACTGCTCTCCGAGCAACTGGTTGTAGGCGCGCACATAACCATCACGGTCACCGCGCGGCGGCATGCGGTCCTCCAGCATCTTGCAGACCGCCCACATGTAGCGGTCTTCCTTGCCAGGCGTGGCGCAATAGGCCCATGTCTGGCTCGATGGCTGCCACTTGAGGATCGAGTTCTCGCAGGTCACGCCCATCCCGCTCCTGGCAACCGGCAACGCCTTGAACCGGATGTCCGCGTGCTTTCGCTTGATCTTCGCAATCACTTTCGCCGTGAACGATTCGCGCTGGTTGCCCATCCGGTGGCGCAAATTGCAGGAGATCATCTCCACCGTGGAGATCTGCTTGTTCGCCTTTTTCCAGGCCAGCACCATGGCGAGGAACTCGTCCTCGTCCATGGAGCAGAACTTGTAGGCATCGCCATGTCCCCAGAAGGTCAGCGTGTCCATGTTGGGCACGCTCACCGGCTCGGTGTCAGTGATGTTGTATGCCGTGGTGCCGTAGGTCTTGGCCAACAGTTCGGCGCGGTTCTTGTGATCGGCTTCCGCCCAGAGAACGATCAGGCCCATGCGACTTGCTCCTCCTGCCCCAGTACCTGACCACACCCTCGATCCGCTGCCCGGCAGGAAGCGCAGGCAGGGTAACGACCCGCCCCTCCCGCGCCGACCGGATCGACCTCAAATCTCCGTGCCATTGGAAGGCTGCGCCTGCTTGCGCTGGATGGCCCCCACCCGGACCGTATTGGCCAAGTTGGCGTTTCCAGCGACCTCGGCCAGCTTGGCATCCACAATGAAAGCCTTTTCCTGGGCGTCGGAGTATTTCTTGATGTAGCGGTAGTAGGTGGTTGCACGGCATTGATCACCAGATAACAGCTGCTATGTCCGTTCATCCGCTTTCTCCCTTTGTGCTGAAGTCAAACCTTGGTCCGCGGGACGGCCTCAGGCAAATGCGTAGGCGAACTCGCCGTCCTGCACGCTTACCTTGACGCCCGATATCGACCTGCCCTCGATCATCCGGTTGAGGAATTCGCGCGAGATGTCTGGCAGCATGGTGTTGGTCAGGATCGCGTCGATCATGCGACCACCCGATTCGCTCTCGGTGCAGCGCTCGACCACAAGCTTCACCACGTCGTCGCCGCAGTCGAACGGGATCTTGTAGCGGCCTTCGATGCGCTTCTTGATGCGGTTGAGCTGCAGCTTGACGATCTTGCCCAGCATCTCGGGACTGAGCGGGTAGTACGGAATCGCCACCAGACGTCCCAGCAGGGCTGGCGGAAAAATCTTCAGCAACGGCTCGCGCAGGGCCTTGGCCATGCCTTCGGGATCGGGCATCAGATCCGGATCCTTGCACAGGCCGGCGATCAGCTCGGTACCGGCGTTGGTGGTGAGCAGGATCAGTGTGTTCTTGAAATCGATGGAGCGGCCCTCGCCATCTTCCATCACGCCTTTGTCGAATACCTGGAAAAAAATTTCATGCACATCGGGGTGGGCTTTTTCTACCTCGTCCAGCAGCACCACCGAATACGGCTTGCGACGCACCGCCTCGGTGAGTACACCGCCCTCGCCGTAACCGACATAGCCTGGGGGCGCGCCCTTCAGCGTGGAAACGGTGTGCGCCTCCTGAAATTCGCTCATGTTGATGGTGATCAGATTCTGCTCGCCGCCGTACAACGCTTCGGCCAGGGCCAGCGCGGTCTCGGTCTTGCCCACGCCCGAGGTACCGGCCAGCATGAACACGCCAATGGGTTTGCTGGGATTATCCAGCCCGGCACGCGAGGTCTGGATGCGCCGCGCGATCATCTCCATGGCATGGTCCTGACCGATGACGCGCGCGCCCATCAGGCTGGCCAGGTTCATCACCGTCTCGATCTCGCTCTTGACCATGCGCCCGACCGGAATGCCGGTCCAGTCGGATACCACGGAACCCACCGCCACGTAATCCACGGTTGGCAGAATCAGCGGAGTCTCGCCTTGCAACTCGGTCAGTTGCGCTTGCAGACCCTGCAATTCCGTCAGCGCCGTGGCACGCTCGGCCTCGTCGAGCGCCGGCGGCGCCACCGCTTCAGCCTCGGCCTTGACGGTCTGCTCCAGCTTGCTGCCAGTGCCCTCCACTGTCGCCACATCGCCACGCAAATGCGCGCGCAAATCGAGGATTTTTTCGACCAGTGCCTTCTCGGCCTGCCAGTCGATTTCAAGCTTTTCCAGTCGCACTTTTTGCACAGCCAGTTTTTCGCCGGCTGCGGCCTCACGCTCGGCCACGTCAACTCCCACGACTTTTTCACGGCCGATGATCGCCAATTCCGTTTCCAGCGCCTGAATGCGTTTGCGCGTGTCATCCACCTCCGCGGGCACCGCATGCTGGCTGATGGCCACGCGCGCGCAGGCCGTGTCGAGCAGGCTCACCGCCTTGTCCGGCAACTGCCGCGCCGGAATGTAGCGATGCGAGAGCTTGACTGCGGCTTCCAACGCCTCATCCAGAATCTGCACGCGATGGTGTTTTTCCATCACGCTGGCAACGCCGCGCATCATCAGGATGCCCTTTTCCTCGCTGGGCTCGTCTACTTGCACGGTCTGGAAGCGGCGCGTCAGCGCCGGGTCTTTTTCAATGTGCTTCTTGTATTCGGCCCAGGTGGTGGCGCCGACCGTGCGCAGGTTGCCGCGTGCCAGTGCGGGCTTGAGCAGGTTGGCCGCATCGCCGGTGCCGGCCGCGCCACCGGCACCGACCAAGGTGTGCGCCTCATCGATGAACAGGATGATGGGCTTGGGCGAGGACTGCACTTCCTCGATCACCTGACGCAGGCGGTTTTCGAATTCACCCTTCATGCTGGCGCCGGCTTGCAGCAGGCCAACATCGAGCGTGCGCAGCTCGACGTCCTTCAATGAGGGCGGCACGTCACCCGCGACGATGCGCAGGGCGAAACCCTCGACCACGGCGGTCTTGCCCACCCCCGCCTCGCCGACCAGCATCGGGTTGTTCTGGCGGCGGCGCATGAGGATGTCCACCACTTGGCGGATTTCCTCGTCACGCCCGACGATGGGGTCGAGCCTGCCGCTGCGTGCCTGCTCGGTGAGGTCAACGGTGAATTGCCGCAGCGCCTCCTGCTTGCCCATCTGCGCCGGACCCATGGCGCCGCTGGCCTCACCGGGCGTTGCGCCGCCCATATGGAAACCATCGGAGGCACTTTGCTTGTCTTCCGGCGAACCTTCAACCACCTCGCGGAACTTCTCGCTCAGTGCCTCGGGTTTGATCTTGTCGAATTCCGCCGAGATGCCGACCAGTGCGTTGCGCAGGTGGCGCGTGCGCAGCACGCCGATGATCAGATACCCGGTGCGCACCTGCGCCTCGCCAAACATCAGCGTGGCGAACACCCAGCCACGCTCGACCGCTTCCTCGACATTGCTGGACAGATCGGAGATGGACGTCGAGCCGCGCGGCAGGCGATCCAGTGCGTCGGTGACATCGCGCGCGAGATTGGATGGATTGAGGTTGAACTGCTTGACGATGCGGTGCAGATCCGAGTCCTGCAATTGCAGGATCTGATGGATCCAGTGCACCAGCTCGACGTAAGGATTGCCCCGCAGCTTGCAGAACACGGTGGCGCTTTCGATACCTCGATAGGCCAGCTTGTTGAGCTTGCCGAACAAGGCGCTGCGACTGATCTCTGCCATATGCATCTATCCTCGCGGGCCGCGTGGCCCATCAGACTACGCGCGCGCCTTGGCAGGCGGCATGAAGTGGTGGTGATCGATCCATGGTGGATGCACTGACATGCGTCATCCCACCGGTTTCAATACGACGTGATCCGCATCCGCGGCCTGCTGCAGGCGACCCATCCAGGTGGACAAGCCCATGCGTCCCGTCTGCCCCAGCCGCGTGGCCGGCACCTCGGCCTTGTTCAAGACCAGCTGCACATCCCAGGCTTTTTCTTCGCCCACATAGGTCTTGACCGTCGCCAGCAATTGCCGCAGCGCCTCGCCACCCGGCAGGAAATTGTTGAACTGCTCGCGTGACAGTGGCCCCAGCCTGAGGCGAAAGCGTTGCTGCGCGCCCCATACATAACTGCCCATCACCGCGGTGCGCCCCATGCTGGCGACCTCACCTGACCCCCCCAGACGCAGATGGGCGCTGGCCGGCAGGCGCATCCACTCGGTGACGAATTCGACGATGCGCACGGGGATTCCGAAAAAGTGTTCGACCATGTTGCGCAGACCATCCGCATTGCGCGCCTGCGCTAACAAGCGCCCCGCGAAAAATTGTTTGTATTGATCCGGCAAGGCATCGCGATCACCCAAGCCCGGGGTAGACAAGCCCACCAAGGCGCCCATGTACAAGCGAAAGCGATCCTCGGCCGGACGATCCAGTTGCACCGTGGGTTGCGCATCGGCCCATGCGCGGTAAAACAGGCTCAACATGCGGTGATGAAAGATGTCGGCAAAGGCGATGAAGGTCGAGTCCTTGGCGTTGCGCTGACGATCGAGCACGTACTCGGTCAGGTGCAGCGGCAACGGCGCATTCGGTCCGAACAGGCCGAAGAACAAGCCACGCAATCGCGCCGGCGCGCCCGCGCTGGCGGGTTCGAAAGCATCGATCGAGCGCGGTGCGAACGCCAGTGACGGCGTCTGGCACAAGCGCACCGCGTCCTCGGTCGGCTTGGTGGATCGGCCCAGTCGCGGGCGTTCTGGAAACGCGCACTCAAGTCGTCGCAGGGCCTCGAAAAACTCGAAGCTTTGCGGGTGATCCCGCAGCGCGGCCTGCAGCGCTACAGGGTCTGGCGCTTGCCGAGCTGGGCTGGCCATCGAGCCACCTCGTTGCGTTCCAGGGTGCGCAATACCGTCTCGGTGAATGAATTGATCGAGACATAACGCGCGAAAAAATGCTGCATGACCGAGCCCAGCAGAAAGGCTCCGGTGCCCTCGAAAGCACCGTCATCGCAAGTCAGCGTGATCTCCAGGCCACGGCCGTAAGTGATCGGACCCGATGCAGGTACACGCCGCACCACCGGTTGCGAACTGACGGCTTTCACCCCTTCGATCTGGCGCCGCGTGCCGGCATCGAACTCGTCGCAATACAGCGTCAGCATTTCGCGCAGTGCTGCGGCTCCGCCATCATTGCCTTCGCTGAGCAGTGACGCGTAATTCAGTTGCAGGTGGCTGATCAGCCGCCACGCGGTCTCGCCGGTCGCCACCGGCGCGCGCGGCTTGGTAGGGCCGGCGACACAGCGGATCGACCGTACGGGTGCGCCTGTGTCGATTTCGAAATCAGTCTTTGACTTGCCGACCGGCATCTGCAACGGCAGGTCACGGTTGGTGCACAACAACTGCATGCCGATCTGGCGCAGTTGCGTGGAGTACGGCGCCTCCTTGCTGTCCACCAGGGCGATGAATACTTCGTTGCCGACATAACTGGAACGCGCGCCGCGCTGCTTCTGCCGCGCCGACAGCAGGCGCGGCTCACGACGTATCGTGTAATAGGCGGACTGGCCGCTATGCCAGGTGCGCTCATCGCAGCCGTAGAACGGCTGGAAGCGCTGTTCGGGCTCCTGACGATCGCCGAAACCTTCCACGGCGCTGACGCTGTGGATCTCGAAATCCATCGGCCGCGTGCGATCGGCAAGAATGTGATATTCGGTCTTGCCCTGCTGCAGATGGATACGGTCCGCACGGCGCGGGAACAGGTTGATTGCCGGCGTGCAGAACAGTCTGAAGTTGCTCGCATCCACGGCGTTGTGCAGGCGCGACACGCTGCGATCAAACAGTACGGTGATCTCGAACGCATTGCCCTTCGCGCGCGCCAGTGGCACACGCAAACCGGTGAACTCGGCGAACAGAAAACGCTCGGGGCAAGCGAAATACTCCTGCAGCAGGCGGTAACCGCTGAACGAGCGTTCGGTGTAAGGCAGCAAGGCTTCGCTGTCATCAAAGCCGCGGCTGTGGATCTGACTGGCGTCATACCAGACACTGTTGCTGCCGCTGCCATCGCTCACGCGCAAGGAGTAACCCACGGCATTGCCCAGCAGTTGCTCGTACAAACGCTTGGGCAATTCATCCGCACCGGCGATGAATACCGGGAGTCGATCCAGCGCCAGCATGTTGGCTTGCACCCCGCCGGTCACTGTGAACTTGAGCCGCAAGCCGGCGCGCACAAACTGGCCAGCGGGAATCGTGATCCCCGCTGCGGCCAGCGCGGCAGGCGTCTCGAAGTACTTGGCCTCGCTCAGTTCCAGCGGCCACAGCACGACATCGTGCGCGGTGCGGTATTCGCACGCGGTGCGATCGTCCTGCGCGATCAGGCTGCGCAACGCGGTATTGCGCGCCACCGTGTAGCCGGTCGCCAACGCGCTTTCCTTGGGGTCAGGTTGCAATTGCACCACGGCCATCGACGGCACCGGTGCGAGATAATGCGGGTAGATCATCTCCAGCAGGTGCTGGGTGAACACCGGGTATTGCGCATCGAGCTTCAATTGCACGCGCGCGGCAAGAAAGGAAAAACCTTCGAGCAACCGCTCCACATACGGATCGGCGCACTCGAAGCCTTCCATGCCCAGACGCCCTGCGATCTTGGGGTATTCGCGCGCGAACTCGGCGCCCATCTCGCGGACGTGCTGCAACTCGCGGTTGTAGTAACGCAGCAGACGCGGGTCCATGGTGCTCAGCCGAAGCCCTCCGACACGTTGAAGCGACCCGTCTCCAAATCCACCTCGGTCTTGAGATACAGATTGAGCGGAATCGGTTGCGCCCACATCTCGGAGTCGATATTGAAGATCAGGCCTTGGCGGTCCATGCGCTTGCTGTCGATATTGACCAACACCCTGAGGGTGTTCGCGGTGAGGCGCGGCTCGAAAGCGAGGATCGCCTCCCTGATCTGGCGCTCCAGCATGCCGGCATCGACGCCCGACATGGCCATGCCGGTAAGATCCGGGATACCGAAATTGAGCACCGAACGCCGCACTTCCGGGTAATCGGCCAACTCCCCGTCGATATCCATGTTGACGCAGTTCAACAGCCATGAAATGTCGCGAGTGACGCAATCGCGCAAACGCGTGGCAGAAATCACGCGCCGCTCGCGGCTCTCGTCGGACTTGCCGGGCTCGTCGTCGGTCAGGCGATCCAGTAGCGAGGGCTGCAGTCGTTCCTGGGTAGTCAATTCCGCCATGATGCGCGCCGTTCCCGCTCAGGCCTGATTGAAGGTGATGGTGCGGATATCCAGCAGCGGGTAATCGCCGGCATCCGTGGTCAGCATGCGCTGACCGGAGCCCACGAAGCACTCGTTGCCGAGGTCCAGCCAGTCGGTCTTGCGCGCCAGCACGATCTCGCTGTCGGCGGAGGTCTCGGAGCCGGGGTAGCGACAGGGAACAAACCCGACCGCCTGTCCGCCATTGCTCCATGTCACCTGCACGGCCGCCCATACCTTGTCGCGCAGATCCGTGGGCGCCTCGAACTTGATCTCGCGTATGCGCGAGAAAGGTACCCAGCCATAGCCACCGTTGAGAGTGATCTCCAGACAGGGGCCGAAGCGCGGATCGGCATCGGCGATCCATTCGAATGGCGTGCCATCGATGCTGCCGCCAATGGCCTCGGCCTCCTCGAAGGCCTGCGCGCGCAGCGGCAAGGCCTGCGCGCAGCGGCCTTCAGCCACCAGCTTCAACGCCTGCAACAACAGCGCCAGCCATTGCGCCGGCTCGCCGATGATCAGCGGCGAACGCCGGCCGGCGAGCACATCGCTGCGCTCAACTTCACCGTGCAAGGCACGCGAGTAGGCGCCAACCATCAGCGCGTTGATGCCATCCAGTTCGCCACTGACCTGCAACTGGTTTTGCGCGCGCTGCCACTGCCCCAGCAAGGCCAGCAGTTGAAACAGAAACACGCGAGCCTTGGCATCGGCCGGGTTGCCGCGCACCTGCGCGGTCAACCCCTGCAGCGCCTCGCCCAACAGGCCTTCCTTCAGCATGTTTTCCGGGCTCATGGCCACACTCGGGTATTCGCGGTGGTGGAACAAGGTCGCTGCACAACGCCAAGCCAATCCTGATCGAGCCAACGCTGACCCGTCAGGTCGATTCGACTTTCTGCATGTCGTAGGTGAATTCCTTCTTGCCGCCATCTGCGGCGCCCTTGTCGTCCTGTGGCTGGAACGAGAACTTGAACTTGCCGAAGTGCAGCGTGATGTTCTCAGTAAGGCGATCCTCGCCACCGCTGCCACCGGTAGACCACGATGTCAGCAAAATGCCTTCGCTCAACTCGAGGGTAAGGAAATCGGTCTGCACACCGGTGGCATTGGTCACATACAGCCAGGCGGTATCAATACGCGCGCCGGTACAAACGGCATTGAGCAGCGCATTGGAACAGCCGTCCATATACTTGGTGATTGATATGTCCTGCACGTTGGCCTTGCCGCCGCTGGCACCGGCGCCGCCATGCAGGTTGCCGCTATTGCTGGCGCCCCACGACCACGCCAGGATCGGAATTTCACCCTTGTGCTTGGAATGGGCGGATGAACCCTCGATTTTGAGCTTGCCGGCTCCAAACTTGATATGCATGTCGAATGACATCAACGATTCTCCTCGGTTATGCGATGGATGATTGAATTGGCACGGGGCAGCACATCGTCCCGGCCCAGACTTGCCTCTTGCACTTGCGCCACAACTGCACGGGTGCAGCTTGGATAGCAGTCACCGGGAACGCTGCATGTCCCGGCGACGCGATCACAACAGTGCCGGTCGTCAGGCCTTCGCCGCCGACGGCAGGCGCGAAACCAGACGCAACGACACGGTCAGACCCTCAAGCTGGTAATGCGGCTTGAGGTAGAACTTCGAGGTGTAGTAGCCGGGTGCGCCTTCCACTTCCTCGACCACCACTTCGGCGGCCGACAGTGGCTTGCGCGCCTTGGTCTCCTCGCCTGAATTGTCCGGATCGCCGTCCACGTATTGCATGATCCAGTTGGTCAGCCAGCTCTGCATCTGATCACGCGAGCTGAACGAACCGATCTTGTCGCGCACGATGCATTTCAGGTAATGCGCGAAGCGGCTCGCTGCAAACAGATAGGGCAGGCGCGCGCTGAGCGCGGCATTGGCGGTGGCATCGGGATCGTCGTACTCCTCGGGCTTGGCCAGCGATTGCGCACTGATGAACGCGGCCATGTCCGAGTTCTTGCGATGCACCAGCGGCATCAGGCCCATCTTGTCCAGCTCGGCCGAGCGCCGATCGGTGATGGCGATTTCGGTGGGGCACTTCATGTCGACGCCACCGTCATCGGTGGGGAAGCTGTGCACCGGCAAGCCTTCAACCGCACCGCCAGACTCGATACCGCGAATCCGCGAGCACCAGCCATAGGCCTTGAAGGAGCGGTTGATATTGACCGCCATCGCATAGGCGGCGTTCTGCCATGTGTACTTGGCAGAATTGGCGCCCGCGGTGTCTTCCTCGAAATCGAACTCTTCCACCGGGTTGGTGGCCGCCCCGTAAGGCAGGCGCGACAGTGTGCGCGGCATGGCCAAGCCTATATAGCGGGCGTCTTCCGATTCGCGCAGCGAGCGCCACGCGGCGTAGTCCGGGGTCGAGAAAACCTTGGCCAGATCGCGTGGATTGGACAGTTCGTTCCAGCTATCCATGCCCATCAGCGTGGAGTTGGCCGCCGCAAGAAACGGCGCGTGCGCAGCAGCGGCCACCTGCGCGATCCCGGCCAGCAGCTCGACATCGGGCGGGCTGTGGTCGAAATAGTAATCGCCGACCAAGCAACCGTATGGCTCGCCACCCAACTGGCCGTATTCTTCTTCGTACATCTTCTTGAAGATCGGGCTCTGGTCCCACGCGGTGCCCTTGTAGCGCTTCAAGGTTTTGGCCAGCTCTTTCTTGGAGACGTTCATCACGCGAATCTTCAGTTGCTGATCCGTCTCGGTATTGTTGACCAGGTAGTGCAGACCGCGCCAAGCGCTTTCAAGCTTCTGAAAGTCGGCGTGATGCATGACCAAGTTGAGCTGCTCGCTGATCTTTCGATCCAGCTCCGCGATGTAGGCGTTGATGGTCTGGGTGACATCTTCGGACACGATGTCCGACTTGCTCAGCACCTGTTCCGCCAGCGTGCGTACAGCGGATTCCACTTCTTCCTTGGCACGCTCGCTCTTGGGTTTGAACTCCTTGCTCAACAAGGCGGCGAAATCGCCCGACTCGCGGGTTTCGGTGGCGGCGCCTTTCTCGGCCAGTTTCTCGGTTGCCATGGTTGCTTACTCCCCGTCCTTGCCGGTATCGCCCGGCTTGGGCGCCGACACCAGTGATTGCAGCAGCGCAGGGTCGTTGATCGCCTGGGCGATCAGCTTCTCGGCGCCGGCCTTGCCATCCATATAAGTGCTGAGGTTGGCGAGTTGGGTGCGTGCTTCCAGCAACTTGGCCACTGCGCCGACCTTGCGCGCCACCGCGGCCGGCGAAAAGTCGTCCATGCTCTCGAAGGTGATATCGACGCTGAGGTTGCCCTCGCCGGTGAGCGTGTTGGGTACGGCGAAGGATACGCGTGGCTTCATCGACTGCAGACGGCTGTCGAAGTTGTCGACGTCGATCTCCATCGCCTTGCGCTCCTCGATTCCTGGCAGCTCGGCATTGTTGGCGCCGGACAGGTCGGACATCACGCCCATCACGAATGGCACCTGTACCTTCTTCTGCGCGCCGTAGACCTCGACGTCGTATTCGATCTGCACCCGCGGCGCGCGATTGCGCGCAATGAATTTCTGACTGCTTTGCTTGGCCATGCGCTGTCTCCTCGAAAAGGGGCTACCGGTTTGAAGGATGCCGTCCGGCAAGTGGTCGGGCGGCTGCACTCGTCAGTTATGCTGGTCTGCTTGTCAGCGCTCGTTCCCGGAACACCAGGCAGCCCCAGACGTTTGAATCCTCTTGGCGATTCGTTCTCGAGATGAAATGTCCTGCAGTGATCGCGCCGTGCGGACTGCACTACCGCCTGGCTGGATGCGCGCATGACGACAGACTCCCGTACCCGCAGGACTTGCGGGACACGCGGCACCCTCGGGGTTCGGCTGTCTGACCGATCTCTTCCAGGCGCTTGAGGCGTCATTGGACAACTCCAGCATGTCAGCACATTGACTGTGATCGCACGATGCAGTTCCGTCGCCGCCCGGGCGCTTGGGCAATTGCCGCGACACGATCGACCACCAACGGAAACGGCAATCATCTGATGTGCAGCACCCGCAAGCGGGTGCCCAAGCTTCCGGCCGAAAGACTGCAAAATCGATGGCATCTCGATTCACATCAGCCTCCGTCCCGGTCTTTGAGTGTAGCTCGAAATACTACCGAGGTGGAGCATATTGTCGCAGTTGGATCTGGCGTGAGGAATCGTCGGCGTGCATGGGGATGTTTGTGGGTGGAAATGGGTCCGGCATGCCTGGGACGATAAAACCTGTCGCTACCCGATTCGGGGTAGCACTCCATCAAGGGCAGCAATCCCACCGAGGTGAGCGGGCGAAAATCCTGTGCCAAAATGGCGCACTGTTTTGATTGACATCGAAAGTCATGCCCGTCCAACCCGATGCCTTCCGCCGCTTCCAGGAGGAACTCGCGGCGCTGGATCGCGCCGCCCGGCAGCGCGCTGGGACGAGCACCCAGGAAAACGAGATGACACGCGCCAAGTCGGAGTTTCTGGCGCTGCGCGAGCGCTACCACCTGTCCGTGGCCGATGTCATCGCATTCTTCCCGCCCGAGGAAGGCATCGAATATCTGCGCCAGGTCATTGCGGCCTCCGAGCATAGCCCGCGGCGGGCCATGAAGCGCCCAGCGGATCCGCAAAGGTAGTCCGCACCGCGCGCGGAAGCCGATGTGTGCATCTGGCAAACCACCTGGTTTCAATGCATTGGCGAACCTTGTGCGGCGGCAGCAAGATCCGGACCCGCGCGGCGATCACACCGCAGTGTCCATGCAATCACCGCCGCCGTTGCCGCCAGTACCACAAACACCAACACGCTGCCTTCCGGTCCGGTGCGCCCGCCGCTCAGATACACGTTGCCTTTGGGCAGTGCGATGAACAGCCGGCCGCGCGAGGCGAACCCGCTATCGGCAGTACCGTAGAAATAGGACTCCGCCCAGTCCCACGCGGCGTGAAAGCCAATCGCCCACCAGAGCGATCGCGTGTAGGCAATGCTCAACGCAATCACCAGTGCATAGAAACCCACCGAGAACAGTCCGATGGGCGTCTCGCCCGCATTGGTGCCATGTGCCATCCCGAACAAGGCGGCGAGCAGCAGCGCAGCCGGCCAGAATCCGATGCCACGCTCAAGCGTGAACAGCAAGTAGCCGCGAAACAGATTTTCCTCGGTGAACGCGATCAGCAAACTCGCGATCGCCCACAGGACGCCGGAGCCGAGCAAGGCCAGCGAAAGGGGTGGCATGCGTCCGAAAACCAGATGCCCGCTCACATAAAGCAGGCCGATCAACGCGCTGAGCATCACGAAGCCCCAGAACAGCCCAGACAAGCCGTGCCGCCAAGCGCGTGATCCATTCAAGCCAAAGCTCGTGAAGCGCCGTCGTTCGAGCCGCGCCATGCCGGCAAGAACCAGCAGGTACACCAGCAACAGGAAACCATCGTTCAACATCGCGAATGCTGGCGTCAGCAGCGCCTTTCCGCCCGACTTCAGGGATGCGAAAAAACCTGGCGCCAGCGCCATCAGCGCATGGTTCAAGAGTAAGCGCAGGCCCACGAACAGCACGTTGACCAAGATCAGAAAGATCAGAACCCGCCAGCCCGTGCGCAGTCCTTCATTGCCCAGCAACATCCATCGTATCCATGCTCGCATCAATCATTCCTCCCGCCGTATTCGTGAGGTTGTCCGAGACATCACCTCGCCAATTCAGCGAAGCGCATGCCGAAGGCTGGCACCCTTCAGCGCCCTGGTCAGGTCAGCCATGCCGCACGGTATATCGACATCGCCGATCACCTGCATGATGACGGCAAAGGCACTGCCGACCAAAGCATCGCGCCAGGCCACTCGGATGTTTTCCGTCCGTGCTGCCGGATGGTTCACCGCG
Source organism: Pseudomonadota bacterium (assembly GCA_021827205.1). Lineage (GTDB taxonomy): Bacteria > Pseudomonadota > Gammaproteobacteria > Xanthomonadales > Rhodanobacteraceae > Metallibacterium. The sequence goes on along the minus strand of JAKAWV010000025.1, from coordinate 2,595 downwards.
CTGATCCCGCTCAGCAGACACCCGAGAGCAGATGCTTCGTATGCTGACAATACGCTCGGCAGTCTGCACCGAATGCCGCCGCAAGCGCAGCTTCCTCCTCGTGGATGCGATTGAGATAGATCGGCAGCAAGATCCCCATGATCACGACGAGGCTGAGCCAATTGGCGAGCGCAAGGCTGAAGCCAAGGAATGCAAGCGGCGCGCCCGGATAGGATGGGTGACGGATACGATACAGCCCGCGCTCCACGATCCGATGATCCGCGAGGACGGCCACGTTGGGCGTGCGGAACCGTCCCAGTTGGGCGATGGTGGTGGCGCGCAGCGCAATGCCCGGTTTCAGAACGAGCCTTGCCACTTGCAGCAGTGTGTCGGCGCGCATGGCCCCGTAAGGCGTGAAAGCGAAAATTGCCGACAAAACGCCATAGCGTTGCTGATTACGATCACTCTCAGTGACTGACGATCGCGATTCTCGGTGCTTCCGGGTTTGCGTCGAAAGACGACCCAGCCATCCTTCCCCTCTCCTGCCATGTGGTGAGCCTCGGGGGTCGAGGGGAAACGCCTCGAAGTGCCCAGGCGGCTGCTGTTGCTCGGATCGCTGTGCTGATCGCACATGGTCGCGTCCTTCACGTGTTGGGGTCTACCGGGCGGTGTAGCGCCGACTCGCATCGAGGCGCGGTGTGCGCGGGCCGGCAGGCCAGCGGCGGAAGAACGGCGCCCTGCAGGGCGGCGTGCCAGAGCGCCCGCGCGCAGCACAGGGCGCGGTCGGGACGTTGCGCAGCGACGACGCGGCGAGGAATCAATGGAGGATCCCGGCTACGGATGGAGACCGTTTATGCCGCAACCATTCCCGGCTGGCGCGACGCCGTGCACGGCCTCTGCCGCTGAGTGCACCAAGCGCATGGGCGGCGCCCAACGACAGAACCTGCGGAGGAGGATGCTGGACCGCACCGGGCCGAGGCAGACGCCTGGGCATGCCGTGGACGTTGCCTGCATCCAGAATGCCCAGAATGGCATCTAAGCAGTACCGCTCACATGGAGACTTGTCATGTTCACCAGCGCCGCTGCCGAGGCCTTGTTGATCCCGATCCTCGGAACCATCTTTTCGCTGGGCATCCCGATCGTCGCCATCATTGGCGGCCTGATGTACGCCAGCCGGCGTGCGCGTCTGCAACAGGAGTTGCTGATAAAGCTGGCCGAGACCGGACAGCCGATCCCGCCGGAGATCCTCAATTCCACGCTGTTCCGCGGTCACCGCGGCGGACGCCGTTCCGGCCGATCCCCGCTGCGGGGTGGCCTCGTCGTCACCGCGGTCGGTATCGGTCTGATGCTCTTTGGATGGATCATCGGCGAAACGTCTGTTCTGGCCGCGGGCCTGATTCCGCTGATGGTCGGTCTGGCGCTGCTGCTCGCGGCCGTGATCGAGGGCCGCCAGCCACAAGCTCCGGCCGCGTCGGATACGACAGGCAATCCATCCTGAGGGAAACGAACCGGGGAGTGTCCATGGCCGCTGCGGACGAGGTGCGCTGGATGGATCGGGCGCGCCAAGGCGATCGGCAGGCATTTGCCAAATTGGTGCATGCACACCAAGGCGCAGTGCGCGCGCTTCTGCGTCGTCTGACCGGCGGCCAATGGGCACTGACCGATGACCTGGCGCAGGAGACCTTCCTGCGCGCCTGGCAGAGTCTGCCACGGTTCCGCAGTGAAGCCCGCTTTGGCACCTGGGTGTACCGCATCGCCTACAACACCTATCTGATGCATGTGCGCAGCGCCAAGAGCACCGTCCCGGCCGGCGGGGTGGATACGGGTGACGCAGGCGATGAAAGCATCGCTTCAACCGGTACGGATCTGGTCGCACAGGGCGAAGTGCAGCGGATGCTGATGCGGTTGAGCCCGCCGGAGCGTGCCGCGATCATCCAATGTTACTACCTTGGACTGAATCACGAGGAAGCGGCTACCGTCCTCAATTGCCCGCTGGGCACGGTGAAATCGCATCTCCGCCGGGCCTTGGCCAAGCTGCGCGATCACCTGAGCGAGCCCGTGAACGAGAGTGAATCCGATGAACCTGCCGAACAACACGTCCGCGCCTGACGCGAAGTCCATGCGCGGGCTCGAAGCCATCGAAGCCCTGCTGCGTGCCGATGCTCAACGCGAGAAGCCGATCCATGACGACGGCTTCACGGCGCGGGTCATGGCGTTACTGCCGGTCCAGCGCGCCGAGTCGCCCTGGCGCTGGGCGTTGCCGCACCTGATTGTCGTGCTGGGCGTGATGGCGGTTCTGCTGGCCGGCAATCTCATGCATGGACTGGATCCGCATGCGTTGACCGTGGACCTCCTTGCGTGTCCCATCGGGATCCCATGGGCAAGTTTTGTGGTCGGCGCCGCCGTGAGCATGGGCGTCTTTTTTAGCCTGGATGTGCCCTGGCCATGGGATTCGGATGATCCGTTGCTGGATCCGTGTGCGCCCGGTGCTAGTAGTTCGTTCCAACAATACAGTTACGTAATAGACGAAAACCTGTCATGATTCATTCGTCCCTTTTGATGGAGGCGATCATGGCGAGGAAATCGGGTCGTGCGGCGTTGGTGCTCACGCAGGCG
>JAKAWV010000040.1 GCA_021827205.1 Pseudomonadota bacterium | reverse complement strand
ATACGGCGCCGGTGATGGGGTAGAAGAAGCCGATTTGGTCTTCATCATAAGTCTTGGCGTACAGGTACTTCAGGCCTGGCGTGACATGCACCTTGCCGCCGAACAGGCTGATCTGGTCTTGCACGAACGCTGATCCCAGACTGCGCCAGTCGTTTTCCCACCAGGCATCGTTGTAGCCATTGACCAACGGCATGGGATTGGCGCCGTACCAGTATTCGGCAGAAAACAGCTTGGTATGCGAATACGCACCGCCGAATTTCACCAGATTGTGCGGCAGGTTCAACGTGAAATGGGGTATGAAGCCGGTCTGTTGGGCGCTATTCATGTAGGTGTGATAGGCCATGCCCGGATACCCCCCGAGCGCGTTAGGAGCACCGAACATGATAGGGTTGTAAGTGGGGCCGTTGGGATAACCCGGGTAACCTGGGTAAAAATAATTTGGAATCCAGAATGGCGGCAGGGTTGGAGAATTGGGCAGAAAATACGGCTGCGTCGCGCTCTGGATGAACGCCGGATTGGCATAGGAGACACGGTTGTAGACTTTATCGATTGCATAGAACCTGGCGTTGAACGAAAATACCTTGTTGACCTGCATCTTGTCGCCGAGAATGTAGGTGCCCACGTGAGACTTGTTGTAGCTGTTGGTCCAGTTCAGCGGCCAGCCGTAGCCATAGCCGAATTGCTGGAGCAACTGCACCGGCAGGGAGTGCGGGGTGAAGCCCGTGTTGGTGTTGTAGATCGCGTAGGCATAGAGCTCGCCCGCGTCATCGGCATAGGGCAGCACACCGGAGTAATTGATATTGAGGTTGCGGTTGCCCGAGTTGGCCTGCCAACCGGCGCTGGTATTGTGACTAATACTGATCAGGCTGCGCACGCCAGCAATGCTGCCCGTATTGGCGGTAATTCCATAGAACCAGGTGCTGAAGCTGCCACCCCCCATGGTGACCGAGGCATCCGGCGTGGGACCGGGTTGGCGCGGTTCAAAGGCGATGGTGCCACCCAGCGAGTTGTACGAGTTCACCGCGGGGTTGTTGATGCCACGGTAAACGTTCACACTGCTGATGTTGTTGAGCGTCAACGGAATGGAGTTGCGGTCGGAGGCCGCATTGGTGGTGCCGCCATTGAACACGCCGTTGATGGGCACGCCCGCGAAGGTTTCCGAAAACTGGCCGCTGTTGAATGAGCGGAAGGTGATGTTGGTGCGCACGCCATTCGGCGCGGGCGTACGTACGTTGATCGAGGGGGTGCGCTGGAGCAGGTTTTGCACGTCGAGCATCGGCGAGGCAAACCGGATCGCTGAAGGACCGATAATCGACACGCTGTAGGCCGATCGCATCGGAATGCGCGTAATCGTCAGCTCGCGGGCGATCACTTCGATCTTGGTGAGTTTCTCCACGTGTTTGGGCGTGCCAGACGCAGTGGCTGCGGGCTGGTCCGTGGCGCTGGATGACGCTGCCGTGGTCTGTGCCAGGGCGCCGAGCGGCAGCAGGGACATCAGGCCGGTACTGGCCAGTGCGAAGAACAGGGCGGAACGCTTGTATTGATGCATGGTCGATTCCTCGGGGCGGGGGCTAAATGGTTGCGATGGGTCGTTGGGAATGCTGCTGATCGTTATGCTTGATAATGCTGTGCCGATGGGCAGATAAGCCATTCTCTGTAATGCGCCAGATAATGTCGGTGCGCGTCAGGCATGCGTAGCGCTACGCGCTGTCGGCAACGCCGGCAATACAGCCGCCGCAATCGGTGCGACCGGTGAGAATGGCGCAGGCGGGCATGTGCTGACGATTCACAGGACACGCGCACCTTGACAGGACAGGATGACCGCGCAATGACAGCGCCTGGATATAAATTTTACGTTAATGTAATTTATTCGTATGGGCGCCGCGACATGGAATTGCGTTTCCCGCAATTACCATTTCCAACGCAATTGCGGATCGGGGCGCAAACAAGATGTTGCGCCGCGCCATCCAGACCCGGTGGAGCAATGCCGCCGCCGCGCGTGGCCCGGATCGATCCCTTGATCAGTTTGCAAAACCGGGCATCCTGCCGCGGTTTGCAAGCAAACGGGCGCGGCAAAGCCGCACCACCTTTGTCGCGACAAGCACTTGCGTGCTCGTCGCGGCGGCACGTCCATGTGCCGGAGCGGTTTTGCAAACCGCTCCCTTGTGGATGCAACGCCGCGACCGCGCGCGCGCCGTAGTGCGTCGGCGACCGCCTCTCAGGTGGCAAGCCCGTAGCTGCGCAATAACGGCAGCGGATCGGGATCGCGTCCGCGAAACGCGCGGAAGCTCGCCTGCGCTGGGCGGCTGGCGCCCACGGCCAGGATCTCGCGGCGGAACGCGGCACCGGTGGCGGCGTTGAACACGCCTTCTTCCGCGAAGCGCGCGAAGGCATCGGCGGCCAGCACCTCGGCCCACAGGTAGCCGTAGTAACCGGCCGCGTAGCCGCCGGCGAAAATGTGCGTGAACGCCTGCGGAAAGCGCTGCCAGGCCGGCGGCGTCAGCACTGCCACGCTGCGCCGTACCTCGGCCAGCAGCTCCAGCGTGCGCGGGCCGCGGGCCACGTCGTACTCGGCGTGCAAGCGCAGGTCGTAGAGCGCAAATTCGAGCTGGCGCAACAAGTGCAGCCCGGCGTGGAAATGACGCGCATCCAGCATGCGCTGGTACAGCTCGGCGGGCAGCGGCTGGTGGGTTTGGCAATGGCGCGCGATCAGATCCAGCGCCTCGCGCTGCCAGGCGAAGTTCTCCATGAATTGGCTGGGCAATTCCACCGCGTCCCACTCCACGCCGTCGATGCCGCCAACGCCGGGCAGGTCCACCTCGGTCAGCAGGTGGTGCAGCACGTGGCCCATTTCGTGGAACAGCGTCTGCACATCGTCGTGGGTCAGCAGCGCCGGCGCGTCGCGCCCCGGCGGAGCGAAATTGCAGGTGAGAAACGCCACTGGCGGTTGCGTGTCCGGTGCGTCGCGGAAGCGCGAACGGCACACATCCATCCATGCGCCGCCGCGCTTGCCGCGCCGCGCGTACAGATCAAGGTAAATTCCCGCGCGCAAGCGACCGTCAGCATCGAAAACCTGCGCATAGCGCACGTCCGGGTGCCACACCGATGCCCCTCCGGATTCGCGCAGGCTGATGCCGAACACGCGCGCGAGTATCGCGAACAGGCCATCGAGCACCTGCGGCAGCGGGAAGTAGGGTTTGAGCTGCTCCTCGTCCAATGCATGGCGCGCCGCGCGCAACTTCTCGGCGGCCCAGGCCACGTCCCAGGATTCCAGATTGGGCAGCGCCAATTCCGCCGTGGCGTAGGCACGCAGGGCTTCGCGCTCCTCGCGCCCGCGCGGACGCGCGCGCTGCACCAGATCGTCGAGGAACGCACGCACCGCGGCCACGTCCGGCGCCATTTTGTCGGCCAGCGACAGCTCGGCGGCATTGGCGAATCCGAGCAACTGCGCGGCCTCGTGGCGCAGCGCCAGAATCTGTGCGATGCGCGCGGAGTTGTCGTACTCGCCGGCTTGCGGACCCTGATCGGACGCGCGCGTATTCCACGCCCAGTAAACGCGCTCGCGCAACGCGCGGTTGTCGGCATGGGTCAGCACCGCCTGCACCGCAGGCTGGCGTAGGGTGATCAGGAATCCATCCAGGCCGGCTTCGCGCGCGTAGCCGGCGAGGATATCGCGCGCCGAGGGCGTCAGGCCGTCCAAATCGCGTTCGTCGGTGACGTGCTCGTGCCAAGCCTCGCCAGCATCCAGCACGGCTTCCTCGAAGCCGGTGCCGAGCTGCGACAGCTCCTGCGCGATGGTGCGGAAACGCGTGCGCGCGGGTTCCTCCAGCGCCACGCCGGAGAGGCGAAAATCGCGCAGCGTGTGCTCGACCAGCGCGCGTTCGGCCGCGTCCAGTTGCGCGAAGTCGGCACGCTCGCGCACCGCGCGCACCGCCTCATGCAAGCCGCGATGCTGGCCCAGCCGCGCTTGTACCTTGGTCATGCGCTGCTCGGCCTCGGCGTAGGCCGCGCGCAATTCGGCGGTATCCGCCACCGCATGCAGATGCGCCACCGGCGCCCAGGTGCGCGCCAGCGCTTGTTGCAAGCGCTCTTCGGCCAGCAGGACATGGGTGAAATCGCGCGGCGTATCCGGCGCGACGATGGCCGTAATGCCGGCCTCCAGCGCATCCAGCCGCGCCTGTACCGCGGGCAGCACGTGCTCGGGGCGGATGGCGGCGAAATCGGGCAGTGCGGCATCGTCCAGCAACGGGTTGTGCATGCGTGTTCTCCGTGGACTTCCGGCGTGGGGCTGCAGGGCGCGTATTTCAAGCGTTGCGCCGCATCATGGCGGCTTGCAGCGCGACTAGCACGCCGCCATGGACGCCGCGCTGCTGCCGTGTCTGGAGTCGCGCAGCATCGCCGGTGGCGACACCTTGTACGCGCACCTGCTCACGGACCTCGAGTCCCGAGTCCCGGCATTGGACTCAACGCGCCAGCCAGCGCAGCATGCGCTCGGTCAGCTTTCCATAGGGCGGGCGCAGCAAGGCGAGGCCCGACCAGCGCGACTGGCGAAACACCGGCAACAGCTTGCTGAAGGTGACAAAACCGGCGTGGCCGTGAAGATGGCCCATGCCGGAGGCACCGATGCCGCCGAACGGCAGCCGTGTTTGCGCGAACTGCACCACCGTATCGTTGAGCCCGACGCCGCCGGCGGGCACGGCTTCCAGCACGCGCGCGGCGCGGCGCGCATCGTCATCGAACACATACAACGCCAGCGGACGCGGTTGCTGATTCACCGCGGCAACAGCTTCCTCCACCGTGTCGTATTCGAGCAGCGGCAGGATCGGGCCGAAGATTTCCTCCTGCAAAACGCGCATGTCCGTGCCGACATCCAGCAGCAGGGTGGGCGCGAAAACGCGCCGCGCCGCATCGTGCGCGTTCGCATCCGGCAGCGTGATCACTTCGGCGCCCTTGGCGCGGGCGTCATCGACCAGTGCATGCAGTCGCGCGTAGTGGCGGTCACTGACGATGCTGCTGAAATCCGGCGTGCTGCGCAGCGACGGATAATGGCGCCGCACGTAATCACGCGATGCCTGCACGAAGGCCGCGCGCGTGCCACGCGGCAGCAGCACGTAATCAGGCGCGACGCAGGTTTGCCCGGCGTTGAGCAGTTTGCCCTGCGCGATGCGCGCGGCGGCGGTATCCAGCGCGTAGCCCGGCGCGATGATGGCCGGCGACTTGCCGCCCAGCTCCAGCGTCACCGGCGTGAGATTGGCGGCCGCGGCCAACGCCACCTTGCGCCCAACCGCGGTGGAGCCGGTGAACACCAGATGGTCAAAGGGCAGCGCCGCGAACGCCGCGCCAACTGCGGCATCGCCCTGCACCACGGTCACGCGCTCGCGCGGAAACACGGCCGCGATCAGCTCGGCCAGCGCCGCGCTGGTGCGCGGGGTCAACTCGGAGGGCTTGAGCATCACATGATTGCCCGCGGCCAGCGCCTCGAGCAGCGGCATCAATGCCAAACTCACCGGATAATTCCACGGCGCGATCACGCCGATCACGCCCAGCGGGCGCGCGCGGATTTCGATGCGCGCAGGGAAAAACGCGGCGTCGGCCCAGCGCCGCCGCGGCCACATCCAGCGCTTCAGGTGCCGACGCACGTGGTCGATGTCGTGCAGCACGGTCATCTGGTCGGACAACTGGCTTTCGTGGCGTGAACGCTGTCCGAAGTCATCGCTCATCGCCTGCGCCAACTGCGCGAAGCGCGCCTGAAACGCCGCACGCAAACGCGCCAAGTCATCCATGCGCTGCGCATAATCAGGCATGTTGCGCGCCCATGCCATGCGCTGCGCGTCGAGCAACGCGCGCAGCTCCGATTCGGAAACCCGGGTGTCCATGGATCACTCCGCCAATCGTGCACGATGCGTCAGAATACGACTTCGCGCATGGTGCGCGGCGGCCTTGCGGTGAAGATGTGATGACTTGCGTGCGTTCTTATGCTGATGCCGCGCCGCGCCTTGGCGCGCGCTGCTACATCGATCCGGCTGCGAGCGTGATCGGCGACGTGGAGTTGGGCGAGGATGTTTCTTTCTGGCCCGCTGCGGTGGCACGCGGCGACGTGAACTTCATCCGCATCGGCGCGCGCAGCAACATCCAGGACGGCGCGGTGCTGCACGTGACCCACGATGGCCCGTACACGCCCGGCGGCGCGCCGTTGATCGTGGGCTGCGACGTCACCGTCGGCCACGGCGCCATCCTGCACGCCTGCACGATCGAGGATTTGTGCCTGATCGGCATGCACGCCACCGTGCTCGATGGCGTGGTGGTCGAGCGCGGCGCCATGGTTGGCGCCGGTGCTCTGGTATCGCCCGGCAAGCGCGTCGGCGCGGGCGAGCTGTGGCTGGGCAGTCCCGCGCGCTTCGCGCGCAAACTCTCAGCCCGCGAACTCGAACAACTCGCCTATTCGGCGCAGCACTATGTACGCCTCAAGGATCGCTACCTCGCCGCTGCAATGTGATGCGTGCACCGCGTCGAGAGCGGTTTGCAAAACCGCTCCGGCACATGGATGTGCCGCCGCGACGAGCACGCAAGTGCTTGTCGCGACAAAGGTGGTGCGGCTTTGCTGCGCCCGTTTGCTTGCAAACCGCGGCAGGATGCCCGGTTTTGCAAACTGATCTCGAGTGATTCCATGCCTCCGGGATTGATCCCAACCAGGAACGCAGCTCATTCGAGGAGTTTCTCGACAGCCTGCCGGGTCAATTCACGGCACCCGGCAACACTCTCGCCGGCAGACGGCTGAACATGTGCAAAACAGAAATCCGACCTTGATCCAAATCAAGATGCTCGCGTTGCGACTTGGCGTAATCTAACTGCCGTATTCAACGGGCAGCAATTGCCACCGATGGAGGTTGTCAATGTCGCAACATGAAGAAAATGATCAATCGCGTCGCCATTTCCTGAAGATCGCCGCAGGCACCGCGGCAGCGGCTGTTGTACTCGCAGCCATGCCCAAGCGCGCAGCCGCTTCAGGTTTGCCGCATCTCAGCCCGAGCGCTCCGCAAGCGCAAGCGCTGGGTTATGTCGACAATACGGCGCAGGCCGATCAGGCTAAATTTCCCAACCACAAGATTAACCAGTACTGCGGTGATTGCGCGTTCTATCAAGGCACCGCAACCGAACAATGGGGGCCATGCCAGTTGTTTCCGGGCAATGACGTACACGTCAAAGGCTGGTGTTCAGCCCACAAAATGAAAAAGTAAATTACGAATGCAATACGCGCATCCGACAATCACGAAAGCCGATTCAAGTCGGCTTTCGTTTTATGCGGAGCCTGAGCTTGCCCGTCCTTGACGCAACAAAAGTGGGCTTTGACCGGCGGCATCGGGGCCCATGGCATACAGATAGGAGCCTGTCACGCTCTCGGGTCCGGGGTGGGTTCCCGGCGCCTCGCCGGGGTAGTGCTGTCGACGTCCCGATGTCATCACCGGGCCGGTGTCGATGCCGAAAATGCGGACCGGTTGTGAACTCTGCAGATGATATTCCTCGGCCAGAACATGGAGCAGTGCTTCCTGACCCGCCTTGGCCATGGCGAATCCGCCCCAATAGGCGCGACTCGTTGCGTGCAGTGAAAAGCCGACGACCGGATCGGCCGCCTTGCGTAGCAGAGGCATGCACCATTGCGTGAGGAAAAAGGGCGCGGCGAGGTTGATGTTCATGACCTTGAGCCATGTCTTCGGTTCGCAGTGCTCAAAGGGGCTCAGCGCACCAATCCAGGATGCATTGTTGAGCAGGCCATGCAATGCGCCAAAGCGCTCCTCGGCAAGCCGCACGACATCGCGCAGACCATCGATGGTCACGCCGGAGAAATCAATCGGACACAGAATCGGTTCCGCAAATCCGAGATTGCATATTTCATCATGCAGGTGATCCAGCGCCTTGCGGTTCCAGTCAAGAAGGATCAACCGTGCCCCATGCCTGGCATAAGCGAGCGAGACGGCGCGACCGATGCCATCGGCCGCACCCGTGATCAGGATCACGCGTCCGGCAAGCAGATCCGCCCGCGGTTTGTATTCGAGCAAACCCTGATAGTCGATTGTCAGCCTGGTGCGTCCGGTCATGGTCGTGATTCGTCAAAGTGAAAACGGAATGGGCGGCTGGGTCTTATCGAACCAGGAATCTGCGCCGAGGCCGCTCGAATCTGTGGCGCTGCCGGAGAATCCTGTATGCGTGCGCCACGCCAGCCGTAGCCGCAGCCGTCAAATCGCGCGTGAATAGCGCGTGCTGCGCGCGGCGTCGAGGTAGGCATCGAACAGCATCGCCACCTGGCGCGTGAGCAGGCGTCCGCGCGCGGTGATGCACAGGTGCGCGCCTTGCCATTGCAC
>JAKAWV010000001.1 GCA_021827205.1 Pseudomonadota bacterium | reverse complement strand
CCACCTCCCGCCGCGCTTCACCGGCCACGCCCCGCTCAAAACCGCGCACCCCACCCGCCCCACAGCCTCCACAACCCACCCGCGGAACCAGCACACTCACCGCCGCTGGCAATAACTGCACAACGCGGCATAGACTCCCGGCTCGCATAGATGCACGGAGTTCACCCATGAATCGCACGCACATGATGTTGGCCCTGATCGCCACCATGACGCTGGTGGCAGCAGGGCCGCTGGCGCAGGCGCAGGAAAAACTTTCACCGCCACGCAAGCCGCTGCCCGTGGTCACGGTGACGTTGGCGCACACGCGCTTCACCACGCAAGTTGCGACGACGAACGAAAGCCGCGCCTACGGTTTGATGGATCGCACCACGATGCCTGCCGACAGCGCGATGCTGTTTGTATTCCAGCACGCCGAGCCACGCTGGTTCTGGATGAAGAACACCAAGATTCCGCTGGATATTCTGTTTTTCGATGCGCGGCACAAGCTGGTGGCGATGCAGCTCGACGCGCTGCCCTGCACCGCTGATCCGTGCAAGGTTTATCCGAGCAACAAACCGGCGCGGTACGTGCTGGAACTGGCCGCGGGCACCGCGCAGCGCCTTGGCGTACGCGAAGGCGCGCAGTTGCGTGTCGAGGGCCGCTACGGCACGGTGCAGTGATGGCACGGGTGCGCAGCGCGGCCTTGCTCAGTCGATTTCTACAAGCTCGAAGTCGGCCTTGGTAGCCCCGCAGTCGGGGCAAGTCCATGCGTCTGGAATGTCCTCGAAGCGCGTGCCGGGCTCGATGCCCTCCTCGGGAATGCCTAGCGCCTCGTCGTAGACGTAGCCACAGACGACACACATGAACTTGCGCGGAGTTGCGGACATGATCGGGGCAGTGGTTGATGGCGAACGGGCGATTGTCGCAGAACTTCGGCGCGTCTCCATGCCCAGCATGCGCGCATGACGCCAGCGCTACTGGCGGGCCGACGCGGCTTGTACGCGATCACCGATGGCACGCACGCCGATCTGCTGGCGCGTGCTGTTGCCGCGCTGCGCGGTGGCGCGACCGTGCTGCAATATCGAGACAAGTCCGGCGATGCGACGCGGCGCCAGGCCGAGGCCGCGGCACTGGTGGAAATCTGCAACGCGCACGCGGCGCTGTGCGTCATCAATGACGATGTCGACTTGACGCAAGCAGTGGGCGCTCATGGCGTACACCTCGGCAAGCACGATACCGGCTTGCTGAGCGCGCGCCGCACGCTGGGCAAGCAGGTCATCATCGGCGTGTCGTGCTACGACGATCTTGCGCGCGCGCGCGCAGCCACGGCGCAAGGCGCGGATTACCTCGCTTTTGGCGCGTTTTACTCGTCGCCAAGCAAACCGCAGGCGCGGCGCGCGCATCCGCAACTGCTGCGCGATGCGCGCGACCTCGGCTTGCCGCTGGTAGCGATCGGCGGCATCACGCCCGACAATGGCGCAGCATTGATCGCGGCTGGCGCGGATTTTCTCGCCGTGATTTCGGGCGTGTTTGCCGCGCCTGACAGCGAAGTCGCTGCGCGCCGCTACAGCGAATTGTTCATTTCATCGATGCCCAAGCCATGAGCAGCAATCACGAACTGTTTCAACACGCCAGCGAACGGTTGCCCGGCGGCGTCAACTCGCCGGTGCGCGCGTTCAAGTCAGTGGGCGGCGAGCCGTTTTTCACCGCGCGCGCGGAGGGTGCCTATCTGTGGGATGTCGAGGGCAAGCGCTACCTCGACTACGTCGGCTCGTGGGGGCCGATGATCGCCGGCCACAACCACGTGCACGTACGCGCCGCGGTACAACGCGCGATCCAGGATGGGCTGTCATTCGGCACACCGTGTCCGGCCGAGGTCAGCATGGCCGAGGCCATCATGCGCCTGGTGCCGTCGATCGAGATGCTGCGCATGGTCAACTCGGGTACCGAAGCGACCATGGCCGCGATCCGGCTGGCGCGTGGCACCACTGGGCGCGACACCATCGTCAAGTTCGAGGGCTGCTACCACGGTCACGGCGATGCGTTTCTGGTGAAAGCCGGCTCGGGCGCGCTGACACTCGGCGTGCCGGATTCGCCGGGCGTGCCCAAGGCACTGGCCGATCTCACACTCACGCTGCCCTATAACGACATTCCGGCAGCACGCGTGCTGTTCGCCGAGCGCGGGGATCAAATCGCCTGCGTGATCGTCGAGCCCATCGCCGGCAACATGAACTGCATCCCGCCGTGCGCAGGATTTCTCGAAGCGCTGCGCGAGCTATGCAGTGCACACGGCGCAGTGCTGATTTTAGATGAAGTGATGACCGGCTTTCGCGTCGCGCCCGGAGGTGCACAGCAGTTGTACGGCATCACGCCCGATCTCACCACGCTGGGCAAGATCATCGGCGGCGGCATGCCGGTGGGTGCCTACGGCGGACGTCGCGACCTGATGCAGCAGATCGCGCCGGCCGGGCCGATCTATCAGGCCGGCACGCTCAGCGGCAATCCGGTGGCGATGGCCGCGGGGCTGGCGATGCTGGAGCTGGTTTCCGCACCCGGTTTCCATGCTGCGCTGGAGCAGCGCACCGCGATGCTGTGCGCAGGGCTGGAGCAGGCCGCGAGCGCGGCCGGCGTGGCATTCACCACCAATCATGTGCCGGGCATGTTCGGTCTGTTTTTCAGCGTCGGCCCGGTGCGCAGCTACGCGCAGGCGACAGCCTGCGATGTCGCGGCATTCCGGTGCTTCTTCCACGCCATGCTGGAGCGCGGCGTGTACCTGGCGCCCAGCGCGTTCGAGGCGGGTTTCATCTCGGCCGCGCATGGCGAGAATGAAATCGAGACCACTTTGCAGGCTGCACGCGAGTCGTTCCGCATCGTGGCCAAGGCCGCGGCATGAGTGGCACGGCGCACGGCAATGGGGCACTGCGTATTACGCCGCTGCGCGATGCCGCTGATGCCAAAATAGATAGCCTTGAACCTGCCGCGCTATCCCAGAGTTTTTCGTCAACCGCGTCGGCGCGGAATTGATCGGCTGCACCCGCGCGGTGCCGCACGATCCGCCCTTGCGCTCGGACATGGACTGTGGCCGGCGAATATCCTGCTGCGGCCGTGATCGCGACGCATCAAAATCGCGGGCATCCTGTATCTTGACTCGAATCGCGGAATCATTTGATTCCGCTATCGAGCACTGCTGTATCCATGCCGCTGCATACGTTTGGTCGAGGAGAAACCCGATGCGTATCCTGATCCCCCTGCTGTTGAGCGGGTTGTTGCTCGCCCCGCCCGCATTCGCCGCGCCGCAAGACGACGCCGCGACTCCCGCGCATGCGCAATCCAGCGCGTCGATGTCCAGCGCCGCGCTGGACATCACCGCCGGCGGCATCTCGCGTGCCGAGTGGATGGCGGCCAAACCGGTGCTGGCCAGGCACGCCATGGTGGTCAGCGACCAGCACTACGCCACCGAAGTGGGGCTGAACATCCTCAAGCAGGGCGGCAACGCCATCGACGCCGCCGTGGCCGTGGGCTATGCGCAGGCGGTCGTGAATCCATGCTGCGGCAATATCGGCGGCGGTGGCTTCATGACCATCCACCTCGCCAACGGCAAGAACGTGTTCCTGGATTTCCGCGAGAGGGCGCCGCTGAAAGCCACGCCGACGCTGTTCCAGGACGCACAGGGCAACGTGGTACCCGGACGCAGCACCAAGACTTGGCTCGGCGTGGGCGTGCCCGGCTCGGTCATGGGCCTCAATGCCGCGCTGAAGAAGTACGGCACCATGAGCCTGAAGCAGGTCATGGCGCCGGCGATCAAGCTGGCACGTGACGGCTTCGTGCTGCAGCCCGGCGACATCAAGGTGCTCGACACGCGCACCAAGGACTTCGCCGAGCACCCCAACGTCGCGGCGGTCTTTCTCAACCACGGCCAGCCATGGAAAGCCGGCGAGGTGCTCAAGCAGCCCGAGCTGGCGCACACGCTGGAGTTGATCGAGAAGGGCGGCAGCAAGGCCTACTACGACGGTCCCATCGCCAGGGCCATCGTCACCGCCAGCGACAAGCACGGCGGCATCCTCAGCCTCAAGGATTTCCGCGACTATCGCGTGGTCTGGACCAAGCCTCTCGAGTGCCGCTACCACGGCTACACCATCGTCACTCCGCCGCCGCCCAGCTCGGGTGAGACGGTATGCGAGATTCTGCGCGTGCTGGCTGGTTATCCGCTGCCCAAGTGGGGCTACGGCTCGGTGCAGACCACGCATTATCTGGTCGAGGCCGAGCGCCACGCGTTTGCCGATCGCAATACCTATCTGGGCGATCCGGCTTTCGTGCACAACCCGATCGGGCGCCTGCTGTCCACGGCCAACATCGCGCGCATCCGCAGCGAGATCCAGCCAGACCACGCCACGCCTTCGTCCGAGGTGAAAGGCAGCCTCGGCGCACCCGAGGGCCTGCACACCACGCAGTTTTCCATCCTCGATGCCAAGGGCAACGCGGTCAGCGTGACCTACAGCATCAACTATCTGTTCGGCGTCGGCATGATGGCCGGCGACACCGGGTTTTTTCTCAACAACACCATGGACGACTTCACCTCCAAGCCGGGCGTGCCCAACTCGTTCGGACTGGTGCAAGGCCATATCAACGAAATCCAGCCTGGCAAGATTCCGCTGTCCTCGATGGTGCCCAGCATCGTGTTGAAGCATGGCAAGGTGTTCATGGTCACCGGCAGCCCCGGCGGTTCAACCATCATCTCGACCACGCTGGAGAGCATCCTCAACGTGGTCGACTTCGGCATGAACATGCAGCAGGCCGTGGACGCGCCGCGCGTGCACATGCAGTGGTATCCCGATGAGGTGTTCGTCGAGCCGGGTTATCTCACGCCACAGACGCGGGCCGCTCTGGAGCAGATGGGCTACAAGTTCAAAACCATGCCGGCCTGGGGCGCCGACGAGGCCATCCTGGTCAATCCGGTGACGCACACGATCGAAGGCGCCAACGACCGTCGCCGTCCGGCGGGGCTGGCCGCGGGTTATTGAGCGACCGAGGATCTTCCCACCCGCCCGCCTTTCGCGATCAAAATCCGGAACGACGCCGCGCTCATCGAAAGCGCGCGTCGTTGCTGGACTGCAGCGCTCGTTCCTGCATCAAGGCCTGCTCACGCGCGTTGCCAGCCAGCTGCGCGGCACGCCTGAACTCGGCGCGCGCCGCGTCGGACCGGCCCAGCTTGAGCAGCAGGTCGCCGCGTACCGCCGGCAGCAGGTGGTACTGCACCAGCGCGGGTTCGTCCCGCAAGGCGTCTACCAGCTCCAGCCCCGCGGCAGGGCCGAAAGCCATGCCCACCGCCACGGCGTGGTTCAGCGCCACCACCGGTGACGGCGCGGCCTGCAGTAGCGCGTCGTACAGCGCGGCGATGCGTGGCCAGTCGGTCGAATCCACGCTGGCGGCGCACGCGTGGCAGGCGGCGATGGCGGCCTGCAGCGCGTAAGGCCCGAGCGGGCCGGGCAGCGCCTCGGCGCGCGCCAATGCGTCCAGACCGCGGCGGATCAGCAGAGGGTTCCAGCGGCTGCGGTCCTGCGCGGCGAGCAGGATGGGTTCGCCCTGCGCATCCACCCGCGCGGCCAGGCGCGAGGCCTGGATTTCCATCAGCGCCAGCAGGCCCAGCACCTCGGCCTGCTGCGGCATCAGCGTGGCCAGCACGCGGCCCAGGCGCAGCGCTTCCGCGCACAGCGCCGGGCGCGTCCACTCCGGCCCGGCGCTGGCGGCATAGCCCTCGTTGAACATCAGGTACAGCACCTCCAGCACCGAGGCCAGCCGCGCCTGCAGTTCCGCGCCGCGCGGCACCTCGAAGGGCACGCGCGCCTCCAGCAGGCTGCGCTTGGCGCGCACGATGCGCTGCGCGATGGTGGCCTCGGGCTTGAGGTAGGCCCGCGCGATTTCGGCGGTGGACAGGCCGCCCATCACCCGCAGGGTGAGCGCGCTGCGCGTCTCGGGCGCCAGCAGCGGATGGCAGGCGGTGAACATCAGCCGCAGCAGCTCGTCGCCGATGTCGTCGTCCAGCCGCGCGTCGACCATCTCGCTGAACTCGCGCGCGGCGATGGCGTGCTGCAGATCGGTCTCGTGGCCGAGCGCCTCGTGGCGTGGCGCGGCGAGCTTCTGGTGGCGCAGATGGTCGAGCGCGCGGCGCTTGGCGGCGGTCATCAGCCAGGCGCCAGGACGCTCGGGAACGCCGAGTTCGGGCCAGTGTTCGAGCGCCGCCACCAGCGCGTCCTGCGCGCAGTCCTCGGCCAGCCCCAGGTCGCGCGTGATGCGCGCCACATGCGCGACGACTTTCGCCGACTCGATGCGCCAGATCGCGGCGATGGTGCGCGCGGTAGCGTCGGCGGCGACTTCGGCCGCTGTGGCGGCGGGATCAGGCGGGGGCATCGTCGTTCAGAGCATGGGGTGGATGACGGCGGCATCGATCATGATGCATCGCTGAGTTGTGGAAAATCGGAAGTCGAGCTGGCGCAAGCTGACGTGCACTCCGGGATTCCTCGCGAAAAAACGCGCCGCGTCGCGCGGTCATCGGTTTAGCTGGGCAACATTCTGGACATGTCCATCCACTTCGCACCCCAGATATGGCCGTCGGGGTCGATGAAGTCGCGGCCATACATAAAGTCGAAGTCCTCGATGGGGTTGATGTCCGCCACACCGCCGTGTGCGGCGGCCGCCTGGTTCATGGCATCGACTTCCGCGCGTGATTCGCACGAGAGATTGAGTCCGACCTCGCTCGATGTGTTCGGCGGAATCGGGCGCGTGGTCAGCGTGCGCCAGGTTGCGTGGGTCAAGAGCATGACGCTGATCGACTCGCTCCACGTCATGTGCGCCGCCGTGTCGCCGCTGCACTGCGGATTCCAGACGAACCCGAGGGCCGTGTAGAAAGCCACCGACGCTTTCAGGTCGACTACGGGCAGACTGACAGTAATCGTTCGGGACATCGATGCGCTCCTGTTGGCTGGGCGGGGTGGACAACACTGCGGTCGGGCTGCTGTTACTCACGCACATAGCGCAAGTGCGTGGCGGCTGGATCATCCAGAACCCTGTCAATGCGAAACCGCGGCGCGGGCTCGCGCAGGTTCTCGAACAGCCGCCGTCCGCTACCGAACAACACGGGTGCCAAGGCGATTTCCAGTTCGTCGACCACGCCCAGGTTCAGGTACTGCTGGATCACATCGGCGCCACCCGCGATGCGAACATCGCGACCGCCCGCGGATGCGCGGGCCAGCGCCAGGGCGCGCTCCGGCCCGTCGTTGACGAAGTGAAACGTCGTCCCGCCGGGGCGCACCCAGGGTTCGCGTTTCGTATGGGTCAGGACGTAGACCGGGGTGTGAAACGGCGCGTCTTCTGGCCAGGCGACCTCGCCCTGGTCGAACATGCGCTTGCCCATGATGTTGGCGCCGATGCGTTCCATGGTGTTGCACACCAGGTCATTGACCGGGCCGGTCTCGCCGCCCGGGCCGAACCCGAGGTTGTCGCGGAAGGCCTGCTGCCTGACGAGCCAGCCCATCAGCGCGCCCCACTTGGCGCCCCAGTTCATGTGCTCGGGCTTGCCCATGGTCATGCCTTCCGGCGCCATGTAGCCATCGAGGCTGAGGCCGATGTTGACGAAGACTTTGCTCATCGTGCTCCTCGCTGTTGTTTTGAATCAGCCGTGGCGCGCCGCCTCGATGGTGGCGATGTCGAGCTTGCGCATGCTCATCATCGCCTCGAATGCGCGGTCTCAGCCGCAGGGACGGTCAGGCTGGCGCATGGGTCGCTGGCAAGGCTGGGCAACTGGATGCGGTCACATCGCGCATCACAACTGCATGATGGGCTTGAAGCCGCCCCAGAACATGCGTTTGGCATCGAATGGCAGGGTTTTCGAATGATGCATGGCCGCCAGCCGCGGATCGGCCATCACCCGAGCGTTGATACGGTCGCGGTCCCTGCGCGAGCGATAGACGATCCATGACAACACCACCGTCTCGCCGTGCTTCCGTTTCACGCTCTGCGGAAACGAGGTGAGCTTGCCGGACTTGACGTCGTCGGCCACGCACTCGTTCACTGCAAGCGCACCATGTTCAATCCAAACCTTGCCCGCCTTGCGCGCCAGGCGTCGGTAGGCAGCAAGCCGGGCCAGCGGCACCGGCAACACGTAACCATCGATGTAGGGCATGGGGTCTCCTTGCGTTGTTGCAGTTGCAGCATCCGGGTCACTCCGGATTCGTCGAGTCCTGCGCTGCGGAAAGTGCGCCTGATTGCACTAAGTTGGCAGAGTGCCGCTGCATCTCTGCCGATGTGACGACTTCGGCGACGCATCGATCGGCAAACAGCTCTAGAACCATGCTGGTCTCGCGCGAGTGCATGAACGGCACCGGCCCTCAGACGAACCTGAGCCACTGACGGACAACGTCCTGCAGCGCCCGAGCTTTCGCGCGCAAGTCCTCGACTCCGACAAACGACACCATCGCCCGATCATCGGCAAGCCATGCAAGCAGCCGGTCGGCATCGTCGATCTGAATCGCCTGGTTGCCACGTGCTTTCGCACCAAGATGCAGAATGAGGCCAATGCCGTTCTTTGCACGCAGGTGTGTTGTGGCGAAATATTCATGGGTGCGAAAGCTCGGCGCGTTCCATTTCACGCCTTCCATGATGCTGGAATCGATGCCGAGCACGATTCGGCGCAACGCCTGGATGGCATCCTTGTGCGGATGCGCGAGTCTGACCATGAAGTCATCCACAGCCGCCGACGTATCTGCTGTGGTGCTTCTGGTAACTGACCTTGATTTGGAAGTGACCATTACGCGGCTCCTGAAGCAATTCGAACAGGCGGAACGTGAGTGGCTGGGCCGAGGTCGCCTTCCGGCGTACACCCCGTGTCGACACCAATCGAATCCGAGCGCGCGGGTTTGTGCATCATCCGCCACAGCCCGCAGTTCGACGCAGCCACGGATGGCGCCTGGGATCTTCGCCGCGATCTCGATGGCCTCTTGCAGGTCGCGCACCTCGATCAGGTAATAGCGGCAATCTTGTTCCGAGAGTCTCGAGATCAAGCGGGAACATAGGTCAGCCTGATCACATTCTCGTCAATCCGATCATTAGCTATAAGGCGGAGCGGCGGCCGGGGTCCGGCGAAATATGGCTTGCCGTGACCAAGCACGACGGGATGCAGGTAGATTCGATACTCATCGATCAGGCCAAGTTTGGTTAGGCTGTGCGCCAAGTCCGGGCCAGCAATTTCGATCTCCCCGTCGCGTTCGGTCTTTATCTCGCGGATCGCGCCCTCAAGATCTTCCGCAACAAGCTCGGCGTTGGGGCCGACCGCCTTCAGCGAGCGCGAGACGACCCATTTCGGCTGGTTCCGCCACGCCGCCGCGAAGGCCTGTTCCCCCGCATCCCACCCAGGATGGTCGTCGTCCCAGTAACGCATGACTTCGTACATTCGGCGGCCGTACACACTGCCCGCCTGCCCCTGAGCTTGCTCGATGAAGTGGCGGAATAGCGTTGGGCTTGGCCCGAACGCCAGATGGTCGACGTACCCGTCCAGCGACTGGTTCATTCCGAACACGAGCTTAGCCATACTCACTTCCTTTTCCTTGCGCGCCGGACGTATTTCCTGCGATCTGACTCTATGTTGGGCGCAGCGGCGATGGTGCCGAGTCAGCCGCGGCGCGCCGCCTCGATGGCGGCGATATCGATCTTGCCCATCGTCATCATCGCCTCGAACGCGCGCTTGGCGGTGGCTGGGTCGGGGTCGGCAATCGCTTCCATCAGCACGCGTGGGGTGATCTGCCAGGACAGGCCCCAGCGGTCGCGGCACCAGCCGCAGGCGCTGGCCTCGCCGCCGTTGCTGACGATGGCGTTCCAGTAGCGGTCGGTTTCCTCCTGTGTGTCGGTGGCGACCTGGAACGAGAAGGCCTCGCTGTGCCGGAACGCCGGCCCTCCGTTCAAGCCCAGGCAGGGAATGCCCAGCACGGTGAACTGCACCGTCAGTACGTCGCTCGCCTTGCCGTTGGGGTAGTCACCGGGCGCACGGAGGACCGCATCGACCGAGGAATCGGGAAAGGTCGCGGCGTAGAAGCGCGCGGCGTCTTCGGCGTCCTTGTCGTACCAGAGGCAGATGGTGTTGCGGGCGATGGGGTTCATGCGGGTTCTCCTTCAGTGTGCGGGCGCGGCGCGTTGCAGCAGCACGTGCGTGGCGCGCTCGCCGGGGGTGACCTCGGTGCAGGCGTAGCCCAGTGCCGGCAGGTCGAGACCGGCGAACAGCGCCTCGCCCTGTCCCAACAGCACCGGGCTGACGGCCAGGTGCAGCTCGTCGATCAGGCGCGCCTGCAGGTATTGCCGCACCGTGGCCGCGCCGCCGCCCAGACGCACGTCGCGGTCGTCGGCGGCAGCGAAGGCGCGTTGCAGCGCCTCGTCGATGCCGCTGGTGACGAAGTGGAACACCGTGCCGCCGGCCATGTGCAGCGATGCGCGCGGGTGATGGGTCAGCACGAACACGGGCGTGTGGTACGGCGGCTCCTCGCCCCACCAGCCGCGCCAGGATTCGTCCGGCCACGGCCCGCGCACGGAACCGAACATGTTTCGGCCGAGGATCCAGGCGCCGATGTGGTCGAAACCCTGTGCCGCCATGCGGTGATCGACGCCGGTCTCGCCGCCGTCCATGCCTTCATGCATGCCGCGCCACAGGCGCGTGTGGAAGAACCATTCCATCAGCTCCGTCCCGCGCACGCCCAAGGGGTGCTGCAGATCCTGATCCGGCCCGGCGGCGAAGCCGTCGAGGGACACCGCAAAGCTATGCACGCGCAGTTTCGCCATGGCCGGCTCCCGCGGCTCAGTTCGAAGCGGCGGGAATGTCCGCCTCGACCAGCTGCGCCAGCAGCTGCAGCGATTCCTGCCAGCCCAGGTAGCACGCTTCGACCGGGATGGCCGGCGGGATGCCTTGCTGCACCACCTGCAACTCGGTGCCGCAAAACACTTCGCGCAGGCTGATGGTGGTTTCCATCACGCCCGGCAGATTCGGGTCGTCGAAGATGTCCGTGTGGCGGATGCGTGCGTTGGGCACCAGCTCAAGGTACTCGCCGCCGAAGGCATGGCTCTGGCCCGTGCTGAAGCTGTTGAACGACATGCGGTAATGGCCGCCGACGCGGGCATCGAGCTCGTGCACTCGCCCGGTGAAACCATGCGGCGGCAGCCACTTGGCCAGGGCGTCGGCATCGAGAAAGGCGCGATACACGCGCTCGGGCGGGGCGCGCAGCACGCGGTGCAGGCGGACGGTGTGGGCACTCATGACAAGTCCTCGAAATGGCGGCATGGATACGGCGAATCCCCTGACAGCAATGCCATGCATCGGTTAATCGTGTTCCGCGCTTTTGAGCGGAAGCAGGCCACGCAACTTCGGATCACGGAGCCAGAGGCCAGACCAGACCAATACACCAAAGACAAGCGCAAAGCAGATATCAAAAAGTGGCGCATCGATGCGCACTTTGGATGCCACGGCCCCACCCAGATAGCCGGTGAGCAGGATGGCGCCGAGGACGGTTGTGCGTGGAGTCGCGTAAAGCGCGGTGCAGGCCAGCAGGGTGATTCCGAGCCCGGTAATCACGTTCTGGTTGTAACCAAGGCCGACAGTGGCCTGAACAACGACTTGGGGCTTGACGATTTTCATCGCCCCATCTAACAGGAAGAACGGGATGACTACGCCGCTAATGAAGCGGCCGCCCCACAGCATGGTGCGCGACGACGGCCGAACTTGATTTTCATACTTCATAGCAAAACCCCTTGGCATTCATGAGGGAATCAAGCGCTATCGGCAGCGATCGCTCCGCGATCAAGACTCGAAGCACGGCGCGCACTCCCGCACCTCGACCGTGGCGAAACGCGCGGCGGGACAGGCCCGGGCGATGGCGATGGCCTCGTCCAGACCGGCGCAGTCGAGCAGAAAAAAACCGCCGATCATCTCCTTGGCCTCGGCGAACGGGCCATCACGCAGCACCGGCTTGTCGTGCTGCACCTGCACGCGCACGCCGTGGCGGTCGGGCCGCAGCGATTCGCTGGCCAGCAGCTTGCCGCCCAGGCCTTCGCCGAAGGCCACCATCTCGGCGTACAGCGCGCGGCCTTCGTCTTCGCTGCGCGCTTCGCGCTGGCCGCGCGGCTCGCTGATCAACAGCAGGTAACGCATGGTGTGCTCCCTCGATCGACTTGCGTGGCAGCGCCGCAAGGCCGGCGCGCGCAATCTGATTATCGGCCCGCCTGCATGGCGGCCACCATCTCCTCGCGGCTGACTTCGCGCAGGTGGGTGGCGATGCTCCAGTGATGCCCGAAGGGATCGACGACGCGCCCGTAGCGGTCGCCCCAGAACATGTCGGCCAGCGGCATGGTGACGGTCGCGCCGGCGGCGACCGCGCGCGCAAAGGTGGCGTCGGCGTCTTCGACCTGCAGGTGGATGGTCACCGGGGTGCCCTTCAGCGTCTGCGGGCTGTGCGCGCCGTGCTCGGGTATCTCGTCGACCAGGAACAACGGCGAATCGCCGATGCGCACGCAAGCGTGGATCAGCCTGCCGTCGGGTCCGGGCAGGCGGAACAGCTCGATCGCGCCGAACGCGCGGCGATAGAAATCGATGGCTGCCGCGGCGTCGCGGCAGACCAGGTGCGGGGTGAGGCTGTGCATGCCGTCGGGGATGGCTTTGACCTTGCTCATGGGACTCTCCGGCAAGTGGCTGGCAATGGGTGCGCATCGCGCCCTGTTGTTACGACGCGCGAAGCCGCGCGAATTCGACGATCCGACCCGGTCTATTTCGACCCGATCGATTTCGACGCCGCCAGTTCGCGGAAACGCTCAACCTCGGCGGAGGGCGTGAAGTCGTCCAGCTCGAACAACTGCCGCACCTCGATCTCCGCGGGCTGGCCCGGTCCCACCGGGTTGGGAAAGCGCCGCGCCCACTCCATCGCCTCCTCGCGCGAGGCCACCTGGATCAGCGTGTAGCCGGCGATCAGCTCCTTGGCCTCGGTGAACGGATCGTCGATGACCGTGCGACGCTCGCCGTCGTAGCGCACACGCCAACCTGCGCGGCTGGGCTTGAGGCCGCTGGCATCCAGCAGCATGCCGGCGCGCGCCAGTTCCTCGTGGAAGGCGGCCATTTCGGCGAACACGGTGGGGTCGGGCCGAAAGCCGCCCGGCGTGGCGCCTTCGGCCTCGAATGCGGGGGTGGACTTGACGAGGATCATGTAGCGCATGGGCATCTCTCCGCTGCGGGGCGGCGCACGGTCCGCCCTCGCTGGCACGACGCATGACTCAGCTTGGAATCGACAACATGCGAACTGCTGCAAGCGCGCAGCCAGTCTCGCGCGACGGTGCGGGCACCGCCAGCCCCGCGCAACCGCTGTTGCAGCGGATGAACATCATTCATCCGTCGCACTGTGCAACCTCCGCGCGCCGCCGCTGTCCAAAGCGGACGCGCCGCGGGCGCATCGGGAGTAAGAACATGTCATCCAGTCTGCGCTCGAGCCTGTTGACTATCGGCCTGCTCTGCGCGCCACTTCTGGCGCGGTCCGAGACGATCCCGCCGCCCAAGGTTCCGGCCGCGGTATCGGCGCGGGTGGATGCCATCCTGGCGCGACTGGGCGAGGCCAAGGCCTTGGCTGCGGTGGCGATCTCGCCGCACGCGCGGCACCTGGCCTGGGTCGAGAAGACCGCCGACGGCGCGCGGTTGTACCTGGCCAACGGCAACGGCAGCGATGCGCGCAGCATCACAGCGCCCGGCCAGCACAAGGGCTGCGGCGTCGCCATGCCCGGCTTCGCGCCGGACGGACGCACGCTGGCGTTCCTGTCCGACTGCGCCAGCGGCCAGCGCGCGCAGCAGGACATCGTGCTGCTGGATGTGGCGCGCGCCGGCGCGCAGCCGCATCAGATCACCCACCTCGATGGCCTGGTGCACGCGCTGCGCTGGGCGCCGGATGGTCGCGCGCTGGGCTTTCTGTACATTCCCGGCGACACGCGCCGCGCCGATGCCCTGGCCTCGACCGGCCCGCAGGTGGGCGTGATCGGAGAAACCAATATCGAACACCAGCGTGTGGCGCAGGTGGCGGCGCAGGGCGGCACACCGCAATTGCTCACGCCCGTTGGACTGTTCGCCTATGAGTTCGACTATTCGCCGCACGCGCAGCGCATCGCCTACGTGGCGGCGCCGCCGCCCGGCGATGACAACTGGTGGATTGCGCAGCTCTACGTGCAACCAGCCCGGCCCGATGCCGTACCGCGCGCACTGGTCGATCCGAATACGATCAAAGGCCCGCTGCACGGTCTGCAGATCGCGCTGCCGCGCTTCGCGCCGGATGGCAAGTCCATCGCCTTCATCGGCGGGCTGATGAGCGACCAGGGCGCCACCGGCGGCGATGTGTACCTCGTCTCCGCCGAGGGCGGCGCGCCGCTGGATCTGACCCCGGGCATCGGCGTCACCCCGAGCTGGTTCGCCTGGACCGGCGCGCATGCGCTGCTGGTGAACGCCTTCGCCGGCGGCTCCAGCCAGTTGGCCACGTTGCGCATCGATGGCGGCCACGGCCAATGGCAGCCGCTGCGCACGGTGCATGCCGCGCTGGGTGACGGCACGGCGATGTCGGCGCTGGCGCTGGCCGCGCAGGGCGATGCGCTGGCATGGATCCAGAGCAGCTTCGAGGCGCCGCCCGAGGTGTGGACCACGACGCTGCGCCGCGCCGGCGACGGCGGCATCGCCGCGCTGGCGGCGCCGCGCGCGATCACGCAGATCAATGCCGGCATCCATCCGCTGTGGGGCAAGTCGGTATCGCTGCACTGGGCCAACCAGGGCTTCCACGTGCAGGGCTGGCTGCTGTACCCCGCCGGCTACAATCCGCGCCGGCGCTATCCGCTGATCGTCTCGGTGCACGGCGGCCCAAGCTGGGCGGTGCAACCGCGCTGGCCGGGCGTGAACTACGGCGGCGCGCCGCTGTCGGCGATGGGTTACTTCGTGCTGTTTCCCAACCCGCGCGGCAGCTTCGGCCAGGGCGAGCGCTTCGCCAAGGCCGTGCGTCGCGACATGGGCTATGGTGATCTGCGCGATATCCTGGCCGGCGTGAAACAGGTCGAGGCGCATTTCCCGGTCGATCCGCGCCGCGTCGGCATCACCGGCTGGAGCTACGGCGGCTTCATGAGCATGTTCGCGCCCACGCAGACACGCGTGTTCCGCGCCGCCGTCGCCGGCGCCGGGCTCTCGGACTGGCTGAGCTACAACGGCGAGAACTCGATCGACGCATGGATGAAGCCTTTCTTCGGCGCCAGCGTGTACGACGATCCGGCCGTGTATGCGCGCAGCTCGGCGATCAACTTCATCAGGCAGGACAAGACGCCGACGCTGATGGTGGTGGGCGAATTCGACGCCGAATGCCCGGCGCCGCAGTCGTTCGAGATGTGGCGCGGGCTGAAGGCGATGGGCGTGCCCACCGAACTGGTGGTGTATCCGAACGAGGGCCATGGCTTCGTCAAGCCGGCGCACAAGCGGGACGTGCTGGTACGCGCACTGGCCTGGTTCGCCAAGTATCTGCCGCCCGATACGCATGCCGAGCATGGCTGAGGACAAGGCGCGGATCAGCGATGCGCCGGCGCTCGAGGCGCGGGGTTTGCACAAGCGTTACGGCGCCGTGCACGCACTGCGCGGCATCGACCTCGCCGTGTGGCGCGGCGAGATGTTCGCTCTGCTCGGTCCCAATGGTGCCGGCAAGACCACGCTGTTCTCGATTTTCGCCACCCTGCTCAAGCCCAGCGAGGGCACGGCGCACGTGCTCGGTTTCGATAGCGTGCGCGAGCGCGTCGCGGTGCGCCAGCGCATGGGCATCGTGTTTCAGGAGCCGGCGCTGGAGGGCAAGCTCTCGGTACGCGACAACCTGTATCTGATGGGTTTGTTCTACGGGTTGTCGTCGCGCGCGGCCAGGACGCGCAGCGCGGAACTGCTGGTGACGCTGGGACTGGAAGATGTATCCACGCGCGAGGCGCAGAAGCTCTCCGGCGGGCAGAAGCGCCGCGTCGAGCTGGCGCGGGCGCTGGTGGCCACGCCCGAGGTGCTGTTTCTGGACGAGGCCACGCTGGGCCTGGACGTGGATGCGCGGCGCCTGTTCTGGGCCGAGGTGCGGCGCTACGTCGGCGCCGGCGGCACGGTGTTCCTGACCACGCACTACATGGACGAGGCCGAGCCCGCCGACCGCATCGCGCTGATCGATCACGGCCAGATCCTGGCGCTGGGCAGCCCGCAGGAACTCAAGAACCGCGTCGGCGGCGGCGTGTTGCTGCTGGCCACCGACGACGACACGCAAGCCGCAGCATGGCTGCGCGAACACGGCCACCAACCGGAGCTGAGCGCACGCGGCGTGCTGCTGGTCGAATCCGAGCCGGCGGCGGTGCTGCCCGATGTGCTCGCGCATCTGCCGGTGCGCACGCGCCGCGCCGAAGTGCACGAGCCCAGCCTCGAAGACGTCTTCCTCAAGCTCACCGGGCGCGCGCTCGAGGACGGCAACGGCAAACCCGCGCCACGCGTGCCGGGAGGCCAGCCATGAGGGGCTTGTTCGCGGTGATCATGCTGGACCTCAAGCGCCTGTGGGTGGACCGCGTGCGCCTGGTCTCCAGCCTGATCCAGCCACTGCTGTACCTGTTCGTGCTGGGCTCGGGCCTGGGCGCCAGCTCCAGGATGGGCGGCAGCGGCTACCTGCACTACATCTATCCCGGCGTGCTCGGCTTGTCGCTGCTGTTCTCCTCGGTGTTCGCGGCGATGCTGATCGTGTTCGACCGCCAGATCGGCTTTCTCAAGGCGGTGCTGGTGGCGCCGGTGCCGCGCGTCGCAATCGCGCTGGGCAAGGTGCTTTCGGGCGCCATCCAGGCGCTGGTGCCGGCGACGATCCTGCTGCTGCTACTGCCGCTGCTGGGCATGGATTTGTCGTTGCTCTCATTGCTGGAACTGATCGGCACCATGATCCTGGCGGCGGTCACGTTCTCCGCATTGGGCGTGGCCACCGCCGCGCGCTTCCGCTCGACCACGGTGTTCCCGATCATCGGCAACGCCGTGCTGCTGCCGATGTTCTTTCTGTCCGGCGCGCTGTATCCGCTGGATAGCGCTCCGACGTGGCTGCGCTGGCTGGCGCGCATCGACCCGGTGGCCTACGCGGTGGACTTGATGCGCGGCGCGATCCTCGACCGCTACGCCTACCCGCCACTGCTGTCGCTGGCGGTGCTGCTGGGTTTCATCGGGGTACTGACCTGGCTGGCGACGCGCGTGTTCGCCGCCGGCGAGGATACCTGAGACTCAGGCGAGATCGCGCAGATCGGCCACAGGTTGCGCGCCGAAGGCATCGCTGAGCAGGTAATCGAGCAGTCGCTCGGCGACGGCGGCCGGCGCCACCAGCGCGCCTTCTGCGTGCATGGCCACGAAGCGCGCGTGCTGCGGAAAGCGCGCCGGATCGCTGGCGCGCACCTCGGCCTGCATGTCGGTGTCGATCACGCCGGGCGCCAGGCTGCAGATGCGCAGGCCGGGTGTGGCGTCCGCGGCCACGGTGCGTGCGTGCTGGTCCAGCGCGGCCTTGCTGGCGCAGTAAAAACTCCAGCCGGCGATGGGCTGATGCGCGGCGCCACTGGAGATATGCACGATGCGTCGTTCTGCCGTGCTGGACGCCGCGAACGCCGCGGCCAGCAGCAGCGGCGCGGTCACGTTGAGCGCAACGGCCCGCACCAGTTGCGCCGACGTTTGCACTTCCAGCGCACCGACCGGACCGACCACGCCGGCGTTGTTGATCAGCAGCACGCGCGCGGCGCCGGCCAGCCAGGCGTGCAGCTCGCCGCCGGCCAGCCAGCTTTGCAGCGCGGCGCTGTCGGCCAGATCGATCGAGACCTCATGCAGGAGCTGCGGATAGTGCGCGGCGAGCACCGCATGGTTGCGCCGCGCCAGCCCCAGCGTGGCGATGCCGCGCGCCAGCAGCGCTTCGGCCAGTGCGGCGCCCAGGCCGCGCGAATGCCCGGTGAGTACGGCTTTGATCATGTTGATGGCAACTGCTTCTTCCATCACGCGGCAGCCAGATAAGTGCGCAGCGCCTGCGCCAGGCGCGCCAGGCCCTGCTCGCTGTCGGTCGCATCCAGCACCAGCGGCGGCACGATGCGCAGCACATCCGGCCCGGCCTGCAACAGCAGCAGGCCGGCGCGGTGCGCGTGATCGAGGATGGCGCCGGCCTTGCCGCGATGCGCCACGGCCAGCACCGCGCCCAGCATCAGCCCGCGTCCGCGTACGTGTTCGAACACGCCGGTTGCCGCGCCCAGCGCTTGCAGACCGTCGCGCAGCGCCTGCCCGCGGCGCGTGACCTGCGCCAGCAACGCGGGGGCTGCCAGGCGCCGCAGCGCCACGCGCGCCACCGCCGCGGCCAGCGGGTTGCCGCCGAAAGTGCTGCCGTGCGCGCCGTACTGCAATACCCCGGCCACGCGCGGCCCGGCCAGCATCGCACCGATCGGAAAACCCGCACCCAGCGCCTTGGCAAGGGTCACCACATCGGGCACCACGCCGTCCTGCACATGCGCGAACAGCGTGCCGGTGCGGCCCATGCCGCACTGGATTTCGTCGCAGATCAGCAGCGCGTCGTGCTGGTCGCACAGCGCACGCAGCCCGGCCAGAAATCCCGGCGCAGCGGGCATCACCCCGCCCTCGCCCTGCACCGGCTCGACCAGCACCGCGCACACGCTGTCATCGGCCAGCGCCGCCGCCGCGGCATCGAGATCGTTGAACGCGCAGTAGCGGAAGCCCGCGGGCAGCGGCTCGAAGCCTTGCTGATACCTGGGCTGCGCGGTGGCGGTGACGGTGGCCAGGGTGCGCCCGTGGAACGAACCCTGAAAACTCAGGATCGTGCGCCGCGCGGGCGCGCGCCCCTGCTGCGTGGCCCAGCGCCGCGCCAGCTTGATCGCGGCCTCGTTGGCCTCGGCGCCGGAGTTGCACAGGAACACGCGCTGCGCGAAACCCGATGCCGCCACCAGCGCCTCGGCCAACTCGATCGCCGGTGCGTTGTAGAACACGTTGCTGGTGTGCCACAGCTTGAGTGCCTGCGCGTGCAGCGCGGCGACCAGCTCGGGATCGGCGTGGCCCAGGCTGCACACCGCGATGCCGGCGGCGAAGTCGATGTACTCGCGGCCTTCGCGGTCCCACAGGCGCGCGCCGCGACCATGATCAAGCACCAGCGCGCGCGGCTGGTATACCGGCACGAACACCTGTTGCGCCGTCGCCAGCAGTGCGGCGGCGGGGGGCGATGACTCGATTGAGGACATGACCGCACGATCAGCGAGGACAGCGCGCGATTATGCCCGCGTGCGCAGCGCTGCGTTACCCTGCGCATCTGCGGCGCGCGGCGCCGGTGCGAGATCGATACGATGCGTCTGGAAACCCTGGCCGTACACGCCGGCGCGGCCGTCGATGCCGAAACCGGCGCGCTGGCGCCACCGCTGCACATGTCCACGACCTATGAGCACGCACCCGACGGCAGCCTGCCGCACGGGCTGATTTATCAGCGCACGGATCACCCCACGCAGCAGCGCTTCGAGCAGGCATTGGCCGCGCTGGAGCACGGCATGCGCGCGCTGTTTTTCGGCAGCGGCATGGGCGCGGGCACAGCGCTGCTGCAAAGCCTGCCAACGGGCAGTCACGTGCTGTTTCCAGACGATGTCTATCACGGCTTCCGGCATCTGGCGCTGGAGTATTTCGCGCGCTGGAACCTGCGCTGCGACTTCGCCGATCTGTCCGACATCGCCAGCGCGCGCGCCGCGCTGACACCGCTGACGCGCCTGATCTGGGCGGAGACGCCGTCCAACCCGCTGCTGCGGATCAGCGATATCGCCGCGCTGGCCGAACTGGCGCATGCGCGCGGCGCGCGGTTGCTGGTCGACAACACCTTCGCCTCGCCGGTGCTGCAGCAGCCGCTGACGCTGGGCGCGGACATCGTGCTGCAGTCGGTGACCAAGTACATCGGCGGACACAGCGACACCATGGGCGGCGCGCTGGTGTTCGGCGCCGATCTCGACGCGCTGGCCGAGCAGGTGTTCCGCACCCGCGCCGCGGTCGGCCTGCACGGCGCGCCGCTGGGCGCGTGGCTGGCGCTGCGCGGTCTGCATTCGCTGCCGGCACGCATGGACTGGCATTGCCGTAACGCCTTTGCCGTGGCGCAGGCGCTGGGCGCGCACCCGGCCGTGGCGCGCGTGCACTATCCCGGCCTGCCGACGCATCCCGGCCACGCGGTGGCCGCGCGGCAGATGCGCGATTTCGGTGGCATGGTGTCCTTCGAACTGGCCGGCGGACGTGAGGCGGCGCTGGCCTGCGCCGGACGCCTCAAGCTGTTCATCAACGCCACCTCACTGGGCGGCTGTGAATCGCTGGTCGAGCACCGCGCCTCGACCGAGGGTCCCGAGCCCACGTCGCCGCAAAGCCTGCTGCGCCTGTCGGTGGGCCTGGAACACCCGGACGATCTGGTCGGCGATCTGATGCAGGCGCTGGCCGGCTGAGCCAGCGTGCAGGACGCCTTACCAGACGCCGCTATTGGGCATGGATCGCCACGGCTCGACCGGCGCCAGCGCAGCGCCCTTCTGCAGCAGCTCGATCGAAATCAGATCGGGCGAGCGCACGAAGGCCATGTGGCCATCGCGCGGCGGCCGGTTGATGGTCACGCCCATGGCCTGCAGGTGCGCGCAAGTGGCGTAGATGTCGTCCACGCGAAACGCCAGATGGCCGAAATTGCGCGCACTGCCGTAGTCCTCGGGCGCACCGCCGTCAGCGGGCGGCCAGTTCCAGGTCAACTCGATCTCGGCCTCGGGGCTTTCATCGGCGGCGAGAAACACCAGTGTGTAGCGGCCCTGCGCAAATTCGCGGCGGCGCGTTTCCGCAAGGCCCAGTCCGTCGCGGAAAAACCTCAGCGTCGCGTCCAGATCGCGCACGCGGATCATGCTGTGCAGGTATTTCATGCTGACCTCGATGTTGATGGGGATCTTTCGAGTTGGCGGCGACCACGCGACTTGCAAGTGGGATCGCGCGAACGCACGCGAGTGGGCGGGAGATGACCGACGCCAGGAAAGGGCCGGTCCAACTGCGCAGCGCGTTGTCCTGCTGAGCGGAAACATCATCTCGCTCCTTTGCTGCCTTCCCGCGCCGGCGGGAAGTAAAACCGCACCGCGCTCGTTCCGAGTCCCGAGTCCCGAGTCCCGAGTCCCGAGTCCCGAGTCCCGAGTCCCGAGTCCCGAGTCCCGAGTCCCGAGTCTCGCTCAGTCGAGAAATAAATCCGGCAGCAGGGACACACCGGACTGCACGGCGTAGCAATCAAGGTCGCTGACCCCGGCGCCGCGCAGAATGTCCTCATCGATGGCGAAGCGCCCTGTGCAGGTGCGCGCTGGCTGCGTCAATAGCCAATGCGCGGCATCGGCGACGATGTCGGGCTTGCGGCAGTGCTCGGGGCGCACCGCATCGCCGAGCATGGCCACCGCGGCGGTGGCGATCACCGTCCTCGGCCACAGCGCGTTGACGGCGATGCCGCGCGCAGCGAACTCGGCGCTCATGCCCAGCACGCACAGGCTCATGCCGTACTTGGCGATGGTGTAGGCGGTGTGCCGAGCAAACCACCGCGGTGCCAGATTCGGCGGCGGCGCCAGCATCAGCACATGCGGATTGTCAGCGTGCTCGAGCCAGGGCAGGCAGGCCTGGGTCATCAGGAACGTGCCGCGCGTGTTCACCTGGTGCATCAGATCGAAGCGCTTGACCGGCGTGCCGGGCGTATCCGCCAGCCAGATCGCGCTGGCGTTGTTGACCAGAATATCGATGCCGCCGAAGCGCGCCACGGCGGCGGCGACCGCCGCATCGATCTGGTCGGCGTCGCGGATATCCATGCGCGCCGCCAGCGCGTGCCCGCCGGCGGCCTCGATGGCCTGCGCCGCGCTGTGGATGGTGCCAGGCAGCTTGGGGTTGGGCGCATCGCTTTTGGCGGCGATGACCACGTTGGCGCCATCGCGCGCGGCGCGCAGACCGATGGCGAGGCCGATGCCGCGCGAGGCACCGGTGATAAACAGAGTCTTGCCCGCGAGCGTGGTCATGCGTGGGTTCTCGTCAATCGCGCTGGAAGCGCGGCAGCAGCACGTTGAGCGTGGTCAGCCGCGCCAGCGCATCATCCGTTTCGAGCAAGCTCTGGCGCTCATCGGGTGTCAGCGGCAGCAGCTCGGCCAGGCGCCAGCCAACCCACACCGCGTCGTCCAACTGCGCGGCGTCGTAAAGCACGGGCGCATCGCGTGCATAGGCCTCGAGCAGGCGATCAAGAATCGCCGCCAGCAGACCGAATTCCGGCGGCAGCGGTTGCGCCGGTTCCTGCGGCCACAGCGCGACATCGGCGCGCAGTTGGCCATCGCCGCGCACGCGCGTGCGCAGCACGCGGTAGCGCTGGCCGCCCTCGGCGAGGATGCCCAGCAAACCATCGCGCAGGGTGAAAAAATCGCGGATGAGGGCCAGCGTGCCCACCGCGACCGGCGTTGCCGGCACGCCGGCTTCATGCCCTTGCATGATGAGATTCACGCCGAATGGTCGCTGCGCGCGCGTGCACTCGCGCACCAGATCGACATAGCGCGGTTCGAACACGCGCAATTGCAGGCGACCACCGGGAAAAAGCACGGTGGACAATGGGAACAGCGGCAGATCGGCGCAACTTGAGTCCACCGGTGAAGTCTAACGGGTTGACGGAAATGCGCCGCCAGATCAGCGCGTGGCGCGCAGGCCGCGAGATGCCGCGATGCAACCTCGGATCACCCGCATACTGCGCAGCGCGCGCGATTTGCGTCATGCTCGCACGCCAGACCCGCCCCGCAGGATCACCGGAATGACCATGCACGCAGCGCTCGCAGCGGCTCCCGACGAAAACCTTTCCGCGGTCAGCGCGCGCGCGCTGCTGAAATCATTCGACGGGCGCGAGGTGCTCAATCGCCTCGACTGGGAGGTTCCCGCCGGACGCGTGGTCGGCCTGCTCGGGCGCAACGGCGCCGGCAAGACCACGCTGCTGCGCTGCCTGCTGGGCCTCTCGCCGCTGGACGCCGGCAGCATCGAGGTGCTGGGCGAGCCGATGGACGAACCGCGCGGTCAGCGCCTGCACCGCATCGGCTACGTGCCGCAAAGTTTCGATCTGTTCCCGTGGATGCGCGTGGGCGATTTCCTCACCTTCACCGCGGCGTTCTACAAACGCTGGGACAGCGCGCTGGTCGAGCGCCTGCTGGACGAATGGCAGCTCGAGCGCAAGAAGAAAATCGCCGCGCTGTCGCAGGGCCAGCGGCAGATGCTGGCGATCGTGCGCGCGCTGGCGCCCGACCCGGATCTGCTGGTGCTGGACGAGCCCGTGGCCAGCCTCGATCCGATCGCGCGACGCGATTTCCTGGCCACGCTGATTCCGCTGGTGCGGCGTCCGGGCAAGACGGTGATTTTCTCCACCCACATCACCACCGATCTGGAGCGCGTCGAGGCCGACATCGCGCTGTTGCGCGGCGGATGCATCGCGCTGCAGCGGCCGCTGGCGGAACTGCGTGCGCATTTCCGGCGCGCCTGGCTGAGCCGCGCCAGCGGCTTCAGCGCGGCACCGATGCTGGACGGTGCGCTGGATGCGGATCTGATCGATGCGCGCGCCGGCTACGTGGTGGATTTGTCCGACGCGCGCATGCGGCCCGCGCTGGAAGCGCTGGCCGCGCGCGAGGGCGCGACGCTGGAGCTGGCGTCGCTGGATCTGGAAGACCTGTTCGTGGCGCTGGCATGAGGGCGGTCTGGACCTTGGTGCTGCTGCCGCTGCGCCAGGCGTGGGTGGCCGCGCTGCTGTTGCTGCTGATGCTGGCCGGCGCCATCGCGCTGGCGCTTGCCGGCGGCAAGGCGCTGTACGGCGGCGCGATGCTTGCCGCGTCCGCGCTGTGGTTTGCGTGGCTGCTGGCCGGCGTCACGCTGAAAGGCCTGGCGCGCAAGGAAACCATGCTGCTGCCGGATTTCCGCCGCGCGCTGGCTGGCGCGGCCGCACTGTGGGCGCTGCTGTTCTGGCTGCTGCCGTGCGCGCTTACCAGTCTGCACTGGGGTCTGCCGGTGGGCTGGCTGGCACTGGCTGTCGACGCATTGGCCATCGCCTGGGCCGTGCTGATCACCAGCGGCTCGCGCAGCGGATTTCTGATCTGGGTATTGATCATTGGTGCACGCTTCATTCCGCAGCCGTTCTGGCTGAGCATCGAACCGGCGCTGAACAACCCGTTGCTGCCGTTGGTGGCGCTGTTGCTGGCTGCGCTCATGCTGCGCATGACCTGGCAGCGATTGTTTCCGATTGGCGACCCGCCGCTGCCGGATTCGCCGCTGCTGGCGTCCGAGCCGATGCGTCGCGGCAACAACACGACATCCAACGTGCCGCGCGGCAAGCTGATGCAGCGCCTCAACGGCTGGTCCGAGCACGGCGCCAGCGCGCTATTGCAGCGCGAGGCCGCGCGTTACCATGCCACATCGACGCCGGGGCGACAGCGCGCCATGCTGCGCGCGCTGCTGCTGCCGCACGAACAGCCGCGCGGCTGGCTGGTGCGCTGGCTGCTGTGGGGCGCCTTCGTAGCGGTGTACGCGCTGGCGCTTGGGCACAGCGCGCAGGTCGGCATGATCGCCGGCTACGCCACCTTCTTCGCCATGAGCGGCCTGAACGTGGTCGGTACCGGCATGCCGCGCCTGCAACCGAGTCTGGTCGAGCTGTACTTCACCCTGGCGCCGGATACGCGCGCCGTGTTCAAGGCGCAACTGGTGGACAGTTTTCTCGGTGTGCTGCCCGGCGCCATCCTCAGCGCCTTCGTGTTCACCGGCCTGGCCGCGCTGCTGATCGCTCCGCACGCGCTGGTATCCATCCTCGCCACCACGGCGATCCTGGCGCCGCCGCTGGCGCTGGCCACGCTGGCGTTGTATCTGAGTCTGCCGGTCAACGTCATTTTGCGCAGCGTGGTCACGGTGATCACCATCTTCGGCCAGATGGGCACGATCTGGCTGGGTTACGCCTTGCTCGAACGCTTCGGCCCGCTGTGGGGTGGCGCGCCCGTGCTGGTGATCACCTGGAGCTTCGCCATCGGCGCCTGGAGCACCGCGCGCAAACACTGGATCGACAGCCCACTGAGCTTCGATCCGCCCAGGGCCAAAGCCGGCGCCTGACACTCCGGCCGCTTGCTCAGGGATGCACCTCGAGCAGGGCCAGGCCATATGGCGGCAACGTCACCTGGATGCGGCCGTCGTGGATCGGCAACACCTGGGGTGGCGCCAGCATGCCGGCGCGGCGCAACCGCCGGATCTGCAGGCGTGATGGATAAGCCGGACGCCCCATGGCGTCGTACAGGCGCATCACGTCGGCGTGATGGCGACCGACGCGCCACAGCGTGGCGTAGCTGCCGGCGGCGAGGTGAGCCAAGCGCACGTCGAAGCGCTTGGCGGCCTGCGTCGGCGCGCGATCGACATACTGCGCCGTCAGATTGACCGGCGGCGCGTAGTTCCACAGCGCCAGCGCCAGCGTGCCGTCGCGACGGCGCGTGGCGATCACGTCCGCGCCCCGCACCGGCAGCCGGGTGTGGCCGAGCTTGTGCAGCAGCGCGAAGGCATTGAACGCCGGCTTGCGCATGCCATACGCCGAGACCAGACCGTAGCCACCGTAGAACGGCGTCTTCACCACGCCCTGCTCCTCGAACACGTCCGAGAAGGTCCAGTAGCTCATCATGGTCACCTTGCCGGCGCAGCGGTCCACGGTGCCGGCCAGCCACGGACCCATGTAGGCCGAGTCGGTGACGTTGGGCAGGTTCATGTAGGTGGCATTGAACTCGCTGAGGATGAACGGCAGGTGCGGGTAAGGCGACTGCCCGATCTCGCGGTGCACCTTGGCCACGGCATCGCACACCATGGCACGGCGCGGGATGTGCTCATCTTTGTGGAACACGTTCGCGGCGGTGTCGTCGCCGTACACGTGCGCGCTGAGAAAGTCCACCGGGATGTCGTGCACGTGGGTGTAGTCGAGGAAGGCACGCACCCACGCCGTCTGTGCGGTGGCCGGACCACCCACGCGCAGACGCGGACTGACTTCGTGGAGCGCGCGCGCGGTGTCGGCGTACAGCTTGAAATAAGTCGCCTGCTTGGGCTTGCCCGCCCAGAAGTTCAGGTTGGGCTCGTTCCACACTTCGAAGTACCAGGTGGAGACTTCGTCGATGCCGTAGCGCGCGACCAGGTGGCGCGCGAAGGCGCGGATCATCGCGTCCCACAGCTTGTAGCTCTTCGGCGGCGAGGTGATCGGGTGATACCAGAAGCCGTTGGTATCGGCGGGATCGGCGGCCAGCTCGCGCGGCATGAAGCCCAGTTCGACGTAAGGTTTGACCCCGCGCGCCAGCAGGCCGTCGTAGATCTGGTCGACGTAGGAGAAGTTGTAGACCGGCTTGCCATCCTTGCCGAGGTGGAACAGGCCGACGTGGCGATCGAAGATGCCGTGGAAACGCACGTAGTCGAAACCGGTGGCGCGCTTGACCATCGACAGGTCGCGCCGGTAGTCCGCGCGCAGCGCCAGCACCGCGCGACCGGAGCCGAACATGCGCTCCCAGAAATGCGGAAAGGGCTGGCCGGCAGCCTGCGCATCCAGCTCGATCGGGATGGTTTTGGCCGGCAGCGCGGTCTGCGCCAATGCACAAACGGAGTGCAACGCGAACAGGGGGATCACCCAGGCCGCGCGGCGCATCGCGCGGCGTACGATCACGCAGATCAAGGACATGAGGCTCGCAGGTAATGATGAAGTGGTGTGCATCGAAGCAGTCCATATGAACCCGGAAAACTGATTTGGTTCACTCCGCCGTTGCATGGCCGTGCTGCAAAGCCCACTCCGCGGCTGTCGTTTCGCGGCGGAAGAAAAACAGCGCCACCAGTATTCCCGCCATCGGTATCAGGGTGATGTAAAAGGCATGGCTGCCGCCGAAGTGGGTGAACAGGAAAGCCACGATGAACGAACCGGAGGTTCCACCCAGCGCGGAGAACACCACGATCAATCCGGTCATCGCCGCATGCCGATCCTTGGGCAACGCACTCAACATCACCGAATTGACCGCAGGATAAATCGGCGCCATCAGCAGACCGATGAGGGGAAACACATAGGCCACGAACGGCGCATCGAGCCAGTTCACGTCGGGACGCAAGTGCACGTGCGCCGCCAGCGGCAAGACCAGGATCACCAGCAGGATCATGCCGATCAGACAGCTGCTGAGCAGCGCATACCAGGACACCCGCCGCAGCACGTAACCGGCCAGCAACCGACCCAGCGCCAGCGAACCGGCATAAATGCTGGCCATCTGCACACTCATCGCAGCCGGCAAGCGCAGAACCTGGCTATTGAAGGTCGGCAGCCAGGTGCCAAGCCCCTGCTCGATCAGCACGTACAGGAAAATCGAGATGATGAAGACATAGACCATGGGCCGGGCCAGCAGGCGCAACATGTCGCCGAATGCACCGCCGCTGCCGGTGCTGACCGAGCGCGCCGCGGATTCATCGAGCCGCGCCAGTGCGAGCAGCACGACCACGGTCAGGCTG
The DNA here is from genome assembly GCA_021827205.1 of Pseudomonadota bacterium. Classification (GTDB taxonomy): domain Bacteria; phylum Pseudomonadota; class Gammaproteobacteria; order Xanthomonadales; family Rhodanobacteraceae; genus Metallibacterium. The sequence continues at coordinate 384,575 of JAKAWV010000001.1, read as the reverse complement.
GCGCCGGCCAATAGCCAATAAACGTGCACCCAGACCAGATTGGCCGGCGCCCTGGAGTCGATGAAGGCACCGAACAGCCAGTAGCCGCCGAGCACGCCGACCATGAACAGGCCTTCCAGCACGTTCATCAGACTGGCATGGCGCTTGGCGTCGGCGGTCAGTAGACCGATCGAGGAATACACGCTGACCTTGATCAGCGCGAAGGTCACGCCGATGGTGGCGAACAGCACCTCCGCCGTGCCGAAACGCGGGTGCAGCGCCATCAACACGCAGGCCGCCGCCACCAGCGTGTGCCCGAGCATCATCGCGCGCCGGTAGCCGAGCCGCGGCAGGTACGAAGCGACCGCGAAAGACACCCCCGCGATGGAAAAGTCCTTGCACGCCTCCAGAATGCTGCCGCTCTCCTTGCTGATGCCGAAGCTGAGGATGGATTGCAGGATCACCGTGCCGACGCTGTTGAGCAGCACGGCATAAACCATGTAGCTCAGGCACAGCGAGACCAGCATCAGCCAGCGGCTGACGCGCGCTTGCCCATGGAGCTGGGTGTCGACGGGGCTGTCACCGCTCATCCGCGAGTCCCGTGGGGGTTTGCTGCAGTTGCGTCACACCTGCGGCATCGCGGGTGATCGTGATGTTGTAGCGCTTGCCGCGAATCGCGATGTCACGCAGGGTGAGCGCGCGCCAGGCAGGCGGCAATACCGGCGGGTAAACCGCTTCGACGCCCGTGCCCTCGACACGCAGACCGGTGAAGCCGTAGATGAAGTTCTGCACGAAGCCGCCGGAAGCGGACAACAGATAGCCCGTGTTGTTGGTCACCGTTTCGCTGCGCACATCGAATGGCGGCTTGTCGAAGCCAACCACGCTGCGCCGCAGCCAGTGATAAGCCGCCGGTGCATCGCCCAGGGTGGCGGCGTTGACCGACAGCATGACCATCAGCATGTCGTTGGGATCGTCACCGTCGGACTTGAGCGCGTGCAAGGCGAAGTTGAAGTCGTTGCGACGGACCGTCTCGCTCATGTGCAGGTCGAGCGGAGGATAGACGAGCCAGGCCAAGGTGCTGCCCATCCAGGTCTTGCGGTCGTGCGCGACGCCGGCGCCGAAATCGAGATAACGATTCTGTTGTCGCGAGTACGGCAGATAAAGCCCGGCGGCGATGGTCGCCCAGCGCGGATCGGGGGTCACCCCGAGCACATGCGCGGCCTGCCCTGCGATTCTGAGCGCCTTGCGCGCCACCGCATTCGTGAACGTGTCGTTGTCGACATTGTCGTAATCCTCGTCGGGCGAGACCACGTGCAGGATCTCGTAGCGGTGCCTGGCGGCGTCATAGGTCACCCGGCTGTCCCAGAACCGGGCCACAGCGTGGATCACCGGCCAACCGTAATGGCGCAGCCAGGTCTTGTCGCCGGTCGCGAGGTAATACTGCCACTGCGCGATCGCGACATCGGCGTTGACGTGGATTTCGCGCAACGCATTGCGCCAGGCAAACCGCGGGGTCTGATTGGTGCCGTACTGCGGATCGGACTCCCACGGATACATCGCGCCGCGAAAGCCGTGCGCCTTGGCACGCGCCATGGCCGCGCCCAGTGTCCGATAGCGAAACATCACCAGCGACTTCGCCCGCCGTGGATGCAGCAGCAGCAGCGCCGGAAAGTCCCATGAATCGTTGTCCCAGAAGACGTGCCCCAGATAGTTGGGACTGAAGCCACATGCCGCCATCGGCCACGCCGTGTCGGCGGTCGAGTTCTCGAGCAGGTAAAACAGGTCGGCATGCAGCGCGCGCTGCATCGCCGGATCGCCGCTGATCACGATGTCCGAACGCCACAGGCGATGCCATGCCGCCACGTGCTGATCGCGCAGCACGGCGAACCCACCGCGCCGCGCCGCCTCGGCAAGAGCCGCATCGGTCCGCGCCCCGGCGCCCCAGTCCGCACGCGAGGCGGCGATGAATTTCTCGAACGTGTAAGTCGCGCCCTTGCGCACGTCGAGACGGATCTCAAGCGCAAGCCGATGCGGTGTCTTCAGCAGTCGCGTGACCGGGGGCGGCGTATCCGGCGGCAACCCGAAGCGCACGGCTGCCGCCTCGGCCATGACAAGTCCGTAGCGAGCCCGCCCCCGCACCCACAGCACACGGTGCCTGGCGCTGCCACCGGATGCATCGATCTCGGTTTGTCCCGGATACCAGATCGCCGCGCGGTCGGCTGTCGCCGGGGCCACGGCTTGCAGGGACTGGCCCGATGCGGCAACGGCGGCCTGCATCTGCGCCAGCGTCAGACGCGCCAGCGCAAAACGGTGCGCTGGTGGCGGCCACAACCGCAGCGAGAATTCGAGACGCACTGCGCCGCTGAACCGCGGCGTCAGCGTGAGCCGAGTGGCCGCGAGATGCGGATCGGCCTGACTGACGAAGGTCGACACGAGAATGTCGCTGCTGCGACCACCGTTCACCCAGCGATAACGCGTGGTGAGCGTGCCGGCATGCATGTCCAGAACCTGGCGGTAATCACGAAACGCACTGGGCGTCAGCGACACGCGATTGAGCCAGGCGCGCCCAGCGGAGTAATCGATGCCGCTCCAGCCGGGAATCAGCGCGGGACGCGATACGTCGCCGGGCGTGTAGTCCATGAGCGCGACCATGAACGCGTGCGTGGCGCGGGTGCCACGCCGCGAACTCATGGTCGAGAAATAACCGTTGGCGAGATAAGTGGGAAAGTACGCTGCAAGATCGGCTGGCGACGCGACCAGCTCGAAATCCGCGGGCGTGGCGCGCACGATCATTGGCGTCAGGACAAGGCCCAAACCCAGGGACGCTTGCAGGAAAAAAAGACGGGCCTTCATGCGCGCACTCAAGGACAGCTCCAGCAAGTCGGGTTGACCTCATCCGGCGGAATCGGTGAACGCTGCCGCCAGCCACGGAAATCAGCGCGGCGCGGATCGCGTGGCGCGTTGCCACGCGATCCGCGCCGCATTGCCATCAGAGCTTGTACTCGACCTGGAATCTTATTTCACGACCGAATATCGAGCGCGCCATCTCCACTCCATTCAAGATGCCCGAGGTCAATATACGGGCATTGCCCTCGGTCAGACCGATCTGGTTGGTGAGATTGGTGCCCTGCAGACGAAATACGAGATGCTTGCCGACCCTGGCCACCGCGCCTGCGTCCAACGTGTAATACGAGGGCAACAACTGGGAATTGGCAACATCCGAATAGGAGTAACTGATATTGCTGTATGCGGCAAACAATTGCAGATCACCCCAACTCATCGGGATCATGTAACTGGGTGTGAATCGCGCCTGCCAGCGCGGCTGTCGGATCAGCATATTGCCATTGTAATTGTATGCCGCCTGCCCGGGGCCGGCCGCGGAGGCATAGTGGGTGTAGCGGCTGTCGTCCCAGTCGCCAACCAGCGCCAGAGTCAGGTGCTCAAGTGGACGCCAGCGTACGTCGAAGTTGATGCCGTGCGCAGTGGAACCGTAAACAGTATTGAAGACGGTGCCATTGAACAGGAATACTGAATAAGGCACGCCGGTGAAGATTCTACGATACGCGGTGACACTGCCATACCATGAACCCTTTTCAGCACGGAAACCAACTTCCAGGTTCTTGACCTTTTGCACGGAGGGCGTGCCGTTGCGCAAATCGTCGAAGCTCGGAAAATGCACGCCCTCATCCGCGCGTACATACGCGCTCATGTCAGGAGTGATTTTGTAGTTCGCCCCCAAGGTCCATGAAGTGCGCGTGGCATTGAAATTTTCCGGGGTATAGGTGCCGTTGGCGACCGCGGTATTGTTGTTATACAGTGTCAGCGGATTGCCATCGAGGTTGACCGTCGAATCATTCGACACGGAACCGCTGAGGTTCTCATTCTCCACGCGTACACCGCCATCAAACAGCCAGCGACCGGTGTGCCACTGATCGTATAGATAACCTGCGATATTACGCCCGGTGAAGGAATCTATCAACGAGTAGAACGGCCCGCTGATAAAGCCGTTGCGGGTTACCTGGGCGCCATTGTTCAAACTCAGATTGATCGGCTGCGCGTTGTTTGTCGCAGTCATCAACATGTTGTTGCCAAGGTACCAGGTATCGTTGGCGGAGTAGCTGGCGAGATATGTTCCGACGGTCAGGTGATTGCCTTTGAATATACGCTTCGTCAAACGCGCCTCATCGCTGAACGACCGGATCTTGTTATTCACAACCCAGAAACCCAGGGAGGCCACCGGCTGATTGGGGCTCACTGCACCGCCGCCGTTGACAAACGTGGCCGTACCGCTTGTGGCGAGCCCACCGGCTGCCGCTACCACGGCGGGATTGGCATTCGCACTGGCTATTTCGCTGGCGGTGAAACTGCTCATCGATTCCGGTGAGAGGTTGTTGAACAAGGCATTGGTCGGCATGTACCCGTCGGTGACATTGAACACATTGCTGAAAGTCCAGCCGTTGTGGAAGTACAAGTTCAGGTTGGAACCGAACATGCGCACGTGTGCGCCACGCCCATTGGCCAGATTTGCGTTGATTGTCCCGGGCGGATTGCCTGGCGTTACCTGGATGTTGGCCATGCGCAACGCATTACTGGCAAATGTTCCGGTCAAAGGGGAAAACCCCGGGAAACTTGACAGGTTCTGCCCGTTCGGACTGACAATCAGCGGTACATCGGTGAGGAACTGGTTCCTGTCGTTCAGATCGCGCACATAGAACATGATGCTGCCATGCTTCAAATCATGCGTCAGTGTCGCCGTCAACTGCCCACCTTGATTGGCGGGGAATTGCGGATTGCGAATCTGGTCGGTGCGATAAAAACCACCCACGCTGTAAAACCAGCCCGGGCTGATTTCGCCGCTCATGAATCCGTCAAAGCGATTGTAGCCATAGGTTCCGACCGTGTAGCCGAAGGCGCCTTCGGTCTTTGGCGAGCCTTGACGCAAGGTAAAGTTCGCGACCGCTCCGATCTGGCCGTTTCCGAAAATGACGGAGGGTCCTCCTTGCAGCACTTCCACGCCGGCGATGGTGTCGTCCAGTCTGAACATCGACGAGTTGTCCATGAACGACAATGTGGGCACGGGATAGATCGGCGAGCCGTTCAGTTCGAACGTGACATAGGGTGCATCGCCACCCCCCGGAAAACCAGCCACGTCGATGTTCGGACCGGTTTCGCCGCCGCTGCTCTCCGGCCAGATGCCGGGAACGACCTTGAGCAAATCCGCGGAGCTCGAGGGCATGATGTTCTTGATGTCCTTCAGCGACAGCGCGGTCACCTCGAAGCTGGCGTCAATTCTTTTCACGCCCATGTAAGTGGGCGCACCAGTAACGACGATTTGTTGCAGTGTCTTCACGTGCTTGGGTGCTGCCTTTTCGCCCACGGCAGTTTCTTTCCCTGGCGGTGCCGGTGCGGCCGCGGCCTGTGCCTGGACCGTCAATGTGGCCAGCGCCGTGGTAATGGCGAACGCCAGTACAGCTCGATTCGTGCGTGCGTGTTTCATAGATCCTCCACCCTCGGATTGCCTGTGTGCCTAGGTTGTTGTTGAGCCGCATGGGTGCGGCCACTCGCTGGCCATGTCCTTGCCAAAACAGACTCCAGATCGAAATCAGTCAGGGATTCGCATACGACATCGGCAGCCCCGAGCACCGCGGCGGAGCCGATGCCCACCGACCTCATCCCCGCGGCACGGATCGCGGCGATGCCGGCCGCGGAATCCTCAATGCCGATGCAGGTCTGCGGCGCGAGGCCGAGTCCTGCGGCCGCCGCCAGAAAGATCGCCGGGCTCGGTTTGGCCGCGCCGGCGCGAACCGGATCGGCGATGAAATCGAAGTATTCGGCGATGCCCAGCCTGTGCAGCAACTGCGGCGCGTTGCGGCTAGCCGAGGCCAGCGCCAGCTTCAATCCCGCCGCGCGCGCGGCGACCAGGGTTGCGTGCGCGCCAGGCAGCAGCGCCTCGCTGCCGAGCTGCTCGATGCGTTGGATGTAGCGCTGGTTCTTGCGCTCGGCCAGCGCCTGCTTCTGTTCCTCACTGAATTCATGCGCGCGCGCGCCCAGCACGAGTTCCAGCGAACCGCGCCGGTCCACGCCTTTCAAGCGCTCCGCGAGCGCCGCATCGAACGGCACGCCAAGCTCGTCGGCCAGTTCGCGCCAGGCGGCAAGGTGCAGCGATGCGGTATCCGCGAGCACGCCGTCGAGGTCGAACACCACGGCCATGCAGCCCATTGCCACGGGGCGCACCGCGACCGACACCGCTGCCGCGAACGCGGGCGCAGTCGCCAGCGGCCTGCGCGCGCGCGCGCCCGGTTCGATCTGCAGCAGCTCGCCGCAGTGACGCAACCGCAGTGGTGCGCGGGCCTCCGCGTGCAACTGGTACAGCACACCGTCGCGATCGACGGTTACCAGCAGATGCGCGCCTCGCCACTGCACGCCGAAGCGGTAACCCCGCCAGTGCTCGGAACAGCGTGGCGCAAAGGCGATGGCATCGTGCTCCACGCGCAGGCCGGCAAAACCCCGGCTCAGCGCGAGCCAGCTCCCGGCCATGGCGGCGAGGTGCACGCCATGCGCCGTGTTGCCGTGCAGATCATCCAGATCGACGCGCAGACTATCCATCAGATAGCGCTCCGCCTTGGCGGTCTGCCCGACCATGGCCGCAAGCACCGCGAAGCTCGATGCGGAGAGCGTCGAGTCATGCACGGTGACTTGCTCGTAGTATTCAAGCGTGCGCCGCTTCAATTCGGCGTCGACCTCGGCGCCCGCGAGAACGAGCGCCAGCACGGTATCGGCCTGCTTGCATACCTGGTGGCGGTAGATCGTGAGCGGGTGCAGGCGCAACAGCAGCGGGCCATCACCGTGGCCGTGAAGCTCATCCGGCAGGCGTGGCCGATCCAGAAAACCATCGTCTTGCGGATAGATGCCGAGCGCGGCATCCACGGGCAAATGCATCGCGTCCGCCGCGCGCCGCCACTGCCGTGGCTCCTGCTCGCGCAAACCGATACGCTGACGCAGCGCCACCCAGGCCTGCGGATACCGCGCCGCCATCCACTCCGCGACCGCCGCGGCATCACGCAGATGTTGCTGCGCCATGCGGTTGGTGTAGTGATTGTTGTCGACCAGCGCCGAGTATTCGTCCGGACCGGTGACTTCATGGATGCAGAACGCGCCGCCGCGACGCGCGCTGAAATGGCCGATCTGCATCCAGATGCGCGCCGTCTCCAGCAGCATCTCGGCGCCGGCATCGCGCATGAACTCCTCATCGCCGCTGGCATCCACATACAGGCGAATCGCCCAGGCGATGTCCGCATTGATGTGATACTGCGCCGAGCCGCCCGGGAAATACGCCGAGCACTCGGCGCCGGAGATCGTGCGCCATGCGTACAAAGCGCCTTCGGCATGGTCGAGTTCGCGCGCATGCGTTCGTGCCCGATCCAGCGTGCGATAGCGGTAGACCAGCATGCCGCGCGCAAGCTGCGGCGCGACCAGTACCAGCGCCGGCAGCATGAACACCTCGGCATCCCAGAAGAAATGCCCTTCGTAACCCTCGCCACTCAGTCCCTTGGCTGCCGCGCTACCGCTGCCATCGCGCGCCACCGCCTGCTGCACGTGGAACAGACCGAAGCGCAGCGCGCGCTCGATCTCGATCTGTCCCGGAATGTGCAGATCCAGCGTTGCCCAGAACGACTCCAGCCAGGCGCGTTGCTGCTCGCACAATCGATCAAAGCCGGCTGCGGCCAGGGCCGCGCTGTCCTGCTCGGCGCGCGCGCGCAATGCGGGTTGATCCGGGGTCGCATCAGCAGGCGAACACGCATAGGCGATGTACTTTTCGAGCACCACCTCCTGCCCCGGAGACAACTGCGTGCCCACCCGCTGCGCCACGCCCGCGTCGCCGTGATCCGCCGCCTCGCAAAGGCCGGTTTCGGACCAGTGCTGGCGTTGCACGCAGACCACCGCGATACCGCTATGCGTGGTGCGCTGCGCATACCAGGCCAGCTCGGGACGCGCCGCGCCGCCCAGCCACTGCAATCCGCCTTCCAGCACCGCGCCAATGCGCGGGTCATCACCTTGCAGCGCCGCCGCGACCGCAGGCCTGATGCCGGATTCCACGGCCAGCGAACCGCTGTAGTCGAGCGAGCGTATGCGATAGCGCAGCGCCAGCGCCGCGCGCCCATCCAGAGGCACTAGACGCTCGGCGTGGATTTCGATGCGTGCGCCCGCCTCGGTCTGCCACAACGCGCTGCGCCGATAGCAGCCGGCGCGCAAATCCAGCGTATGCGTATCCGACAGGCACCGGCAACCGTCTTCTCCAAGCACGGCTGAACCCAGCTCGACACGAATCGCGGTCGCGTCCGCAACCGGCAGCCGCGTCTCGGTGTGGCGCGCAAAACCCGGGAAACGCTCGTGGTAGCGGATCGGCGTGCGCTCCCAGACCCCGGCCAGAAACACGCGCGGGCTGTCGGTGAGAACTTCCTCGGCGCCGGCGCGCACGCCGAGCGTGCCATTGGCCAGCGCGCACAAACTTTGCAGCCGTGGCGCCGCCTCGGTGGTCACATCGCGCCAGTTCAGTTGCCACGGGTCGTGGCAATCCGCCTGTCGTGCTTCCGCGCTGGTGTGCTCGGACATCGCTACCTCAACCCCCCGGCAAGTGCCAGTGAGCGGCGATCCTAAAGCCAAATGATATCGATATCAAGATATCGATATCATGCACCGCAACATGCCCACTCGCGGCGCATGACGGCCGCCGCATGGCGCCACGGCCACTGCGCCGATCACCTCGGCATTGACGCTGGCCGCGCCACACCGGAGACTGCGAGACATGACCGTTGCTCGTCACTTCCGCCGCGTCGCGACTGCGCCGCCGCACCTGTCATTACCGGATGCGACCCGCCTTTGAGCAAGACTCGCCAGCCCCGCGCCGAAGCGCACACCCCGATCCACTTGACCATGGCGGATCTGGCCCGCTTGGCGGGAACGTCCAAGATCACGGTTTCACGCGCCCTTGCCGACAGCTCGCTGGTGAATGCGCACACGCGTGAGCGCATCCAGATACTGGCGCGCGAACAGGGCTACAAGCTCAATATCAGCGCGCGCAATCTGCGTTTGCGCCACAGCCGCACGGTGGGCGTCATCGTCGAGATGCGCCCCTCGGACGCCCGCCCGATGCTCGACCCCTACCCACTCAACCTGCTCGGCGGCATCACCCAGGCACTGACCACGGCGGGCTACAGCGTGCTGCTCACCACGCGGCAGGATGCCAATGCCACCGCGATCCATGCCGCCGATGGCTTGATCCTGCTGGGCCAGGGTGTGCATCAGGACGCCGTGCGGCGCTTCGACAAGCTGGGTCTGCCGATGGTGGTCTGGGGCGCCCACGCCTCCAATGACAGCCACGTCGTGGTCGGCAGCGACAACCGCCAGGGCGGACGGCTGGTCGCGGAACATTTCGTGCGCGTCGGACGACGCCACCCAGTGTTCGTCGGCCCACCCGGCCACCCCGAAATCCTCGACCGCCTCAACGGATTCGTCGATGCCCTGGCGCGCAAGGGGATCAAACCGCTGCTGATGCGCCGCGATGACTTCACCATGGCGGCGGGCATGGACGCGGTGCGCTCGCTGGTCGCGCGCGGCGCGAAATTCGACTCCATCTTCGCCTCGAGCGATCTGCTGGCGGTCGGCGCCATCAGCGCACTCAAGGATCTCGGCCTTGACGTGCCGAAGGAGGTATCGATCGTGGGTTATGACGACACCCCCCTCGGCGCCACGTTCCTGCCGAACATCTCCACGGTGCGCCAGGACTGGCAGGCGGGTGGCGTGTTGCTCGCCGAGAAAGTGCTGGACCTGATCGAAGGGCGCCCGGCGCAAACCGAAACACTCCCGGTCGAACTCATCCTGCGCGCGACCTGACACGTGGACCCGCTGCCAAGGCGCATGACGTTTGCGCGCCGGCGGCGAAACGCCTGCCGCGGATTCAGACGTGCATCGCGAAACGCCGTGGCGCGCCCTCGAAACCGCCGTTGGACATGAACACCACGTGGTCGCCCGCGCGCGTCTGCGCGGCGAGCGCGGACAGCAGCGCATCGATGCCGGGCACGGCCACGCCACGACCGCCGAGCGCGGCGATCACCGGCGCGGTGTCCCACGCCAGTTCGGGCCGCGCCAACAGAATCACCGCATCGGCCACGGCCAGCGCCGGGGCCAGGCCGGCGGCATGCGCGCCGGCGCGCATCGAGTTGGAGCGCGGTTCCAGCACGGCCACGATGCGCGCTGCACCGACCCTGGCGCGCAGGCCAGCCAGCGTGGTGGCGATGGCGCTGGGGTGGTGCGCGAAGTCATCGTAAATGTGCAAACCGTCGCGCGTGCCGATCAGTTGCATGCGCCGCTTGACGCCACGAAAACGGGCGAAGGCCGGCAGCAGCGCAGCCGCGTCGGCACCCGCCGCGCTGGCCGCGGCCAGCGCCGCCAGTGCGTTCATCACGTTGTGCCGGCCGAGCAGATCCCAGCGCACGGTGCCGATGTGCTGCGCGCCGCGGCGTACCTCGAACGCGCTGCCATCCGCCGCCAGCAGGCGCGCGCGCCAGTCGCCGGCGTCGATGCCGAAACTGTCCACCGGTGTCCAGCAGCCCATCGCCAGCACCTCGGCCAGGCGCGCGTCCTCGGCGTTGACGATCAGCCGGCCATTGCCCGGCACGGTGCGCACCAGGTGATGAAACTGGCGCTGGATCGCGGCGACATCCGGAAAAATATCGGCGTGGTCGTATTCGAGATTGTTGAGCACCGCGATGCGCGGCCGGTAATGCACGAACTTGGAGCGTTTGTCGAAGAACGCCGTGTCGTACTCATCGGCCTCGATGACAAACGGACAGCCTTCTCGCACCGGGAGAAGGTGGCGCGCAGCGCCGGACGAGGGTTCGTGTTCATGCGCGCGCGACGCGGCGCCCAGCCGCGCCGACACGCCGAAATCCTCGGGCACGCCGCCGATCAGAAAGCCCGGCTGCGTGCCGGCCGCATCCAGCAGATGCGCCAGCAGGCTGCTGCTGGTGGTCTTGCCGTGGGTGCCGGCCACGGCCAGCACCGTGCGTCCGCGCAACACGGTTTCGCCCAGCCACTGCGGGCCGGAGACGTAATCCAGCGCGGCGTCGAGCATGTACTCGATCGCGGCGTTGCCGCGTGAAAGCGCATTGCCGACCACGATCCGATCCGGCGCGGGTCGCTGCGGCGTGGCCTGCAGATACTCGGCGCGGTAGCCGGGTTGCAGCGCGATGCCCAGCGCTTCGAGCTGGGTGCTCATCGGTGGATACACGTTGGCGTCGGAGCCTTCGACTTCGAGACCCAGCTCGCGCGCCAGCGCGGCGACACCGCCCATGAAGGTGCCGCAGATGCCCAGAATATGCAGCCGCATCGGGATGCTTGCGCGAGGCCGCGCGCGGCTCAGCGCGCCGCCGCGGCGACGCGCGTGGCAGGCAACGCGGCCATGATGCGCGCGAACACCTCATCGAGCCCGCCGACGCCATCGACGATGCGCAGCGTGCCGGCGCGGGTGTAGTGCTCCGCCACCGGCGCGGTCTGCTCGGCGTATACGGCAAGGCGCTTGCGCACGGTTTCGGGATCGTCGTCGGCGCGACCCTCGGCTTTGTGGCGCAGCTCGGTGCGCGCGATGATCGCCGCGCTCGGCACCTTCAGTTTGACCACGGCATCCAGCGGCCGGTCGAGGCGCGCGAGCAATTGCTCCAGCGCCTGCACCTGGACCAGGTTGCGCGGATAGCCATCGAGAATGAAACCGCCCTGCGCATCGGCCTGCGCCAGACGCTGCTCCAGCATGCCCAGCACGATATCGTCGGAGACCAGTTGCCCGGCCTCCATCACCGCCTTGGCCTTGAGCCCCAGCGGCGTGCCCGCGGCCACCGCCGAGCGCAGCAGATCACCGGTGGAGATGTGCGGTACGCCCAGCGTGGTCTGCAGCCGCGTCGCCTGGGTGCCTTTGCCCGAGCCGGGCGCACCGAGTAATACCAATCGCATGGGCCTCCCTTGCAGTGCGTCCCGCGCGGGCGCTCCGCTATGCTTGTGATGAGGTTTCAAGCTTGCGGCCCACGGCCGCCCGAGTCAAACCATGGGCAGTTGCATCCTGCCGTGGCTTGCGTGCAAACGGGCGCGGCGTAGCCGCGCCACCTTTGTCGGTTTTACAAACCGCTACAGTCTCAATCTCTGCGAGGAGTTCCCCATGCCCGGCAAGCTTTTGTATGCCCAATCCGGCGGCGTCACCGCCGTGATCAACACCAGCGCCGCGGCGGTGATCGCCACCGCGCGCGCCCACGGCGTGCGCGCCTATGCCGCGCGCAACGGCATCCTCGGCGTGCTGCGCGAGGATCTGATCGACACCGGCAAGGAGTCCGCCGCCGCGCTGCGCGCGCTGGCGCACACCCCCGGCGGCGCCTTCGGCTCGTGCCGCTACAAGCTGAAGGCGCCCGAGGCCGACCCGGCCGCCTACGCGCGCCTGATCGAGGTCATGGCCGCGCACGACGTGCGCTATTTTCTCTACAACGGCGGCAACGATTCGGCCGACACCGCGCTGAAAATTTCCGCCTATGCCAAACGCAGCGGCCACGAGCTGATTTGCGTGGGCGTGCCCAAGACCGTGGACAACGATCTGGCGGTGACCGACACCAGCCCCGGCTTCGGCTCGGTGGCCAAGTACACCGCGCTGTCCGTGCTCGAGGCCAGCATCGACGTGGCCTCGATGGCCGAGTCCTCGACCAAGGTGTTCATCCTCGAGGTGATGGGTCGCCACGCCGGCTGGATCGCCGCCGCCGCCGGCCTTGCCGCGCAGGCGCCGGACGACGCCCCGCATCTGATCCTGTTCCCCGAGATCGCCTTCGACGAAACCGCGTTTCTGGCGCGCGTCAAGGCCACCGTGGAGCGCGTCGGCTGGTGCACCGTGGTCGCCTCGGAGGGGCTGAAAAACGCCGCCGGGCAGTTTCTGGCCGAGGCCGGCACGCGCGATGCCTTCGGCCACGCGCAGCTTGGCGGCGTGGCGCCGGTGCTGGCGCAACTGGTCAGGAACAAACTCGGCTACAAATACCACTGGGCGCTGCCCGATTACCTGCAGCGCTCGGCGCGACACATCGCGTCGGCCACCGACGCCGCGCACGCCGCGGCGGTGGGCCGCGCCGCGGTGGAATACGCGCTGGCCGGGCACAACGGCGTGATCCCGGTGATCATGCGCGGCAGCGATGCCCCATATCGCTGGAAGATCGCGCCCGCGCCGCTGGCCAGGGTCGCCAATCACGAGAAAGAACTGCCGCGCGGCTACATCACGCGCGATGGCTACGGCATCACCGCGCAGGCGCGCAAATATCTGCAGCCGCTGATCCAGGGCGAGGCGTATCCGCCCTACGCCGGGAACGGCCTGCCGCGCTACGTCAAGCTGAAAAACGCCGCGGTGCCGCGCAAGCTCGCGCCGTGGACCGCGCCGTAGCCGCAGGGCCGACAGTGCGTCTTACGAAATCGTGATGCGCGCACTGACCTTCGGCACATGCCCTGCGCACGGCGCGCGCGCACGGTGCACATGATTCCGCTGCGGGGGTACTGCGATGCGCCGATTCGTCCTGATCCTGATGTTGCTGGGTATGGCTGCGCTGCTGGGCGGCTGTCAGCGCGCCACGGACGCGCTGGCCCATGCCGCGGTCAATCTCGGCGACGGCGCCACGCTGCGCGTCGCGCGACACGATGTGCTGATCAACGTGCCGACCCGGCCCGAGGCGCGCATTGACGCCAGCGGCGCGCTGCGCATCGGCCGCGCGGCGATCGCCACCACGCCCGCGCAGCAGGCGTTGCTGCAGCGCTATTACCAGCAGGCCCGGCAGGTGTCGGCGAGCGGCGTGGCCGTGGGTGCGGCCGGCGTGGCGCTGGCCAGCAGCACGCTGGGCGATGTCGCCAAGGCCATGGTGCAGGGCAAGTCCGGTCAGGTCGATGCCGAGGCGCATCACCAGGCTGAGGGGGTCAAGCAAGCCGCACGCACACTGTGCGCGGCGCTGGGCACCCTGGCGGGCACACAGCAGGCACTGGCCGCGCAACTGCCCGCGTTCGTGCCCTACGCGGTGATCCATGCCGATGCAGCGCGGCATTGCAGCGCCGGCTTGAGCAACACACCGCAAACCTGAACCGCGGCAGCGGTTCGGCGCGGGGCGCGCGTGCGCGCTGCAGCGGTGCTGCGTGGTAATTTGCGCGCGTGTTGCAATGCTGAAGGAGCCTGAGCCATGCGCGTCGGACTGGTGGTGGATTCGGCCTGTGATCTGCCCGCGGATTTCCTGCGTGCGCACGCCATCACGCTGCTGCCGATCAGCGTGCGCAGCGACCTGATCAGCTTCGAGGATCGTCGCGATCCCGACGCCACGCTGCGCTTCTTCCGCGAGCAACTGGGCGATCGCGCGCACCACGCCGAAAGCGAACCGCTCGGCGTCGCGCAGGTGCACGAGCTGTTCCTGCGCGAGCTGGTCACGTGCTACGACGCGGTGATCGTGCTGACCATCACCGCCTCGCGCAGCAAGATCTACGAGAACACCTTGAAGGCCAGCTTCTCGATCCTCAAGGACTACCGCCCGATCCGCCAGGCGGCCGGCTACGACACGCCGTTCCAGTTGCGCGTCATCGACTCGCAAACGCTGTTCGCCGGGCAGGTGCCCAGCGCCTGGGAGGCGGTGCGCATGATCGGTTCCGGCGCCGGCGCCGCGCAGATCCGCGAACGCATGGAGTTCCTCGCGCCGCAAAGCTACGGCTATTTCCTGCCGCGCGATCTGTACTACCTGCGCGCACGCGCACAGAAGCGCGGCGACCGCAGCGTGGGCTGGTTTTCGGCCACGCTCGGCAGCGCGCTGGACATCAAGCCCGTGGTGCGCGGCTGGCGCAAGACCACCGAGCCGGTGGGCAAGGTACGCGGCTTCGAGCACGGCGCCGAGGTGCTGTTCACGCACGCCGCCGAGCGCGTGCGCGCCGGCCTGCTGGTGCCGGTGGTCGGCCTCAGCTATGGCGGCGAGCTGGACGTAATGCGCGCCCTGCCCGGCTACCAGAACCTGTGCAACACCTGCGACGAGCACGGCGTGCAACTGATCGAGAGCGTGATGAGCATGACCGCGATGGTCAACGTCGGCGCCGAGGGTCTCACCGTCGGCTTCGCCAGCGCCGAGTACGAGGCCAGGTTCTAGCGAGTGCGCCGCCACGGCAGCCATATCCTCATGTCAAAGCGGTTGCCCGAGACTACCGTCACTGTGCCGGTTCCGAACCACGCCGAATTGCGCATCGGCACCCTGCAGTCGATCATTCGTCAAGCGGGCGTGGAGCGCGCAGAGTTCGAATTCTGAGACATCGCCAGCGACAGGGGAGCACGCATGTCCGCGAAGGAAGCCACCGCCCGCATCAAGATCAACAAGCTGCTGGAAGCGGCGGGCTGGCGTTTCTTCGCGCAGGATGGCGCACCCGCCAACATCATCCTCGAGCCCGGCGTCAGCATCCACTCCACGCAACTGGATGCGCTGGGCAACGATTTCGAGCAGGCCGGCCGCGGCTTCGTCGATTTCCTGCTACTCGATGCCCGCGGCTTTCCGCTGCTGGTATTGGAAGCCAAGGCCGAGGACAAGAATCCGCTGGTCGGCAAGGAGCAGGCGCGTCGCTATGCGCGCGATCAAAACTGCCGCTTCGTCATTCTTTCCAACGGCAACCTGCACTACTTCTGGGATCTCGAGCGCGGCAATCCGTACATCATCACCACGTTTCCAACGCCCGACTCGGTCAGTGGCTACCGCAAGATCGCGCCGGACCCGCAACGCCTGACCGGCGAGCCGGTGGGCGACGACTACATTGCGCTCACCCAGCGTCCCAACTACCAGTCCGACGCCGGCTGGAAAAATGCGGACGAACGCCCGGCCTACCTGCAAGCCAACAAGCTGCGCCTGCTGCGGCCGTATCAATTGCAGGCCATCCACAGCGTGCAGGCCGCGGTGCGCGCGGGCCACGACCGTTTTCTGTTCGAGATGGCCACCGGTACCGGCAAGACCCTCACCGCGGCGGCCGCGATCAAGCTGTTCCTGCGCACCGGCAACGCGCAGCGCGTGCTGTTTCTGGTCGATCGCCTCGAACTCGAGGACCAGGCGCAGAAAGCCTTCGCCGCGTTGCTGTCCGCCGACTTCAAATGCGTCATCTACAAAGAGAGCCGCGACGACTGGCGCCACGCCGAGATCGTCGTCACCACGGTGCAGTCGCTGTTGTTCAACAACAAGTACCAGCACCTGTTCTCGCCCACCGATTTCGATCTGGTCATTTCCGACGAAGCGCATCGTTCCATCGGTGGCAACGCGCGCGCGGTGTTCGATCATTTCATCGGCTACAAGCTTGGCCTCACCGCCACCCCGCGCGACTACCTCAAGCGTTTCGACAGCAGCAAGGCGCATGGCCGCGACCCGCGCGAAACCGAGCGCCGCCTGCTGCTGGATACCTACCGCACCTTCGGCTGCGAGAACAGCCAGCCCACCTTCCGCTACACGCTGCTCGATGGCGTGCGCGACGGCTACCTGGTCAACCCCACCGTGGTCGATGCGCGCAGCGGCATCACCACCGAGCTGCTCTCCGAAACCGGTTTCCTGGCCACCTTCAGCGACGACAACGGCGATACGCAGCAGCAAGCCTTTTCGCACCGCGAGTTCGAGCGGCGCTTCTTCTCCGAGGCCACCAACCAACTGCTGTGCAAGACCTTCCTGGAGCATGCACTGCGCGATCCGGTCAGCGGCGAAATCGGAAAATCCATCCTGTTCGCCGTCAGCCAGAACCACGCTCTCAAGCTCACGCAGATCCTCAACCAGATGGCCGCGCGCATGTTCCCCGGCAAGTACCAGTCGGATTTCGCGGTGCAGGTCACCTCGCAAATCGCCGATGCGCAGCAGTTCAGCATCAACTTCGCCAACAACAAGCTGCTGGGCAGCGGCAACTTCATCGCCACCTACAAGACCAGCAAGGCGCGCGTGTGCGTCACCGTGGGCATGATGACCACCGGCTACGACTGCACCGACATCCTCAACATCGGACTGCTGCGGCCGATCTTCTCGCCCGCCGATTTCATCCAGATCAAAGGCCGCGGCACGCGCACCCACGATTTTCGCGACGAACTGTTCGACGACGCCATCAAGGCAGCCTTGACCGCGGTGGATGCGCAGGTGAAGCACGCGGACGACAACCCGACCATCGGCCTGCTTGCTGTGCAAAAGCCAGAACCGCGTGGTGGCCGAATACGCGCTGCGCGACATCAACCAGCCCATCGGCGTGGCCGAATACCAACTGATCAACGCGCTGCCCGCGCAACTGAAAACCAGCCTGCCGAGCATCGAGCAGATCGAGCTGGAGCTGGGTGGGGATCTGGGCAGCGAATGACGCCGGTTGAGACCACATTGCGGGGCGCCGCCAACCGCGAACGGGTCGCCCGCTTCAAGAAAAAACCCATGCCACCCTCGCCCGCGTTTGCAGTGAGCCGGCCCCGGCGGGGTCGTGAGCCATGCAAGCTGCTGCTTGCACGTGCTGGCGTTTGTGATCACAGCTCCGGTGAGTCATGATCAACCACCGGCACCGATCGATCGGCTTAGAACGACCCGAAGGCAACGTTCGTTGAAACGCATGAAGTGTCTGTGATCCACTGATGTTTCGGACGTAGGATCGAAGATGAAGCGATTCTGGATTGGGCTGCTGGTCGGTGCCGTATTGACGCTGGGCCTCGAGTTCACCGCATGGCTCATCATTGAGCGCGTCGCCGCGCAGAAGATCGCCGCCGGCATCTTCGTGACGTACTCGAAGGCGACAGCGACACCCGCGTCGTATGGTGTTCCCTTTCAAGCATTCTCGTTCCGCAGCGGGAATCGCGTGCTCCAAGCATCCTTGGTAACTGCAGGCACACAAGCACCTGCGGTGCTCATCTTCCACGGCAACGCTGAGACGCTGCATGACTGGACCGGCGTCCAAGCCTGGCTTGAACGTCACGGCATGTCTTCAATGGTGTTCGATTACTCCGGGTTCGGCCAAAGCACAGGCACCCCCACGATCGCCAACCTCGATCAGGATGCACGGGAGGCCTGGAGAGAGTTCATTGCGAAGACGCCCGGCGCGCCGCACTTCGCATTGGGCTTCTCACTGGGCACGGGTGTAGTACTCGGCAATATCCCGGCGTTTCACCCTGCACCGCTCGGCGTCATGGTTTACGGAACCTACAGCTCAGGCCTCGCCCAAATCGTCTACCTTGGCGCTGTGCCACCGCGGCTGGCGTTTCTGCTTCCTAACATCTGGAACAACCTGTCGGCGGTTCAACGCATTACAGTGCCACTGCTGATCGAGGATGGCACCCACGACATTAATGTGCCGTATTACATGAGCGTGGAGGTCGCCAATGCTGCGGGTAAACTCGCCACTTTCGTGCCTGTCCACGGGGTTGGTCACGAGGCCATCATCGAGAAGCCGTACGGTCGCGTTTGGCAGCCCATCCTCAAGTTCATGCAGTTACACGCAAGGAGCGCCTACGGAGGGGCTGTCCAAAAAAGCTGAAGACTCCCTGCGCGGCTTCCAAAGCAGGGGGTAGGTTGCACTTTTATGAAACTGCACTCTGAAGACCCCGGTTTCCATCCGACATCGAATTGCTGCGGCGGAGCAAACAGGAAATCGCCCAGCGGGTTCAGGGGCACCGCCAAGGTAAGTAACTGCCCCGAATAATGGACGGAAGGAATTGACCAAGCGGACGAGCCAGTGCGGACGCTGCATCCGACCCGCACGACACCTGCTGCATTCGATCAGGTCGCGGTAGCCGCAACCACGCCTGCCGCGACCAGTTTGGCTTCGCAGCCATCGCGATCCAGCGGGCAGTCGATCAGGCGATCGAAGTCAGCACGCGATAGCCGGCACTGCTTGGCCATGCGTCCGAGCAGGCCATCATCCAGCTCGCGGGCGCCGTGGCTGGTCTTGGTGAACACGGCGGTCTTTTTGCCCGCCTGGACCAGTAGTGAAAGTAGCTGTGATCGCCCTCGCGCGATTGGAAGCCCTTGGCGACCAGGCTGCGTCGACCTCGCGCTGCTTACGCGGCATGCGGCACCTGGGCAAAACGTGTCCGCAAGGCGTGCTTCAGATCCCTGGCCTTACCATCGAGTTCGGCGTCCGGCGCCAGTGCATATTCACGCCACAGCATGGCCAGTTGCTCGTTGAGTTCCGCCAACAGAGCTGCGCGCGTGGGTGCGAAAACGTCGATTCCGAGATCGTCTTGCACGACGCACAGGAGCTGCTGGGTGTCATCAAGTTCGGGCTGCACGCTCAGCGGTGGTGAGGCATGGATGGTCAGATCGCCAAAACGGATAGCGTCAAGGACCACGGGCGATAGATCGAGATCGCGGATATCGGTCACGTCGATGATTTGCCTGGGCGCGCCATGGTCATCGAGCAGCACGCGTCCGGTGACCTGGATCAGATCGCGGCGGCGCGCGTAAAGCATGTCCTCGATGTCTTCGTCATAGATGCAGGCCAGCTCTTTGCTGGTCGGTGGGTAGATCAGGGTGAGCCTGCGTTCGGCGAAATCGATGCTCTTGAGCTCGCCCGTGATGACTCGCCCCGCCTCGCGTTGCGCCTCGGTGATCAGGATGCTGTCGACAAAAGCCGGAATCCCGGTATCGAAGCTGGCGAACGCGGCATCCGCTTCGTCGTGCAGCGAGAGTTTCCAGTCTGAATCGGCCGGTGGCGCCATGCCCTTGAGCGACTCCAGCACGCGACGGCGGATGCGCTCATCTGGCAGTGCCGCAGCGACACCGACATCGTCATGCTTGGACACCGCTTGTACCAACGAGCGAAAGACCTCGTAGGCGCGTTTGACGAGGCCAAGATCAAGATCAAACAGACCGTCGGCCTGACCTACCGTGACCGGCATGGCATAACTTCCGGTCTGCGGTATTTCGCAGATGAGCTGAAACCGCTGGCTGGTTGCGGCCGAAAAGCGCGCGCGCCGCTTGATTTCGCGGCCTTCCACATGGGCGCCGATCAAATCGAACGCCAACTGAGTATTCTGCAATAGCCGCACCAGCACCGCTGCGGGCGCACTGTGCACTTCCTGATCACGCCCCTCGATGTGGAAACTGAAAGCGGGGCGGTGTTCGGGTTTAGGCATTGGCTACCTGTGATGTTCCGGGCACGCGGAACTCTGGTGCCGAGTGTTGCAGCGCGAGGATTGCCGCCGGTGATCGTAGCATCGCACATGGCAACGGTACTGCTCTGGTGCTGTCAAAATAAGAGACAGGGGCCGTCGCATTTCGCTTTCACCAAGGCGCCGCGAACATCCAGCGCAGTGTCTCGCACAGCGGGATGCCGCCCGGTGCATCGTCCAGCACGGCGCGCAGGCGCGCATCGTTGCCGCGCAGGCGCGCGATCTCGTTGCCGCGCACGAAAGCCGGATTGACGCGCACGCCGATCGCATAGCCCGCGATGTGCTGCATCAACTGCAGCACTTCGTCCAACGTGGTGAGCCGGCCCGAGCATACGTTGAGTGTCTGGCCGATGGCGGCGGGTACTTGCAACAGCTTGCGATAGCAGCGCGCCACGTCGCGCACGTCGCTGAAATCGCGCGCGACATGGGTGTTGCCCAGCTCGATGACGCGCGCCCCGTGGCGGAAGTGGCCGACGATCTTGGGCAGCAGAAAATCCTCGCTCTGGCCCACGCCGGTGTAGTTGAACGGCCGCGCCAGAATGATCGGCAGACGCGCCATCCACAGCCGCGCCATGTGCTCCATGGCCAGCTTGCTCACCGCGTAATCATTGGCCGGCTGCGGTGCCATGGACTCGTCCAGCACCTCGGCGCCGAGGTTGCCGTAGACGTTGCCGCTGCTGGCCAGCAGCACCGCGCGCGGCGGCACGGCGCACTGCGCCAGGGCTTCGAGCAGGTTGCGCGTGGCGATCAGGTTGGTCTGATACAGCGCGGCGGCATCGCCGTGCGCGACCTGCGCGATGCCGGCCAGATGCACGACCACGGCCGGCAGCAGCGGCGCCAAGGCGCGCAGGGTGGCGTCGCGATCGCGCAGGTCCAGCGCGATTTCATCCACGCCGACGGCGCCGTCCTGCACCACACCCAGCACGCGATAGCCGGCCTGCGCCAGTTCCGCGCGCAGGTAGCGCCCGGTGAAACCGCGGCTGCCGGTGAGCAGCGCCAGCGGCGACGCATTTTCAGAAACCATGGGTACATTCAGCCATGGGCGGCATGCCGCGCGTCAGGCATGCGCGTGATCGACGCGGCATCTCAAAACGAGTGGTCATGCTCGACGCGCGCCAGATCGGCCTGCACCATCATGCGGCACAGGTCTTCCAGCGAGGTGCGCGCTTCCCAGCCCAGTTCGGTGCGCGCCTTGCCGGCATCGCCGATCAGCAACTCGACCTCGGCGGGCCGGTAAAAGCGCGGATTGATGCGCACGCGCACCTGGCCCTTGGCATCCACGCCGACCTCGTCGATGCCCTGCCCCTGCCAGTACAACGGCAAGTCCACCGCGGCGAAGGCGAGATTGACGAAATCGCGCACCGATTCGGTGCGCCCGGTGGCCAGCACGTAGGTGTCGGGGTGATCGGTCTGCAGCATGCGCCACATGCCCTCGACGTATTCCTCGGCGTAGCCCCAGTCGCGGCGCGCGTCGAGGTTGCCCAGCTCCAGCAGCTCCTGGCGCCCGCGCACGATGCGCGCCGCGGCGTCGGTGATCTTGCGCGTGACGAACTCGCGTCCGCGCAGCGGCGATTCGTGATTGAACAGGATGCCGCTGGCACCGAAAATGTCGTAGGACTCGCGGTAATTCACCGTCATCCAGTGCGCGTAGAGCTTGGCCACGCCATACGGGCTGCGCGGCCAGAACGGCGTGCGCTCGCTCTGCGGCACCGCTTGCACCTTGCCGAACATCTCCGAGGTGGACGCCTGATAGAAGCGCGTCTTGCGGTTGACCATGCGGATGGCCTCGAGCAGGAACAGCGCGCCGACGCCGGTGATCTGCGCCGTGGTCGCCGGTTGATCGAAGGACACGCCGACGAAACTCTGCGCCGCGAGGTTGTACACCTCGTCCGGCTGCGCCTGTTCGATCAGGCGGATGCTGGTGCCCTGGTCGGTGAGGTCGTACTCGACCAGTTCCAGGTTCTCGTGCTCGGCGATGCCCAGCTCCTGGATGCGCCACTGATTGACCGAACTGGTGCGGCGATACGTGCCGAACACCTTGTAGCCCTTGTTCAACAGCAGGCGCGCCAGATAAGCCCCGTCCTGCCCGGTGATGCCGGTGATGACTGCGCGTTTCACGTGGGTCGACCTTGCGAGTGAATGCGCGGAATCTTGGCACACTCCGCGCACGTGGCCAAAGCTTGCTCAGTGTGTCGCGTGCATCAGACGCAGAAAGGCTTCGGCCGGCTTTATCATCAGCTTGTCCACAGGAAACCCGACGCGCGCTGTGGACAAGGCGCGCGCGGCGCGAGTGTGATCCGCACCGGCCATCAATCAAGTGATCAAGTCAATTCGATCAACGTGTCGCCCCGTTCCAGCGCGGCCAGAATGGAGGGCAGCATCATGTCCAACCAAAGCAGCATTTGGCGCTTGCTGGTATTGCCCAGCCGTATCCACACCACTGCCGGTCCTGCTTTCTGCAGGACGCGGCGCACGGCAAAGTCCTCGTCCTTGGTGATGATGCTGGCGCCGTCAGCAACCGCCCTCGCCCAGATGGCTGCATCGGATGCTCGCTCGAGACCACAGTCCGACACGTGTTCGGTTTGGTGTCCGCGGCCCTCGAGCAGCCGTGCCAGTGCCGGTGGAAGCTGCGCGTCCACCAAAAAGCGCATTACGCCGCCCGCAGCACGGGGTGGTCACTTTGCAACGCGGCAAACTGCAACACTGCGGTGATGTCGGCAGCTTCGAGGTAAGGATAGTCTGCGAGAATTTCCTCCTGCGTCGCGCCGCTCGCCAGCAGCTCGAGCACGTCCTTTACCCGTATGCGCAAGCCACGGATGCAAGGCCTGCCGCCCATGATCTCGGGGTCGACGGTAATCCGGTGCGATTCATTCATGGCGAACTCCCATTCATCAACGCGGCATGACGTGGACTCAGTGTGCGTCAGCATCACGGCCCAGCACAAGCACGGGCGCCGGACCCTTGCGCTCGCGCAAGCCGTTCCATAATCCACGCAGCATGCGGCGCAGGTTGCGCGGCCGCGGACCGATGAGCACGTCGAACAGCACCAGTTTGACGAGCACGCGCGGCACGTCCTGCACCACCCATACGCGCGGCGTGCGGTCTGCCGCACAGTTACGTGGCCAGCTTGATCTTCACCCGGTAGCCGAGCGCCTGTACGGCACGGCTGAGCGTGTCGATCGTCAGCCCTGTGTCGGTTCGCGTCGAGCAGGCGGTCGAGCATGGAGCGGCTCGTGTGCATACGCCGCGCCATCGCCGCCTTGGTGATGCCCTGCGCCTGCATGGCTTCCTGCAACTACCAGGCGATCACCCGCTTGATCGCGCGCGCCGACACGTCTTCGAGCATGCTCTCTTCGGCGAGGAAGTCGTCCAGGGTGCTGCCGATGTGGGGCTTGCACTTCGCCATGGCGGATCTCTTTGATCCGTGCTGAACCGAATCGCGATCGCGCGCGAGCACACGCAACGCAATCTGCCGAGTCGTCTATCATGTCGCGCTCGACCCGACCGGATTGTCATGGCTGCTCTTGGCACCGCCACCGCCGACCTCGCCGCCAGCCTCAAGTCATGGCGGCTGTGGAGCCTGCTGGGCTGGATCGAGATCCGCCAGCGCTACGCGCGCTCCAAGCTGGGGCCGTTCTGGCTGACCATCAGCATGGGCGTGGTGATCGGCACCATCGCATTTGTATTCGGCACGTTGTTCCATCAGGACATGGCCACGTATCTGCCGATGCTGTCGATCGGCATGGTGACGTGGACGCTGATGTCCACCATCATCACCGAAGGCTGCAACGCCTACATCAACAGCGCGCAGTACATCCGTCAGGTCAACACGCCGCGCCTGATCTACCTGTTCCAGGCGATGTGGCGCAACTTCATCATCTTTTTGCACAACTTCGTGATCGTGTTGATCGTGCTTGGCATCTACGGCGTCAAGAGCTGGGAGACCGTGCCATTGTTCGTGCCGGGGCTGCTCGTGCTGCTGCTCAATGCCGTGTGGATGGCGATGGTGGTCGGCCTGTTTTCGGCGCGTTTCCGCGATCTGCCGCAGATCGTCGCCGCTTTCATGCAGACGATGTATTTCGTCACGCCGATCATGTTCGCGGCCAGCGCGCTGAAAAAACACGAGTGGATCGTGACCTTCAACCCGTTCGCCTACCTGATCGATCTGGTGCGCGAGCCGCTGCTGGGCCACTGGCCGACGCCGTTCACCTGGGTGGTGGCGCTTGGCATGACTGTTGTTGGCTGGATATTCGCGCTGGCGCTGACCGGGCGTTACCACCGGCGCATCCCCTACTGGCTCTGACCCGCGATGACCACGACCTCGATCACGCTGGAACACGTCGGACTGGATCTGCCGATCTTCGATGTCTCCGGGCAATCGCTGAAAAAGCGCGTGCTGCGCGCGGGCCGCCGCAACCGCATCGCCGAGGACAATGCCGGCGTCGTCATCGTGCGCGCGCTGGACGACATCAGCTTCAGCATCGAGGCCGGCGACCGCCTGGGCCTGATCGGTGCCAACGGCGCCGGCAAGTCGACGCTGCTGCGCGTGATGGCGGGCATCTACCCGCCTACCGCCGGCAGCGTGCGCACGCAGGGCAAGACCGTGCCGCTGCTGGACATCAGCCTGGGCATGGACGAGCACTCCACCGGGCGGCAGAACATCCGCCTGCGCGGCCTGCTGCTGGGCATGGGCGACAATGAGATTCGCAGCAAGACCGAGGAAATCGCCGCGTTCACCGAATTGAACGATTACCTCGATCTGCCGCTGCGCACCTACTCCACCGGCATGCGCGTGCGCCTGGGGTTTGCCATCTCCACCGCGGTGGATGCCGAGATCCTGCTGCTGGACGAAGTGCTGGGCGTGGGCGACGCGCGCTTTCAGGAGAAAGCCAAGGCGCGGCTGGAAGGGCTGCACCGCCGCGCCGAGATCGTGGTGATCGCCCTGCACTCCAACGAGGCGATCCGGAAGGCCTGCAACAAGGCCATATGGCTGGATCGCGGCAAGCTGATGGCGATGGGCAGCACCGCCGAAGTCACCGCGGCTTATGAGGCACACGTGGCGCGCGGCTGACCAACTTGTCCGCTGAGCAACGCGCAGGATTTCGGTGTCGAACAAGCCCACCGCGCCCGGATGCGCGCTGTCCGACCATGCACTGGATGACCGGCTTCGCTGTTGTGAAGCGCTGACCAGCTTCGCTGTTGTGAAGCGCTTCCCGCCTGCGCGGGGATGACGAAAGACAAGGGGCTTCCCGCGCTTCCCGCCACCGCCCTCACTGGACTCCGCCCCGCCTTCGCGGGGCAGGCTCTGCGCGCGGCTCACTAGCATCGCGGGCTTGCACAAGCACAGGCGCCGGCCCCTTGCGCTTGCAGGCGTCGGTCCCAAAGCCGCGCGGCATGTTGCACATGTTCTCGCGACGCGGCCCAATCAGCACGCCAAACAACAGCAGCTTCAGCGGCACGCGCGGCACATCCTGCGCCACCCACGTCAGTAACCAGCCTCTTTCTGATGGCGCACGGCCAAGATCACTGCGATCGCGCCATCGTAGCGATACAACACCACGTAGCCGCTATCGCCAAGCCCGATCACAAGCTCGCGATACTCGACCTCCATGTCCTCCGCCGGGCGGCCACTGGCCGGCAACGCAGCGAGTATTCTCACCCCGCGACGGATGGCGGCAATCGCGCGCCGCGCCGCATCGGGATTCCTGGACACGAGGAAACGATGCAGCCGCTGGACATCGCCAAGCGCTGATCGCGACCAGATCAACCGTGACATGCAGGCGGCTCGGCATCCTCATCGGATTCCAGCTTGGCCAGCCAAACATCCGCTTCCTCGGCTGTCACATGCATGCCCGTGGCCCGATACTCGTTCCACGCCCTGATGGCATCCTGCCGGAACGCCTCGCGCTTCTCTTCGCGATCGAGGTACTGGCTGATGGCCTCGCGCATGAGCCAATGCGCGGTGCGATGGCGCGCCTCAGCCAAGCGCTTCACACGCTCTTTGGTGTCGAGATCGATCTTGATCGCAACCGGATTCGAGGTCGGTTTGCTCATCTGTCGCCCAGGCGCAGGTATCGATGCGTAATACCTTGTCATACCCAGGCGAGAACAACAAGCTGCTGCGACCTCAGACCGTGCCCTGCGCAGCCTGCTCTATTACATCACCCGGCGCCGGCTCCGCGCGCCGGCGCACCCCATCCCGCAAGCCGCGCAGCATGCAGTGCAACTCGCGCGGCTTTACCCGCCATCGCGCGCCGCGAATGGATAGTCGCGCACGACCACCGGCGCCGCTGCATCCAGGGCCGTGCCGGTGGTGACGCGCATTCCGGCGGTCTGCACGCACAGCCCGAGCACGCGCTCGATCGCGTGCGCCATGGTTCCATCCCGTTGCCCCGTTTCAGGCTCGAACTCGAACAGTTCCAGCGACGTGTCGAGCAGCGGACGCAGCGCCTCGAGGCGCGCGTAGAACATGGAGCCTGCCGGGAAAGCGGCCGTGTCCGGATCGATCTCGCCGATACCCATGCGCCGGCACAGCGATTGCACATTGCCGGCATTGGCGCCCCAGTACGCGCGCAGACTCAACAAGTGTCCGTCAGGCACCACCATGCCCAGCGCAGGCTGCGCATGAAATGCCTGCGCGATGTCCTCAAGCTCGTCGGACGCAACCAGCTTGCCGAGCAGATCGCGGCGCCAAGTTTCACCATCGCCACGATGCAGCGAGCGTTTGGTGTGCAGCTTCAGGACCAGGCTTTCACCCTCATCAAGCAAGCGCGACGCCAACTGCAGGAACGGCAGCACATCGCGTCCGCGGTTTTCGAAAACCTGGATCTCCGCCGCCATGCCCAGCGCGGCAATTCTTTCGCGCACCGCGCTTTCGCTGGCCGCGACCGTACTCACCAGCAGCCGGTACGGCACGCCCCAGGTTCGCAGTGGCAGCAGGAACTCGTCCAGCAATTCGGGATAGAACGCATGCAGCACCACGCACACCCGTTGTGATGGGCGCAGTGGTGGCGCAACGCGCGGGCTCGCGGCCACGGTCTGCAGCGCGGCGCGCGTGGCTTCGAGCCAGGCGTAACCGAGACGCGCATCCGGTTCGAGATAGGCGCCCTCCGACCATTCATTCCAGGCATTGATGAACAGCAGCGTCGACTCGCGATCCGCGCAACGACGCAGCGTGTCGCGCATCGCGGCCACCAGCCAGTCGCGGTAACGACGTGGCGCGGCGTGCATGAACACGCGGCCGCGACCCGCGCGTCGCGCCTCGTTGTCCCAAGCCGGGCACACACCGCGGTGCAGCGTGCCGGCGCCATCCGGCAGCATGGGCGGAGCCGCGGCCAGGCTGCGCCAGTCGTACACGCGGCCGGCAAAGTTTGGATCAAGGCGAGGAACCTGTGCGGTGATATCGCGCGCCACGACATTGTTGGGCGGAAACTCGATGGCGGCATCAAAGCCGATATCGCGCGGCACGAAGCTGTCGAACGCCAGCGTGAACGCAAGATGGATCTCGCCAATGCCCAGTTCGCGGCAACGCGTGCGCCAGCGTGCAGCCGTGGCTTTCGGATCGGGCAAGAGACTCGGCCGATAAACCACCAGCACCGGCTTGCCATCCACCTTGATGGCGCGCGCATCGCGCAAGTAGCGCGCCACGTAGTCGATGAACGCCACATCGTCCTTGGCGCCGTGCTGCTGCGCGATCAATACATCGTCATCGCGCCCATCCCAGCGTCGTGACCAGGGCTCGTTGGCCCAGCACAGGCAGAACGGCAGCTCGTTGCCGGCATCGGCCAGAAAATCCAGCAACGGC
This sequence comes from Pseudomonadota bacterium, assembly GCA_021827205.1. Taxonomy (GTDB): domain Bacteria; phylum Pseudomonadota; class Gammaproteobacteria; order Xanthomonadales; family Rhodanobacteraceae; genus Metallibacterium. The sequence goes on along the minus strand of JAKAWV010000001.1, from coordinate 356,595 downwards.
TGCTCCAGCAATCGACGCCCGCCGAACCAGTAGAAATAAAAACAGAAGCCATGCACGCCGTAGGTGCGCGCCAATCGCGCCTGAGCGCGCAGCACATCGGGTTGGCGCAAATCATAGAAACCCAGCGCACCCGGCAATTTCGGCTGCGCCTGACCCTCGACCTTGGGCAGGGCGCGCGCCGCCAGCGTCCACTCGGTGAAACCGGCGCCCCACCACGCATCGTTTTCGGCCGTGGGATGAAACTGCGGCAGATAGAAAGCCACCAGCCGGACCGGCGCTGGCACGGGCTGGCTAGTCTGCGAGTGCGCGACATGCCCGATGCCACGCCCACCCGCATGCGGACGCGACAGCATCCGCGTGGCGTCATCGACGATCGGCGCGGCCGATGGAGCATGCGCAGCCTGTTCCAACTCGTGCGCAGCATCCTGCTGCGCAGCGAGCACGAGCCGACGCAGAAGCGCCGAGCGCGCAGCCAACCAGCGCTTGATACGCACCCGTTGTGCCGCGAACGGCAAGGCCTGGTACAACTTGCGAAATTTGCGCATGCGGCTCAGATCGGAACATGTCCGAAAGCATGCCGGCAAGTGCTACTGCTATTCAACTGCGCGAATCGGATACTGCAAATATACGAGCATGCGCAGCTCGCGGCGGCCGCGCGATACCGTGTCGAGCACCACGCCCGTGGTCAGCGAAAGTGCCGCCAGAACCATGATGCCGAGTGCCAGGAACGCTGTGGGAAAGCGCGGCACCAACCCCGTGGCCAAGTAGTGCAGCACCACCGGCGTGCCCAGCCCCATCGACAGCAGCGCCAATAGCAGCGCGATCACACCGAAAAACAGCATCGGCCGTTCGTGGCGCACCATGCGCACGATCAGCCGCAGGATGCGCCAGCCGTCGCGATAGGTGCGCAGCTTGCTCTGTGAGCCGGGCGGGCGCCCACGGTAATCGCCTTCCAGGTGCGCCACCGGCATCGCCAGTTCCAGCGCATGGATGGCCAGTTCCGTCTCGATATCGAAGCCCACGGACAACACCGGGAACGACTTGACGAACCGGCGCGAGAAGATCTTGTAGCCCGAGAGCATGTCCTGCACTTGATCGCCAAAAATATGCTGGACCGTGCCGGTGAGCACGCGGTTGCCCCAACGATGACCGTCGCGGTAGGCATTCTGCTCGGTCTCGCGGCGCACGCAATTGACCAGATCGCAGGGGCCATCCATCGCCAGGCGCAGCATCGCCGGCGCTATGGCCGCGTCATAGGTGGCGTCTCCGTCGACCATGACGTACCAGTCCGCCTCGATGTCACGGAACATGCGGCGCACGACATGACCTTTGCCCTGACGTGTTTCCGAATGCACCGTGGCGCCGGCTGCGGCTGCCACGCGCGCGGTGCCATCATGCGAGTTGTTGTCGTAGACGTAGATCCGCGCATCGGGCAGGACGCGGCAGAAATCGCGCACGACATCGCCGATTGCGACTTCCTCGTTGTAGCAGGGAATCAACACTGCGATACGTACAGTCATGGCTTTGCGGCCTCCTTGCATGGGATATAGCGAATATGTGCCGATGCAAGCACAACGCCAACATCGGATCGCAGGGTAAACACCTGCCCTGCGCGCACCCAGTGGCCGGTCTCGGCGTCACCCGTAGCACCGCCAGCCGCGAACAATGCACCCGCGCCGGGATGCGTCTGTACCTCAAGCCGGGTAGCACCAGCTTGTTCCTTCGCATGCCAAGCAAAACGTGCACGCCCGTAAGATGTGGAAGCGCTGCACGGGTTATCCAGCCACGCGACATGCAGCACGCTTGTCGCACGCGCGCTCACATCGGCGACAAGCCGGAAACTACGGGGGGCGGCGCTTGCAGCCTCTTTGTTGAGCCAGGCCTGGCAGATGCGTACATCGGGCGTGATGTTCGTGGTCAGGTTCTGGCAGCGGTCGAAATCCACCGCGACGCCGAACGCCTGCAGTCCGGCGAAAACCGGGATACGATCCACGTAATAGGCGGCATAGAGATGGTTGCTGTGCACACGCAACAACTGGCGCAACGATCTACCCACGCCATATGAGTAGAAGTCCCGATTCATCCATCCACCCGCGCCGAATGCCGATGGAATACCGGCAAAAGCCAGATTGGCGTGCTGCTGCGCCAGCAGCGGTGCCAAAATACCCATCGGCTGATTGGCCAGAAGTACCAAAGCATCTGATGGCAGGTTGATCGGCGTGGTCTGGAATGTGCTCCGAGCATAGGTGACGGAGGGAAGAACCGTACTTTTGCCATAGCCAACGATCACCAAGACGACGACGCCTGCAACGGCCAGCCTGACCACCCGCCACGCGCAAGGAAGCAGCAACTGCAGCATCGTCAGCGCGGCCACGCTCATGACGATCTCGATGACGATGGAATAGCGCAAGATCGAAAACATCGCCAACCAGACGACGTACGCTGCCACCGCAAAGACCAGCAGCGCTTGCAGCCTGGGCGGGGGGCGTTTGCGCGCACGTGAGGCAAGCCCCGCAATTAGAAACGACGTCAAAATAACGAAGAACAGCGCGTAGCGCGCGTCGCGAAACGGATACTCATAGACCGTCGAGCGACCAGAATCGAGCCAGTAGAAAGGGTAGAAAATCCATTGCAACCAATCCTTCGGCATGAACCGCACATCCCGCCCAGTCGAGGCGATCGCGGCCAGCGGCGAATGGAAGATATCGTTAAACATCGGGAAGAACGGATTGCCGGTGGTCTGGTACAGATGCCAGCCCCACGGCCCATAACTGAGTGCCGCCATAGCGAGCGCGGCGCTGCTGTACACCGCCGCACGCTTCAGGCGTTGCATTGGCGCTCCGCCGGAGAACAGATAATAGATTCCGGCAGCCGGAAGATAGACGCCGGCGGTCAGCTTCAAGCCAGTCGCCAGACCCAGTGCCGCGCCTACCAGCGCGGCGCGCAGCAGCGTCCGGCGAGGCAACTCCTGCAATCCAGCACCCTGCGCCAACAGCAGCACACCCGCCATGACGACGGCGGCGACGGTGATTTCATTGGTGGTGGTGCCTATCTGGATCCAGATCGATACGCCAGTGCCTGCCAGCACCACCATCCAGGCGATCAGCAGAACGCGCTGCCAAGTCCGTTCAAGCGCCAGTTCGGCAACCACCAGGCGCGCCAGCAGTCCAATCTCGAACAGCAACACGCCATAGGGAATGCCTGCCAATGCCTGCAGGATTTGCGGATGCTGCGCGAGCAGGCCAGTGGCCAGCACGTAATAGGGCACGTCCAGATAGGGATCGAAATAGCCCTGAATACTCGCAGCGAAATGGTTGGGCACATCGCCAAGCAGCGCCCATGCGTTGTAAAGGTGGTAGTTCAGCAAATCCCAATTGGCATCCTGACCGCGCGCCCATGAAAGCAGCATGGCGAACGCAATCGCCGCCAACAGCAGTGCGATTTCCAGCAGCCAGCGCCGGATCTGGCTAGTGAAGTTGGGAGTCATATCTGCTCATGATTTGAGTATGCGCAGTTCATTTCGAGCGCTGCAGCGACAGCGCCCACCGCGTGCGCTGTTCGGCGATGTCCACATTGGCGTAACACCTTGCCGATTCCAGACCCATGCCGAGAAACATTGGACCGAACCGAGTATTGCCCAGGCGCTCCAGATTGCGTTGGTCCGCAGTCCACAGCCGGCTTTCGAGTTGCTCCGCGTTGGCTGACGCTGGTATCCCCTTTTCGACCAGGACCGCCCACGTGCGTCCATACAACGGCGTCACGTTCATTCCTGTTGCACCAAACAGACTTCGCAACGCCTCGACCGAATACGAGACGACATGCCCGCGGCGGTGCGGGTCGAGGTAGTCCGGATCCTCCTTCTTGACGTACTCGGGCTGACCGGAACCGATATAGAAGCAGGCGCCTGGCGCGCTTTTATCCGCGAGTTGGCGGGCCAGGCCGCGCAATTGCGCCGGCGTCAGGTGCTCGATTACTTCGATGCACGTGCCGCCATCGAACAAGCCGTCCAGATCACCCAACATCCCGACGACGTAGTTGGCGTGCCTGCTGCGATACTCGACTGGCGGCGGACACAGCTCGACGCCATAAAACATGCCCGCCAGTTCGGGCATCAGTTCCTGCAAAGCATCCAGCAAATAGCCAGGTCCGGTGCCGATATCAACGAAGCGTGCGATGGACCGGCGCGCGTAATAGAACACCTCGGCCACGCGCGCGAGTGACGAGCCGTACGACCGCTCGCGCGCCGCCTTCAGTTCATCCTGCCAGTAGGCTTCCTCGTAGTTGCGGATGCTGCCTTGCTCAACCTGCTGCAGAAAGTCGGGTTCCGCAAACAGTGAGCCACAGCCTTCACATTCGAAATACTGGATCCGCTCGCGCACGGTCAGCACGTGCGCGATGCACTCACAGATCGGGCACTGTGTTCCAGAAGGCAAGGTTTCAGCCTGCGCTCGGGCAAGTCGGGCCGGCAACCGTCACCATGCCCAGCATCTTGCCGCTGTCCGTGGCCTTGGCGGTGAACACCGTGCCCGGGTGCACCCAGGGGCCGGTCTTGGCATCACCCGTGGCACCGCCTTCGGCAAACAGCTTCTCGCTGCTGCCGGTGCCAATATAAATCTGCACGGTGTTCACGCCGGCGTGCCGGCTGGCATTCCAGTGCACGTCGGCCAGCGCGGCGGGATCGCAGGCCGCCATGCTCGATGGCGTCACGCTGAGCACACCGGCAGTGGCCGGTGCGGTGGCGGTGGCGGCAGGTGCCGACTTAGCCGAAGAAGCCGGCGCGGCAGTCTCCTGCGAGGAATGCTGGCACGCCGCCAGCAGCAGCGCTGCGGCGGGCAGAAGAACGATGGCTTTGTAAGGCGGTTTCATGCGCGTTCGCCGGTTGGAATGTTCCGGGTGTCGTCCGATGGTGGCAGGGAAACCAGCACCCGACGTTGCGCCTTGGCGTAATCGCCAGGCACGCCGATGTCAATGAAATCCTCGGCGCCGGTGTAAGCCAGCACACGGTGTTGATCAAGCCAGCCAGGCAACACGTCGCGTTCGAACGAATAGGCCTGCCCGACCGGCAACGCCTGCAGCGCCTGGGCGCTCAGCCAGTACCAGCCGCCGTTGATCAGGCCGGGGCGGCCGGCAGGCCCTTTTTCGTGCATGGCGAGAATGCGCCCATCCGCCACGTACAGGGCACCGTAACGGGCCGTGTCGGGCACCTGTGCCAGCGAAATGCCCGCCCATGCCTGTTGCTGCTGCATGCTCGCGGCAAAGTCGGCCACGTCGATGCGCATGTATGTGTCGCCATTCAACGCCAGCACGTCCCGGTCCGGCACGAGGGCCGCAGCATGGGCCATGGCGCCCCCTGTTCCCAAGGGCTCGGGCTCGGGCGCATGCACGAGCCGCATGCCGTGCCAGTCCTCCCCCAGGGCGTCGCGGAACATCGCGGCGCGATACCCCGTCGCCAACACGACCGTCTCGATACCCTGTGTGGCGAGCAGATCCAATTGCCAGGCAATGAACGGCCGCCCTTGTACAGGAGCCAAGGGCTTGGGTACCTCGCCGATCACGCCGCGCAGGCGCGTGCCGAGGCCACCCGCGAGGATGATCGCCGTGTCGGTCATCGGTCCTGCCCGAACATCTCATGCTCGATCAAACCGCACAGCAAGTGCCCGAGGAATTCGTGGCCCTCCTGGATGCGCGGCGTCTCGCCCGATGGCACTTTGAAGCACAACGCGCAATGCTCGGCCATCGCGCCACCCGATTGGCCGGTAAAGCCGATCGTCTTGACGCTGCGCGCGCGCGCAGCCTCGATCGCGCGCAGGATGTTTTTCGAGTTGCCCGAGGTCGAGATCGCGAAGAACACGTCGCCGGCATGGGCCAAGGCTTCGATCTGGCGAGCGAACACGTAGTCGTAGCCGTAATCGTTGCCGATGGCGGTAAGGATGCTGGTGTCGGTGGTCAGCGCGATCGCCGACAAGCCGGAGCGATCGAAGTAAAACCGGCTCACCAATTCGCCGGCCCAATGCTGCGCATCGGCGGCGCTGCCGCCGTTGCCGGCAAACAGCAGCTTGTTGCCGGCGCGCAGCGCCGCCACGGCAAGACCCACTGCACCGGCCACCTGCGCGTGTAGCGCTGCGTCCTGCGCCATGTGTTGCAGCACGCCCAGCGACTTGTCGAACTCGGCGCCAATACGCGCACTCAGGGGACTCGCCACGACATTGCTCCACGTTGGGTGAAGTGGAAATCGAGCAGGCTGCCGCCTTGCTCCAGCAAGGCGCGATTGAGCGTGAGCCGGTCCTCGGCACCACACAGGAACATCATGAACCCGCCGCCGCCCGCACCGGAGATTTTCGCCGCGCGCGCGCCGTTGGCGAAGGCCACACGCTCGATATTTTCGATCAGCGGGTTGCTGATGCTGCTGGCGGTTTGTTTCTTGGCGTCCCAGCCGGCACGCAAGGTCGCTTCCAGGCGCTTCAAATCACCCATGAGCACGCATTCCTTCATGGCCACGGCTTCATCCTTGAGCCGGTGCATGGCCTCGATCGACGACTGGTTCTGCTCGCTGACGTTGCGCGACTGCTGATCGATGATCGCCGCCGAGGCGCGCGATACACCAGTGAAATACAGCACCAAGGATGCTTCCAGTTCGGCCCATACCCAGTCCTTGACGCGCAGTGGGTTCACGATCACGCGGTCGTTGGCGTAGAACTCCATGAAGTTGAAGCCGCCGAAGGTCGCGGCGTACTGGTCCTGCTTGCCGCCCGCCAAACCCAGGTCATTGCGCTCGATCTGATACGCCAGCCGCGCGACTTCGTATTCGCCCAGCGGCAAGCCGAAGTATTCGACGAACGCCTGCAGCAAGGCCACCACCATGGTCGAAGACGATCCCAGGCCCGAGCCCGGTGGCGCATCGGAATACGTGGTGACGCGCAGCGAGGGCTGTTTGCCATCGAGAAAGTCGCGGCAGACGCGCGCATACACACCGCGCGCCAGTTGCAGCGGGCCGCTGAGTGCGTGTTCGTCGCCGCAGACATGCTCGGCGCGGTGCTGGACATCCAGCGCCTCGAAGCAGGCGCAGCGGCCATCACCCGGCTGCACGATGGCGTAGGCGTAGCGGTCGATGGTGACGTTCATCACCTGGCCGCCGAACTGGTCGCAATACGGCGAGACATCGCTGCCACCGCCGGCAAGACCCAGACGCAGCGGCGCGCGCGCACGCGCGATCATGCGCTCACCCCCCTCACAGTCTGCGAACGATCGATCTCCCGCGCCAGGGCTGCCCACTGCGCCTCGGCGGTGTAATGCTTCCGCACGAAATCCCGCGCCGCCGCAACCTGCCGGCGCCAGGTCTCGTCATCGGCGAGCAGGTTCAGGATCATCTGCACCTGCTCCTCGGGGATGTCGCCGACGCGCAGGGCGTTGTCCGCGCCGGCATCCAAGCCCTGGGCACCGGTAGTCGTGGTGACACAGGGCACCCCATGGGCCATGGCCTCGATCACCTTGCCCTTGACGCCAGCGCCAAATCGCAGTGGAGCGATGGCCACTCTGGCCTTTGTATAGCGAAGGCGGAGTTCTTCGTCCGACACGAAACCGGTGACCTCGACCGCCGCGCTCTGCAGGGCCTTGACCTGGTTGGTCGGGTTCGAGCCCACCAGGCCGAGCTTCAGCTCCGGCCTCTGGGCAAGAAGCCTGGGGAACACCTCCTCAACGAACCAGACCGCCGCGTCGACATTCGGCCCATGGGCAAATCCTCCCACGAAAATCAGCCCCGCGCGGTCATGCAAATCGCCAACCGTCTCTTCGGCATCCAGGTTGTATGCATAGGCCGGCACCTCGTGGGCACGCACCTGGGGCGCATGTGCCTGCAACCATTGGCGCACGTAAGCGACCTCGGACTCGGACGGGTAGTACACAGCGTCTACAGAGGCCCAAACTTCAAATTCCTGCCTGGCGGTTTTTCCCCGCTCGCGACGCAAATCGCTGTCATTCGGGGACAGACGAAGCTGATGATCCAGACGCAGGTGGTGGATGTCGTGTCCGTAATAGAGCAGAGGCGCCGCGCTGTGCCTGCGCGCGATGTCGATGAATTGCAAGGCGACATGGGGGCGGCTGAGTAGGATGTAGTCCAGCGCCGCGCCGTTCTCCTGCATCCAGCGCTCGAACCCGCCCGCGTACTCAGTGCCGTACATGACCTCGATGCCACGCTGCAGCAGCGGTGGCGCATAGACAGGGTCGAAGTGCAGGTTCTCCGGCCAGAATTTGACGCGGAACCCTTGCTCGATGAACCGGTCGATGAACTGCATCACCGTCCGCGAGCCGGCGTCGCGATCAGGCTGCGGAACGTAATGGTCCACGATGAGAACCATGCGCCGGTCCTTGTCGCGGCCGCGCGCACGCATGACGCTCTGGCCGTTGGGGAAGTGCTCGCGTCGAAGAACCTCCGTCCAGCGTGCCTGAAGGGTCTGCTGGTTCCGGACCTGATAGGCCTTGACGCCTGCGGCCGTATCGGTGCCGTGCGAGACACCCTCGTGGTGAACCACCACCGACGCAGGCTGGTAGTAGACCTTGAGCCCGGCCGCACGCACCTTGAAGGCAAGGTCCGAGTCCTCGCAGTAGGCAGGTGCGTAGATCTCATCGAAACGGCCCAGTTGCTCGAATAGGGCCTTGCGAATCAGCAGCGAAGCACCCGAGCAGTAGTCGGTTTCGCGCAGGTAGTTGTAGATGCTGCGGTTGGGGTCGTCGAGGCGGCCGTAGTTCCACGCGCTAGCGTCACTCCAGATGATGCCGCCGGCCTCCTGCAGGCGCCCGTCGGGGTAGATCAGCTTCGACCCCACCATGCCGCAATCGGGAAGGCGCTCGAAGACCTCGAGCATGGCGTCCAGCCAGCCGCGGGTGACCTCGGTGTCGTTGTTGAGGAAATAAAGATAGCGCCCGCGCGCCAGCTCGCTGGCCCGGTTGCACGAGCGAAGGAAGCCCAGGTTTTCGGGGTGGACCTCGTAGCGCAACCCCTCGATGCCACGCAAGGCATGGATGGCTTGATCTCCCGAGGCGTCCTCCACCACGAGCACTTCGTAGGGTACTTGCGGCGGATGCGCTGCGATCGACTGCAGGCACGCTGCGGTGACCTCGAGCTTGCCGTAGGTCGGAATGATGACGGTGACTTCGGGGTGGTGGTAGGTCTGGAAACGAAGGCTCTGGAGGTCGTGCGAAGTTGGCGCAGGCCGAGCGCCAGCCACCCCGCCGCGACCGTCTGAAGGCGCCGCGCCCTGGCGGGTGCGTCCCCCACCCCGGTGGAGCAGGTGCAGGTTGCGCAGCGCGATGGTCAAGCCGCGCAAGGGCCGGGTAAGCCGCCATGAACGCGACGCATAAATGGCGTCCAGTGTGCCCCGGAGGGCGGCAAGCTCTCCAGCCAGGCGCTCGGAATTGGCCTTGGTCCGCCCCTGCTCAGCGCGCAAGGAAGCCAGCAGCGCGCCGCGATCGGCCACTTTGGCATCGAGCGTTTGCGCCCACGCCGCAACCTCTTCGTGCTCTCTCACCAAAGCGCCGTAGCGCTGGTTCAAAGCTTCATGCTCCTGATCGAGAGCCTGCGCCCAGGCGGCCACTTCGCGGTGATGTAGGTAAAGATCCTCCGACTCCGAAAAAAGAGCAGAAGCCCCGGGCATGGAAGGGATTAGTTCGGTGCGAGCTGCTGCCACGGCGATGAAATACACAGGCTTGGCCAATACCGGCGGGCGCGAGGAAACCTCGTGGCCGTCGTCAGCGAGGATCGTTGGGGCCGGTACGGCAGCATGCGGCTTCAAGCTGTAGATCGATGACCCGGTCGCCAATCGTTGGCCGAGATAGGCCGTCGCCGGAAATTGACTTCTTATGACCCGATCAAATTCGTCGAAGTCGAGCTCTTTGACATGGAACTCGTTGTGCTGACCCTCGGCCTCACTATAGATGGGCCGGTTGGGCGACGAAATAACCAGGACGCCGTCGGGACGCAGCACCCGGCGAATCTCGGCCAGCATTTCAAAATGCCGGTCGTGATGCTCGATGGTCTCGAATGAAACGACCAGATCGACGCTCGCGTCGGGTAGCGGGATCGCCGCCGCATCGCCCTGCAAGAACCGCAGACGGGGAATTGCACCGTAGGCCTCGCGCGCATGGTCGACCGCCTCCTCAGCGATGTCGACTCCGCAGACGGACTTCGCGGAGCGCGCCAGCATGGCGCTGCCATAGCCTTCGCCGCAGGCAATATCGAGCACATCCTTGCCCAAGGCCAGAGACACGCACCACGCATAGCGATGCAAATGTTCGTGTCGGATCGCACCGCTCACATCAGGGACATAACGCTCGCCGGTGAACTTCATGGACATCAGCTCAGTACCGGCCGATCACATCGCGGCGGGTCAACTCCAGCACCAGACGCGTATTGCGCGTCAACGCTGCGAACGGTGACCTGGGGTTGCGGGGGTACGACGTTTTCAATGACACCTCCACCGTAATGCTTCCTTTCGTGCGGGTCGTGTACGCCCACGCTCATCAGGTGACGTTGTCCGTGAGAAGATGAATGCGTGCGAACCGTTGTCGTGCACTATCACATTTTCAAAAACGCCGGATCGAGCATCGATCAGGGCTTGCGCGAGACGTTTGGTGACGCTTGGACATCCTTCGAAGGTAGCCACGCTCATGATGTCATGCGCTCGAGCCGACTGGCATCGTTTCTGTGCGAGCACCCGCAGATTCTCGCAGTATCGAGCCACCTTGCACGGCCACCCTTGCCCTGGGAGGGATGCATCCCGATCGTGTTCGTGCGCCATCCGGTACTGCGCGCACGTTCGGTCTACGAATTCGTGCGAAACGACCCGTCGCAGCCCTTCCATGCAGCGCTGCGCGAACGGAGCTTTCGGGAATTCTGCGGCTGGTGTCTGCGCGGCGAAATCGGCAGCGTCGTGGCACACAACTATCAGGTCATCCATTTGAGCGGCGCATCGTTCAGGTCTGGTCATATCCTCGACACCACAGCCATGCATTGCGATCTTGAAGAAGCCATGCAGATGATCGAGCAATGGGGCTTTGTGGGTATCGTCGAACTGTTTGCCGAATCCTTGGCCGCCTACAACGCGAAGCTCGCACGATCGCCCTTGGATGTCTCATTGCCTGTGCGCCAGGTCAATCGCAGCGAGCCAGCCAGTGCCGACGCGGTTGAGAACACGGACTCGCTGCTTGAAACCCTGCGCAATGATCTGGGCTCCGACCTTTATACCTCCATGTTGGAACTCAATGCCCTAGATTTGCAGTTGTACCAGTTTGCCCGGCAACGACTGCTGGCGGCACACCCGGTCCGGCCATGCAGGTCGGCGGCGGAAGCACCCTAACTGAGTACCGCATCAAGTTCCTGCCGCAGATCATCGAGATCTTCCACCCCCACCGACAGCCGCACCAGCGCATCACTGATGCCCAACTTCTTGCGCTGCGCGGACGGGATGGAGGCGTGGGTCATGATGGCGGGGTGCTCGATCAGGCTCTCCACGCCGCCCAGCGATTCGGCCAGGGCGAACAGGCGGCAGCGCTCCAGCATGGCGCGCGCTTTCTTGAGTCCGCCCTTGACTTCGATGCTGATGATGCCGCCGTAGCCCTGCATCTGGCGCTTGGCCAGTGCATGCTGCGGGTGGCTCTTCAGGCCGGGGTAGATCACGCGCTCGATGCGCGGGTGCTTCTCCAGCCAGCGCGCCAGTTCCAGTGCGTTGTCGCAATGCGCGCGCATGCGCAGGTGCAGCGTCTTGAGGCCGCGCAGCGCGAGAAAACTGTCGAACGGCCCGGCGATGGCGCCGACCGAGTTCTGCAGGAAGGCCATCTGCTCGGCCAGTTCCGGCGTGCCGGCGACGACGATGCCGCCGACCATGTCGGAATGGCCGTTGAGGTACTTGGTGGCCGAATGCAGCACCAGGTGCGCGCCGTGCTCCAGCGGGCGCTGCAACATGGGCGAGCAGAAGGTGTTGTCCACCACCAGGATCAGCCCGTGCTTGCGCGCGAAGGCGGCCACCTTGGACAGATCCACCAGCCGCAACATGGGGTTGGTGGGCGTCTCTGCCCAGATCATGCGCGTGTTCGGCTTGAGCGCGGCCTTCAGCGCGGCGGCATCGTTCAAATCGATGAAGCTGAAGTCCAGCCCGGCCGAACGCCGCCGCACGCGCTCGAACAAACGATAGGTGCCGCCGTACAGATCGTCCATGGCGATGATGTGGCTGCCGGCGTCCAGCAGCTCCAGCACGGTGCCGGCCGCGGCCAGGCCCGATGCGAAAGCGAAGCCCGCCACGCCGCCTTCCAGATCGGCCACGCAGCGCTCGTAGGCGAAGCGCGTGGGGTTGTGCGTGCGCGAGTACTCATAGCCCTGGTGCTTGCCGGGGCTGCGCTGTACATAAGTCGATGTGGCATAGATCGGCGTCATGATCGCGCCGGTCGAGGGGTCGGGCGCTTGCCCCGCGTGGATGGCGCGGGTGCCGAGGCCGAGGGCTTGCGAGGCTTGGGTCATGGGTCAATACGGTCCGTAGCGTGAAATCGTGCTCAGTGAGGCGATCAAGCCCCGCTTCTGAGTATGGGCTACTGCGTGGATTGAGCGAAGCCGTGGCGCTCTCGTGATCATCGAACCCTCATCCGGCCTGCGGCCACCTTCTCCCGGTGGGAGAAGGGTCGAACTGAAACTCGGTGTCGGTTGACGGATCAACTCGTCGCGTTTCACAGAGCGATGTCTCGCCCCTGATAACCGGGCGGCACTTCCTCCAGCAGGAGTTCGCGATAGGCGTCGCGCGGATTGGCTTCGAGATCCTCGATGGTTTCGCCCTGGCACATGATTTCAGGATGATCGACCCGTTTGCCGAGCCAGTGACGATCACCTTGCCAGAACACCATCTTGAGCTGAGCGTCCACCGCTCTTCCTCCGGTCATGTCGAAGCTCTTGAATTCTACCGCCGACCAGGCGACGCCTTATTTGATGCTCCTGACGTAGCCGACGAAGATCCCGCGGATTCGGCGGTTCTCATCGCCCGTTAACTGGCGGCCAAGCTTGGCCGCTGTGATGGCGATCAGGCGTCGATCGAACTCCGGCGGCACGCTGGTGTTGTTCAGCAAATGCTGCTGCAAGAGCGTGCGCGCGCCCTCGTGCGCGGTGGCTAACAGCTCCACCGCAACCTGCCTTGCAATGGCATTGACCGGATCCATTGCGGGGTCCGTCCCGATCGGCGTGACTGGATCGGGCACAGCGATTGGCGCGGGCGCCTTCGGGCTGGTGATCGTCAGCCGGGACGCCAGCCATGTGGCATCGAGCACACCTACCGAGTCTGCCTCCATCCGTAGGGCTGGACTGACGTTGTGCCGGTAGTCACCGATCGCCAGCAGATGCACCCGCACGCCGTAGGACTGTGCGATCTGAAAAGCGATGCGCAAATCCTCGTCGCCGGATACCACGACCGCATCAGTGATCGCGCGATTGCGCGCCAGCTCGATGAGGTCGGTAACGACCAGCGAATCCACGCCCTTCTGCTCACCGGCGCTGTTCAACGAACCAAGGCGCAGCTTGACACCCGGCTGGTCTGCCAGGCTGGATTGGTCAATCGAGAGGCGTGGGCCTGAGAGCGCGTCGTACCAGTAAACTCTCAGCGCGTGACGGATGCTGGTTTGCTGCTCGGCTTGCCAGGCCAGCGCGGCCAGCAGCTCGGTAGGGTTCGTGACGGAAATGTCGCGCCGCTTGGTGCTGCTGTTGTTGGTGACGGCTTGTGCGCCGGCGGCAAAGAAATAGCCGGCATCCACCAGGATGGCGTATCTGTCCATACGGTTCGCCTTTTCAGGTTTTTGGGTAGTGAAACTAGAAGGCCCCTTTCGGGGCCAGATATAGGCTGCCGCAGCCAAACAAGATAGGGCATGCGGACAGCGAAACGCAGAATACTCCCTTCGGGACCGCATTTTCAATGCCCTTGCCCAGCCCCTGAACCACGGCTCGTCATCCCCGCGCTCCCACGGCTCGTCATTCCCGCCTGCGCGGGAATGACGAAAAAGGCCGGCGCTTCCCGCCCCCGCCTTCGCGGGGGCAGGCTCTGCGCGGGGATGACGAAAGACAAGGGCATGCCACGCTCCCGCCCCAGCCATCGCGTTCAGCGCTCGGGCGTCGGCAGTGCATGATCTGCCCATGGCCGATCATCAGCGCGCAGCCTTTACCCCGGCGGGAGAGGACTTTGCAGAATCTCGCGCAGAACATCACGTGCGCGCGCCCTGGAAAAGTGCAGGCGCACATTGTTCATGCCGCCGCGCGACAGGCGCTGCCACAAGGCTTGATCGGTATACGCACGCTCAATGGTCACAGCCAGGGTCTCGGGCGTGTCGGCAAGCAGCACATCAACGCCATCCGTCAACGCCATGGCCTCGGCCGCGATGCTGGTGGCGACTACCGGCAGACCCGAGGCCATGGCGGTATTGATCTTGCCTTTCACGCCCGCGCCATAGCGCAATGGCGCGATCGAGACGCGGCAGCGCTCCAGCCACGGCCGCAGATCATCGACGCGCCCATGCAATACGACATGCGCGTCGCGTAGCGCATCGCGCGCTTGCGCATCGACGTTGCCGATGACATGCAGGCAGAGCTCCGGCAGGCGCGGGTGCAGCAGCGGCAACACTTCCCGGGCGAACCACTGCACGGCGTCGCGGTTGGGCGGATGCTGGAAACCGCCGATGAACAGCAGATCGGCGCGATCAGAAAACGGCGTGATCGGCTCTTGAACCCGATGAATATTGCCCACCAGGCGCAACCGCGCCCGCGGTATTTCAGCCTGCACCAGCGCAAGCTCGACATCGCTGACCAGCAGGGTGCAGTCGCTGGCGGCGATCAACGCAAGCTCGTGCGCGCGCAACGCATCGGCACGCTGGGTACCCGATCGAGCCAGCTTTGCCGCACGCAGCTCGCGCAGGAAATTCAGATCGACCGTGTCGAAAATGACCTGCGCGCGTGGCGCGAGTTTGCGTACTTGTGCCATCCACACCGACGCGACCGCGTAGCGGCTGAGCATGACCACCGCGAAATCGTCAGCGTGGGCGCCCAGCCAGGATCGCTGGTTGCCCGGCACGACAACCTGGACGCCCACGGCACCGAGGCGCGCCGCCAGCGCGAGATCCATGCGGCGGTCATCCGGCATCAGACTCACGCGCCAGCCCAGTTGACCGACGATGCGCAGCAGTTCGACAAGACGCAGTGACCCGGAATCGCGGGAAGCGTCTGGCAGCGTGCTTTCGATCACCAGCAGGCGCGGCCTGCCCGTTTCGGCGCGCGCGATGGCCTCGGCCTCACGCGTTCCCGGCCGGGCTTGCTTGAGCAGTGCCGTCGCCCACTTGCCGGCGAATCGCGCCTTGTTCTTCACCTGATGGCGCTTGATGCCGTGCTCGGGATCGATGCCCGCGGTCACGCCCTCGCAGTGGATCACGGTGCTCGCCGGCTGCACCAGCACGCGATGTCCCGCGGCACGCACCGCGAAGGCGAGATCGGTGTCCTCGTAGTAGGCCGGCGCATATCGGGTATCGAATCCACCCACCTCGCGAAACAGATCCGCCGGAATCATCAGCGCCGCGCCGGACACGTAATCGCACTCGCGGCGGTAGAGATAGCGCGGTTGATCCGGGCTCTCGAAACGCCCGCAATTCCAGGCGCTGCCATCGGCGAACACCAGCGCACCGCATTCCTGCAGGCGACCATCCGGATACAACAAGCGGGCGCCGGCGATGCCGCAATCGGATACGTCATCGAAGCAGGCGCGCAGCGCATCCAGCCATCCGGGCGTGACTTGCGTGTCGTTATTGAGGAAGCACAGGAACTGTCCGCGCGCGGCTGCGGCGCCCGCGTTGCACGCACCGACAAAGCCGAGGTTGCGCGGCAGGCCGAGCAGGCGCAGTCCTTGGATTTGCGCGAGCGTCGCCGCGCTTGCATCGGGCGACGCATCGTCCACCACGATGACCTCGAACGCGGTCCTGTCGCCACAGGCTGCGATCGAGCGCAGACAAGCCAGCGTGTGGGCCAGATGTCCATGCACAGGGATGATCACCGAGACATCGGGGTTGCTGGCGTTGGGCACCGCGAATGGTGCGAACGCCCAGTCCAAAGGCAGCAGGCGCGGTTGTGACGAAGCGCGTGGGCTGCCTTTGAATTCCTGCAGGATGCGCCGCCAGGTGCCGCGCCAGCCGCGGCTGAAGAGGCTGCCGCGCGCCCGTTGCAACAGCGCGAGCAGGCGGCGCATGCGCCAAGTCAGCGCATCAGTCCAGGTCATGGGCCGGCATCAGTACCGCGAATCTCGCATGTACATAGCTGCATATTTCGATGCACCCCAAGGGAAAAGGCGTTCGAAAAGATGACACGCCCCGCGCCGTCATCCTAGGGGCACAACCCGAAGGATCCCGGTGTCGAACCGCAAGGTGCGCGATCAGACCGGCAGGATCTCGAGGCGTTGTTCGATGCGCTCGATGCGGGTGCCCATGCGATCCATGCGCACCGATTGCTCGGCCAGCACGCTGTGTACGTGGGCAAGCTCGGTCTCGACATGGCCCAGACGCAGTTTGATCTCGCGCACGTCCTCGCGCAGCGCGCCCAGCTCGGCGCGGATCGCGCGCAAGTGTTCAAGGACGAGATCGGTGTGTTCAGTCATGTGCGCAGCCTAACACGGCCGTCCCCCTGGCCACGCCACCCTGCCGGCTGTTTTGCCGGTTCAGTTGACCCGCCGCCGCAGGTAGTTGAGCAGGTCGATGCGCGTGATCAGACCGAGGAATTTCGGACCGTCCATGACGATGGCGATGTGGCCGCGATCGAACACCGGCATCAGTTGCGCGACCGGGGTGCGCATGTCGACGAATTCGAGCTTGCTGACCATGGCGGTGGACACCGGATCGGCGAAGCGCGCGCTGTCAGCGTGCACGTGCATGAGCAGGTCGGACTCGTCGAGGATGCCGACGATGCGCTCGTCGTCCATCACCGGCAACTGCGAGACGTCGTACAGCTTCATGCGCTGGTAGGCCACGGTCAGCGGCTCGTGCGGGCCGATCACCACGGTGTCGCGCTGCGCGTAGGGGCGCAGGATCAGATCGCGCAGGTCGCCGTGCTGCGGGCGTTCGATGAAGCCGTTGTCCAGCATCCAGTAGTCGTTGAACTGCTTGGACAGATACTTGTTGCCGGTGTCGCACACGAATACCACCACGCGCTTGGGCGTGGTCTGCGCGCGGCAGTATTTGAGCGCGGCGGCAAGCAAGGTGCCGGTGGAACTGCCGCCGAGCACGCCTTCTTTCTCCAGCAGCAGGCGCGCGGTGAGAAAACTTTCCTTGTCGCTGATCGCGTAGGCCTTTTTCACGCGCGAGAAATCGCTGATCGAGGGCAAAAAATCCTCGCCGATGCCTTCCACCATCCAACTCGCCGATTTGGTCGAGAGCGTCCCTTCGTTGATGTACTGCGCCAGGATCGAGCCGACCGGGTCGGCCAGCACCAGCTCGGTCGCCGGCGACGCCTTGGCCAGAAACTGCGACAGCCCGGTCATGGTGCCCGAGCTGCCGCAGCCGAACACGATGGCGTCCATGCGCCCGTCCATTTGTTCGAGGATCTCGGGGCCGGTGAACTCCGCGTGCGCGGCCGAGTTGTCGGGGTTGCCGAATTGGTTGATGAAGTACGCGCCGGGCGTGTCCTCGGCGATCTTCCTGGCCAGATCCTGGTAGTACTCGGGGTGGCCCTTGGCCACGTCGGAGCGCGTCAGCACCACCTCGGCGCCCATCGCCTTGAGGTTGAAGATTTTCTCCCGGCTCATCTTGTCGGGCACCACCAGCAGCAGCCGGTAGCCCTTTTGCTGCGCCACCAGCGCCAGGCCGATGCCGGTGTTGCCGGCGGTGCCCTCGACCAGCGTGTCGCCGGGCTTGATGCGGCCCGCCTGCTCGGCGCGCTCGATCATCACCAGGCCGATGCGGTCCTTGATCGAGCCGCCGGGGTTCATGCACTCGAGTTTGAGAAACAGCTCGCAGCGGCCGCTGTCGAGATGCTGCGCCTTGAGCATCGGCGTGCGACCGATGAGTTCGAGCACGGAGTTCTGGATCATGCGGAAGAACCTCGATGGTGTGCGCAGGCCCCGGATATGCCACCGCCGCGGGGTCGCCGCGGCGGTGGGAAGGGGCCGCGCATGGCGGCCTCGCATGATAGCGGTGCGCGCTGTGCGACGCGCTCAGTGCGCGGGCACGCGCGCGTCCTGCCACATGCGCAACAGGCGTTCCTTGGCGACCAGTTTCTCGCGCTTCATGCCGTTGAGCGTGGTGCCGTCCACCGGCAACACGCCGATCTCGGCATCGTGGACCTTGCTGTCCAGCTCGCGATGGCGCAGGAACAGGCGCCGGAATTCGATATTGGCCTTCATCATGGCTTCGATGTCTTCACGCGGATGATTTTCGAACATCGTGCGACCTCCACAAGGTTGATGAAACAAAGGGACGCGGCCCTCTCGCACCGGGAGAGGGCGGCGCGCAACGCCGGGTGAGGGTTCGTGCTGGCGTGCGCGCAAACACCGCCCGCCCGTCACGGCGGTGTCGCAGGGGTTTGCTATGGGGCGCGGCTTGCACACCGCCACGCCGGCTGTGCGGCGGGGCATCGGGTGGCAAGGCGCGCAATGCATGTCGGCGGACTTCACGGCTCCCGCGGAGAACATACCCCGCGGACTTTGGACCCTACTCCCGCCTGCCGGGGCTGACAAGTACTGGAGGCTGACCGGCGCGGCGTGTATTGCCGCTGGTCACACAGTGTCTCCACGGACGCGCATCCACGCGCTTGATCCAGGCGCTGACAGGCCGCAGAACAGAGGGCTGAATCTTTTCCTGCCGGAGTAGCCCCATGAGTGCCCAACCTATCGCTTCTGCTGCGCCTGAACCCGCCGCCGCGTTGTTTTCACCACTGCGCGTCGGCGCGATCGCGGTCGCCAACCGCATCGTCATGGCGCCGCTGACGCGCAATCGCGCCGCGGCCGGCAACGTGCCCTCGCCGCTGGCGGCCGCGTATTACGCGCAGCGCGCCAGCGCCGGTCTGCTGATCGCCGAGGCCACGCAGATCTGCCCCGAGGGTCAGGGCTACATGGCCACGCCCGGCATCCATGCGCCCGCGCAAATCGCCGGCTGGAAGATCGTGACCGATGCGGTGCATGCCGCGGGCGGACGCATCGTGCTGCAACTTTGGCACGTCGGCCGCATCTCGCACACCAGCCTGCAGCCGGGCGGCGTCGCGCCGGTGGCGCCATCGGCGATCGCCGCCAAGGCCAAAACCGTGACGACCGAAGGCCTCGTCGATGTTTCGGCGCCGCGCGCGCTGCGTCCGGACGAGCTGCCGGCGCTGATCGAGACCTACCGCATGGCCGCACGCAATGCCATCAGCGCCGGCTTCGATGGCGTCGAGGTGCATGCCGCCAACGGCTATTTGATCGACCAGTTCCTGCGCGACGGCAGCAACCATCGCAAGGATGCCTACGGCGGCTCGATCGAGAACCGCGCGCGCCTGCTGATCGAAGTCACCGCGGCGGTGGCCGCAGCCATTGGCGCGGATCGCGTCGGCGCGCGCATTTCGCCGGTCTCGCCGTTCAATGACATGAGCGACAGCGCGCCGCAGCCGTTGTTCGAGCACGCGGTCGAACAGCTCGATGCGCTGCGCATCGCCTACATCCACGTGATCGAGGGCGAGACCGGCGGGCGGCGCGATCTTGACTTCGATTTCGCCGCGCTGCGCCGCCGCTTCCGCGGCAGATGGATGGTCAACAACGGCTACGACCGCGCCAGCGCGGCGGCGGCGATCAACACCGGCGCGGCCGACCTGGTGGCCTTCGGACGCCTGTTCATCGCCAATCCCGATCTGGTGCGGCGCCTGCGCGAGAACGCGCCGCTGAATGCGCTGGATGCCAGCACGCTGTATGGCGGCGACGCGCACGGCTATACCGACTACCCGGCGCTGGATTGATGCGCCCGCGCTGGCGCCATTCCAACCCCGTTCGGGTCATCGCGAACGGGGTGTAGCCTGCCGTGCTTTCTTTCTCGTCACCCCGGACGGCGCGTCAGCGCCGATCCGGGGTCCAGGCGCCCCGCGCCGCGGCTCCATTGGATGACCAGCTTCGCTGTCGAGAAGCGCTTCCCGCCCCCGCCTTCGCGGGGGCAGGCTCTGCGCGGGGATGACGAGCATGAGGGCTTCGCGGGATCGCGCGCCAGCAGAAACGCCGCTCCGACTCAGTTGCGCACGCTGCGCATCATCGCCTCGGGATAGCGCAGGCCGCTGGCCGCGTCCTGCGGGAACAGCGCGTCGATGCGCGCCAATTCGACGGCGTCGAGTTGCACATCCAGCGCGCCGATGTTTTCCTGCAGCCGCGCCAGTTTGCGCGTGCCGGGAATGGGCACGATATGCGGGTCGCGCGCCAGCACCCAAGCCAGGGCCAGTTGCGCGGGCGTGCAGTGCTTGGCGCTGGCCAGGGCGCGGATCTGTTCGACCAGTTTGAGATTGCGCTGGAAATTCTCGCCCTGGAAGCGCGGGCTGTTGCGGCGATAGTCGTCGGCCTCGAAATCGTCCACGCTGTGGATGGCGCCGGTGAGAAAGCCGCGTCCCAGCGGGCTGTAGGCCACGAAGCCCACGTCGAGCCGCGCGCAGGTCGCCAACACGCCGTCCTCCGGATCGCGCGTCCACAGCGAGTATTCGCTTTGCAGCGCGGTGATCGGATGCACGGTGCAGGCGCGCGCCAGTGTTTCCGGCCCGGCCTCGGACAAGCCCAGATAGCGCACCTTGCCGGCGCGCACCAGATCGGCCATGGCGCCGACGGTGTCCTCGATCGGCGTGCCGGTGTCCACGCGGTGCTGGTAATACAGGTCGATGTGCTCCACACCGAGACGCTTGAGGCTGGCGTCGCAGGCGCTGCGCACGTACTCGGGGCGGCCGTTGAAGCCGCGGCGCGCGGGGTCGGCGGGATCACGCTGGATGCCGAACTTGGTGGCGATGAACACTTGCGCGCGACGCCCCTTGATGGCGCGACCGAGCAACTGCTCGTTGGTGTACGGGCCGTACATATCGGCGGTGTCGAGAAAATTCACGCCGCGATCGAGCGCGGACTTGATCAGCGCCTCCGAGGCGGCATCGTCGTGACTGCCGTAGAAATCGCTCATGCCCATGCAGCCTAGACCCAGCGCGGAAACTTCGGGGCCGTTGCGGCCCAGGCGACGTGTTTGCATGCTCGATCTCCTCGCAGCGCAAAAAGAGCGCTCATGTTAATGAGACCGGCATGGGCGTGCCGTGAACAGTCTGCTGCCCACGGCCTGAGCCGATCATCAAACAGCCGACTCACGCACCGCGCCGCAGCGTGGTCACGGCTTCGACTTGGGCTGGTCTTGAATCGGGCGTAAGCTGGGCGTAATGAGAGTCACGTCCATGAAGCGACTGCTGGTCTGGTTGGCCGCGCTTGCCCTGCTGGTCACGGCACAGGGCGCGCTGGTGCACGTTCACGCCAATGAGCTCGAAGCCGCCGCGGTGCGTTTCGCGGCGCTGCCTGTGGGGGTTGACCCCGCCGCCGCGGCGGTGCGCGCAGGCCTGTTCGATGCCGCATTCCAGCCGCTGGATGGAGATGCACTGAGCTTCGCGCAGGGCGCCGCGCGCTGGTATCGCCTGCGGTTGGCCGCCGATTGGCGCAAACACAGCGCGCCGCTGCTGGTGATCCACAACGCGCGCTTCCAGCCGGTCGCGCTGTACGCGCCGGGCGCCGGGCGTGTGCAAGTACAGCACCATGCGCAAAGCGGGCGTGATGCGCGCTTCTCGCGGCGCGCGCTGGTGTTCGAGCTGCCGCGCGACCTGCGCGCCACGCAAAGCATGTATCTGCGCGTGCCGGGGGCAGCGAAACGCACGCCGTTTTCCGCCCGCGTGTACCCGGAGGAGGCTTATCACGTCGACGACACCGGCTGGGTGCGCGTGATGGTGTTCTTCGAATCGGTGCAGTTCACCATGATCCTGGTCGGACTGACGCTGTGGCTGGCGTTGCGCGATCGGCTGTACGGGTTCTTCGTGGGCTATCTGGTGCCGCAGTTCGCCTATCTGCTGATCGCCAGCGGCGATTTGTATCTGCTGCCCGGCGGCCACTGGCTGGAGCCGTTGGGCATCCGCGCGCTGTGGTTCGTGGCGGCGCTGAGCACGCCGTTCGCGCTGTCATTCATCATCGAATTTTGCGAGATGCGGCGCATCGCGCCGCACGTGGCGCGCGCGCTGTCCTGGCTGCGCTGGCCATGGGCCGTGTTGGCCGTGACCGCGCTGCTGCCCATGGCCTGGCATGCGCGCAACAGTTTGCAGCCGGATGTCGGCAATGTGCTGTTTCTGCTCTGCGCGCTGGCTGCGATCGTGGCGGTGATCGTGGCCTGGCGGCGCGGCAGCGTGGCGGCCGGCGTGTTCCTGCTGGCGTGGATTCCGCAGTCGATCTTCACCGCGCTGCGCGCGCTGCAATTGCTGCTGCAGTTGTCGCTGCCGGGTTGGTTGGAGTTCGGGCTGCCGGCGGCGCTGGCGCTGTCCAGCCTGGTGCTCACCCTGGGGCTGGGTTTGTCGACGTTGCAGGCGCGGCGCGAGCGTGACGATGCGCGCAACGAGGCGCAGCGCGATCCGCTGACCGGCCTGCACAATCGCCGCGCGCTGATGGCGCGCATCGCCGAGGCGCTGACCGAGGCGCGCCAGCGGCACTTGCCGTTGTCGCTGATTTTCCTGGACCTGGATCACTTCAAGGCGATCAACGATCGCCACGGGCACCTGATCGGCGATGCCTGTCTGCGCATCCTCGCCGAGCGCGTGCAATCCGAATTGCGTCCCGGCGACACGCTGGCGCGCTGGGGTGGCGAGGAATTCGTGGTGCTGCTGCCGGCCACCGCGCTGGGCGAGGCCGCGCAGATCGGCGAGCGCATCCGCCGCCGTGTCGAAGCCGATCCGTTCATCGCCAGCGGTGTCGCGGTGGCGATCACCGTCAGTCTCGGGCTCTCCGGCCACACGCGCGCCGCCATCGAATCGCCTGAACAACTGATCGAGCAGGCCGACGCCGCGCTGTACCGCGCCAAGGCCGCGGGCCGCAACCGCCTGATCGTGCATCCAGTGTTCGCCGCGACATCGTGATCCGGCCACGCCAGCGGCGCATGGCTGATCGCGAATCCCACGCGCATGCATGCTGATGCGGTGCCGACAAGGTTCGCGTGGAACGCAAACGCGCTGCCCGGGAAGTGCTGATCAGCGCGTCACCGCATAGCGCGGCGGCGTGATCGCGCTGACGCCCGCCACGCGCGCCAGTGCATCCAGATCCCGCGGCGCAACCCAGCCCTGTACCACGCCCAGCGCGGCCACGGCGCTGCTCTGCCGCAAGCCGGCCTGCTGCAGCGTCGCGACCAGCGCCGGGTTGATGTCCGCGGCGTGCACGTAAACCTGCAGGCGCCCGGCGGCATCCGCGCGCACGCTGCCGCGCGCGTAGTCGGCGGGCGCCGCGCCGCCAAGCAACGCGGCGGCGGCGGCACGCAGCGCCGGCGCGACGGGCGCCGGCGCGCGCGGCGCGGCATCACTTGAATTCGATGCGTTCAGCGCCGACGCCAGCGGCTGTTCGGGGCGATCGGGCGCGGGTTGCAAGGCGCAGGCACCCAGTGCGCCCAACAACACGAGCAGCAGCGGCAGGCGCGCGCGCTCATGGGCAAGGCTTGAATGCGGCAACTTCATGCTCATCGCGATTCTCCATGGGGTCCAGTCTAGGACTTGCGCGCGGCACGCCGTGACGCACTGCGCTGCATGAGCGTGGCGAGCGCCTCGGCCAGCACCGTGCCGGTGATGGGCTTGCGCAGAAAACCGTCCATGCCGGCCGCGGCGACGAGATCGGCCTCGTCGCCACCCGAGCGCGCCGAGATCGCCAGGATCGGCAGATGCGCGCCCTCGGCTTCGCGCGCACGCAACAAGCGCGCCACGGCAAAACCGTCAACGCCAGGTAGATCCAGATCCAGCAGCAGCGCATCGGGTTGCCAGTCGTGCAGCAGGCTCAGCGCCGCGAGGCCATCGGCCGCGTGACGCAACTGGTGCCCTTGCGCTTCGAGCAGGCCCCGCAACACGGCCACCACGGTGGGGTCGTCCTCGACCAGCGCCAGTTGCAGCGGCGGCACGCTGGCAGCGTCGAGGATCGCGGCGCCAGGCTGCGCCGGCGCGCGCTGCAGCGGCAGGCGCAGACAGAAATGGCTGCCTCGCCCAGGCTGCGATTCGAGTTCCAGCGTGCCGCCCATCATCTCGGTCAGCTCGCGGCTGATGGCCAGGCCCAGCCCGCTGCCGGCGCTGCGTTGCGGCCCGTCGGCCTGCTCGTAGCGGCGGAACAGGCGCGTGCGCAGCTCGGTATCGATGCCCGGCCCGGTGTCGGCCACGGTGAAGCACAAATGCTCGTCGGCGACGTGCAACCCCAGCCGCACCTCGCCCTGCGCGGTGAACTTGAGCGCGTTGCCGAGCAGATTGAACAGGATCTGCTTGACGCGCAGCACATCGCCCAGCACGCGGTGCGGCAACGTGGCCGGCTGCGTGTCCACCAGGAAAGCCAGGCCCTTGGCCGCCGCCAGCGGGCGCTCGGCCTCGGCCAGCTCGAGGATCAGCAGCAGCGGATCGTAGGCGGCGATTTCGAGCTGCATGCGCCCGGCCTCGATGCGCGCCAGATCCAGTGCGTCGTTGACCAGCTTTTGCAGCAGGCCGCCGGAGCGCGCGATGGCCTGCGCGTAGCCGCGCTGGCGCGAATCAAGGACCGTGCCCAGCAGCAGTTCGCTCATGCCCAGCACGCCGGTCATCGGGGTGCGGATTTCGTGCCCGAGTTCGGCCAGGAAGCGCGTCTTGCTGGCGCTGGCCTGCTCGGCCACGCGCCGCCGTTCCTCGGCCAGCAACATGCGCTGCTGCTGCGCCAGACGCCGCCGCCACAACAGCGCCAGCGTCGCCAGCAGCAGCAGCGCCAGCAGCACATAACCCAGCCACGCCCAGGGCGTCGCCCAGGGCGGCGCGGCCACCTCGACACGCAACGGCGCGGCCATGCCCCAGGGACCGCCACTCATCACCTGCGCCTGCAACTCCAGTTGATAGTGGCCGGGATCGAGGCGACCGAAATTCTGCGCGCCCTCGGCGCCCACCTCGACCCAGTTGCGACTCCACGGTTGCAGGCGAAAGCGGTAACGCACGCGCGCCGGGCTCAGGTACGACAGCGCGCGCGCGGTGACGCCGAGCTCGCGCGCGCGCCAACCCAGGCGCAAGGCGCCATCGACCGGTAGCAGCGCCTGCGCATGCCCCTCGCCAGTGGCCACGATGCGCGTCAACAGCGGTGTCGGCGCCGGCACCGTGGGCGCGCGCCGCAGCGGCGCGAAGCCGAGTAGGCCATCGCGCACCGCCGTGAACAGGCTGCCATCGGCGCCGCGCACGAAGCCGGGCGCGCTGGCGCGCAACCCGGCCAGCGCGGACTCCTCGTCAAAGCGGTCCACGCGTCCGTCGCGCGGGTCATAGCGCATCAGGCCGCGCAGCGTCGACGCCCACACACGTCCCGCGGCGTCCACCGCCAGCGCCAACACGCGCGCACCCGGCCAACCCTGGGCCGCGGCGATGTTGGCGCGCAGCCGCGCGCGGCCATCGGCGGCGAACCGGTACTCCTGCAGCCGCCCCTTGCGCGCCAGCCAGAAACCGCTGGGCGTGAACGCGATGGCATCGACCACGCCGGGCGCGACGCCGGGGACGGCGCGCAGCGCGCCAGCGGCGTCGAGACGATCCAACCCGGCCACCGAACCGCGCCACAGGCGACCGTCATGCACCGCCAACGCCTCGGTTTGCTGCTCGGCCGTGCTGGACGTCGGCGTCGCCACCGCGCTGACCGCCAGCGTGCGCAAGTCCACGCGCCCGACGCCGTGGATCGGATCGGCGAAATACAGCGCGCGCTCACCATCCGGCACGATCAGCGCGATCCCGGAGCCGGCCGTCAGCGGCCACGGCAGTGACAGCTTCTGCCAGAACCCGGCACGCCGGCGCACGTACAAATTTCCACCGGCGCTGAGCCACAAGCGGCCGCGCGCATCTTCGGCCAGCGCATCGACGCGGATCGGCCGCGGCAACGGCGACGGCAGATTTTGCACCGCGCCCGTGGCCGGATCGAGGCGTCCGATCCAGCCCTGCGCGTTGCCCAGCAGCACGCTGTGGTCGGCACCCTTGCACAACGCGGTGAAAGCGCCGAAGGGCAGGCTGCGCGGATCATCGGGCAGATGCCGGAACAGACTGAAGGCGCGCCAGTCCGGCGGCAGATAGGCCAGCCTGCCGCTGTTCGAGCTCAGCCACAGACCGCCCTCGCGATCGCGCAGCAGGCCGATGATGCGCCCCTCCGGCAACCCTCCGCGCAGTTGCGGCTGCGGCGGGAACAGGCTCCAGCGCCCGGCCGCGTCGCGGTAGCGCAGGCCGTTGTTGCAAGCCAGCCACAAACCGCCCTCGCCATCGGTGACGCTGCTGTAGCACACGCCGCCGCCGCCGGGCACAGGCAGCGCCTGCGGTGCGGCGCCATCGGTCGCGGCGGCATGCTCGATCAGATACAGGCCGCGCGTGGTCACCGCGCGCAGGCTCGCGCCCTGCCCGGCGATCGACAACACCACCACGCGCTGGCCATCGGGAAAATGCACATGCTGGATGCGGCCATCGGCGCGACGCACGTCCAGCCCGGCCAGGGTGCCGATCCACAGATTCCCGTCCGGCGTGGCATGCAGGCTGAACACGACATCCGACACCAGGCTGCTCGCATCACCCTGGTGGTGACGCACTTGCGTGATGTGGCCGCGCGGACCCAGCCGCGCCAGACCGCCAGCGTAGGTACCCACCCAGATCGCGCCATCCGGCGTCTGCGCCAGTGCGAACACGTCGTTGGCGCCGAGGCTGTGCGCGTCACCGGGCTTGTGTACCCAGCGCTGGAAACCGTAGCCGGGAATGTAGTGCAGCAGCCCGGTACCCTCGCCGCCGGCCCACAGCCCGCCCTTGGCGTCGACCAGCAGCGCCGAGATGTCGTTGCCGGGCAGCGAATGCGCGTCACTGGTGTCGTGGCGGAACACCTTGAAGTGCACGCCGTCGTAGCGCACCAGCCCATCGCGCGTGCCGATCCAGATGAAGCCGGCGTGGTCTTGCACGGCCATGTAGGTGCCGGCATCGGGCATGCCGTCACGGCGATCGTAATCGCGGAATTGCGGGATCGGCAACAGCGTGCGCGGTGGCGCGGCCAAGGCACTCACGTCCGGCGCCGACGCGGCGCTGGCCTGCGCGCAAGTCAGCGCCAACGCCAACATGCACGCGCGCCGCCACCTCCCGCGTCCCGCCCGCCGCTTGAGCCACGATCCGTTCATAGGTCTCCCTGCGCCGGCATGATGCCATCACCCACGCCGGGTCGGGCGGACGCCGGGCGCGTGCCGTGAAATCACTGTTCACCGCCCGCACACGCTGGCATGGCCATAATGCGCGGAGTTTCAGCCACGGAACCCGCGATGCGAGCGCCAAGACTGCGCTACCTGCTGTTGCTCGGCTGCCTGCTGGCGCCGCTGACGCGGGCGGCCGAGTACCGCTTCGATCCGGTGCATAGCGCGGTGGTGTTTTTCGTCGATCACGACGGTTACAGCGACGCCGTGGGACGGCTGAAAATCGCGCGCGGCTGGTTTCGCTTCGATCAAAAAAACTGGGCCGCATCGCAAGTCGTGGCCGATATCGCGCTGGGCTCGGTGGACATGGATGACGGGGGTTGGGACCGCGTGGTGGCCGGCACGGATTTCCTCGACGCCAAGGCGCACCCATATGCGCACTTCGTCAGTACCTCGGTGGAGAAGACCGGGCCGGACACCGGCATCCTCTATGGCCAGCTCACCCTGCGCGGTCACACCGAGGGTCTGGCGTTTCCGTTCCGCTTCAACAAGCGCGCATTCACCATTTTCGGCCTGCACACGGTGGCCGGCTTTACCGGCATCGCCACGCTGGACCGCAAACTGTGGGGCATGGATGCGTTCGACAGCGTCGTGGGAGTGAAAGTGAAAGTGCTGCTGGAAATCGAAGGCATCGAGGATGGCGGTGCCGAACGCGATTACCAGCGCGCCGTGGCGGTGTCCAAGCCAGGAGCCGCGCGACGATGAACTGGCGCAGCACTGCGCACCACTGGGGCATCATCGCCAAGACATTCCACTGGCTGGTGGCGCTGGGCATCTTCGCGCTGGCCGGCATCGGCTTGTACATGGTCGACATGCCGCTGGGCATGGCCCAGCTCAAGGTGTATCTGCTGCACAAGGCGCTGGGCGTGACCGTGCTGGCGCTGGTGCTGCTGCGCCTGCTGTGGCGGCTGTTCGATCGCCACCCGCACTATCCGGCGGACATGCCGCGCTGGCAGGTGGGCGCGGCGCACGCCAGCCACGCGCTGCTGTATCTGCTGCTGCTGGCGGTGCCGATCTCGGGCTGGGTCTACAACTCGGCCTCGGGATTTCCGCTGCCCTGGTTCGGGCTGCTGCAATTGCCGGCGATCGCGCCGGTTTCCAAGTCGCTGGCGCACGTGGCGCTGAGCGTGCACGAGATCGCGTTCTGGGTGCTGGCGGTGGTGGTGGTGCTGCATGTCATGGCGGCGCTGGATCATCACTTCCGGCATCGCGACACGGTGCTCGCGCGCATGCTGCCGTGGCGCTACCGCAGCCGCGTATCGAATACCCGAGGAGATACCCCATGAAGCGCTTGCAGAGTCGTTCCACCGCAGCGTTCGCGATGCTGCTCGCCACGCTGCTGGCACCCGCCGCGCAGGCGCAGAGCTGGGCGCTGCAGCCGGGCAGTACGCTGGGTTTCGGCACCACCTTCGAGGGCGCGCGGTTCAGCGGCCAGTTCAGGCAGTTCACTGCGGTCATCGCATTCGATCCGGCGCACCCGCAGGCCTGCACGCTGCAGGCGAGCATCCAGCTCGCCAGCGCGGATACCGACAACGCCGACCGCGACAAGATGCTGCCCACGGCGGATTTCTTCGACGTCGCGCATTTTCCGCAGGCGCATTACCAGGGCGGCCAGTGCCAGCCCGACGGTCCCGCTGGAAGCTACCGCGCGCAGGGCACGCTGACGCTGCGCGGGGTGAGCAAACCGGTGCCGCTGAGCCTGCGCTTCAGCATGCAAGGCAAGAACGCGCTGCTGACGCTCGACGCCACGGTACCGCGCCTGGCTTTTGACGTGGGCGGCGGGCAGTGGGCCAGCGCCAGCGCGATCGGCCTGGATGTGGCGGTGCACGGCGTCTTGAAGCTGGCGCCGGGCGGCTGAGATCACGCGCCTCTCAGTGCGGCAAGCGCACCACCTGCGTGCCGCTGAATCGATCGTGCAGCGTGCGCCGCGCGCGATCGAACAGCAGCGCCGCGTAGTCGATCAGCCACAGCGCGGCGACCGCCAGCACGGCCGCGCGCGGCGCCCACAGATAACCCAGCAGCAATGCCAGCAATGGCAGCGCTGCGCTACCGGCGCGCAGCAGCGCGCGCCCGCTGCGCGGCGCAGCGGACGTGCCGACCGCGACCACGCGCAGGCGCCAGGCGCGCGCACCGATGGTTTGCCCACCCAGCGTCCACGACAGCACGAAGTAGGCGCACACCACGCACAGTTGCAGCAGTTGATACAGCAGCGGCACCTGCGCATGGCCACCGTGCATGCCGATCAGCCGCGCCTGCGTGGCCAGTTGCGCGGACAGCGCCACCACCAGCAACAGCGCGAGCACGATCAACAAGTCGTACAGCAACGCGGCGAGACGGCGCGGGATCGAGGCTGGCTGCGGTGTGGTGATCGACATGCCGGGACCGGCTTGCGGCGCGCGCGCGCCGGGGCCAGCATCCTGCCATGGAATCCGACGCACGCCGCGCAACCACGCGCACGACACCCCACACCGCGCCGCGCGGCAAGCCCGCGCCCACCGCGCTGACAGCCGCCGATCAAGCCGACATCGAGCGTTTTCTGGAACAATTGTGGGCCGAGGACGGGCTGGCCGATCGCACCCTGGCCGCGTATCGCAACGATCTGGGCAGCTTCGCGCGCTGGCTGGCGCCGCAAGGCATCGCGCTTGGCGAGGTCGGACGCGAGGCGATCCTGCGCTACCTCGGCGAACGCGGCGCGCGCGGGCTCAAGGCGCGCAGCAACGCGCGCCTGATCTCGACCTTGCGCCGCTTCCACGCCGCGCGCCTGAAGGCCAACGGCGGCGGCGAAGATCCCACCGCGCTGCTGGATTCGCCCAAGCTGCCGCGCGGCTTGCCCAAGGCGCTGGGCGAGCGCGAGATCGAGTCCTTGCTGGCCGCGCCCGACATCGCCACGCCGCTGGGCCTGCGCGATCGCACCCTGCTGGAGTTGATGTACGCCTGCGGCCTGCGCGTCAGCGAGCTGGTCAATCTGCCGCTGGCCGCGCTCAACCTGCGCCAGGGCGTGCTGCGCATCGACGGCAAGGGCGGGCGCGAACGTCTGGTACCGATCGGCGAGGTGGCGATGGATTGGCTGGAGCGCTATCTGCGCGAGGCGCG
The DNA here is from genome assembly GCA_021827205.1 of Pseudomonadota bacterium. Lineage (GTDB taxonomy): Bacteria > Pseudomonadota > Gammaproteobacteria > Xanthomonadales > Rhodanobacteraceae > Metallibacterium. Next base: position 326,046 of record JAKAWV010000001.1, on the reverse strand, counting down.
CCCGCTGCTGGCCGGCGCGCGTCGGCCCGAGGCGCTGCTGCTCACGCGCCGCGCCAGCGGCATGACCCGGCAAATGGCGTGGACACTGATCAAGCGCCACGCGCGCAAGGCCGGCATCCCCGCGCAACGCATCTCGCCGCACGTGCTGCGCCACGCCTTCGCCACGCACCTGCTCAACCACGGCGCCGACCTGCGCGCCGTGCAGATGCTGCTCGGCCACGCCAGCCTGTCGACCACGCAGATCTACACCCTGGTCGCGCGCGAGGGCCTCAAGCGCCTGCACGCACGGCATCATCCGCGCGGGTGATGCGCGATCGGCCCGGAACGCCGCCGGCTCCCGGCTCGACGCTGCGCACCGGCCGGAATGACGTCAAAAGAAGGGGTGCCGTCCGGGATGACCCCACGACGAGGGCTCGACTGCGGGGTACGGACGCAACAGGCCAGTTCCGGATCCCATCCTGGAATCGCGGGGAGTCATCCCCTCGGTGCGTCCGGCTGCGCATCCGGCGCGGCGCGGCGAAACGCATCCAGCGCCATGCAAGCGGCGTGGATGCGGCGCACGGTGGGAAACGGCGTCATGTCCACGCCCCAGCGCTGCGCGCTGAACACCTGCGGCACCAGGCAGCAGTCGGCCAGCGTGGGGCGATCGGCCTCGCAGAAACTGCCGGTGGACGGGTGCTCGGCCAAGGTCGTTTCCAGCGCCTCGAAACCGCTGCCGATCCAGTGCTGCATCCAGCGCTGGCGCTCGACCTCGGGCACGGCGAACTCGCGATCGAGATACTTCAGCACGCGCTGGTTGCCCAGCGGATGCATGTCGCAGGCGATGCCCAGCGCGATCGCGCGCACGCGCGCACGGTCGCGCGCCACCGGCGGCAGCAGCTTGCTCTCGCCGTCGTAGGCCTCGTCCAGATACTCGATGATCGCCAGCGACTGGCGAAACACACGCTCACCATCAAGCAGCGTGGGCACCAGCCCCTGCGGATTGAGCCGGCGGTACTCGGCGTTGTGCTGCTCGCCCTCGCCGGCGACCAGATTGACCGTGCGCAGCTCGTAAGCCAGCCCCTTGAGGTTGAGTGCGATGCGCACGCGAAACGCGGCGCTGGAACGCCAATAGCTGTACAGAACCAGCGGACTGCTCATGGATCACCTCGGATGAAAACGGCGGCTGCGCCGCGCATCGCGCATTGAATCACGCGCACGCCGCCGTGCGTAGCGCGATTTGCAGTTGCACTGCAGCAATTGCGAGACTGCGCGCCTTGTGTCCGTTGCGCAGACCCGAACGCCGTGCCATGGGGTGGACCATCCATAATCGTTCAGCAGCGACAGACACTGGATCTCCGCTCCCGCCTTCGCGGGGGCAGGCTCTGCGCGGAGATGACGAACCATGAATACCGCGCAACTCCCAACCCGGAAACCGCCCATGAACTTCCTCCGCATGACCGACCTCGACCTGCGCGGCAAGCGCGTGCTGATCCGGGAAGGCGAGCCGGCGGCTTTGGCGCGCTGCTTTGAATAGCAGCGCGCGCCGGCGAGCGCACGGCCAGGATGGCCGGGCCGAGCACCGCACCAGGGACGGTTGCTCGCCCGGACCCACGCACTTGCCCTCCCTCATCCAACCCTGACTTGGAACCCCTCCCATGACCTTTCTCCGCATGACCGACCTCGACCTGCGCGGCAAGCGCGTGCTGATCCGGGAAGACCTCAACGTACCGCTGAAAGACGGCCGCATCACCTCCACACAGCGACTGCAGGCCGCGCTGCCCACGTTGCGCGCGGCGCGCGATGCCGGAGCGCGCGTGCTGGTGCTGTCGCATCTGGGCCGACCCAGGGAGGGCGTATTCGAGGCCACCGAATCGCTGGCGCCGGTGGCCGACTGGCTCGGGCATGCGCTGGGCCGGCCGGTACGCTTGCAGCGTGATTATCTGGATGGCGTCGCGGTCGCGCCCGGCGAGATCGTGCTGCTGGAAAACTGCCGCATGAATCCCGGCGAGGGCAAGGATGACGCCACGCTGGCGGCGAAGTACGCCGCGCTGTGCGACATCTTCGTCATGGACGCCTTCGGCACCGCGCACCGCGCGCAGGCCTCGACGCACGGCGTGATTCTGGCGGCGAAAATCGCCTGCGCCGGACCGCTGTTGGCGGCCGAGCTGGATGCGCTGGGCCGCGCATTGCAGCACCCGGCCAAGCCGCTGCTGGCGATCGTCGCCGGCAGCAAGGTGTCGACCAAGCTGACCCTGCTGGAGAACCTCATCGGCAAGGTCGATCAGCTCATCGTCGGCGGCGGTATCGCCAATACCTTTCTCGCCGCGCAGGGCCTGCCGGTGGGCAAATCGCTGTGCGAGCCGGATCTGATCGAAGCCGCGCGGCGCGTGCTGGCCAGCGCGCAGGCGCGCGGCGCGGACGTGCCGCTGCCGGTGGACGTGGTGGTGGCGCCGCGCTTCGCCGCCGACGCGCCGGCCACAGTGAAGCCGGTGCGCGCGGTCGGCGCGGACGACATGATCCTCGACATCGGTCCCGAGACCGCCGCGCACTACGCGGCGCTGATCGCGCGCGCCGGCACGGTGCTGTGGAACGGGCCGGTCGGCGTGTTCGAGTTCGAGGCCTTCGGCCACGGCACGCGGATGCTGGCGCAGGCCATCGCCACCGCGCCGGCGTTTTCCATCGCCGGCGGTGGCGACACCCTGGCGGCGGTGGACAAGTACGGCATCGGCGATCGCGTCGGTTACATCTCCACCGGCGGCGGCGCGTTTCTGGAATTCCTCGAAGGCAAGGAGCTACCCGCGGTGAGCGCGCTGCGCCAGCGCGCGCGGAGCTGAGCCCGGTGCCGCCCAGCCTGTGGCTGTTCGATCTCGACGGCACGCTGATCGATTCCGCGCCCGGCATCCACGCCAGCATCGACCACGCGCTGGCCGGCGTCGGACGGGCGCCGCTGGCGGATGCGCGACTGCCGGACTGGATCGGCCCGCCACTGCGCGAAAGCTTCGCGCGCCTGCTGCCCGGTGCCGCCGCAGTGGAAACCGCCGTCGCCCTGTACCGCGAGCACTACGCCGCGCACGGCTGGACCGGGCACCGCGTGTATCCAGGCATCCCCGAGTTGCTGCAACAACTCGCTGGCCGTGGCGCGCGGCTGGCGGTGGTCACCAGCAAGATCGAGCGCTACGCGCGCCGGATCGTGCACGCCGCGCCTTGGGGCCAGAACTTCAGCGCCGTGTATGGCGTCAGCGAGACCAGTCCGCATTCCGAGAAAGCCGCGCAGATCGCACAGGCGCTGCGCGATTTCGCGGTACCCGCGATGGACGCGGTCATGCTCGGCGACCGCCACTACGACATCGAAGGCGCACGCGCTTGCGGCGTACGCGCGGTGGGCGCGCTATGGGGTTATGGCACGCGCGCCGAGTTGATGCGGGCCGGCGCCGACGCCTTGGTCGAGTCCCCCGCCGCGCTGGCACAATGGGCCTCCTCGGGCTCGTCGCCCGCAGCCCGTGAGGATTCCCGCGCATGACCACCCTGCTCGTCACCGGCGGCGCCGGCTTCATCGGCGGCAACTTCGTGCTCGCAGCGCTGCGCCAGTCCGGCATGCGCGTGATCAATCTGGACAAGCTCACCTACGCCGGCAATCTGGACACGCTGGCCGTGCTGCGTGGCAATCCGCAGCATGTGTTCGTGCGCGGCGACATCGGCGACCGCACGCTGCTGGCGAAGCTGCTGGCCGAACACGCGGTCGACGCGGTGATCAACTTCGCCGCTGAATCGCACGTCGACCGCTCGATCGACGGTCCGGCCGCCTTCATCGAGACCAACGTGGTCGGCACCCTGGCCCTGCTGGAGGCCGCGCGCGACCACTGGAAGGCGCTGCCGCTGGCGCGTCAGGACGGGTTTCGCTTTCTGCACGTATCCACCGACGAGGTGTACGGCTCGCTGGGTCCGCTCGGCGCCTTCACCGAGACCACGCCGTATGCGCCCAACTCGCCCTATTCGGCGTCCAAGGCGGCATCCGATCACCTGGTGCGCGCTTTCCACCACACCTATGGCCTGCCCACGCTGACCACCAATTGCTCGAACAATTACGGGCCCTACCAGTTTCCGGAAAAACTCATCCCGCTGACCATCCAGAAGGCGCTGCACGGCGAGCCGCTGCCGGTATACGGCGACGGCCGCAACGTGCGCGACTGGCTGTACGTGGGCGACCACTGCGCGGCCATCCGCCGCGTGCTGGAAGCCGGGCGCGTGGGCGAGACCTACAACATCGGCGGCAATGCGGAGCACGAGAACATCCAGGTGGTGCGCGCGATCTGCGCGCTGCTGGATGCGCGCCGGCCGCTGGCGGACGGGCGCCGCCGCGAGAGCCTGATCAGCTTCGTCAAGGACCGCCCCGGCCACGACCGCCGTTACGCCATCGACGCCGGCAAGATCCGCCGCGAGCTGGATTGGCGGCCGGCACACGATTTCGAGAACGGCCTGACGCACACGGTGGACTGGTATCTCGACCACCAGCCCTGGGTCGCGCGCGTGCTGGACGGCAGCTACCGCATGCAGCGCCTGGGTGGAGCGGCGGCATGAACACGGAAAACCGCAAGGGCATCATCCTGGCCGGTGGCTCCGGCACGCGGCTGTATCCGATCACGCAGGCGATCAGCAAGCAGTTGCTGCCGGTGTACGACAAGCCGATGATCTACTACCCGTTGGGCACGCTGATGCTGGCCGGCATCCGCGAGGTGCTGATCATCAACACACCGCACGAGCAGCCGATGTTCCAGCGCCTGCTCGGCGACGGCAGCCAGTGGGGCATGCGCCTCGCATACGCCGCGCAGCCCTCGCCCGACGGCCTCGCGCAGGCGTACCTGATCGGCCGCGAGTTCGTCGCCGGGCAGCCTTCGTGCCTGATCCTGGGCGACAACCTGTTCTACGGCCACGGCTTCACCGAGCAACTGCGTGGCGCTGGCGCGCGCACGCTGGGCGCTACCGTGTTCGGCTACTGGGTGCGCGATCCGCAGCGCTATGGCGTGGCCGAGTTCGACGCCACCGGGCGCGTCGTTGGCCTTGAGGAAAAACCCGCGCAGCCGCGCTCCAACTATGCCGTCACCGGCCTGTATTTCTACGACGGTCGCGCCAGCGATTTCGCCGCGGCGCTGAAGCCCTCGCCGCGCGGCGAGCTGGAAATCACCGATCTCAACCGCTGCTACCTGCGCGACGGCACGCTGATGCTGGAAAAACTGGGCCGCGGCTACGCCTGGCTGGATACCGGCACGCACGAATCGCTGGTGCAGGCGTCCAACTACATCGAAACCATCGAAAATCGTCAGGGGCTGAAGGTGTGCTGCCCCGAGGAAATCGCGTACCTCAACGGCTGGATCGACCGCGCGCAGCTCGAACGTCTGGCCGCGCCGCTGGCCAAGACCGGTTACGGCCAGTATCTGCTGGCGCTGGTCCGCGAAACCGAGCGCCCACAGTGAAGCGCATCGACACCGAGCTGCCCGGCGTGTGCGTCCTCGAACCGGATGTGCATGGCGACACGCGCGGGTATTTTTTCGAGAGCTTCCACGCCGCCAAGTTCGCCGCGCTGGGGCTGGATCTGCGCTTCGCGCAGACCAACGTCTCGCGCTCGGCGCGTGGCGTGCTGCGCGGCCTGCATTATCAGTGGCCGGGCGCACAGGGCAAGCTGGTCGGCGTGCTCGAAGGCGAGGTCTGGGACGTGGCCGTGGACATCCGCCGCGGCTCGCCCACGTTCGGGCGCTGGACGGCGGCGAGCCTCGGCGCCGAAAACCATCGCCTGTTCTGGATTCCGGAAGGCTATGCGCACGGCTTTTGCGTGCTCAGCGCGCACGCCACCTTCATGTACCAGTGCACCACGCTGTACGACGCCAGCGCCGACGCCAGCGTGCGCTGGGACGACGAAGAACTCGCCATCGCCTGGCCGCTGCACGCGCCACTGCTCTCGGCCAAGGACAGCGCTGCCCCGCGCCTGCGCGAGATCGATGCCGCGTGCCTGCCCGAATACCGCGCATGAAGATTCTGCTGCTGGGCGCGGGCGGTCAGGTCGGCTTCGAGTTGATGCGCGCGCTGGGGCCGCTGGGCGCGCTGTGGCCGGCCACGCGCGACGGCACGCTGCCGGGTGGCGCGCGCTGCCGCGTGGCTGACCTCGGTGCCGCCGCGCCCGTGCTGCGCGCGCTGCTGGATGACGCCGCGCCGGATCTGATCGTCAATGCCGCCGCCTACACCGCCGTCGATCGCGCCGAGGACGAGCCCGCGCTGGCACGGCGCATCAACGCCGAGGCCGTGGACACGCTGGGGCGCTGGGCCGCCACGCGCGGCGTGCCGGTGATCCACTACTCCACCGATTACGTGTTCGACGGCAGCGGCCAGCGCGCGTGGCGCGAGGATGATGCGGCCGCGCCACTGGGCGTGTATGGCGCCAGCAAACTGGCCGGCGAACAGGCGTTGCGCGCCAGCGGCGCGCCGCACCTGATCCTGCGCACCGCCTGGGTGTACGCCGCGCGCGGTCGCAATTTCCTGCGCGCCATGCTGCGCCTCGCCGCCGAGCGCGACACCTTGCGTGTGGTCAGTGACCAATTCGGCACGCCCACGCCGGCGCGCCTGATCGCCAACGCCACCGCCGCGATCGTGGCACGCAGCGCGCCGCGCGGTACGTTCGGGAGCGATGTACCGTGGGGTACGTATCACCTCACCGCCGCCGGCCACACCAGTTGGCACGGTTTCGCCACGGCGCTGCTGACGTCGGCGCAGCGCGCCGAACTGATCGCGCGCATGCCGGAGATACAGGCAATCACCACAGCCGACTATCCCACCCGCGCGCAACGCCCGGCCTGGTCGGTGCTGGACTGCGCGCGCGTGCAGCAAACCTTCGCCCTGCATCTGCCGCCGTGGCCGGTGGCGCTGAATGCCGTGATCGGGGAGTTGGCCGGCTGCGGCACGCGGGGGTAGCTCGCTGAAGCGGGAATGTTCGCGCGTGACGCTGGCCTTGGCGCTGGCGTGGACGCTCGCACTTGCCTGGACTTCGCAAGGTTGCCCCTGTTCCGTGCCGCTGCCGCGGCGCGGGTTCCTTTCTTTGATCGGCACAGAAAGGAACCAAAGAAAGCCGACCCCGACCGCAGCGCCCGCTGCGCGGGTGCGCGTGCCTGCGCGGGGCGCGCCGATGGCCATCCCTGGCCTGCGGCGCGTGAGCGCGATCTCGGCCTGTGCATCCTGCACGGGCCGGATCGCCCGGCCCGCAACATCGTGTTGCGGGCGTTCGGCAGGAGTGGCTGCCTCACCCCTCGCGCTCGCCCTGCGGGCCTCTCCCGCGCAGTCCCGCCGCTGCCGATGGGGATTGAAGATCAACAGCGCGCGCTGCGCGCGCCGTTGCCTTTGATCTGGGTAGCGTTGGCCAGCGCCGAGCAGCGCAGCCGGGCGCGAGGGAAAGGCGCGCATGTTCGAGCCCATGGATGGGCGAGTTCGCGCAGGGCGCAGCGCATGCGCTGCGCGCCCGCGCCCGGAAGGCACGGGCCGGGCTTGGCCGCGAAGCAGGATGCGAGAGCGGACAAGGCGGCCGGCGAGCAGCGCAGGGTGAGACGTCGCGCTGGCGACCTGCCAGTAGGCAGGTCGCGCGGCGTCGAGCGCCCGCGGCAGGAGCCGAGGGCAGCGTGACTTGCGTAGCGCAGGATGCGCGAAGCTAGTCACCGTGCGCAGCACGGCGCAAGCTGCCGCGTGGATGGCTTTGGCTACTTTCCCCGCAAGGAAAGTAGCCCGCGCCGCGGCAGCGGCACGGAACAGAACAGCCTTGCGAAGCGCTGCGCAAGCACCCGCGTTCAAGCGCGGCGGCAGCCGCACGGAACAGGGCAACCTTGCGAGGCTCCACGCAAAACAATGGTTCACGCGCAACGAGCGCTCGGGCAAGAGCGGACGACATCATCATCTCCGGAGGAGAGAAAGATGGATCCTCAGCGAAGCTCAGGGTGACACCCGTGGGGCGCTCGACCTGACGCGCGATACGCGTGCCATCCCCTGCTGGCAGAATGCGCAGATCACGCGCCGAGCGAACGGATGGAACGCATCACTGCCCGCCAGTTGTTCGAGAAAGTCAACGAGCGCCTCGCGCTGCGTTGGGTGGCCGGCGTGCGCGGCGAAAGCCGCTTGCTCGAACCCAGCGCCGGGCGCGAACGCCGACCGTCCCTGGTGGGCTATCTCAATGTGATCTACCCCAATCGCGTGCAGATCGTTGGCAGCGAGGAACTGGCTTATCTTGACGGGCTGGAGCCGCGCCAACGCTGGGAAACGCTGCAAAAGATCTTCGTGCATCGTCCGGTGGCGGTGGTCGTGACCAAGGATCAGGCCGTACCGGCGGACTTGCGTGAAGCCGCCGAGGACAGTGACACGCCACTGTGGATCAGCGCGCAGCGCGGGCACGAAATCTACACATGGCTGCAGTACCACCTGACGCGCATACTGGCGCGCGCGCAAACCCTGCACGGCGTGCTGATGGAGATCTACTCGATCGGCGTGCTGGTGACCGGCGAACCGGGCACCGGCAAGAGCGAGCTGGCGCTGGACCTGATCACGCGCGGCCATCGTCTGGTGGCCGACGACGCGCCCGAGTTCAGCCTGATCGCGCCGGACGTGATCGACGGCGCCTGCCCGGAGCTGCTGCGCGACCTGCTGGAAGTGCGCGGGCTCGGCGTGCTCAACGTGCGCGAGATGTACGGCCACACCGCGGTGAAGGATTCCAAATATCTGCGCCTGGTGCTGCACCTGTTGCCCTCGGGCGAGCACAGCGGCGATCGCGACGGCATGCAGCGCCTCACCGGCGTGCTCGGCCAGCGCGAGATTCTCGGCGTCAAGATGCCGCAGATCACCATCCCGGTGGCACCGGGGCGTAATCTTGCGGTGCTGGCCGAAGCCGCGGTGCGCAATCACATGCTGAAGAGCAAGGGCATCGACCCCGCGCAGACTTTCATCGATCGCCAGGCGCACCAGATGCAGAAGCTGCCGCCATGGTGAGCGTGATCGAGGCCAACGCACCGCGTTTGATGGTGCTCAGTGGTCTGTCCGGAGGCGGCAAGACGGTGGCCTTGCGCACTCTCGAAGACCTTGGTTTTTACTGCGTGGACAACCTGCCCGCGGCGCTGATTCCGGCGCTGGCCGATGCACTCACCGCCGGCAATGGCGGCCCGCGGCGCATCGCGGTGGGCATCGACGTGCGCGCGCAGGGCGATGACCTCACGCGCATGCCGGGCGTGCTGGCGCAATTGGCGGCGGCGGGCACACCGGCCGAGCTGGTGTTCCTGCACGCGCGCGACGAGGTGCTGATCAAGCGCTATTCGGAAACGCGAAGGCGCCATCCCCTGTCCGCGCAGGGCTTGTCGCTGGCCGGGGCGATCGCGCGCGAGCGCACGCTGCTGAAACCGCTGAGCGCGATCGCCGAGCGCCAGATCGACACCAGCGAGCTCAACGTGCACCAGTTGCGCCGGCTGATCGCCACCAGCTACGGGCTGCGTGGCGATGGGCTGACACTGCTGTTCGAGTCCTTCGCGTTTCGGCACGGACTGCCGCCGGATGCCGATTTCGTGTTCGACGCGCGCTGCCTGCCCAACCCGCACTGGGATCCGGCGCTGCGTCCGCTGTCGGGACGCGACGCCGCGGTGCGTGCCTATCTCGATGCGCAGCCGCTGGCGCAGCAGTTCGCGCAGGATCTGGAGCAGATGCTGGAGCGCTGGCTGCCGCACTTCGTGCAGGAGGACCGCAGCTACGTCACGGTCAGCATCGGCTGCACCGGCGGACGTCACCGCTCGGTGTATCTGGCCGAGCGCCTGACCGAGCACTTCCGCGAGCGTCACACGCAGGTGCTCACCTTTCACCGCGAGCTGGAATGACCATGACCAGCGGCATCCTGCTCGTCACCCATGCCGGCGTGGCCACGGCGCTGATCGCCGCCGCGCGCCACGTGCTGGTGCAACTTCCGGACACGCTGGACAGCGTCGAGCTGCCCGCCGATGCCGATCCCGAGCAGTCGCTGCGCGAAGCCACGCGGCACGCCGCCAGCCTTGATCGGGGCGCGGGCGTGCTGGTGCTGTCCGATCTGTACGGCGCCACGCCCTGCAACATCGCGCAGCGCCTCAGCGAACACCGCGCGCGTCTGCGCTGGGTCGCCGGCCTTAACTTGCCCATGCTGCTGCGCGTGCTCAACTACGCCGCGCGCCCGCTCGACGAGCTGGCCGAAATCGCCGTCAGCGGTGGTCACACCGGCATCCGCATCGACCACGAACCCTGCTGAGCGCGTCGACGTACCCGCAGCGCTGGCATCACGGCGCGCACCATCGCACACTCATACATTGCCATGGAGTTGTCATGACCACTGCTTCATTCAACCGCGAGCAACTGCTGGCCTGCGGCCGCGGCGAGATGTTCGGACCCGGCAACGCGCGCCTGCCGCTGCCCAACATGCTGATGATGGATCGCATCACCAGCATCTCGGATGCGGGTGGCGCGCATGGCCGTGGTTACATCGAGGCCGAGTTCGATATCCACCCGGATCTGTGGTTTTTCGGCTGCCACTTCGAGGGCGATCCGGTCATGCCGGGCTGCCTTGGGCTGGACGCCCTGTGGCAACTGGTGGGTTTTTTCCTCGCCTGGCAAGGGCTGCCCGGGCGCGGCCGCGCGCTCGGCGTAGGCGAGGTGAAGTTTTCCGGTCAGGTGCTGCCCACGGCGCGCCTGGTGACTTATCAGATCGACATGCGCCGGGTGATGCGCCACAAGCTGGCCATGGCCATCGGCAATGGCCGCATGCTGGTCGATGGCCGACCGATCTACGCGGCCAGCGATTTGCGCGTCGGCCTGTTCACCGACACCACGGGCTTCTGAGCATGAGCGACAAACGCATCGTCATCACCGGCATGGGCATCGTTTCGTGCCTGGGCAACGACGCGGACACGGTCAGCGGTGCGCTGCGCGAAAGCCGCAGCGGCATCCGCCACGTGCCCGAGTACGTCGAAATGGGCCTGCGCAGTCATGTCGCCGGCGTACCGCAGATCGACCTCGACGCCGCCATCGATCGCAAGATCAAGCGCTTCATGGGCGACGCCGCGGCCTACGCCTGCGTGGCCATGCAGGATGCCATCGCCGATGCCGGGCTGACGCCCGAACAAGTGCGCAGCGTGCGTAGCGGCCTGATCGCCGGCTCCGGCGGCGGCTCGCCGGCCAGCCAGATCGAAACCGCCGACCTGTTGCGCACGCGCGGTGTGCGCCGCGTCGGCCCGTACATGGTTCCGCGCTCGATGTGCTCGACGGTGTCGGCGGGTCTCGCCACGGCCTTCGGCATCCGTGGCATCAGTTATTCGCTGTCGGCGGCCTGCGCCACATCGGCGCACTGCATCGGCGCCGCCGCGCAGCAGATTCGAAGCGGCGCGCTGGATGTTGTGTTCGCCGGCGGCGGCGAGGAAGTGCACTGGGGCATGACCGCGCAGTTCGACGCCATGGGCGCGTTGTCCACGCATTTCGATGACACCCCGGCGCGCGCCTCGCGCCCCTACGATGCCGAGCGCGATGGCTTCGTCATCGCCGGCGGCGGCGGCATGCTGGTGCTGGAAGACCTCGAACACGCGCAGCGCCGCGGCGCGCGCATCCATGCCGAGCTGCTCGGCTACGGCATCAGCTCCGACGGCGCCGACATGGTCGCGCCCAGCGGCGAGGGCGCGGTGCGCTGCATGCGCATGGCACTGGACGCGGCCGGCGGCGACATCGACTACATCAACACCCATGGCACGTCCACGCCACTGGGCGACATCACCGAGCTGGACGCGCTGCGCGAGGTGTTCGGCGCGCAATGCCCGCCGCTGTCCTCGACCAAGGCGCTCAGCGGCCACTCGCTGGGCGCGGCCAGCGTGCACGAGGCGATCTACTGCCTGCTGATGCTGCGCGACGATTTCATCGCCGGCTCGGCGCACATCGACACGCTGGACGAACGCGCCGCCGACATGCCCATCGTGCGCGCCTCGCGCGCCACCACGCTGGATACGGTGCTGTCCAACAGCTTCGGCTTCGGCGGCACCAATGGCAGTCTGGTGTTGCGGCGGTTTCGCGGGTGAACCGGGAGCGGATAGTCGAGCGAGCTTGCAATTTTCGACTACCACCCCGAGCACGTCGCGGGATCTCGGCGGTCGACACGGGCCGGGAACGGCAAAGCCGCTGCTGCGCGCGCTGCGCGTGGCCGATGGCGCGGACCGTGCGCGCCGCGAGGATTACCCGCCCACCACCACGATGAGATCGCGCGCCGGGCTGGACCGCGTGCGCGTCAGACCGCATGCTAGTCGCCATTTCTTTCCGCGGCGGCAGCGCGATGCTCGAACGCGAAACCATCATCAGCAACCGACTTGGCATGCATGCGCGCGCTGCTGCCAAGCTGGTGCAAACCGTGCAGGGCTTCCAGGCCAGGGTGTGGCTGCGCGCCAAGGGCCACGAGGTCGATGCGCGCAGCATCATGGGCGTGATGATGCTGGCCGCCGGCACCGGCACTCCGCTGGGCGTGCGCGCCGAGGGCATCGACGAAGCCGCCGTGCTGGATGCGGTCATCGATCTGGTCGAGCGCAAGTTCGACGAGGGCGCCTGAGTCCATGTCGCACGCGTCCATCCGCCAGGTGCTCGAAGGCCAGCGCGCGGCGCCGGGCATGGCGCTGGGGCGCGTGCGCCTGCTGCAACCAAGGCGCCATGCCATCGACGACAGTCTGCTGCGCGCCGAGGACGTCGCGGCCGAGCTTGAACGCCTTGACCTGGCCATGGCGCGCGCGCGCGGCGAACTCGCCGAGCTGCGCCAGCGCCTGCACGGCGCGCTGGCACGCGAGGCGCAGCCCTTTCTCGATACCCATGCGTTGATTCTCGACGACCCCGAACTGCGCGCCGGTCTGGACGACATGATCCGCAGGGGCCGCTTCCGTGCCGCCGCCGCGCTGCAGGCGCAGCGCGACCGTCTGGTGCAGGTGTTTCGCAGCATGGATGATCCCTACCTGCGCACGCGCGAGGATGATCTGCAGCATGTGATCGCGCGCGTGCTTGATGCGCTGGAGCACGATGGCAGCAGCGAGGAGCACCGTCTGGCCGCACGCCTGGGCGAGATCCTGGTAGCCGAGAATCCATCGCCTGCCGAGGTGGCGAGCATGACCGAGCTGGGCCTGCGCGGGATCATCGCCAGCGGCGGCAGCGCTTATTCGCACGCCGCGATTCTGGCGCGCAGCCTGCACCTGCCGATGCTGTGCTCGGTGCCCGGTGCCGACAGCAGCCTCGGCGATGGCGATCTGGTGCTGCTCGATGGCGAGCGCGGCATCGCAATCGCCCACCCCACCGCGCAAGATCTCGGCAGCCTGCGCCAGTGGCAGCGCGAGCAGGCCGCGCGCGGGCGCCTGCCGCCGCTGCCGGCGATCCCGGCGCAGAGCCGTGATGGCGAGTCGATCGCGCTTTATGCCAACGCCGAGCTGCCCGCTGAAGTCGCCGAAGCGCGCGCCCTGGGCGCCATGGGCGTGGGCCTGTACCGCACCGAGTTGCTGTACCTGCGCAAGCAAACCTTGCCCGACGAGGACGAACAATTCGCCGCGCTGCGCGAGCTGCTGCACGTGCTGGACGGCGCGCCAGCCACACTGCGCACGCTTGATCTGGGCGCCGACAAGGCCATCGGCACCGGGCTGGACATGCCGGCCGAGGCCAACCCGGCGCTGGGCGTGCGCGGCGTGCGCCACGCGTTGCGTCATCCAGAAATCCTGCGCACGCAATTGCGCGCCATGCTGCGCGCGGCGGCACTGGGACCGCTGCGCATCCTGCTGCCGATGGTCACCCTGCCCGAGGAAATGGCCGCGGTGCGCGCGCACGCGCTGGATTGCCTCGCCAAACTCAAGGCCGCGGGTGCGCAGGTGCCCGATGCGCTGCCACCGCTAGGCGCCATGGTCGAGGTGCCGGCCGCCGCGCTGGGCGTGCGTGCGCTGCTGGCCGAGGCGGATTTCCTCGCCATCGGCACCAACGATCTGGCGCAATATGTACTCGCGACCGATCGCAACCTCGGCGCACTGTCTGCGCTTTACGATCCGCGTCACCCGGCGTTGCTGCGCCTGATCGCCGGTATCGCCATCGCCGCGCGCCGCGCCAACAAACCGCTCAGTGTGTGCGGCGAGATCGCCGGCGACCCCATGGCGGTGCCGTTGCTGCTGGCACTGGGTATCCGCGAGCTATCGATGGCGCCAACACGGCTGGCGCAGGCGCGCGCCGCGATCGAGGCCACGCACTGCGCGCAACTGCGCGCGCTGGTGCCGCGCCTGCTGCGCGCCGGATCGCGCGGCGAGATGGAAGCGCTGCTGTGCACGCTCGGCAATCGCTGAGTGCACGCGCCGCTTGATCGCGCGCATCAACGAACACTCGCCCTGTGGCTTCGCTGCGCTCACTCATCCATGATCAGCCGCCGGGCAAGGTTGCCTTGTTCCTTTCCGTTCGGGGAAAGTAACCAAAGCCATTTACGCGGCGGCCTGCGCCCTGCTTGCGAGATCCTTCGTTTCTATTTGCGCGCGGTGGCGCGACGCGAGCCGCGCGCGCGCGCCGTCGTGGTCGCGGCCGAGTTCAGCGGCGCCGCCTGCGCGGTATCCAGCAGGGCCTGCAGCAGCGCGCCGCGATAGCGCCCGCGCGCCAGCACCAGCGACAGTTCGCGTCTCAAGTCCAGAAACGGTGTCGACAGGATGATCAGCTCACCCGCCGCCAGCTCGGCACGCACCGCCACGCGCGGCAGGCAGGCCACGCCGAGTCCGGCCAGCACCGCCTGCTTGATCGCCTCGCTGTTGCCCAGTTCCAGCACGGTGACGCCGACAGGCAGGCGCGACAGCTCGCGCTCGACCAGCGCACGCGTGGCCGAGCCGTGCTCGCGCAGAATCCAGCGCGCGCCGGAGAAATCCTTGGGCGCCAGGCGCTTGCGCTGCGCCAGGGGGTGATTGGGTCGCGCGCACACGCACAACGCATCCTCGCGCCATGGCAACGCTTCCAGCCCGCTGCGCGCGACCGGACCCTCGACGCAACCGATATCGAGCGAATAATCCAGCACGCGCTCCAGCACCGTTTGCGTGTTGTCCACCAGCAGTTGCACCGAGGCCTGCGGGTGCAGCGCGATGAAGCCGCCCAGCAATTCGCCGACGCGATAGCTGCCCACCGTGTTGCTGGCGCCGATGCGCAACTCGCCCAGCAGTTCGTCGGGGCTGGCGGCGGCGTTGCGTTCCAGCGCCTGCATGCGCACCAGCACCTCGCGCGCCTGCGGCAGCATGGCGCGACCGCGCGCGTTCAAGTGCAAACGCTGGCGCGCGCGATCAAACAGCACCACGCCGATGCGCCGCTCCAGCCCGGCCAGCGCCATGCTGGCCGCGGGCTGGGTGAGGTGCAATTGCTCGGCCGCGGCGCGCACGCTGCCCAGCGCGGCGACGGCGACAAACACTTCGAGCTGACGGGGACTGATACCGATCATTGCGCGGCAGCATAGCCGTAAAGCGCGGCCATCCCGTGCGCGCGGTCAGAGTCAGACCAACATCCCGTCCGACACGCGCCTCCGCACCAATGCTCAGGCGATTTTCTTGAAGCGCACACGGTGTGGTTGCGCGGCTTCATCGCCGAGGCGGCGCTTCTTGTCAGCCTCGTATTCCTGATAATTGCCGGCGAAGAATTCGAGGTGCGAATCGCCTTCGAAGGCAAGTATATGCGTGGCGATGCGGTCGAGAAACCAGCGATCGTGCGAGACCACGATGGCGCTGCCGGGGAACTCCAGCAGCGCCTCTTCCAGCGCGCGCAGGGTTTCCACGTCGAGATCATTGGAGGGCTCGTCCAGCACCAGCACGTTGCCTCCGCTCATCAGCGTCTTGGCCAGATGCAGGCGTCCGCGCTCGCCGCCCGAAAGCTGTCCGACCAGCTTCTGCTGATCCGCGCCCTTGAAGTTGAAGCGCCCCAGGTATGCACGCGAGGGTGTCTCGTACTTGCCCACGGTGATCATGTCGGCACCGCCGGAAATCTCCTGCCACGCGCTCTTGCTGCCATCGAGCGCGTCGCGCGACTGATCGACGAAGGCCAGCTTCACCGTCGGGCCGATGATCAGCTCGCCGGCATCCGGCTGCTCCTGGCCCATGATCATCTTCATCAGCGTGGACTTGCCGGCGCCGTTGGGACCGATCACGCCGACGATCGCGCCGGGCGGAATCTTGGCGCTGAAATCGTCGATCAGCAGATTGCCGGCGAAGCTCTTGCCGAGCTTGTTGAACTCGATCACCAAGCTGCCCAGACGCTCGCCCGGCGGAATGTAGATCTCATTGGTTTCGTTGCGCTTCTGGTACTCGACCGAGTTCAGCTCCTCGAAGCGGTTGAGGCGCGCCTTGCCCTTGGACTGGCGCCCCCTGCCGGCCTGGCGCACCCACTCCAGCTCGCGTTCGATGGCCTTGCGCCGAGCGCTTTCTCCAGCCTCTTCCTGCTTCAGGCGCTGGTCCTTCTGCTCCAGCCACGAGGTGTAATTGCCCTTCCACGGAATGCCGCGGCCGCGGTCCAGCTCCAGAATCCACTCGGCGGCGTTGTCCAGGAAGTAGCGGTCATGCGTGACCGCGACCACGGTGCCGGGGAACTGCTGCAGAAAATGCTCCAGCCACTCCACCGATTCGGCATCGAGGTGATTGGTGGGCTCGTCCAGCAGCAGCATGTCGGGCTTGCTCAGCAACAGGCGGCACAGCGCCACGCGGCGCTTCTCGCCGCCGGACAGCGCGCTGATCTTCGCGTCCCAGGCCGGCAGGCGCAGCGCGTCGGCGGCGATTTCGAGTTGACGCTCCAGCGTGTGCGCGTCGCCGGCGGCGAGGATGCCCTCCAGCCGCGCCTGCTCGGCGGCAAGCTTGTCGAAATCCGCGCCGTCTTCGCCATAGGCGGCGTACACCGCTTCGAGCTGTTGCTGCGCGTCGAGGATCTCGTTGACGCCTTCCTCGACCGATTCGCGCACGGTCTTGTTGGCGTCGAGCTGCGGTTCCTGCGCCAGATAGCCGATCTTGATACCGGGCTGCGGCCGCGCCTCGCCGTTGAACTCGGTATCGACGCCGGCCATGATGCGCAGCACCGTCGATTTGCCCGAGCCGTTCACGCCGAGCAGACCGATCTTGGCGCCGGGGAAAAAGCTCAGCGAGATGTCCTTGATGATCTCGCGCTTCGGCGGAACGATCTTGCTCACGCCGATCATGGTGTAGATGTATTGCATGGATGACTCCGAAGGTTGCACGACGCCCGGCGCGCGGGCGCGCGGCGCTGTTCCGCCAGGCACCTCGAATACTCCCGCCTCGTCATTCCCGCGCAAGCGGGAATCGCTTCACAACAGCGAAGCTGGTCATCGCTTCACAACAGCGCAGCGGGTAATCCAGCGCAGAGCCAGATGCTGGATGCCCGCCCCCGCCTTCGCTGGGGGCAGGCTCTGCGCGGGCATGACGACGATGCGAAGACGCCGCGCATGAATGAGACAGAGCAAGCCGCGCCGCGTTGGCGACGCGCGATTATCCCCGAGCGCGCCGCGCGGCGCCAGCACTGCTAGGCGCAAACCCGTGCCTCCATTAGACTTTCGCATCCGCGCGACGGCTGCGCCGCGCCTCGCCCGAGGTTTCCCATGTTCCCCAGCACCCTGCAAATTGCCGGCTACGACGACGAGCTGGCGCGTGCCATCGCCAGCGAGCGGCAACGTCAGGAAGACCACGTCGAGCTGATCGCTTCCGAGAACTACGCCAGCCCGCGCGTGCTCGAAGCGCAGGGCAGCGTGCTCACCAACAAGTACGCCGAGGGCTATCCGGGCAAGCGCTACTACGGCGGCTGCGAGTACGTGGACATCGCCGAGCGCCTGGCCATCGAACGCGTCAAGGCGCTGTTCGACTGCGACTACGCCAACGTGCAGCCGCATTCGGGCTCGCAGGCCAATGCCGCGGTGTACTTCGCGCTGCTGCAACCGGGCGACACCATCCTGGGCATGAGCCTGGCGCACGGCGGTCATCTGACCCACGGCGCCAAGGTCAACCTCTCCGGCAAGATTTTCCACGCCGTGCAATACGGCGTGGACGCCAACGGGCTGGTTGATTACGCCGACATCGAACGCCTGGCGCGGGAACACCAGCCGAAAATGCTGGTGGCGGGCTTCAGCGCCTATTCGCGCGTGCTCGACTGGGCGCGTCTGCGCGCGATCGCCGAGGGCGTCGGCGCGTATCTGTTCGTGGACATGGCGCACGTCGCCGGCCTGGTCGCCGCGGGCGTGTATCCCAGCCCGTTGCCGCACGCCCACGTGGTCACCAGCACCACGCACAAGACCCTGCGCGGCCCGCGCGGCGGCATCATCCTGGCCAGCCGTGATGCAAGCGGTGGCGCCAGCGAGGATCTGCAAAAGAAACTGCAATCGATGATCTTCCCCGGCACCCAAGGCGGCCCGCTGATGCACGTCATCGCGGCCAAGGCGGTGGCCTTCAAGGAAGCGCTGGAACCGGCGTTCAAGACCTATCAGGCGCAAGTCGTGAGCAACGCGCGCGCCATGGCCGCCGCGTTCAGCGCGCGCGGCTGCAGGATCGTCTCCGGCGGCACCGACAATCACCTGATGCTGGTCGACATGATCGGGCGCGAGGTCACCGGCAAGGACGCCGAGGCAGCGCTGGGCAAGGCGCACATCACCGTCAACAAGAACGCCGTGCCCAACGATCCGCGCTCGCCGTTCGTCACTTCGGGGCTGCGCATCGGCACCCCCGCGGTGACCACGCGCGGCTACACCGAGGCCGATTGCACCGCGCTGGCCGGCTGGATCTGCGACGTGCTCGACGCCCCCGCCGATGAAACCGTCATCGCCAACGTGCGCGGCAAGGTCACCGAACAGTGCCGCGCGTTTCCGGTGTATGGCTGAGATGAAGCCGGGGCTCGGAACTCGGGACTCGGGACTCGGGACTCGGCAGAGCCCCGCACCGGGGCCGTCTTGGCTATTGCGCGCCGACCGGTTTCCCGCACCGCTCGCACAGGAAGATCCGTGCACGCCGCAGGCTTTTTCCGAGTCCCGAGTCCCGAGTCCCGAGTCCCGGCTCAACTGATGCACTGCCCCTTCTGCCAGCACGACGATACCCGCGTGATCGATTCGCGCGTTTCCGAGGACGGCAGCAGCATCCGCCGCCGGCGCGAGTGCCCGGCCTGCGGCGAGCGCTTCAACACCTTCGAGACCGCAGAAATTCGTCTTCCGGCGGTGATCAAGAGCGATGGCCGGCGCGAGCCGTTCGACGAACGCAAGCTGCGCGTCAGCTTCGAGCGCGCGCTGCAGAAACGCGCGGTCGGTCCCGAGGCCATCGACGCCGCAGTGCGCGCCGTGCTGCACGGATTGCGCGTGGGCGGCGAGCGCGAAGTGCCCTCGCTGCAAGTGGGCGAACTGGTCATGCTTGAGCTGAAAAAACTCGATCAGGTCGCTTACGTGCGTTTCGCTTCGGTGTATCGACGCTTCGAGGACGTGCAGGCGTTCCGCGAGGAAATCGAGCGCCTCGAACGCGACCTGCCCGCGCTCGAGGGTCTGCAACTGCCGTTGCTGCAACCCGCCGCCGCGGGCAAGCCCGACAAACCCGGCAAGCGCTGAGCGGCCGTGCGCAGGGCCTTCACCATCGACTATGCCTGCGACGTACCGCAATGGCTGCCGACACTGGCGGCGGCGCAAGCCGCAGCGTTCGCGCCGCTGATCGCGGGATTGGATACGAACACCGCATTGGCGCGACTGCGCACGCATCAGCGGCACCGCGCGCTGCCGACCACGCTGATCGCGCACCACGAGGCGTTGTCGTGGCTGGGCGGCGTCAGCCTGCTCGACAACAGCCCCGAGGACACGCGCCCCTGGGCGCCATGGCTGGCCGGCCTGGTGGTACGCGACGAGCAACGCGGGCAAGGCATCGGCAGCGCGCTGATTTGGCGCGGCGTGGAGGAAGCGCGCGCGCTCGGGGTGGCGCACTTGTATCTGTATTGCGCGGCCGATTTGGCGGGCTACTACGCGGCGCGCGGCTGGCATACCTGCGGCGATTACACGCGCGGGGCGTGGCGCGCCGTGGTCATGCGCATCGACACCGGCACCGCCGAACCGCGCGCATGAGCACCTTCAGTGCCAGCGATCACGCGCACATGGCGCAAGCGCTGCGGCTGGCCGCGCGCGGTGCATACACCACGCAGCCCAATCCGCGCGTCGGCTGCGTGATCGCGCACGGCGACAATATTGTTGGCGGCGGCTGGCATGCGCGCGCCGGCGAACCGCACGCCGAGATATATGCGCTGCGCGCGGCCGGCGCACAGGCACGCAACGCGACCGCCTACGTCACGCTGGAGCCTTGCGCGCACCACGGACGCACGCCGCCCTGCGCCGATGCGCTCATCGCCGCCGGCGTGGCGCGCGTGGTGGTCGCGTGCGGCGATCCGTTTCCGCGGGTCGCCGGCGCCGGCATCGCGCGCCTGCGTGGCGCCGGCATCGCGGTCGACGTGGGCCTGATGCAGGACGCCGCGCGCGAGTTGAATCGCGGTTTCCTCAGTCGCATCGAGCGTGGCCGCCCGTGGTTGCGCCTGAAGCTGGCCATGAGTCTGGATGGCCGCACCGCGCTGGCCGACGGGCGCTCGTTCTGGATCACCGGAGAAGCCGCGCGCAGCGACGTGGCGCGCTGGCGCGCGCGCAGCTCGGCCATCCTCACCGGCGCCGGCACCGCGCGCGCCGACGACCCGCACCTGACCGTGCGCCTCGATCCCCGCTCATCGCACGGGGATGGCGGGAACCTCGAACACCTCCCTCCGGGTAAGGATGATCGGCGTCACGATCCCCTCTCCCCCCGGGAGAGGAGCAGGGGTGAGGGCGCGCCTCTTGCGCAGCACTACGAATCAACTGAACCCTCATCTCCGACCCTTCCCCCGCAAGAAGAAGGGAGCCCGACCACGGCCTTCGTGCCGCCGCTGCGCGTGCTGCTGGACGCGCGGCTCGATGCCCTGCCCGTCGGCGCGCATCTGCTGGACGGCGCCGCGCCCACGCTGATCCTGCACGCGCCCGACGCCACGCCCGCGCATGCCGCTTACGCGCGCGTCGAATGCGTGGCGCTGCCGCTGCGCGACGGCAGACTCGATTTGCACGCCGCGCTGGCCCTGCTCGCCGCGCGCGGCTGCAATGAGGTGCAGGTGGAAGCCGGCGCCACGCTGGCCGGTGCGCTGCTGCACGCCGGTCTGGTCGACGAACTGCTGCTGTACATCGCGCCGGTGCTGCTGGGCG
This sequence comes from Pseudomonadota bacterium, assembly GCA_021827205.1. Classification (GTDB taxonomy): domain Bacteria; phylum Pseudomonadota; class Gammaproteobacteria; order Xanthomonadales; family Rhodanobacteraceae; genus Metallibacterium. Next base: position 304,781 of record JAKAWV010000001.1, on the reverse strand, counting down.
ACAGCGCGCGCCCGCTGCTGCATCTGCCCACGCTCGCCGACATGGCCGCGCGCTGGCAACTGCGCACGCTGGATCAGCGCATGCTCGGCGAGGATATGCGCTTGCTGCTGCGCCCCCACTGAGGAGACTGGCATGTTCACCGGCATCATCCAGGCCATCGGCACGCTCGCGCGCAGCGAACCGCGCGGCGGCGACCTGCGCCTGCATATCGACTGCGGCGCGCTCGATCTGGCCGGTGTCGCGCGCGGTGACAGCATCGCCGTCAGCGGCGCGTGCCTGACCGCGATCGAGCTGGGCGCGCACCGCTTCGCGGCCGATGTGTCGCGCGAGACACTGGCCTGCACCACGCTGGGCGCGCTGCGCGTCGGGGACGTTGTGAACCTGGAAAAGGCCCTACGCGTGGGCGACGCACTCGGCGGGCATCTGGTGGCCGGCCACATCGATGGCGTCGGCCATGTACTGGAGGTGCGCGAGGACGCGCGCTCGCAGCGCTGGCGCTTTGCCGCGCCCGCGGAACTGGCGCGCTACATCGCCAGCAAGGGCTCGGTCTGCATCGACGGCGTCAGCCTCACCGTCAACGAGGTGGACGGCGCCAGCTTCGGCGTCAACCTGATTCCGCACACCGTGGCCATGACCACCTTCGGCCAGCGCGCGGCGGGGGACGCGGTGAATCTGGAGGTCGATCTGCTGGCGCGCTACGTCGAGCGCATGCTGGGCGCGCGCCCAGGCTGAGAGCGCGCCGGTCCAGCACCGGCTTCCCGCGCTTGAGCGTGGCCAGCAGTTCGCGGCACACGCGCTTGACCTCGACCTCTTCGGCCTTGCCCAGCTTTGGCTCGGGCCGGGTGAGGATACCGAACAGGGCGGGTTCCTCCTCGCTCGTGTTCTCGGCCACGGAGCGCTGCTCTTCCACGCTCGGCACGGTGCGTCACGAGCCGTGTCTGCGCACGCTCTACGAGCGCTTGCGCGCCCGCGGCAAGCCCGCCCCCAAGTAGCCTTGGTGGCGTGAGCTGCTGCGGCCGCACGCACGCATCAACATAAGCCCATCACCGCTTCACGCTGCCCAGCAGCAGGCCCTGGATGTAGTAACGCTGCAGCAGCAGGAACAACACCAGCACCGGCACCACGGTGACCATCGATCCGGCCATCAGCATCTCCACGTCCTGGTTGTGCTCGCGCGCCAGCGACGCCAGCGCGATCGGCAAGGTGTAGTGGTTGTTGCCGGTGAGCACGATCAGCGGCCACATGAAATCGTTCCACGCGGTGAGAAAGGTGAGGATGGTCAGGGTGAGGATGATGGGTTTCAGCAGCGGCAACACCACGCGCAGGAAGATGCCCAGCTCGCTGGCGCCGTCGATGCGCGCGGCTTCGAGCATCTCGTCGGGAATGGCGCGCGCGTACTGACGCACCAGATAAATGCCGAAGATGCTGGCCAGCGAAGGCATGATCACGCCGGCGTAGCTGTTGACGATGTGCAGCTCGCGCGCCAGCAGAAACAGCGGCATCATCGCCACCTGCGAGGGGATCACCAGCGCCGCCAGCAGCAGGCCGAAGGTGCGATCGCGCCCGCCGAAGCGCAGCTTGGCGAAGCCATAACCGGCCAGCACGTTGCAGCACAGCGAGCCCAGGGTGATGCCGCCGGAAACGATCAGGCTGTTGAGCAGGTAGCGCCCCAGATCAGCCCTGACGAACAGCGCGTGATAATTGGCCAGGGTCGGATGCGTCGGCCACAGCGGCGGCGGAAACGTGCTGGCCGCGCCGTCCGGCATCAACGAGACCGACAGCATCCACGCCAGCGGAAACAGCGTGATCGCAGCCAGCAGCCCGAGTAGGCCGTTGATGGTCCAGAACGCGGTGCGTGACGGTTTCATGCCCAACCCTAGACCCAACCCTTGCGCCGCCCGAAGCGCATCAGCGCCCAGGTGGCGATCATGGTGAACACGAACAGCACGAAGGCGATGGCCGAGGCAAAGCCGAGGTTCCACCAGTTGAAACCCTGCTCGTACAGCAGATACAGCACCGACAGCGTGCTCTGCAGCGGGCCGCCCTGGGTCATCACGTACGGTTCGGCGAACAACTGGAAGTAACCGACCATGGTCAGCAGGCCCACGGTCATCAGCGTCGGTCCGAGCATGGGCAGGGTGATGTAGCGCACTTGCCGCCAGGCGCTGGCGCCATCCAGCCGCGCGGCCTCGTACAACTCATCCGGGATCGCCTGCAAGCCGGCCAGCACGATGATCATGCTGTAGCCGAAGTTCTTCCACAGCGCGAACAGGATGATGGTGGGCATGGACATGTGCGGATTCCCCAGCCAGTCGATCGGGTGGATGCCGAACCAGCTCAGCGCGTAGTTGACGAAACCGTAGCGCTCCTGGAAAAGATATTTCCAGATCACCGCCACCGCGATCAGGTTGGTGACCACCGGCGTGAACAGCGCCACGCGAAAGAAACTCTTCCACCGCGCCAGCCGCGAATGCACCAGCAGCGCCGCGCCCAGCGCCGCGCCGATCGACAGCGGCACGCCGACCACGACGAAATACAGCGTGTTGCCAAGCGCCTTCCAGAACAAGCCCATGCGCAACACGGCGATGTAATTGTCGATGCCGACGAAACGCAGGTTCTTCAGGCTGGCCAGCGCGTAGATGTTGAAATCGGTGAAGCTCAGGCCCAGCGCCGCCAGCACCGGCAGCAGGAAAAACACGCCGATCACGATCAGCGCCGGCGCCACGAACATCCAGCCGACCAGTGCGCCGCCACCTCGCTTCATCGCAAGCCTCCATGCCGCAGGATCCAGCGCCGCTCGGACAGGATCGCATTGGTGCGCTGATTCATTTCGGCGGCCGCCTGCGCCACGCTGAGTTTGCCCCACGCGGCGCGCGCGGCGATGGTTTGCATCTCCTGCACGATCTGCTCGTATTCGGCGATCTTGGGCACGGCGCGCGCGTGTTCGAGCTGGGTGCGGAACGCCACGGCGTAGGGATCGGACGCGATATCGGGCCGCGCCCAAGTACTGCGCCGCGGCGGCAGATCGCCGGTGAGCCGATGGAACTCATCCTGCACCGCGGGCCGCGAGAGGTACTCGATCAATTTCCACGCCGCCGCCTTGTGCCTGGAGTTGCGAAAGATCACCAGACTGGCGCCACCGGCGATGCCCGAATTGCTGGCCGCGCCGCTGGGGCCGGGCAGCGGCGCGGTGGCCCAGTCGCCCCACGCCGCGGCGGGCATCTGGCGCTCGAACTCGCGGATCATCCACGGCCCCGAGATGTAGAACGCATAGTGCCCGCGCGCGAATTCGATCGGCACGCTGGCGATTTGCGTGTCATCGAGACGCGGCGCGTAGCCGTTGCGGAAAAAACCCAGATAAAAGCGCAGCGCCGCCTCGAATTGCGGACTCTCGAAATTGCCGTACTGATCGCCATCGCGCAGGAACGAACCCGGCTGTTCCAGCGCCAGCGACACCAGCGGCTCGAACTCGTTGAGCGGCAGCAGCGCGGCCCAGTCGCCGGGCTTCGCGCGCGCCTTGATCGCCGCCAGCATGCGCTCCCAGCCGGCCCAACTGGTCGGCGCGTGATCAAAGCCCGCGGCGGCGAGGATGTCCTTGCGGTAGAAGATCAGACGCGTGTCCACGTACCACGGCACGCCGTAGGCCTTGCCGTGGATGACGTTGCTGGTCCAGATGCCGGGGAAGTAATCGCTGGGCGTGACGATGTGCGAGCCGGCGATATAGCTGTCCAGCGGTACGATGGCGCGCAGCGCGGCCATCTCTGGAATCCAGGTGTTGCCCATTTGCGCGACATCGGGCGTGGTGTCGCCGGCGTAAGCCGTCAGCAGCTTGGCGTGCGCCGCGGTCCACGGCAGTTGCTGCACCTCGACACGGATATCCGGGTGCAATTTCTCGAAGCCCTGCACCAACCGCGCGGCGACCAGGCCTTCCCGGCCCATGGCCCAGAAGTGCAGCACCTCGCGCTGGGCATGGGGCGCCTGCGTGCAGCCGCCGAGCAGCGCCGCGAACACCAGCGACAGCAGCAGCGGCAAGCGCGGCAAGCGCGGCAAGCGCGGCAAGCGAGTGATGCCGGACATGCGCGCAGTTCACTCCGTCGCGGGTTTGCCGTCCAGCCAGCCGCCGCTGAAACCGGCGCGCTGCAGGCCGCGGCGGATATACGGGTTCTTGCGCATCACGCGCCAGACGAAACCGGAGCGGTAGTTTTCCAGCATCAGCAGGATCGGGCCTTGATCGATGCCGAGGCGCTCGGAGTCCACCCAGCCCACGCCCGGCACCACGGTTCCGCTGTTCACCACCGCGTTGCTATCGTGGAAGCTGGGGTTGAAGGCGTCGACATAGCCGTAGCGGCCATAAATGTACTTGCCGTACTTGGCCTGCATCGCTTCCACCATCGGGATGACGATCCTGGGCGCGAACGCGATCGAGCCCAGCGCCGCGGTCGGCGCGATGGTGCCATCGTCGAAGGTGTGCTTGATGCCGGCGCCGCGCGCGGCATAGCCCGCGAACGTGCGCGTCACACCCTGGGCATCGGTGTAGGTGATGTTGCCCGGACCGTCGCAGGCGGTGAGGCCCCACAGATCCTTGCCGTAGCCGGTCCAGTGGCCGGGATTGGCGATGGCGTAATCGCGCTGCGATTCGGCCTCGCGGCGGCTGTTGATGAAATAGTCGATGCCCTTGCCGCGCATGAAGGCATCCTGGATGCCGCGAAAATCGATCCACGACTCCGAATACTGCGAGCCGAACAACGGCGCGAAACTGAGCTGCTCGCGACCGTAGTAGTCACCCCAGAATTTCGGATACGTGGCCGTCCATGCATTCCATGCATCGGGTTGCACCGCGTGGGTCGGTGAGCCCAAGGCTTCGATGTAAAGAATCATCGCCTCGTCATAACCCTCGTAGTTGTACTTGAGGAAACCGGACTGCGGAGTCCAGCCCATGCTGATCAGCGGCGGATCGGCCTGCATCCAGGTCCAGTCCACGCGCCGGTAGAGCTGGTTGGCGAGGCTGCGGATCTGTTTTTCGATGGGCGTGCCGCGATCGAAATAGCTCTGGTCGAACAACACACCGGCCATCAGCAGCGCGGTGTCGATGCTGGACAGCTCGATGTGCGGCCAGCGCCGGCCCGTGCGCATGTCCAGGAAGTGATAGTAGAAACCCTTGTAACCGGTGTCGCCGGCCGCGGCCTTGCCCTGCGGCGCGTCATCGAAAAACTTCAGCGTGGTCAGCACGCGCTGCGCCGCCTGCTGGCGCGTGACCCAGCCGCGCTCCACGCCGATCGGGTAGGCGGTGAGCGCGAATCCCACCGCCGCGATGCTGGAAAACGACGGCCCCGGATAGTGATCGGGCGCCAGGCCATTGGCCGGATTGGTGGTATCCCAGAAAAATTCGAAGGTGCGCTTTTCGAGCTGATCGAAAAATGGCGGCAGCGTGTGCTCCACCGGCAGCGTCGACACGAACGGCGCGCGCTGGGGGGCCGTCGTGATCGGCGCCGCCAGCAGCGCACCGGGCAGCGTGGCCAGCAGCGCCGCGCACAGAATGGCACTTCGTTTCAACATCACGGCCTCGGTTTTGTGGGGGAAAAAACCGCGCACCGGCTGGCTGACCGATGCGCGCAATCACACACGCACAACAACCACGGCCTCGGGCCACGGATCACGGGCCGCGCGCATGCTGCCGAGCCAATCGCGCGGCAAGGACTTGCGCGACCCGACATGCGGCGGTTCAGGCTGGCGCCGCGCAACGTCGGTCGATGAAGGTCTGATGCGGCGGCATCACGCCGACGCAGCTTTCGATCACCTGCGCCACGCCCTGCACGAACTGCTTGAGCTGGTCATCGGGCATCTGCTCGACCAGCGGGTGGTAGGCGCGCGGCAGGATGTTCTGCCCGATCATCACCTCCACCCAGCTGGGTTCCGCGAAGAGTTCCTCGCTCTCGCGGAAGGACCGCCCGCTATCGGCGAACAGGCGCATCTTGTGCGCCAGACCCGCGGGCACCGACATGCGGGCGCACTCGCGCCACAACGGCGCGTCATCGCGCTGCGTGGCGTGGTAATGCAGGATCAGGAAGTCGCGGATGCGCTCCATCTCGAAAGTGAGCTGGGCGTTGTACTCGTCGATCACCACCTCGCTGAAATCATTCCACGGCAGCAGGCTGACCAGGCGCGCGATGCCCGACTGGATCAGGAAGATGCTGGTCGACTCCAGCGGCTCCAGAAAGCCGCTGGCCAGCCCCAGCGCCACCACGTTCTTGCTCCAGAACTTCTTGCGCATGCCGGGCGTGAAGCGCAGCAAGCGCGGCTCGCCCAGCGGCTTGCCATCCAGGTTGGCCAACAGCGTGGCCGCGGCCTCGTCGTCACTGATCAGGGCGCTGCTGTAAACGTGCCCGTTGCCGGTGCGATGCTGCAGCGGGATGCGCCACTGCCAGCCGGCCGTGCGCGCGGTCACCCGCGTGTAGGGCGTGGGCGGGCCGACTTTCTCGCAACCGACCGCCACGGCGCGGTCGCAACGCAACCACTGCGAATAATCGATGTAGCCGATGTGCAGCGCCTGCTCGATCAGCAGGCCGCGGAAGCCGGAGCAGTCGATGAACAGATCCCCGCCGATGACGGTGCCGTTCTCCAGCGTCACCGACTCGACGTAACCGTCCTCGGCGCGCAGCTGCACGTGCCTGACCTTGCCCTCGGTGCGGCGCGCGCCACGCGCTTCGGCATAGCCGCGCAGGTAGCGCGCATACAGGCTGGCGTCAAAGTGATAGGCGTAGCGGATATCCGCCAGCGGGGAATTGGCCGGCGCGTCGCTGGCCGAGGGCATGAACTTGCCGCGTGGCGCCGCCGCCGTGTTGATCGAGTAATCGCCCAGCGGCGCGGCCCAGCCTTTGTGCCGCGCCTTGATCCAGAACTGGTGGAACGGCAGTGGGCCGACATCGGGGCCCAACTGGCCGAAACCGTGGATGTAACTGTCACCCAGGCGACCCCAGTCGTTGAACTGGATGCCCAGTTTGAACGTACCCTTGACGTTCTTGACGAACTCGACCTCGTCGATCTCGAGCAGATTGTTGAACTGCTTCAGGTGCGGCACCGTGGCCTCGCCCACGGCGATGGTGCCGATCTCCTCGGACTCGACCAGGTGCACCGCATAGCTCGGCCCCAGCACCTTGGCGCAGGCCGCCGCCGCCATCCAGCCGGCGGTGCCGCCGCCGACGATGACGATGTTTTTCACGGACTGTGACATGGGCATCGGAGCAACTCTCGGGGAAGTTTGCACAACTGCAGCGTGCTGACCCAACGCGGACAATCAAGCCTAGCGCAGTCGAAGCGCGCCGGCGGATTGCCCGCCGGCGCGCGTGCGTCGACTCAGAACTGCACGCCCACGGTGAGCTTCACATAACGTGGGTAACCCGAGATCTCACCCAGCGGGTTGTACTGGACCGGGTATTTGTTGAGCACCCCGTTGCTGCCGTAATTCTCGATGTAGCTCGAGTAGTTGTGCCAGTTGAACAGATTGATGATGTCAGCGCGCGCATAGGCGTTGAGGCCCCACAGCTTGAAGTTCTTGGTGAACTGCACCGAGAAGTCGCGGTAGCCCCAGATGCGGCCGCCGACGAGGAACTGCGAGCCTTGCGGCGTGGCCGCCACCGGAATACAACCGCTGGGCGAATTGAGATCGCCGTAGCAAGCCAGATTGACGCCAGGGATCGGCGTGGCCAGCGTCAGCCGCGCACCCATGGCAATATCCCACGGCCCTTTCAGGGTACCGGCGATCACGATGCGTGATTTGGCCACCGGCTCGCCGATGAACGGATACTGGTAGGGGTACTCCGCGTCGAAGGAGTAGTTGTTGTTGAGCGCCTGGTTATCCATGTTCCATCTGGCGTGGGTATAAGTGTAGGCCACGGTCATGCCCCAACCGGACTCCTCGGTGTAGGGCTTCTGCGCCGACAGCAACAACTGCGTGGTGCTGGTCCGCAAACTGTTGCCCCAGAGGATCAGGTTGCCAAAGCCCGGCAAGGGATAGGTCCATGGCTGGCCAACACCACCCCATGGTTCGTGCACCCAGAAGGCGCCACCGGGTGCGCGGTTGCCCAGGAAGCCAGTCAGGCCGTCGTAGCTGAGTACGCGCGTGACCGCGACACTGGTATTCCACTCGCCGATCTGGTTGCGCATGCCGATGGAAAACTGGTCGGAATACGGTGTCTTGAGGTTGTTGGGCATCATGTCCACCTCCTTGCCGGCGAATGATCCCGCCACCAGCGCCTGCAACGCCGGAATGCTCAGATACGACGGATTCCAGGCGTAACAGGGGGTCTGGCCGGACAGGCACGGCTGCGACGCCGTACCGAAGTAGACCGTCGGCTGCGACAGCACGTACTTGGTCTGCTCGACCTGCAGCAGGTCGTACAGGTTGTGGTTGTAGGTGCGGCCGATGCCGCCGAAGATCACGTGCTTCTGGTCGCCGTCGATGTCGTAGGCAAAGCCCAAGCGCGGCGAGAAATGCAACTTGGCACTGCGGTTGCTGCCGTTGCTGACGTAGTTGTTGATATTGATGCCGCCCTGGGCCAGCTGCTGCGCATACGTAATCCCAGTTGCCGCACCTGGAGCCTGGGTGTTGAGCGCTGCCAGCACCGGCGCAGGAGTCACGTAGTTGAGGTACGCCGGGGTGCGGTCGTAGTCAGCGCGTACGCCGACGTTGAAAGTCCAGTGCTTGTTGAACGTCCAGGTATCCTGCAGGAACGCATCGAACAGGGTGTTGTTGCTCACCGATACCGGGCTGAGGCCGGGCACCGGGGCGCCGAACTGCGCCTGATAGGGAATGCTCTCGGTACCCGTGGTCGGCGAGACCTTGTAATAGAACAGCGCATTGCTGTCGCCGGCGTCCTGCGCGGTGAGCGTGACCCGCTGCAGGTTGAAGCCCGCCTTGATCACGTGGCTGCCGTGCCACTGCAGCCCGTCATAGGTGAAGTGGTCGAAGATGCCGATACCGCGCTGGCCCTTGTACTGCTGCGCCAGCGGCGAATTGCCGGTCTGCAGGATGATCTGGTTGGGGTTGAGCGGGTAGTTGCTGTTGATCGCGGCCGTATAGGCATTGCCGATGCCGAGCATGATCGGCGTCGGCTGATAGGCCGCGTCCTGCCAGGTGGCCTCGAGGCGGTTGAACCAGTCGTAGCCGTTGTGCTCCCAGGCCAGGTCGGCGGTCTTCTGGAAGTTGATGGTATTGAGACCCGCCGAGGGGGTGAGGATGCCGCCGACACCGCTGATGCTGGTCTCGTTGCGGATGTGGGTTTCCAGCACGAAGCGGTCGCGATCGGTCGGCTCGTAGTCGATCTTGGCGAACCAGTTGTTCTCGAGGAACGGCAGGTTGGCCGGGCCGACTTGCGACAGGGCGCTGGCCGGCAACTGGTTCACGTAGACCTGCGGCGCGAAGGGTACCACCGTGGTCGGGGTGTTGAACTTCTTGCCTTCGTAGGCAATGAAGAAGTGCGCCTTGTTCTTGATGATCGGACCGCCGAAGTCGAAGCCGAAGTCCTTGTCGGTCGAAGGCGTCTTCTTGCCGGCCGCGTTCTCGGCCGGCGTGGCGGCGCGCATGCCCGTGCTGTTGAAACTGTAGAAGACATTACCCTTGAATTTGTTGGTGCCGGATTTGGTGGATGCCACGATGGCGGCACTGGAAAGCATGCCGTACTCGGCTTCCTCGTTGTTGGTGATCACGCGGTATTCGCCGATCGCCAGTTGCGGGAACGGATTGCCCTGGCTGGCGTTCTGGCCGACGATGCCGCCCTGCAGGACCATGTTCTTCTGGCTGACGCCGTCGATATAGACGTTGATGGCGCTGTCGGCCATACCACCGGCCTGCAGACTGGTGTCGCCGTTGGCGCTGCGGCTGAACACCATGCCCGGCACGGTGTCGGCAAACTGCAGGAAGTTGCGCGAAGCGGCGGGCATGTTCTGGATCTGGTGCAGCGACACGTAGCTGCCGACCTGCGAGGTGCTCATGTCCTGGATGTTGATGGTTTGGGCGGACACCTTGACCGCGGCCAGCTCGGTGGCTTTGCTCTCGCTGGCTGTCTGCAGATTCAGGGTGACGGTCGAGGCCACATTGAGCTTCACCTTCTGTTCGGGCCCGTGGCCGGCATGCACCGTGTAGGTGCCGGGCGGCAGGCCGAGCAGCACGTACACGCCATGACCGTTGGACTCGGTCTTGCGCGTGAGTCCGGTGGCGATCTCACGGATGACGACTTGGGCGTGGGGCGCGGTGTTGCCGCGCAGGGTGGCGTCGGCGCTGGCGGCCAGCGCGGTGACTGGCAGCGTGGCCGTGACGCCGACCAGCGAGGTGGTGATCAGGCTGGCAAGCAGTTTCTTTTTGAAGCTCTGAGGCGTTTTCATGGTTCCCCTACCTTGGTCAGGTATGTGAGTTGCGCAGTTTCGGGACGACGCTGCGTGCTTTTGCTGGAACGGTGCGATGGGTGAATTGATGCGGGACTAACGGTGCTTGGGTGCAGGGTGCGGCGTGCGGCGTGCGTCAGGCCCGGCCTGCGCGCGCTTCTTGGAAACGGTGTCCGGGTTGTGCGTCGGCGCTGCGGCAGCGTGGCTGTGCATGCCGCAGGACGCGCGCAGCACCAGCTCGGGCGCCAACATCTGCACGCTGTGCTGTTGCGCCGAGCCGCCGTTGGCGATGGCCGCAAGCAATTGATCGAGCGCACGCCCGCCGAGATCGGCGATGCGCACGCGCACCGTGGTCAGCGGCGGCTGCGTGAAGCGCGCGGTGGGAATGTCGTCGAAGCCGGCCAGCGCGATGTCATCGGGCACGCGCAGCCCGGCCTCGGTGAGTGCGAACAGGCAGCCGATGGCCATGGAATCATTGGCCGCGAAAATCGCCTGCGGGCGCGCGCTTTGCCTGGCGATCAGGCTGCCGGCGCGATAGCCGGATTCCTCGCTGAAATCGCCGGAGACGATCTGCGGCACGGCCTCCGGCAGCAGATCGTGCAGCGCGTCGAGGCAGCCCTGCAGACGCTCCTCGGAATCAAGGTTGCCCTTGGGCCCGGTGATGAGGACGATCTCGCGATATCCGCGATGCACCAGATGCTGGGTCATGGCATAGGCGCCAGCGCGGTTGTCCACCGCCAGCGCCGACAGGCGCGTGTGCCCGCGCACGGGGTTGAGCAGGATCGCGGGCAAGTCCTCGGGCAAGTGCTGCTCGATGAAACCCGGATCGGCATGCGGCGACATGATCAGCAGACCATCCACACGACCCAGCATGGCCTGCAGCGCGGCGGCGGTTTCATCGGCATCGCCGTGCGAGCTGGACAGCAGCAGGTGATAGCCCTGCGCGCGCGCGGCCTTGTCGATGCCGCGGATCAACTCGGAAAAAAATTCACCATGCATGTCCGGCAGCAGCGCACCGATGGTTTGCGTGCGCCGCGTGATCAGGCTGCGCGCCGCGCTGTGCGGCACATAACGTAGGCGCGTGGCGACCGCTTGCACGTGCGCGCGCACCTCGGCGGCGACATTGTCGCGGCCGTTGAGCGCGCGCGACACGGTGGCCACCGAAACCTCGGCTTCTCGCGCCACGTCTCTGATCGTGATTGCCACGCCGCACCACCTTACCGATGTATTGGAAAGCACTTACCGATTTACCGGAAAGTAACGATTCGGCGTGGAATGTAAACGTTTCCAGAATGCTTTGCAAAGGCCTTATTTTGTGCTGCGGTGCAATAAAATATCTTTCTTAACAAAGACTTGCGTAGAGCTATATTCAAGCTCGATTCGAGCTGGAAAATTGGCCGAGGATTTTTAACAAAAATGTCGCAATGCGTCATGTAACCGTTGCCGGACTCGCGGCAGTGCCGGATGCAGGCCCGCACTCGTGCGGTCACACGGCGCGTTTGAACGTCTGTACTTTGCGGCGTTAGAAGCCAGCCGCCTTGCGTCCGGTGCCGGGCCGCTATTCGGGCAGCGGATCGCTTTTGCGGCAGGCCGCGACGCGCTGCTCGGCCTGCACTTGCGTCGCGGCGTCGCGCTGCACGCGCGCGACCTCGGCCAGCGTCTGCCAGCCGCGCGCGCACAGGGCGCCGAACCGCGGGCCGCGCTGCAACGCCTGCTGCGCCAGTTGCTGCGCCAGCGTCCAGTCGCCCTGCGCCAGCGCCATCTCGGCGCGCGCCTGCAGCAGGTCCGGCGCGTGCGGCTCGAATTCCAGGGCGCGATCCAGCAAGCGCGCAGCGCCCGCGTAGTCAGCTTGCGCCGCGGCGGCGTGCGCCTGCGCGACCAGCGCGCTGACTCCGGCCGAGCGCAACGGATGCACCTGCAGCACCGAGTTGTCGTGCGCGCCGGCCTGGCGCACCGCCGTCAGCAGCGCGGATGGATTGGACACGGGCGTGAAGGACTGCGCCGCACGCGGCGGCTTCGATGTCGCGCAGGCGCCCAGCAGCAGCGTGGCGCCCAGCATCGCGATCAGCCGCTGCCGGCAGGGGCCGGGCCATCCAGCCAGTGCTTGAATTGGTCGAACAGACATGAGTCTTCCTCGGTCGGTGCGTAGCCGTCGATGAACGGCAATTGTCGTGCGCCGCTGCATACGGCGGAGGAGCGGTGGCCAGTCGCTGGATTGATCCAGGCCATGCTCAAGCCCACCATCGGCGCCGCCGGCAGGGGCCGTGTGGGCAAACGCTGGAACAGGCGCATCCACACCGGCAACGCGCCGGTGGCACCCCACAGCGGGGTCGGCTTGTCGTCGTCGCGACCGACCCAGACCACGGCCAGATCGCTGCCGGTGTAGCCGGCGAACCAGGCGTCGCGCTGGTTCTCGCTGGTGCCGGTTTTCCCAGCGGCGTTGAGCGCGCCCAGCGGCGAGGCGCCCAGCGCGTGCGCCGTGCCCTCGCGCGGCACCTGCTGCAGCGCCCAGGTCAGCAGGCGCACCGCGCTCTGGTATTCGGGCTTGACCGTGGCGCTGTCGTAGCGCTTGAGCAGGTTGCCGTTGGCATCGAGCACGCCGCGCACCGCGCGCAGCGGCTCGGCGCGGCCGTCGCTGGCCAGGAACTGGTATAGCTCGGCCAGCTCGTAGGGCGACAAATCCTGCGCGCCCAGCAACAGCGAGGGATCGGGGTTGATCGGCACCGACAGTCCGAACGAATCCAGAAAACGGTGGATGCGCGCCAGCCCCAACCGCATGCCCAGATGCACCGTGGCCTGGTTGTAGGAATGCGCCAGCGCATCGACCAGCAGTACCTGGCCGTGGCTGATGTGATCATCGTTTTGCGGCGTCCAGTTGCGCCCGCCGGACAGCGGCACGGTGATCGGTGCGTCATCCAGCAGGCTGGCCAGCGACCACTGCTGCGGCTGCGCCAGCGCCACCAGATACGCGAACGGCTTGATCGTGGAGCCGATCTGGCGGCGCGCATCCAGCGCGCGATTGAAGCCCGGCACGCCGGCATCGCGGCCGCCCACCAGCGCGCGCACCGCGCCGCTGCGCGCATCGGTCACCACCACCGCGCCCTGCAGCGCCGCGCCGCGCGAACCGAAGCTGGCCAGGGTTTCATCCAGCGCATCCTCGGCATCGAGCTGCGCGGCGGGATCGAGCGTGGTGTACACCGCCAGCGCGCCCGCGCGCAGACGCTGCGCGCTGAAATCCTGCTGCAACTGGCGCCGCACCAGATCCATGAACGCCGGGAAGCGATCGCGCGGCAGCCGCGGTACCGGCGTCACCCCCAGCGGCGCGGCCAGTGCATAGGCCAGCATCGGGCGCGTGATCAGCCCGGTCTCGTGGAACTCGTGCAGCACGAGGTTGCGCTGCTGCAATGCGCGCTCGGGGTAGCGACGCGGGTCGTAATAACTGGGCCCGCGCACCAGCCCGACCAGCAGTGCGATCTCCTGCGGACGCAGCGCCGCCAGCGGGCGCCCGAACCAGTAACGGCTGCCCGCGGCAAACCCATGAATCGCCTGCCCGCCCTGCTGACCGAGGTACACCTCGTTCATGTACGCATCGAGGATGCGCCCACGACTGTAGTGCGCGGTGATCAGCACCGAGATCAGCGCCTCGTTGAGCTTGCGCACCAGCGTGCGGTTGCGATCCAGAAACAGATTGCGCACCAGTTGCTGGGTCAGCGTGGAACCACCCTGCGCCAGACTGCCGGAGCGCACGTCGGCCAGCAGCGCGCGCGCGATGCCGCTGAAATCGACGCCGATATGGCTGTTGAAATCGCGATCCTCGACCGCCTGCAGGCCGTTCACCAGCAGTGGCGGCAACTGCGGCAGGTGCACTACCTCGCGCTCTTCCTGATGCGCGCCGTACAGCGTGGCGATGCGCGCCGGATCGAGATGCCATGCCGCCAGCGGACGCCGCGCGGTCAAGTCGAACAGGCCCCGCACCTGGCCATCCGCCAGCGTCACGTGCACGCGTCGCGGCAACTCGCCACCGGCCGGGTCGGCATAACCGCGCGAGGCGATCACGAAGCTGTCGCCGTTTTCGTCCCAGGTGCCGGGCACGCGCGCATCCTGGCTTGGCGTGTAATCAGCGAAGCGCAATTCCTGACGCAGCGTGGCCGCGTTCATCGGCGTGCCCGCGGTCAGCGCCAGGGGCCGCGCATACACGCGCGTCGGCTGCGAGAACTCCAGATCACCGAAACGCTGCGCCACGCGCTGATTCAGCACCCAGGTGTAGGGACCACCGAAACCGATCAGCAAGCCGAGACCCAGCCAGAACGGCCAGCGCAGCAGCGCCCACCACGGGCGCAGGTGTTCACGAACAGTCATGCGTGCAACCCACCTTGGAGCGCGCGCGGCGGCAGCGATGCGCAAGACCGCATCCTCGCATCCCGGCGCGCAGGCTCAAAGCCCCCAGCAACGCGCATCGGGGTGAAACGCGCGCGGCGTCACGCCCAGCGCGGCCACCGCGCGTGCGTTGTCGGCGATCAGATCCTGGTCGAGCCGCGTGATCGGCCCGCGCAGCGCCGGATGCAACGCGGCCAGCGCCAGCAGCGCGCGCGGCAGCGGCACGCCGAGCGTGGCGAACGGCAGGCTGGCGCGTACGCGCGCGAACATCTGCGTGGCGCTCAGGCGCTCGCCACCACCGAATTCCAGCAGTGCATCCAGCGGCTGCGCGCGCAACGCCGCGGCCAGCAGCGCGCGCGCCACATCCCCGGCGTGCACCGGCTGGCGCAGTCCGCGTCCCCGCGGCAGCGCGAACACGCGCGTGCGCTGCGCGCGTCGCGCCAGCGGGGTCAGGCTGCGATCGCGCCCGACGCCGTAGATCAAGGTCGGGCGCAGCACCGTGCAACCGACGCCGCGCTGCGCACAGGTCTGCGCCAAGGCCTGCTCGGCGGTGCGCAGGCGCATGGACAATGCGCGTTCGGCCGCGACCGGAGCATCCTGCTTGCTGACCGCGCTCATCGAGCTGGTCGCCAGCACGCGGGCGTCGGGTGTCAGCGGTGCCGTGGGCAGCCACGCCGCCAGCGCATCCAGCGGTCCAGCGCTGAACACGTAGCGCAGCGGCGGCAGCGCCAACGGCAACGCGGGCAAGGCGCCCTGCAGCCAGCGCACATCGGTCGGCGCGCTGCGCGTTGGCCGGCGACTCAACGCCAGCACCTCGATGCCCTCGGCTTGCAGCAGTGGCAGCAGGTAGTACCCGATCTGGCTGCTGGCACCCAGCACCAGCGCGATCATGCGCGGGCTCCGCGCACGCGCCGATCAACCGCCACCGAGGCCCTGCGCCAGCGCCTGCACGCGCGCGTCATCCGGCGCCCAGCGCTGTGCCTGCGCCAGCGCGCTGCGCGCGGCGGCGTGGTCGCCACGCGCCAGATCGCGATTGGCCAGATCCAGCCAGGCCGTACCCAGGGCGTGCCGCAAGCGCGCCAGATCCGCGGAACCCGGCGCGAGCTGCGCGTAGTTTCGCAGCATCTCGCCGGCGCGATCGAGCTGGCCGGCGCGCAGCGCTTGCGTGGTGGCGTCGGCTGCCAGTCGTGGCAGCACCCGCAGGCCTTCGCGCGCGGCGCGGCTTGTGCCATCGAGATTCAAGGCCTGTCGATACAGATCGAACGCGCTGGCGCCCGGCGGCAACAGAAAATCACCGCGCGCGGCCGCCGCCTGCGCGCGCTGCACCAGCGCCAGCGCCTGCTGGCGTTGCGCCGGCGACACCGCCGCCGGCATGGGCTGCGTGGACTGCACAGGCTGCGTGGACGCCCGTGCCTGCGCGTGCGCAAGACGCGCGCGCGCCGCGACCAGCTCGACCGAATGCGGGGTGAGCGTGGCGGCCTGATCGAGCAACTGGCGCGCAGCACTGAAATCGCCTGCATCGGCCTGCGCGTGCGCCTGCACCATCAGCGCGATGGCGACATGCGCCAGCCCGGCCTGCGCCGCGCCGTTGCCGGGATCCGCCTGCAACACCTGCTGGTAAACATCGAGCGCGCTGGCGCCGGCCGGCGTGGTGATATGCCCCGCGGCGATCAGACTGGCGGCCTCGGCCAGCTTGTGCGCGGTCGCCTGCTGCGCGGCGCGCGTGCTGCTGGCCAGCTCGGCCTGCAGCGCGGGCAGATCGGCTTGCGCGGGCAGCAGCGTGGCGATTTGTCGCACCTGCTGGCGCGCGCTGTTGATGTCACCGCTGGCCAGCGCCCGACGCGCCTGCTTGGCCAGCGCCGCGCCGACCTGATCCAGCCCATGCCGCGCCACGGCATTGCCGGGGTCGGCCTGCAGCACCTGCAGATACCAGCCCGCGGCGCTGTTGGCGCCGGTCAAGCGCCCCGCCGCGTAGGCCTGCTGCGCATGCGCAACCAGATCCGCGAGTTGCACGCCACGCGCGCGCTGTTGCGCCAACTGCTGCTGCAACGTGGTCAACTCGCTGCCGCCGCCGAGCAGCGCATCGGCCTGCTTCAGGGCGATCTCTGCGGCGTCGAGCTTGTGCTCGGCCAGCGCGGTCCTGGCGCGCATCAGCTCGGCCTGTCCCACGGCCTGCAATCCTGCTTGCGCGCGACCGTTGTCGCCGCTGATCCGCGCCGCCTGCTCGTAGAACTGTCGCGCGCCGGGCGGATGCGCGTCGCCCAGATGGCCTTGCGCCAACGCGCGGTCGCCCTGATCTAGCACATGATCAAGCCGCGGGCTGGGCAGCAGTTGCGCGAACCAGTCGCGATGCTGCGCGATGACGACCAGGCCCAGCAGCAGCAGAACCGCCAGCAGCAGCCAACGCAGCCACGCCGTGCTGCGCGCGCGCTGCGGCGGGTGCGGTGGGCGCGTGGCGGCGGCACCGGGCTGGCGCGGCTCAGCGCGAAAATGCGGCAGGCCATCCGGCAACGGCGGCGGCGGCGGCGCGCGCTTGGGCGCATCCAGCGGGCCGAGGCGCGGCTCGATGCGGGTGGGCGTGGCAGGACGGACTTCACGTGTGGGCATGGCGATCAGCGCTGAGAGTGTGCGCAATCTAGCACCGCGTTGCGCTGCCGCCCGCACGGCGTCCGTATGAATTCAGCCGGCGGCCAGTCGCCGCGCCTCGCGCACGTTGGGCAAGGCTGCGAGTCGCGCCAGCAATTGCCCGAGCTGGGCGAAGTCGCGCACGCGCAGGCTATAGCGCATGTGCAGCTCGCCGCTGTCAGCCAGGCGCTGTGAGCTGGACGCGAGAATGCTGACGCCGGATTGGGTGATGGTGCCGGTCACGTCCTTGAGCAAGTCCTTGCGTTCGTAACCCAGCACTGCGATGTCGGTCTGATAGGCCGCGGCCGGCGCCTGCCCCCAGGCCACCTGGATGATGCGCTCCGGCGCGCGCGCGCGCAGCCGCTCCAGCGCCGCGCAATCGGCGCGATGCACCGACACGCCGCGCCCGCGTGTGACGTAGCCCAGCACCGCATCGCCCGGCAGCGGCTGACAGCAGCGCGCCAGTTGCAGCAGCAGATTGCCGACGCCCTCGATGGTGAGCGCCCCCGGCGCGCCGCGCGCGCGCGCGGCGACGCCGGTCGGCGCGACGGGCACAGTCGGCGCGGGCGGCGGCGCGTGCAGCTCGTGCAACGCACGCGCCAGTTGGCCAGGGCCAACCTCGCCCAGCGCCAACGCTTCGAGCAATTCGTCCTGGGACTTCAGCGCCAGACGCAGCGGCAGCGCGTCGAGATTCATCGCCGGCAGCGCCAGCCGGCGCAGCTCGCGTTCCAGCACGGCGCGTCCGGCTTCGAGATTGGCCGCGTGCTCGACGCGCCGAAACCACGTGCGCACTTTCTCGCGCGCGCGCCCGGTGTGCAGATAGCCGTGCTGCGGCGACAGCCAATCGCGGCTGGGCCGCGCCTGCTTGCCGGTGAGGATCTCGATGCGATCACCGCTGCCGGGCTGGTGCGTCAGCGGCACGATGCGGCCGTTGACCTTGGCGCCGCGGCAACGATGCCCAACCTCGGTGTGCACGTGATAGGCGAAATCCAGCACGCTGGCACCGTGCGGCAAGTCCATCACCTCGCCCTTGGGGGTGAGCACGTAGATGCGGTCCTCGAGCAGATCGGTGCGGAATGCCTCGACCAGCGCGCCATCGTCCTCGCCGCGTGTTTCCAGCAGGCGGCGCATCCACGCGATGCGCGCCTCGAAGGCCGCGTCGCCGCCGCCGCCCTCCTTGTAACGCCAGTGCGCGGCCACGCCCAGTTCGGCGGCACGATGCATTTCGGCGGTGCGAATCTGCACTTCAAGATTGCGCCCGTACGGACCGATCACCGCGGTATGCAGCGAACGATACCCGTTGGTCTTGGGCCGCGCGATGTAATCGTCGAACTCGCTCGGGATCGGCGCCCACAACTGATGCACCACGCCCAGCGTGGTGTAGCAGGCCGCCACGTCGGCCACCATCACGCGCAGCGCGCGGATGTCGTAGAGATCGGAAAACCCGACCTCCTTGCGCTGCATTTTTTTCCAGATGGAATAGATGTGCTTGGGGCGCCCGGCGACCTCGGCATCCAGACCGGTCTCGCGCAACGCCGCTTCGAGCTGCGCGCGCGCCCCCGCGATCCACTGCTCGCGATCATCGCGGCGCTCGTCCAGCAGGTTGGCGATACGCTTGTAGGTGCCCGGCTCGCGATAGCGGAACGCCAGATCCTCCAGCTCCCACTTGACTTGCCAGATGCCCAGACGATTGGCCAGCGGGGCGTGCAGGTCGGCGGTCTGGCGCGCCAGCGCCAGCCGTGCCGGTTCGGGCAGGCGCGCGGCCGCGCGCAACTCGGCCAGTTGTCGCGCCAGCAGAATGAACACCACGCGCAGATCGCGCACCATCGCCAGCAGCAGGCGCCGCAAGCCTTCGGTGTGTTCGTGCGCCGGCGCATCGGCGTGCAGGGAAAACACCTTCTCGGCCGCCTGCTGACCATCGACCAGCCGCCGCATTACCTCGGACTGATGCGCCGCCGCCGCCTGCCAAGCCGCCGGCGCGCGCCGCGCGAGGTCGTACCACAGCGCGGCGGCAAGGGTCTCGGGATCGGCATCCAGCGGCACCAGGATTTCCAGCATCTCGATGGCTTGCGCCGGCACGCCACCGTGCCTCTGCCACGCCGCGCACGCTGCCGCCAGCGGCGCCGGCGCGGACGCGCCGCACCAGCGCGATTCCGATGAAATGATGGCCTCGATGCGCATGCCCGCAGCTTAGCGCGCACATGCGAGGGTGGGTGGCGGCAAGGCTGCGGCATCCTGTTAGCATGCGCGCCATGAAAACGCGCGCCCTGCCCCTGCTTCTGGCCCTGGCCTTCGCCGGCACCGTCCACGCCCAGCAGTTTTCCTCGTTGCAGGAACGCATGTCCGCGGCCGCCTTCAAGAAGGCTGGCCTGGACAAGCTCGATGCCGCAGAACTGCATTTTCTCAACGCCTGGCTGCGCAGCCACGTCGGTATCGCCGGCGCCGGCCCGGCCAGCATCAGCGCGCCGGTGGTGGTCGGCGCGGCCAACCGGTTCGGCTACCGCGCGCCGGTTGACCAGCCGCGCGTCACCGTCGAGTCCACGCTGCCCGGCCGCTTCTCGGGCTGGGACAGCCACACGCAATTCTCGCTGGCCAACGGCCAGACTTGGCAAGTATCCGAGTCCAGCAGTTGGCGCTGCCAGACCACGCAGGATCCCAAGGTCACCATCAAACCGATGCTGCTGGGCAGTTGGCTGATGTACATCCAGGGCTGCTCGAACAGCGTGCGCGTCGAGCGCGTGCATTGAGCTGACGCACGCAACGCGTCGGCGTCTTCGGCGCGCGTTCGCAGCGTTTGACAAGGTTTTCCTGTTCCGCGCGGATGCCGCCGCGCGTGCCGAGGCCAGAACCTTCGCGGTACTCAGCGACGGAGCAAGACGCGTGCTGGTTGCGGCTACCGGCTACCGGCACCCGCGGCCGGCTCCGCTTCCGCGTCCGCCAGCGCGCGCCGGATGCGCTTCAGCGATACCGGCTGCGCGGTGCCCAGCTCCTGCGCGAACAGCGACACGCGCCATTCCTCCAGCAGCCAGCGCAAGGTGTGCCACGCGGCGCCATCGCGACCTTGCGCGCGCAGTGCCAGCAGCCTGCGCCAGAACGGCAGCACTTCGAGCATGCGGCGCTGGTCGCGCGCCGGATCCTGGCGCAGGCGCTCGGCGCGCAAGCGCATGGCCTTGAGGTAGCGCGGCAGCTCGGCCAGATGCGCGTGTTCGAGCGTACGCAAGAAGTCCGGCGCCAGCAGCAGATCGAGCTGCTCGTGCAGGTCGTCATAGCTGGCACGCGCGAAACCCGGCAGCGGCGGCTCCAGCCACGGGCGCAGCTCTGCCTGCGCGCTGACTACGGCTTCGACGCTTTGCAAGCGCATCATCGCCGCACCGAACAATTCGCGCGCCAGCGCGTCGCGCAACGCGCTGAACACGCCGCGCGTGCGCACCTCAACATCGGCCTGTTGCAGCAGCGCGTCCAGCGCGCCCTCGACCACCTCGGCGCGCAGCGTCTGCGCATCGCCCAGCGGCGCCCAGCGCAGCGCCACGCCCTGCGCCAGCGGCAACTG
Source organism: Pseudomonadota bacterium (assembly GCA_021827205.1). GTDB lineage: Bacteria > Pseudomonadota > Gammaproteobacteria > Xanthomonadales > Rhodanobacteraceae > Metallibacterium. Next base: position 283,849 of record JAKAWV010000001.1, on the reverse strand, counting down.
ACGCGCGGCGCGCTTGATCTCGGTGGTTAGCGCCAGACGTAACAAACGCACCACGCCGCGACGATGCGCGGCGGCGGCCTCGTCGCTGCGCTCGAACACGCGCAGCGCCACGCTGCCGCCTTGATCGACCAGCGCCGGAAACGCATCCAGCCCGCCGGCGCCATGCACGCGCAGCGGAATCTCCTCGAAGTCGAAGCCGGCCACGTCCTCGCGCTGCACTTCGGCGGCGCTGTGCTGCGCGAAGGCGTCGCGCGCGGCGCCCGACCAGCGCGCGCGCAGCGCGGCCAGGTCGCGCCCGGCATCCAGCGTGGCGCCGGCGCCGGCGCGCACCAGCACGCGCAAGTGCAGATGCGGCGGCAGCTCGATGCCGGAGAAATCCTCGGCGCCGATCGCCACGCCGCTGACGCGGCGCAGATACGCCGCCAGCGCGTGACCCAAAGCCTCGTCGCGCGGCGCCTCGGCGGCGCAGAACGCGCGCGCGTAATCCGGTACCGGCACGAAATTGCGCCGCAGCGATCTGGGCAGACCGCGAATCATCTCGGCTATTTTCTCCGCGAGCAGACCCGGCACCAGCCACTGCAGGCGCGCCTCGGGCAAGGCGTTCAGCAGCGCCAGCGGCACGCGCAGGGTGATGCCGTCATCGTCGCTGCCCGGCGTGTAGCGATACTCCAGCGGCAGGTGCTGCCCGGCCAATTCCAGCGCGGCTGGATACGCGTCCGCGGCGCCGGCATCGGCTTCGAGCAGATCGTCCAGCGACCAGTGCAGCGCCGCGCGCCGCGCCGCGCTGGCCTGCTTGTACCAGGCGCCCAGCGCCGCCGCGCTGGCGATGGACTCGGGCAGCTTGCCGGCGAAGAATTGCGCGCGCTCGGTGGCGGATTTGAGCAAACCCGCGCGACGCTGCCGCGCTTCGCTGCGCTCGGCCTCGACCAGCACGCGGCGATTGGCGGCGAGGACATCGAGACGCACATCCAGCGCGCACTCGGCCAGCGCCTGTTCGAGAAAAATCGCGTGCGCCTGCGCCGGATCCTGGCGCTGAAACTGCACCGTGCGGCGTTCGGCCAGATTCAATCCGAACAGGCTGACCTGCTCGCAGGCCAGCACCGCGCCGCGCGCGCGCGACCAGTGCGGATCGAACCACGCGCGCTTGAGCAAATGCGCGGCCTGACGCTCGATCCACGCCGGCTCGACGCGCGCATTCATCATGCCGTACACGCGCCCGTTGAGATCCAGCACTTGCGCGGAAAACAGCCACGGCGGCGGCATCTTGGCCAGCGCCGAACCGGGAAAGATCTGCCAGCGCCGCTCGCGCGTGCCGCGGTAGCCGCCCTTTTCGTCTCTGCGCGCCACCTGGGTAGGCAGGCCGGCGAGCAGGGCGCAGTGGATGGCTTCGTCGTTGCGGGACTCGCCAGTGCGGGACTCGGGACTGGGGACTCGCGACTCGGAAGGCGTAGCGGTAACGCGCGCCGATGTTTTGTCGCGACCACGACTATGTTTGTGCGTCAGTGCGGCATCCGCAATAGCAGCGCGTTGCTCCATCCCCGAGTTCGCAGTCCCCAGTCCCGAATCCCGGCCGTCATCGAGCACGCGCAACTGCCGATGCAATTCGCGCCACTCGCGCATGCGCAGAAAGCTCAGGAAATGGCGCTCGCACCAATCGCGCAGTTTCGATTGCGTGAGGTCCTCGTGCGCCTGCTGGTAGGCCGCCCACAGATTCAGCACACCGATAAAATCAGAACGCTTGTCGATGAACGCGGCATGCGCGGCATCGGCGGCGGCGCGCGCATCGGCGGGGCGCTCGCGCGGATCCTGGATGCTGAGGAAAGCCACCAGCACGCGCAGCGGCTCGGCCACACCCAGGCGCTGGCCCTCGACCAGCATGCGCGCCAGGCTCACGTCGATGGGCAACGCGGCGATGTCGCGGCCGCTGCGCGTGAGCTTGCGCGCGTCGTCCACCGCACCGATCTCGGCGAGGCGCCGCCAGCCCTCGGCCCAGGCGCGCGGCTCCGGCGCATCGATGAACGGAAACGACTCGATCTCGCCCAGGCCCAGACTGAGCATGCGCAGGATCACGCCGCTCAGCGCGCTGCGCTTGAGTTCGGGATCGCCGTAGCGCGGCCGCGCGGAAAAATCCTCCTCGGCGTACAGGCGCACGCAAACGCCCGGGCCGACGCGTCCACAACGGCCCTTGCGCTGCTCGGCGGCGGATTGCGCGATGGGCTCGATGTACAGGCGCTCGATCTGGCTGCGCGCGCTGTAGCGCTTGACGCGCGCGCTGCCGCTGTCGATCACGTAGCGGATGCGCGGCACGGTCAGCGAGGTTTCCGCGACATTGGTGGCCAGCACCACGCGCCGCGCCGCGCCGGGATGAAACACGCGATCCTGCTCGCCGGCCGACAGGCGCGCATACAGCGGCAACACCTCGGTGTGGCGATAACGGCGTCGTTCCAGCACCAGATGCACCTCGCGGATCTCGCGCTCGCCGGGCAAAAACACCAGCACGTCGCCGCGACCATCGCTGCTGGTTATCTCATCCAGCGCGGCGGCCACTTGCGCCGGCAGATCGGCCTCGCCGCGACCCTGCGGCGGACGCCAGCGCAGTTCCACCGGGTGACCGCGCCCTTCCACGCTGACCACCGGCGCGTCACCAAAATGCTGCGCGAAACGCGCCGTGTCCAGCGTGGCCGAGGTGATGATCAGCTTCAGATCCTGGCGCCACTGCAGCAGGCGCTTGAGGTAGCCGAGCAGGAAATCGATGTTGAGGCTGCGCTCGTGCGCCTCGTCCAGCACCAGCGTGTCGTAGGCCGACAACACACGATCACCCCGCGTCTCCGCCAGCAGAATGCCGTCGGTCATGAACTTGACCAGGGCGCGCTCGCCGACTTGTTCGTTGAAGCGCACCTGAAAACCGACCAGCGCGCCAACCTCGGTACCCAGTTCCTCGGCCACGCGCCGCGCCACCGCGCGCGCGGCCAGACGCCGCGGCTGCGTGCAACCGATCATGCCGGCCACGCCGCGCCCGGCGGCCAGGCACAGCTTGGGCAATTGCGTGGTCTTGCCCGAGCCGGTTTCGCCGGCGAGGATCAGCACCTGATGCGCGCGGATGGCGGCGATGATGCCGGCGGCATGGCGTGCGATCGGCAGCGCCTCGTCAACCGTCGTTACCGGCACGCTGGCCGCGCGCGCGGTGCGGCGTTGCGCCGAGGCCCGGATGTCGCGCGTCAGCGCCGCCAGTGCGGCCGCATCGGGCGTCGCGCCAAGAGCGCGCAGCCGCGCTGCCAGACGCGCGCGCTCGCGCGTCAGCACCGCATCCAGCGCCCGGCGCAGTTCGCTGATCGATGTCATGCCCTTGAGCTGGCGCGCGCTGGCGCCATGTGTTTTCGGTGGCGCATGATAATCGAGGCGGTATTTCCCCCCGCACTGCGACCCGTGCGCAAACCCTTCAACCAAGGAGCGAACCATGGCCATCGAAATAGGCATCAGCAAGAAAGAACGCGAGGCCATCGCCAAAAATCTGTCGGTGCTGCTCGCGGACACGTATTCGCTGTACCTGAAAACCCACGGCTTCCACTGGAACGTCACCGGGCCGATGTTCAACACCCTGCATCTGATGTTCGAGATGCAGTACAACGAGCTGTGGACCGCGGCCGACCTGATCGCCGAGCGCATCCGCGCGCTGGATGTGTACGCGCCGGGTTCCTACAGCCAGTTCGGCAAGCTCAGCACGATCAAGGAAGAAACCGGCGTGCCTGACTGGAAGGCGATGGTGCAGCAACTGGTCGATGGCCACGAGGTCTGCGTGCGCATCGGCCGCGCCACCTTCAAGCTGGCCGACAAGGCCGACGACCAGCCCACCGCCGACCTGGCCACGCAGCGCCTGCAGTATCACGAGAAGACCGCGTGGATGCTGCGCTCGCTGCTGAAATGAGCCGGCGCGCGAACCGCTGGCCATTCGGTGCCTGAGCCCGCCATGAAACCCCGACGCCGGCTGCATTGGCCGGCGCCGGCCACTCCGTTAAGCTCGCATGCTTGAGCCGCGCTGGTTGCGGCGCGTGAGCTTGGCGCTTGTCCACCACCCCCGCATCTCCCGGCCGCTCCTGGTTGCGCGCGCTACTGCTGGCTCTGCTGGTGGCCACCGCCAACTTCGGACTGTGGGCCTGGGTCAACCGCCCGGTCGATGCGCCGGGCTGGACCGGGCCGATCCACGGTTTCGCCTACAGCGCCTATCGTCGCTTCCAGAGTCCGCTGACCGGTGACTATCCAACGCCGGCGGAGATCAGCGCCGATCTGGCCATGCTGTCGCATTACACGCACCGCATCCGCACCTACGCCTCTTTGCAGACACCGGAGATTCCGCGCCTAGCGCGCAATTACGGCATGCACGTGATGGCCGGCGCCTGGCTGGATTCGGACAAGCGCCACAACGAGAAGGAACTGCAGGCGCTGATCGAGCAGGCGCACCGCTATCCGCACACCATCACGCGCGTGATCGTCGGCAACGAGGTATTGCTGCGCCGCGACATGGCGCCAGCCAAGCTGATGAGATACCTCGATCGCGCGCGCGCGGCGATCCGCCAGCCGGTGTCCACCGCCGAACCATGGCACATCTGGGAAACCCACCCGGAGCTGGCCGACCACGTCGATTTCATCACCGTGCACCTGCTGCCCTATTGGGAGGGCGTGCCGCGCAAGGACGCGGTTAGCGACGTGCTGATGCACTACGAGCAGCTCAAGCGCATGTTTCCCGGCAAGCCCATCGTGATCGGCGAAGTGGGCTGGCCGAGCAACGGCAATCGCTACAAATACGCCGAACCCAGCCTGGCCAACGAGGCGTTGTTTTTGCGCCAGTGGTTCAACGTGGCCAAGGCACGCCATATCGACTACTACATCATGGAAGCCATCGACCAGCCGTGGAAGGAGAACCTCGGCGAGGGCCGCGTGGGCGCCTACTGGGGCATGTTCGGCGCCGATCGCAAACTGAAGTTTCCGCTCACCGGGCCGATCCTCGAAGACCCGCACTGGCCGTGGAAGGCACTGGCGGCATCCCTGCTGGCACTGCTGCCGATGCTGCTGTTCGCGCGCTATTTCGAGCGCTTCCGCATGCGCGGGCGACTGTTTTTCCTGGCACTCATGCAGCTCGCCGCGGGGCTGATCACCTGGTCGGTGATGGTGCCGTTCGCGTTTTATCTCAACCCCATCGACTGGGCCATGCTGGCGATCCTGTTCCCGGCGCAGTTGGCGATTCTGGCGGTGCTGCTGATCAACGGCTTCGAATTCGTCGAGGTGTTGTGGCACCGACGCTGGCAGCGACATTTCCCGCTGCTGGACGCGCTGCCGCCCGAGCGTCAGCCGTTCGTGTCGATCCACCTCGCCTGCTACAACGAGCCGCCGGAGATGGTGATCGCCACGCTCGATTCGCTGGCCGCGCTCGATTACGCGCACTTCGAAGTGCTGGTGATCGACAACAACACCAAGGACGAGGCGGTATGGAGGCCGGTCGAGGCGCGCTGCGTGGAGCTGGGCGAGCGTTTCCGCTTTTTTCATCTGGCGCCATGGCCGGGCTTCAAGGCCGGCGCGCTGAATTACGGTCTGCAGCAAACCGACGCGCGCGCCGAGATCGTGGCTGTGATCGATGCCGATTACGTGGTGCGCCCGGACTGGCTGTCGCGCCTGTGTGGTTACTTCGAGAACTCCAAGGTGGCCGTGGTGCAGTGCCCGCAGGCGCACCGCGATTTCGAACACAACGTGTTCCGGCGCATGACCGCGTGGGAGTTCGACGGCTTCTTCCGCATCGGCATGCACCACCGCAACGAACGCAACGCCATCATCCAGCACGGCACCATGACCATGGTCCGGCGCAGCGCGCTGGAGCGCGATGGCGGTTGGTCGGAGTGGACCATTTGCGAGGATGCCGAGTTGGGCCTGCGCCTGATGCACGCCGGCTACGATCTGGTTTACGTGGACGAGGTGATGGGCCAGGGCCTGACCCCGGCCGATTTCACCGCGTACAAATCGCAGCGCTACCGCTGGGCGTTCGGTGCCATGCAGATTCTCAAGGCACGCTGGGGCTGGATGACGCAACCGGGGCCGCTGACGCCGGGGCAGCGCTTCCACTTTCTCACCGGCTGGTTCAGTTGGCTCGCCGATGCGCTGCATCTGGTGTTCACCCTGATGGCGCTGATCTGGACCGCGCTGATGCTGCTGTTTCCGCAGTATTTCAGCCTGCCGCTGAAGCTGTTCCTGATTCCGGTGCTGAGTTTCTTCGTGGCCAAGGCGGTGTTGGGCATCTGGCTGTACCGCAAGCGCGTGCCGTGCTCGTGGCGCGACACGCTGATGGCGGCCATCGCCAGCATGGGCCTCAGCCACGCCATCGCGCGCGGCATCTGGTTGGGTCTGGTCAAGCGCAAGGGCGAGTTCGTGCGCACCGCCAAGCAGCGCCGCTTGCGTGACCGGCCCAGCGCCTTCGCCTCGGTGCGCGAGGAGCTGTTCATGGTGATCGGCCTGGCCACCGCCATCGTCGGCATGGTGCTGCTGTTCGGCAGCAAGTACGAGGAAAGCAAGCTGTGGGTGGCCATCCTGGTCGCGCAGTCCATCCCCTACCTTGCCGCGCTGATCGGCGCCTGGCTGGCGCACCGCGAGGGCGAGCGCGTGGGCTGAAGCCCGGCGCTGCACGAGGCCGAATACGCGTTGGCCGATCGGTGTTCGTCGGGCTGTGGCTGCACCAGTGCCGCGGCGTGCTCATGCGATCGCCCCACAAGCCGGCTGAAACCCGCCAGGCGCCACGGTGCCGGCGTAGCATGCGCAAGCCATCCAACCGGAGCCCACCGCCATGCCCACGCCCGAGCTGAGCTTCTACACCAACCCCAAGTCGCGCGGCCGCATCGTGCGCTGGATGCTGGAGGAAACCGGCGCGCCTTACGCCACTGAGATTCTGGAGTACGGCACCAGCATGAAGGCCGCGCCGTATCTGGCGATCAATCCGATGGGCAAGGTGCCGGCCATCCGCCATGGCGACACCGTGGTCACCGAGTGCGCGGCCATCTGCGCGTATCTCGCCGATGCCTTCCCGCAGGCCGGTCTGGCGCCGCCGCCGCACAGCGCCGCGCGCGGTCCCTACTACCGCTGGCTGTTCTTCGCCGCCGGTCCGCTGGAAGCGGCCTGGACCAACCAGGCGCTGGGCGTGGTGGTGCCGCCGGAGCGCAGCGCCATGGTCGGCTACGGCTCGTTCGAGCAGGTGCTGGACACGCTCGAGGCCGCCATCGGCGAGCGCGTCTATCTGGCGGGCGACCGCTTCAGCGCCGCCGATGTCTACGTCGGCTCGCAGCTGGGATTCGGCATGCAGTTCGGCATGATCGACAAGCGCCCGGCCTTCACGCGTTACTGGGCCGGACTGGAAGCGCGGCCCGCCAAGCGCCGCGCCGAGGAAATCGATGGCGCGATGGCGTAATCGGCCGCGGTGAACTTTGGCTGCGGCCCACTGTCTGCCGCAACAGGACCTGCTGCAGCAGGGTGTGATCATGCGCGATAGAAAACATCCGTTTCTCGATAGCACCGCCATGCGCCCGGCCAGAACTGGGTTGCGGCGCGGTCGCAGCGGGCTCGCGTGGGTGCTGGTCGGCTGCTTGTCAGTGATTCCCGCGCTGGCATCGGCAATGACTGCATCGGCAACGCCGCCCGGCACGCGCAGGTTATGGGCGGGTCCCGATGCCAGCTACCCCGCATCGATCCCGGGCAAGGATTTCCGCATCGAGCCGGTGCTTGCGCGCAATGCCGCAGGCGCGTTGATCGACGTGCCTGCCTACGCGCTCGATGTGAACATGGGCCAGCCCATGGGCTGGGACACGGTCGATACCGCCAAGCTGCCGGCGCTGCCCGGGTCTATCCCGGCGGCCATGCGTCCGCGCATCAGCCTGGTCTACAGTCTGGATCGCGAATGGCTGGCCGTGCCGCGCGGCTGGCTGCCTTATCGCTTGGCTGACGGGGTTGATGCAACCTCGGCGCTGCTCTATGCCGCACCCGATGGCTTCAGCCACGGCTGGCTTTCGCTGGAGGTGATTCCCGGCTGCCAGATGTGCGTGTGGGGTCAGACCAATGGTTTCATCCCGGCGGCCGACAAACTTGTCGGCGTGACGCACGGCTATGCGAAATTCGATCCGCCCGTGCAGACGCTGCGGCCCAAGCCTTTGTCCCTGCGCCACCCTACGCCCTGCACTGCCGAGCTCAGCTATCGCACGTTTGGTTCGCCCATGCTCATCCGCCAGACCGTGCAGATGATCGTCCCCAAGGTCGGCGACACACCTTCCTCGCGCAGCATCCATGTAGCCATGCCGCCCGACGATGGCGCACTCGCGGGCTATCTCGCGCGGCAGTTCCTCACGCTCACGCCACAACCGCACTCCTGCATGCTGGGGCATGACGCAGCGATGGCTACAGCTCGCGCAGCGCCACGCTGACCGGCACGCGCGCGGCGCGCAGCGCGGGGAAAATGCCGCCGATGAAGCCGATGGCCAGCGCCCACTTCAGGCCCTGCACCAGCAGCGCCGGGCTGACGTGGAACTGGAACACCACCTGGCTGAAGTCTGCCCCCAGCGTGCTGACGGTGTAACCGTTGAACAGCAGCCAGGCGATGCTGCCGCCCAGCACGCCGCCCAGCAGCGCCAGCAGCAGCGTCTCCAGCAGCACCGCCAGCACCACCGGCAGGCCGCCGAAGCCGATGGCGCGCAGCGTGGCGATCTCGCGACCGCGCGCGCTGATCGCCGCGTACATGGTGTTGAGCGCGCCGAAGATGGCGCCCAGCGCCATGATCACGCCCACGCTGATGCCGACGATGCGGATCACCTTGGTCACACCCTCGGACTGCGCCGCGTAGTAGGCGCGCGTGGTCTGCACCATCACGTGCAGTTGCGGGTTGGACAGCAGCGCGGCCTTCAGCATGGCGAAATCGGCGGGCTTGGCCAGGCGCACGATCACCGATGAAAATCCGCCGCGTCGGTAGGCGCTGGCCACGGTATCGGCATCGGCCCACAGCTCGGAATCATGCGCGTCGCCGGCCTTGAACACGCCGACGACTTTCCACGGCTGACTGCCCAGGCGCACCGTATCGCCCAGCTTCACGCCGGAGAACTCGCGCTCGGCGCCGACGCCCACCACCAGCTCGCGCAGACCGGGCGTGAACCAGCGCCCCTGCACCAGCTTGACCTTGCCGTGCGCCGCGCGCGCCAGCGGGCCGACGCCGCGCAACTCGACGTTGGCGTCGCTGCTGCTGCCGCGCTTGGGCAGATTGGCCACGACGATCAGCTCGGGCGAGGCCAGCGGCACGCCCCTGGCGTCGCGGGCGATGCCGGGCGCCTGCGCGACCAGTGCCACCTCGCCGCGCGTGAGCCCCGAAGCGAGTTCGCCGGTGGCGCCGGCGCGCAGCACGATGGCGGTGTCGTTGCTGCCGGTGGCGCGCAGCGTCTGCGCCAGCCCGCCGCTCATGGCCAGCAGCGCCACCAGCACGCCGACCACGCCGGCGATGCCGACCAGGATCACCGAGCTGGCGCCGATGCGTTGCGGCAGCGTGCTCACCCCCATGCGCGCCACCGCCAGCGCCTGGCGGCCGCGCCGCGTCAGCAGCATCGCCACGCCAGCCAGCACGACCAGGATCAGCAGCAGCCACCACGGCAACCTGATCCACAAATACAGACCGAGCAGCAGGACCAGCAATGTCGCGGCATTGATCAGAAAGCGCATGGTGATCTCCTCAGCGGCCAGCCAACGCATCGACGATTTGCAGACGCATGCCGCGCAGCGCCGGCAGCGCACCGACCAGCAGACCGATCAGCAGCATCAGGCCCAGCGCCAACAACCAGCTATGCAGCCCCAGCGGCGGCAGCGGCAACGCACCGCCGCTCGCGGCGCTGACCATCGGCGTCAGCAGCATCGCCAGAGCCATGCCCAGCACGCCGCCCAGCACGATCAGCAGCACCGATTCGGCCAGCACCAGCGCCAGCACGGTGCGATCCTGGAAACCCAGCGTCTTCAGCACCGCCAGCTCGGGGATGCGCTCGCGCACCGCCTGCGCCATGGTGTTGCCGGTGAGCAGCAGCAGGGTGAAAAACACCGCCGCCATGATGCCGCCGGCGATCAGGCCGATGTCGCCGATCTGCTTGGCGAATGAGGCCTGGAACGCCTGCTCGGTCTGCGTCTTGGTCTCGTGGTCGGAGTTCTGGCTGAGTGCATCGATGGCCTGTGCCACGCGATTGGCATGCGCAGGGTCGTCTAGATTCACCACGTACCAGCCGACCATGTTTTTCATGTAGGCATTGCCCTCGTCGAAGTATTTCCAGTGGAACAGGAACTGCTGCTCGACCGCCTTCAGCTTGGGATTCTTGGTGGTGAAGATGCCGACGATCTGGAAATTCCAGTCGTTGCCACCGTCCGTGCGCGGAAAGATGCCGGCGATCAGCGGCACGCGCTGGCCCAGCGTCCAGTGGAACTGCCTGGCCAGTGCCGCACCCACCACCGCGCCATCGCGCGTGTCGGCAAAGGCCCTGGCCTGCGCCGGCGGCAATTCGTAGCGACCACGGAACAGGCCCAGGTAGTTGCTGCTGACCGCGAAGTTGGGGAAAAACGGCGTCGGGTGCTGGTAGTAACCGCCGAACCAGTTGGCCCAACCCACTTGCTTGACGCCGGGTACGTGCTGGATGGAATTGAGCAGCGAGATCGGCAACGCCTGCGTGATCGATAGCTTGGAGCTGACGATCATGCGCCCCGAGGACAGTTGATCGCCGGCATTGAACACCGTACGCACCGCATCGAGCATGCCGAACAGCAGAAATGCGGTGAGCACCGAGAACAGCGTGAACAGCGTGCGCGCCTTGCGCCGCCACAGCGCTGCCCATACCAGCGAGAAATATTTCATCGCGCCACTCCTCAGGCCGGCTGCGCCACGCGCGCGGCGCCAACCAGTTCGCCCTTGTCCAGATGCACCATGTGCGTGGCGTGCTCCGCCGCGCGCGGATCGTGGGTGACCATGACGATGGTCTTGCCGTGCGCGCGATTGAGCCGCTGCAGCAGGCCCAGCACCTCCTCGGCCGCGGCGCGGTCGAGATCGCCGGTGGGCTCGTCGCATACCAGCAAGGTGGGGTCGGTGACGAAGGCGCGGGCGATGGCCACGCGCTGCTGCTGGCCGCCGGAAAGCTCGCTGGGCTTGTGGCCGGCGCGATCGGCCAGGCCCACCAACTGCAGCGCGATGGCCGCGCGCTTGCGCCGCTCGGCCGCGGACAGCTTGGTCAGCAGCAACGGCAGCTCCACGTTCTTCTGCGCGCTGAGCATCGGCAGCAGGTTGTAGAACTGGAACACGAAGCCCACGTGCGCCGCGCGCCAGCGCGCCAGCGCGGCGCCGCCCAGCCGGTCGACGCGCTGGCCGCCGATGACGATGCTGCCGGCGGTGGGCACATCCAGTCCGCCGATCAGATTCAGCAGCGTGGTCTTGCCCGATCCGGATGGTCCCATCAGCGCGAAGAAATCGCCCGCGGCCACATCCAGATTCACGCCCTGCAGCACTGGAATCGCCTGCTTGCCGCGGCGGTAGGTCTTGCCGAGATCGCGGATCTCGATCAGGTTCTCGCCGGTCGTCTGCATTGTGTTCATCGCTTCACTCCTGCGCCGGATTGGCCACGCGCACCGCCATGCCGGCGCGCAGATGTGCGCCGGGTTTGATCACCACGTGCTCGCCCGCCGCCAGCGCGCCGGTGACCTGACGCAGATCGCCGAAGCTGGCCAGCACCCGCACCGGCACGCGCGCGACACGGCCATCGCGCACACGCCATGCGGCCTTGCCGGCGGCGACGTCGATCAGCGCGGCGGCGGGGATCAGCACGCCTTGGGGCGCCGCGCTGGGCGCCGCCGCGCGCTCCAGAAAATTCACGCGCACGCCCATGTCGGGCAGGATGCGCGGATTCTTTTGCAGCAGTGCGACGCGCACCTTGACCGTGGCCTTGGCCTTGTTGGCGGTGGGCACGATGGCGATCACGCGCGCCGGGATGCGCCAGTCCGGGTAGGCATCCAGCACCGCCTCGGCGGGCTGACCGGGGCGCACGCGGTGGATGTACGACTCGTTGACGTCGACATCGACCTCCAGCGAGTTCATGTCGACGATGGTGGCCACGCCGGTGCGGGTGAAACTGCCGCCGGCCGACAGCGGCGAGACGATCTCGCCCACCTGCGCGGCCTTGTCGGTGATCACGCCGGCGAACGGCGCGCGCACGAAGGTGTAGTCGTAGTTGACCTGTGCCGCCTGGCGCTGCGCCGCGGCCACCGCGATCTGGTCGCGCGCGCTGGCCAGCATGGCGGCGGCGCTGGCGGCACTGGCCTGCGCCTGATCCAGCGTCTGTTCGGGTGCCAGGCCGCGCTCCACCAGCGTGCGCTCGCGGCGCAGCGTGATCCGCGCCAGCGTGGCGTTGGCCCGGTACTGGCCCAGCGCCGCGCGCGCGGCGGCCTCGTTGGCGCGCGCCAGCACCAGTTGCGCCTTGGCCTGGCTGTCGTCCAGCCGCGCCAGCAGTTGCCCGGCCTGCACGTGCTCGCCTTCCTCGACGTGCACCTCGGTCAGGCGCCCGGTGATCTGCGCCGACACCGTGGCCGCGCGCCGCGCGGTGACGTAGCCGGTGGCCTGCAGCACCGAGCCCGAGCCCGCCGCGCTGGCCGGCGCCTGCACCGTCGCCACCTGCACCAGCGGCGCGCGCGCGGCGTGCCAGACCAGCGCGCCGGCGACCAGCGCCGCGAGCACGACCAGCGCCGCCACGAGCCACGGCCAGCGTCGCCGCGGCACCGGCAGATCGCGATCGCTGCGCTCGATGCGCAACTGCTGCAACAGATCCTGCGGAGTCTGGCTCATGGTGTTCGCTGCGCCGGAAAGTGATTGCGGACGGTGACCAGCTTGAAGTAAGCGCAGCGTAGATGAAATGCGCGCCGGTCAAGCATCGCGACTGACAGCTGTCAGCCGGATGCTGCGCGGATGAGGCAGTGACAGGACTCGGGACTCGGAACAAAGCGTTGCATGGGGTCGCGCCATCCTCGTCATCCCCGGGCGCGCGCTGCGCGAGCCGGGGATCCAGCGGCGTTACCGCGCGCTGCGCTGGATGCCCGCATGCGCGGGCATGACGACGTGGGGGCTGCCCACTACCGAGATCCACTGCCAGCTTCAGCTCACAGCCAGCCCTTCTGCCGCGCCAGCCGGTAGGCTTCGATGCGATTGCTCACGCCCAGCTTGCCGATGATCTCCGACAGGTAATTGCGCACGGTGCCGTGGGTCAGATTCAGGCGCTGCGCGATTTCGGTGGCGGCCACGCCCTCGCCGGCGAGGCGCAGCACCTGGCGCTCGCGGTCATTGAGCGGATCGGCCTCGGTCCAGGCTTCCAGCGCCAGTTGCGGGTCGATCGCGCGACCGCCCCGATGCACAATGCGCAGCGCCTCGGCCAGTTTCTCGGCGGGTGCGTCCTTGAGCAGATAGCCCGACACGCCGGCATCCAGTGCGCGGCGCAAAAAACCCGCGCGGGCGAAGGTGGTGACGATGACCACTTTCATCGGCAATTCGTGGCGCTGCACGCGCTGCGCCAGTTCCAGCCCGGTCAGACCGGGCATCTCGATGTCGGTTACCAGCACATCGGGCTTGAGGCGCTGCAGCTCGCGCCAGGCGGCTTCGCCATCGGCGGCGCTGCCCAGCACCTCGATGTCGGACTCCAGCGCCAGCAGCGCCGACAGCGCGCCGCGCACCATGGCCTGATCCTCGGCCAGCAGGATGCGGATCATGGGGTGCTGCCCGGTAGCGTACCGGTCGCGGTGTCGACGTTGATGAAGTCACCCCCGTGCAGGCTTTCTTTGTCGTCATCCCTGCGCAGACTTTCTGTGTCGTCATCCCCGCGCAGGCGGGGATCCAGACAGACTTGCGCAGCTCCGCGCTGGATCCCGGATCGGCGCTGCGCACCGTCCGGAATGACGTCATTGCAAAGCTGCGCGCTGCCCGGGATGAGAGCATGGATAGGATGCGCGACCGGCGACAACGGCAGCTCGGCGCACAGGCGCGTGCCGCGCTCACCCGGCGCTTCGATGCGCAGCGCTCCGCCCAGCGCGTGCAGGCGCTCGCGCATCCCGTTCAGACCGTTGCCTTCACGCAACACGCCACCGCAACCGTCGTCCTCAATGCACAGGCGCACGTGCTTGGCCTCGCGCTCGAGATGGATCACCACGCGCGTCGCCTGCGCGTGGCGCAGGATGTTGGTAGCGGCCTCGCGCAGTACCATGGCCAGCGCGGCGTCCATGGCCGGCGGCAGATCGGCGATATCGGTGCAACTGTCCACCATGATGCCGGCGGTTTCCAACAGCAGACGCGCGCTAGCCAGTTCGGCCAGCAATTGCGGCGCGCGCAGGCCGCTGACCGCGGTGCGTACCTCGGCCAGCGCCGCGCGCGCCACGCGCTCGACCTCGTGCATCTCGCGCCCCGCCGCTGCGGCATCGCGCTCGACCAGGCGCGCGGCCAGCTCGCTCTTCAGCACCACCAGCGACAGCGTGTGGCCGAGCAGATCATGCAGGTCGCGACCGATGCGCTCGCGCTCGGCGCTGGCGGCGAGGCGGCGCACCTCGTCATGACTCAGGCGCAATTGCGCATCCGCCCGGCCCTTGGCGCGGTACATCAGGTTCATGCCGCCGACCACCAGCGCCCACAGCACCACGCTGAGGATGTTCGACCACGACCAGCCCAGCCAAACGGTTTCGGCCACGTAGGCAGCCAGGATGACCAGCATGGCCAGCAGGCTGGTGCGCGGACTGCGGAACGCGAACGCCGCGAACACGCAGGCATAGATCACGTAGGTCATGCCGCCCCAGCTCAGCGGCGACAGCAGAAAACCCAGCGCGCCAATGGCCAGCACATAGCCAATCAGATGCCTGACTGATACCGCATAGGCGCGAAAGTACAACCACAGGAACACCACGTAAGACAGCAGCGTCGGCGCCAGCCAGACACGCCACGACAGGCTCGACAACACCGGCGCGGCGATGATCCAGAAACTCCAGGTCAGGTTGATCGCAGCCCAGCGCCAAGCCTTGCGCAGATCGCCGGAACCGCGCGCGTAGTTGAGGCAAGAATCAGGCGCAATGTCGAAACCCAGGCGCATGGCACTCTCCTCGGTCAAACCACGGTCATCATAAGCGCGGCGCCGCGGACGCTCACCCGGCGCGCCGCAAACGCCGCACCGCCAGCACGAAAAACACCGCCGTGAACAGCAGCAGCGCCGCGATCGGCGGCCCCAGCGGCGCATGCGCCATGCCCACCGCGCGCAGGCTGAGCCGGCCCAGATACCAGGCCGGCCACAGTGGCGCCAGTTGCTGCAACACATGCGGCATCGCCGCCAGCGGCACCCATAGCCCGGACAGGAACGACATCGGCAGGTAGATGAGATTGGCGATCGCCGGCGCGGCCTGCGCGCTGACCCAGGTGCCGACCAGCAGGCCGATGGCGCAGAACGGCAACACGCCCAGCACCATCACCAGTGCCAGGGCCAGCCACTGCGTCGGCGCCAGACGTACGCCACCGATGACCGCCGCCAGCACGGCCAGGATCACGAAGATCAGCGCGGCAAACAGCATCGCCATCACCATTTTGGCGGCGAGATAGGCGCCCGGTGGCACCGGCAGCGCACGCTTCAGCGCCAGCAGCCCGCGTTCGCGCTCGATGGCCACCACCACGCCGAAGCCGAACAGCCCCGGCGCCATCACCCCGAACGCGGCCATGCTGCCCAGCACGTAGGTGGCCTGCTGCACACCGTGGTGGCCGAACATTACCCCGAACAGGAGGTAGAACATCGCCGGGAAGGCCAGCATCGGCACCGAGGCGCCGGGTGCGCGCAGCAGGCGCAGGAATTCGTACCCGGCATCGGCAGCGTAGATGCGCACCAGGCGCGGCAACGGCATCGCAGCGACAGCATTCATCAGGCAGCCTCGCGGGTCAGTTCGGTGAAAGCTTCGCCCAGCCCGGCGCGCTGAACTTCCAGCGCGCTGACCGTGGCGTCCTCGGCCAGCAGGCGCCGCAGCACCGGCTCGGCCTGCTGCAGCGTGGTGATGGTCAGCAGGCCGTTTTCGACCCGGCTCTCGCACACTCCCGGCCAGTTTCGCACCGCCTCGACAGCAAGTGCGCTGCGGCAACGGATGCGCGTGCGCTGCGTGCGTGCGCGGATCTCGTCTACCGTGCCCGCGGCCAGCACGCGTCCACGCGCCAGCACGGTGACGCGATCGGCCAGCGCCTCGGCCTCCTCCAGATAATGCGTGGTCAGCAGGATCGCGCAGCCTTCGCCGACCAGGGTGCGCATGGTGGCCCACAAGCGCTCGCGCGCGGCGATGTCCATGCCCACCGTGGGCTCGTCGAGAAACAGCAATTCGGGGCGTCCGCACAGGGCCAACGCGAACTGCACGCGGCGCTGCTGACCGCCGGACAGTTTGCCGTAGGGGCGGTGCAACACATCGCCGATACCGGCCAGCTCGGCGCATTCGGCCAGCGCGCGCGGCCGCAGGTAGTAGTTCGCGGTTATGCGCAACAGCTCGCCGACGCGCAGCGTGTCCGGCAAGGCGCCGCTTTGCAGCATCACCCCGATGCGCCGCCGCGGCGCGAGGGTCTGCGGATCGGCACCGAACAGTTCGACCGTGCCGGCATCGGCGCGGATCAAGCCCAGCAGCAGCGCGATCGCCGTGGTCTTGCCGGCGCCGTTGGGACCAAGCAGGGCCAGCAACTGGCCGCGCGCCAAGGTCAGATCGACTCCATCCAGCGCGCGCTGCGCGCCATAGGTCTTGTGCACGGCGCGCAGCACAGCCTGCACTGGCGGGTCGCATGCGCCGCGGCTTGCGATGGATTCGATGCGCGTCATGGTCGGCTCCCGTGTCGAGGCCAGTGTCGCGGCTCCGCGCATGCGCCGGCAGTCGCACGCGTCAGCGATCGGCCTTGACAGGCGTCATCCCGCAGCCTGCGTCGCGGATGCGCGTGCCTTCGCGCGGCCGGGGCCTTACTATCACACCTGCGGTTCCCCGGTAGCGGATCACCCATCATGGATTTCCTGTTCGCCCCCCCCGTACCCGTCAGTCTTCCGATCCAGGGCAACGACCAGCGCTTTCCGGTGCATCGCGTGTACTGCATCGGGCGCAATTACGGCGACCACGTACGTGAAATGGGCGGCGACGCCAAACGCTCCAGCCCGGTGTTCTTCATGAAGCCGGCCGACGCGCTGTGGCTGGATGGCGCGGTACCCTACCCCGGCGCCACCGGCGACTTGCACCACGAAGTCGAGATGGTGGTCGCGCTGGCGCGCGGCGGGCGCGAGATCGCCGTGGCCGATGCACTGGCCTGCGTCTACGGTTATGGCGTGGGCCTGGACCTGACCCGCCGCGACCTGCAGAACCTTGCCAAGGCCGACGGCGCGCCATGGGACAGCGCCAAGGGCTTCGACGCCTCGGCGCCGATCTCGACGCTCACGCCGGCCAGCGTGTGCGGCCATCCGCAGCACGCCACGCTCGAGCTTCAGGTCAACGGCTCCACGCGCCAGCAGGTGGACATCGGCGACATGATCTGGGCGTTGCCCGAGATCATCCACGAGCTATCCAGGCTGTGGACATTGGCGCCGGGCGACGTGATTTTCACCGGCACGCCGGCCGGCGTCGGACCGCTGCAGCGCGGCGACCGCTACCGCGCCATGCTCGGCAACATCGCCACTCTGGAAGGGCATTTGCTCTGAGCATGCGCGAACCGACGGGCATCCGCCGACGCGCAGCACGCGCGCACTTGGCCGGGATCATGCAACACGACATCCACCATGACGTGGAGGCCTGGCGATGACGCTGCTGGCCTTCGTGCTGTCGTTGGGCGTGATTTCGATCGCCGCCGGCATGCTGGGCTCGCTGGTGGGTCTCGGCGGCGGCGTGCTCATCGTGCCGGTGCTGGTGCGCTTTTACGACGTCGACATCCGTCTGGCCATCGGCGCCAGCATCGTTTCGGTGATCGCCACCTCCAGCGGCGCGGCCGCCGCCTACGTGCGCGACGAAATGACCAACCTGCGCGCCGGCATGTTCCTGGAAATCGCCACCACGCTGGGCGCGGTCAGCGGCGCGTACTTCACCACGCTGCTGCCGACGCGCTTTCTCTACGTGCTGTTCGGCGTGGTGCTGGCCTATTCGGCCCTGGCCACCTATCGCCACCGCCACGCCACGACGCTGCTGAGCGTCTCGCACGACCGTCTGGCCAATTACTTCAAGCTGCATGGCCATTACCATGACGAGGCCGATGGCCGTGACTACGACTACAAGGTGCAGCGCACCGGCGTGGGCCTGGCCATGATGTATGTCGCCGGCATGGTCAGCGCACTGCTCGGCATCGGCTCGGGCGCACTCAAGGTGCCGGCCATGGACCTGGCCATGCGCATGCCGATGAAGGTCTCTACCGCCACCAGCAATTTCATGATCGGCGTCACTGCCGCGGCCAGCGCGGGAATGTATTTCGAGCGCGGCCAGATCAACCCGGTCATCGCCGCGCCAGTGGCCATCGGCGTGCTGCTGGGCTCGATGTTCGGCGCACGCTACCTGGGGCGCGCCACCAACCGCAGCGTGCGCCTGCTGTTCGTGATCGTGCTGATTGTGGTGGCCGCGGAGATGTTGCAGCGCGGAGTGGCAGGATGAGCCGTGAACGTCCGCACCAGCAGGCGGCGCCGCTGCAGGCCACCGAACTGACACGCCGCGTGCGCCAGGTGGAACTGGCGATCAGTTGGGTGCTGCGCATCGGCGTGCTGGTGTCGGTCATGGTGATCGCCGCCGGCCTGTTGCTGATGTTCCTGCATCATCCGCTGCAGACGCGATTGCTGGACGACGGCAGCAATTACCACGCACAGGTGCAACCCGGCGCCCATTTCCCGCACGATCTGACACAACTGCGCGCGGCGCTGGCGGCCGGCCACGGCCGCGGCGTGATCGTACTGGGCGTGCTGCTGCTGATCCTCACGCCGGTGCTGCGCGTAGCGGTCTCGGTGCTGTCGTTCGTGTATGAGCGCGACCCGCCGATGGTGCTGGTGACGCTGTTCGTGCTGCTGGTACTGGTGCTGTCGTTCGTGCTGGCCTGAGCGCCCGGCATAATGCCCCAGGGCATGGGGCCCCGGGGAGAATGGCACATGGGAATGCTCGGCGAGTTCAAGCAATTCGCCATGCGCGGCAATGTCATGGACCTGGCCGTGGGCGTGGTGATCGGCGCGGCCTTCGGCAAGATCGTCACCGCGCTGGTGGACAACGTGATCATGCCGCCGATCGGTCTGCTGATCGGCGGCGTGGATTTTTCGGCATGGAAATGGATATTGCGCGCGGCGGAGCCGGGGCACCCCGAGGTCGCCATCGCCATCGGCGTGTTCATCAACACCGTCATCCAGTTCGTGATCATCGCCGCGGCCATCTTCATGATGGTGCGCGGCATCAACCGCCTGACCCAACCCAAGCCCGCCGCAGCCGGTCCACCGCCGCCACCACCCGCCGACGTGCAACTGCTGACCGAGATCCGCGATCTGCTGAAGAAGTAAGCGCGTCGCTCAAGCCGGCGCCACGGCAACATGGCGCCGGTACCACTCGGAACACAGCACCGCCGCCGCCGCGGATACATTCAGGCTTTCCACCGCGCCGCTGCCGGGGATGCTCAAGCGCAGATCGGCCGCATCCTGCAGCGTGGCGGGCAGACCGGCGCCCTCGGCGCCCAGCCACAGCAGCATGCGCGCCGGCAGCCTGGCCGCGTACACCGACTGCGCGCGATGCGGTGTGGTGGCGGCCAGCGCGAAACCGGCGCCACGCAGTTGCGCCAGCGCCGCTTCGCGCTGCTCGAAGCGCAGCACCGGCACCGCTTCGGCGCCGCCCTCGGCGATGCGCAGCGCGGCGGGCGACAGCGTCAACTCGCTGTCCGACGCCAGCAGCACGCCGGCGATGCCGAAGTGCGCGCCGCTGCGCAGCAGCGCGCCGAGATTGTGCGGATTGCCCACGCCCTCCAGCCACAGCAGCAGCGCCGGGCCGGCGCGCAAGTCGCGCAGCAATGCATCGAGATTCAATGCGGGCGCACGCAGGAACGCGCAGCACACGCCCTCGTGGTGATCGCTGCCGCTGAGCCTGGCGATTTCCTCGGCCGCGACCACGCGATAACCGATGCGCTGCTGCACGCACCAGGCCAGCATGGCGCGCAGCTCGCGCTGGCGCTCGGCGGTGAGCCACAGCTTGCGCAAATCCTGTGGTCGCCGCGCGAACGCGGCGCGACAGGCGTTGAACCCCACCAGGCGCTGTTCCGCCGCGCGCGCGGCGGCTTGCGGCACCGGGCGACGCGGATCGGAAGGAGACATCGGCATGCGCGGATTATAGTGGCGCCGGCTTGGCTGCTGCGGGCGTTCCAGGCAATGGCGCGGGTCCGCCAAGGACGCGAAGCGCGCGAAGGAATCGCTTGGATCACTCTCTACCGCTACTGCTGTCTTTGCGTTCTTTGCGCACTTTGCGGACACAATCAGGCATTCCAGGCATCGAGCCATGACCCAGATGATCCTGCGCATCGCCGATCTCACCACGCTCGATGTCGATGCCATCGTCAATGCCGCCAACCCCGCGCTGCTCGGCGGCGGTGGGGTCGATGGCGCCATCCACAGCGCCGCCGGCCCCGGGCTGCTGCGCGCCTGCCGCGCCTTGCCCGAAGTCGAACCCGGTGTGCGCTGCCCGACCGGCGAAGCACGCGTGACGCCGGGCTTCGATCTGCGCGCACGCTGGGTGGTGCATGCGGTCGGCCCGATCTGGCGCGGCGGCCATGCCAACGAGGCGCGACTTCTGGCGGCCTGCTACCGCAACAGCATGCTGGCGGCGGCGCAGGCCGGCGCGCGCAGCGTGGCGTTCCCGGCGATCAGTTGCGGCGTCTATGGCTACCCCTATGTGCAAGCCGCTCATGTGGCGCTGGCCGCGCTGCGCGCGTGCGTCGGTGATGTGGTGACGCGCGTGCTGCTGTGCCCGCGCACGCACGCGGGCGCCGCACACTATCGCGTCGCGGCCGCCGCGCTGGACGTGGCGCTGGTCGAGGACTGAGCCTCGCGCAACACCTACAATCCGCCGATGCAGATCGGCCCCTACCGCATCGACCCGCCGCTGATCCTCGCGCCCATGGCCGGGGTCACCGACAAGCCGTTTCGCCTGTTGTGCAAGCGCATGGGCGCGGGACTGGCCGTGTCCGAGATGACGCATTCCGATCCGCACCTGTGGGGCAGCGTCAAGTCACTGCATCGCATGGACCACGCCGGCGAGTCCGAGCCAGTGAGCGTGCAGATCGCCGGCAGCGATCCGCGCGTGCTCGCCGAGGCCGCGCGCCACAACGTGGATCACGGCGCGCAGATCATCGACATCAACATGGGCTGCCCGGCCAGGAAGGTGTGCAATGCGTGGGCCGGCTCGGCGCTGCTGCAGGACGAAGCGCTGGTGGCGCGCATCCTGACCGCGGTGGTCGCGGCGGTAGCGGTGCCGGTGACGCTGAAAATCCGCACCGGATGGAACCGCGAAAACATCAACGCCGTGCGCATCGCGCGCATCGCCGAGGACACCGGCATCGCCGCGCTGGCGGTGCACGGGCGCACGCGCGCCGACAAGTACGACGGCGCGGCCGAATACGCCACCATGGCCGCGGTCAAGGCCAGCGTGCGCATTCCGCTGATCGCCAACGGCGACATCGACGGTCCGTACAAGGCACGCGCCGTGCTCGATACCACCGGCGCCGACGCGCTGATGATCGGCCGCGGCGCGCAGGGTCGACCGTGGATCTTTCGCCAGATCGCACGCTTTCTCGACGACGGCACGCTGCCGCCCACGCCCGCGCCGGATGCGATCAGCGCGATTCTGTGCGGACATCTCGAATCCCTGTACGCGTTTTACGGCGAGGACGCCGGCGTGCGCATCGCGCGCAAGCATTTGGGTTGGTACGCCAGGGATCAGCCCGCGAACGCCGCGTTTCGTCATGTCGTCAACGCCGCCACCGACGCCGCCACGCAGTTGCGCCTGATCACCGATTACTTCGCGCGTCCTGGAGAATGCAGCGTGCGTGCCGCTTGAATGCATTTGGACGTCTGGACGTCGATTCTCCGACGCTGCGCGCCACCAGCCGATTCATCCACTTGCCAACGGATGTGGCTACAATGCGAGCCAGTTTTATCTCTCCATCCTGATCAAGGGATATTTTCATGAGCAGCTATCTCTTCACCTCCGAGTCGGTCTCCGAAGGCCACCCGGACAAGGTCGCCGACCAGATCTCCGACGCCGTGCTCGACGCCATCCTGGCCCAGGACAGGAACGCGCGCGTGGCCTGCGAGACCATGGTCAAGACCGGCGTCGCCATCGTCGGCGGCGAGATCACCACCAACGCCTGGGTGGACATCGAGGCGCTGGCGCGCAAGGTGATCAACGACATCGGCTACACCACCTCCAACATCGGCTTCGACGGCCACACCTGCGGCGTGCTGAATCTGATCGGCAAGCAATCGCCGGACATCGCGCAGGGCGTGGACCGCAAGAAACCCGAGGAACAGGGTGCCGGCGACCAGGGTCTGATGTTCGGCTTCGCCTGCCGCGAAACCGCCACGCTGATGCCGGCGCCGATCCACTACGCGCACCGCCTGGTCGAGCAGCAGGCCAAGGTGCGCAAGGCCGGCAAGCTGAAGTGGCTGCGCCCGGACGCGAAAAGCCAGGTGACGCTGCGCTACGACGACCAGAACATCGTCGGCCTCGACGCCGTGGTGCTGTCCACCCAGCACGACCCCGAGATCAAGCACAAGGATCTGGTCGAGGCGGTGCGCGAGCACGTGCTCAAGCCGGTGCTGCCCAAGGCCTGGCTGGACAAGCTGCCGGCCAACAAGGTGCACATCAACCCGACCGGCAAGTTCGTCATCGGCGGGCCGGTCGGCGACTGCGGCCTGACCGGGCGCAAGATCATCGTCGACAGCTACGGCGGCTGGGCGCGCCACGGCGGCGGCGCGTTCTCCGGCAAGGATCCGTCCAAGGTCGATCGCTCGGCGGCTTACGCGGCGCGTTACGTGGCCAAGAACATCGTCGCCGCGGGCCTGGCCGAGCGCTGCGAGATCCAGATCTCCTACGCCATCGGCGTGGCCCATCCAACGTCCGTCTCGGTGACCACTTTCGGCACCGGCGTGATCGAGGACGGCGCCATCGAGAAACTCATCCGTGCGCACTTCGACCTGCGCCCATACGGACTGGTCACCATGCTCGACCTGTTGCACCCGATGTACCAGGCCACCGCCAGCTATGGCCATTTCGGCCGCGCGCCGCAGCAGCACATCTACCACTGGACCCAGCGCGAGAACGGCAAGGACGTGAAAAAGTCCACGCAGTTCACCGCCTTCAGTTGGGAAAAAACCGACCGCGCCGAGGCGCTGCGCGAAGCCGCCGGCATCGACCGCAAGCTGGCCGCCAAGCGCGGCAAGCGCTGAGCCTCGCCGCACGGCGCCTTGATCGCGATCAGGTGCCTGGCGTGGCTTCGGTTGCCGTTGCGGGTACCGCGGATAGCCGCTGCCGCGCCTGTGCCGCCACGCCCTCGCGCAGCGCCCAGCGCATCCGGCGCACCGGCGGGCTGGGTGAAATCCACGCGCCGCCAGCACTCCGCGGTCAGGCGCCGGACCTGTCCCAGCAAGGCCGTTCGCAACGGCTCGACAAGCGCATCGATCATCGCCGCATGCCAGCGCCGCACCATGCAGGGCACGTGACGGTCGCGCCATCAAACCGATTCGTGATTCGCGGCGCGCGGCCGCCAGTGGCGCAGCAGCAGCGCATTGCTGACCACGCTGACGGAGGACAGCGCCATGGCCGCGCCGGCCAGCACTGGGCTGAGCAGGCCTAACGCCGCCAGCGGCATGCCCAGCGCGTTGTAGATGAAAGCCCAGAACAAGCCCTGTCGAATCTTGCGCCAGGTCGCGCGGCTGACTTCGATGGCGTCGGCGACCAGCATGGGATCGCCACGCATCAGGGTGATGCCCGCGGTTTGCTTGGCCACATCGGTGCCGCTGCCCATGGCGATGCCGACATCGGCCACGGCCAGCGCCGGCGCATCGTTGACGCCATCGCCCACCATGCCCACGCACCACCCCTCGGCTTGCAGCCGGCGCACCGCATCGGCCTTGGCCGCCGGCAGCTTTTCCGCCTCGACCCGCTCGATGCCCAGCGCGGCGGCCACCTGCGCCGCCGTGCGCGCGTTGTCGCCGGTCAGCAGCACGACGCGCAGGCCATCCGCGCGCAACCGGCGCACGGCTTCCACGGCGCCCTCGCGCAGTGGATCGGCCACGGCGATGGCGCCGAGCAGGCGCGCCTGCGGTTGTGTCTGCGCGATCCACATCAGCGTGCGCCCCTGCGCCTCGAGCGCGCTGACGGCGTCCTCCAGCGCGGCGCGATCGATGCCATGACGCTGCAGCAGCAATCGATTGCCGATGATGATCGCGCGCCCGCCGACGCGCGCGCTGAGCCCGCTGCCAGGATGACTCTCGAAATGCTCCAGCGCGGGCCGCGTGATGCCCGCGGCGCGCTCCAGCACCGCGCGCGCCAGCGGATGCTCACTGCCACTCTGCGCGGCGGCGGCCAACGCCAGCAGGGCTTGCGCATCGCCATCGCAGGCCAGCACGTCGGTCACCGCCGGGTGCCCGCGCGTCAGCGTGCCGGTCTTGTCCAGCACCAGCGTATCGATGCGATGCGCTTGCTCCAGCGCCGCGGCATCGCGAATCAGAATGCCGGCGCGCGCCGCCGCACCGGTGCCGACCATCATCGCGGTGGGCGTGGCCAGACCCAGCGCACACGGGCAGGCAATGACCATCACCGAGACCGCCGCGATGATGCCGGCCGCGGCATCGCCAGCGAGCAGCCACCAGCCCAGAAACGCGCATGCGGCCACGCCGAGGGTAACCGGCACGAACACCGCCGCGACGCGATCGACCGCGCGCTGCACCGGCGCCTTGCCGGCCTGCGCGTGCTCGACCAGCGCGATGATGCGCGCCAACGTGGATTCCGCGCCGACCGCCGTGGTCTCGATGTGCAGCAAGCCGCCGCCGTTGAGCGCGCCGCCGGTCACGCGCTCACCGACGCTTTTCGCCACCGGCATGCTCTCGCCGCTGATCAGGCTTTCGTCGACATCGCCGTGGCCGCGACGCACGATGCCGTCCACCGGCAGCTTTTCGCCCGGACGCACCACCACCACATCGCCCAGCACCACGGCCGCGATCGGCAGCTCGATTTCCGCATCGCCGCGCAGCACGCGCGCGTGCTGCGGACGCAACGTCATCAGCGCGCGCAACGCCGCCGTGGTCGCGCGTTTGGCGCGCGCCTCCAGCCACTTGCCGGCCAGCACCAGGGTGATGACCAGCGCGGATGCTTCGAAGTAGCCATGCGTGCCCGGCGTAACCAGCAGCAGGTACACGCTGTAGAAGTACGCCGTCGAGGTGCCCAGCGCGACCAGAAGATCCATGTTGCCGGTGCGCGCGCGCAAAGCGCGCCAGGCGGCCAGATAAAAACGCGCGCCGAACCCGAACTGCACCGGCGTGGCCAGCAGCAACGCCAGCCAGCCGGGCAGCATCACGCCGAACATCGGCAGCATCAGCGGCAGGCTGAGCACGGCCGCGGTCAGCAACAGCAGCAACTGGCGTCGCGCGCGACGCGCCTCGGCCTGCGCCAGCGCGCGTTCGCGCTCGACGTCGCCCATCAGCGGCTCGGCGCTATAGCCGGCGCGATCCACCGCCGCAACCAGTGATGCGATCTGCAGCGCGCCGGCGAAACCCTCGACACTGGCGCGCTCGGTGGCCAGATTCACGCTGGCGCGCAGTACCCCGGGCACGCCGCGCAGCGCATTCTCGACGCGCCCGGCGCAGCTCGCGCAAGTCATGCCGACGATGGCCAGCTCCAGCGTTTCGTGCGGCACTTCGTAGCCGGCATCGCGCACTGCTTCGACCATGGCCGTGACACCGACGCGCGCCGGATCGAAACTCACCTCGGCGCGATTGCTGGCCAGGTTGACGCTGGCGGTGACCCCCGGCAACGCGCTCAGCGCGCGCTCGACGCGCCCGACGCAGGTCGCGCAGCTCATGCCGGAGACGGGCAACTGCACGCGCGCGGCGGTTGCCGACCGGCTGCTGCGCCGAGCAGGCGCGGCGTGCATGTCGGCAGCGCCATTCAAGGCCGTTCGGCGCGGTAGCCGGCGCCCTCCAGGGCCTGCGCCAGCGCATCGAACGCGGCGGTGCCGCGCACCCGCGCTTCGCCGCGCGCCAGATCGACCTCGGCGTCCACCACGCCCGCGACCTGGGACAGTAAACGCGTGACGTTGCGCGCGCATCCCGCGCAGGTCATGCCGCTGATCTTGAGCGTCTGTTGCTGCTCGTGTGCTTGCATGGATTTTTCTCCGCGTTGTTCGATTGGCTTGCACGCAGGCTAAGCCTTGATTGAACTCCAGAGTCAATAGACACGACATGCGGGGCCTGCAATCACCCGCGCTTGCAGCAGTGGGGCATCCGGGCGCCGAGTGAAATCCTGGCGGAGTACGACACGAGCGGAGCCGGCATACTTCGCCTTTGTCTGGTTCGAGCGACCTCGCGATGCGCGCACGCCTTCGACTTTGGCTGCAGATTCCACTGGCCTTTCTATTGATCGCCAGCAATACGCTATTGCACACTGCGGCGCTGTTGGTGGTGGCGCTGTTCAAGGCGCTGCTGCCATTGTCGGCTTGGCGCCATGCCTGCTCCGCGCTGCTGGCGCACGTCGTCGAGAGCTGGATCGCCGTGAACAGCACGCTGATCGGGCTGATGACGCCCACGCGTTTCCACGTCGAGGGCATCGACGGGCTGAGTCGATCCGGCAGCTACCTGATGCTGAGCAATCACCAGAGCTGGGTCGATATCCCGGTGCTGCAGAAGGTGTTCAATCGGCACATTCCGTTCATGCGCTTCTTTCTGAAACGACAACTGATCTGGGTGCCGGTGCTGGGGCTGGCCTGGTGGGCGCTGGATTTCCCGTTCATGCAACGCTTGGATCGCGCCACGCTGAAGAAACACCCCGAGCGCCGCGGCAACGATGTCGGGGCGACACGTCGCGCCTGCGCCAAATACCGCGGCATGCCGGTGACGGTGATGAACTTCGTCGAGGGCACGCGCAACACGTCCGAGAAACACGCCGCACGCGCGTCGCCGTTCGCGCACCTGCTGCGGCCCAAGGCCGGCGGCGTGGCGTTCGTGCTGGATGCGATGGGCGACGCCCTGCAGGTGATCCTCGATGTCACCGTGGTCTATCCCGGCGGCCGACCGACGCTGATGGACCTGATGGCCGGGCGTATCCGCGAGGTGCGCGTGCATGTGCGTCAGCGCCGGATTCCAGCCGATTTGCAGCACGGCGACTATGAAAACGACATCGCGTTCCGTGCGCGTTTTCAGCAGTGGGTCAATATGCTGTGGCTGGAAAAGGATGCGCTGATCGTGCGCATGCTCGCCGACACCGCGGCATAAGGCTGCGGCACGGTAGGCGTCAGAACGGATCTTCCCACCGCGTAGCCTGCTACATTTTGCATATACTTTATGTAGTATGGCACATGTATGTATGAAATGCAACGTCTATTAGTATATATGGTGCGTTTGTGCCTCATAGGAACCCCAAACGCAACGCATGTGGGATAGGGCCTTCCCGGCGGCGCTTGTCAGCCAGCTGATCATGGAAGGGCGTGAGCTCAACCCTTTAAAACACCATAGGTGGCAGCGAATTCGCCGAGATCGAGGCAAAGGCCTCGCTCTGCCTCCCACTTTGAATATCCGGCTTCGGCCTTCTTCAGCGACGGCAGCCATTCTCTTATGGATCCAAGGTTGCCCTTGAAGCCCGGGATGTGGCTTGCGGTTACGAACTTCATCCGACCCCGCTTTATGTCACCGGAGTAATACACTGGCTCCGTAGCGCCCTTGTGGCTGTCGAACTTGAAACGATTGCCGTCCTTGATCACGCTGATGAGCTGAGCTTGCGGCGGGATTTTCGGCCAATTCTCCCAAGCGAACGCGGGGCGACCAAGGGCTCTGGTCTCTTCTTCGACCAGTTCCTCGCCGCGCTCGGACAGATCGTCAAGATCAATCACGACGTACCAGCCACGGCCCTTGAATGCTTCGGGATCCTTGATGGCCGCGGTGAATAGGTTGTCGGCGCCACTGTCTGGCCGCGGTCGGCGCTTCCGGTTTTCCTTCCAGAGCTTTTCTGCCTCCGTGAAGCGGTCGCCGTTCACGTCGATGGGTTCGGCACTGGACCAGCGTTTCTTGAACCATGCTTTGACTTCCTGGACAGCAGTCGCATCGTCGGTGATCAGGCCCAGTTCATGCCACTGGCGAGCTTCGGCACCTTCGAGGCCAAGGCCGTTGGCGGAAGCGTTGGCGCTTCCCACCGCGATTTCAGACTTGGTGATGAATGCTTTTGCGTGCAGTCGCCTGACGCTGCGCACCTGCTCGGGATACAGCTTCACTAGCTGGCGCACCACGTCAGTGTTTGTGGCACCGGCGGACAGGTCCAGTAGTATCCGGACTTTGCGCCCTGGACGGTCCAGGCTGAGCTCTTCGACCGCTCCAGCTCCCCAGAATGCTACGGCGACGTCCAGCGGTCCCTCTTCAGCGCGCACCCAGTCCACCAGGTGCTTCTGGTTGTGAATCAAGCGTGTCACAGCGAGCTTCCCTCTGTTGATGGAGCAGTCATTGTCCCGCGGCAATCGGCTTGACGAAGCGCCGGCTCGGGCCTTCTGCTCATGCACGCACTTGCGCAACACGTTCTCGTGCACGTCCAGGTTGCATATTCCACCCCAAAGTCGCCACCGGTTACGCTCAAAAGGCGCCACCCATAACGGTCATCCCGCCACCGAACGCGGGTGCAAAGTGCGCCACCTTGAGACGGCGGCCATCAGCTCTTGGCCTTTTTGACGAACGGCTTGAGGAAGTTGGCCTTAATACCGTCCGGCTTCAGGTGCGCCTTCAGGAGCGCGGCTTCGCATCGTTCCCGTAGCGCGTCCGATTTTCCGGAGCTAGATACCAGATCGAGCAAAACTTCTCGAAGAGCGCCCACCAGCTTGGTGATTTCATCGAGACGCAGGGCGAAGCTGCCGGCCGCCGTCGCCTTTGGGTCAGCGACCGCCTCCGGCAGTGCGGAGACGCGTACTGCCTCGCGCCCTGGATATGCACCATTGAACCAATGTTCGGCTTCGAGCAGTTGGGCATGGTCCTTCTTGTTGAGCTGGTTATCCTGTTCCTTCTCGCTTTTCGCCTCGATAACGAAATCAAAGGTGTCATCGGTTCGCCACAAGACATCCGGGCCAACGCCATGCACCTTCTCGGGCCGCTCTGCTTCGAATCCGAGGAAAGCACCGAGGTTGGCAAGCGCCTCCTCGTAACGGCCCGCCGTAGCTTTCGGCACCAATTCGGCTACCGCCTCGTCGAATTCAGCGATCATCGCACCGCGTCGATCGTATTCGAGCATACGGGCAACGATCGCCGCCGACTGCTTGCCTGGGAGGGGGCGCGGCACATAGGCAGGCCTGATCTTTGGTGGGGAGTGGTTGTTGTTGACGGAGTAGGCACTCGTCTGAAGCTTCTGGCCGCGACTTTCGTCCTCCATTTGATAGGCGATACGCGCGGCCAGCGCTGAGAGCCAGCCCCGCCGCTCCGCATCGTCGGCGAGCTCCTTATCGGCGATCAGCTTCTCCAAGGTCTGAATCGCGTTTTCGAACTGCCCGAGCCGTTGCTGTCGAAATGCGCGCCTTTCGATGCCGGCGACCTTGAGCGCCAGCATATCGATCGGCGCCGCATGCGCCGCGTCGGCCAGCTCGGATGCATGATAGGCCACCCAATCGGGATCGCGGTTAAGGCACTTCAGTACGGTCAGGCCGACCTCGTTGGCGTTCGCGACCGCCTCGCTGACCTCCTGACCCATCTTGAGTTGGACCCGCGTGGCTGCGGTCAAATGCGCGAGGTTCTTTTTTCGGCCGATCCAGGCGACAAGTTTGCTGCCTATCAGCATGACGACGCAGTGATCGCCGCCGCCACGTGTTCCGCGACCGATCCCTTGCTCAATCCGCTGCGCCAGCAGTGACGCGGCTGCGGAGTTGGCGACGACGTCCATCCTGAACACATCGTAGTTCGAGGAGCCCTGCGGGAGATTGTCCATCACCAAAAAGCGGCAGGCGTCGCCGGCCAGATCGATCCCATCATATCGGTTGGCGAGGACGATGGGGCCGAAAGATACACCCGACTGCATTTCGGCGACGTGCTCCGTGACGGCTTTGGTCGTCTCGGGGTAATTCGCCACATCCGCCCAGGTCTTTGCCGCGGGGCCAGAGGGCGCGAGGATCGCCACGCCCTTTTTACGTTTGGCGAGTTTGGTCGCGATATTCTTGATCATCGGCGTAATGGCGGCGCCGCCAAGCTTCATCAATTCAGGGACTAGTATCATCCGCTCGCCGACGCCGGCCAGCGAAGTTGACGTGATCGGCTTGGCGACCGCGTTAGGCGAAGCGCCAAAAGTGCGCACGATCTCGCTGTCATCGGCGATTGTCGCGGACATGTAGATCCGGCGGGGGCAATCTTCGAAGGTCGGGATTAGATCCACTAGTGGGAAGATCGGAGTGATCGCCACGGCGTTGCGGCTGAATAGACAATGGCAAAAGGCCAGATGGTCGCGCAGGAAGGGCCAGACGTAGGGATCAATCTCCTCGACGTGCTGCGAGAGGAAATCCTGCACCTCCGCCAACTTGCGGATCCATGCCCAACTCGGCACCTCGACGACGCCATAATCTTTACCGTTCGTGATGTCGGAGAAGGTGCCACTACGTCCGACATCGCGAAAAGCTATACGAAAACGGCCAGCGAGATCGGAATAGACGTCGACGTGATCCTTCACGAGAATGGTCAAGGTGAATGCTTCACGGACCGACGTCAGGGCAACATGCGCGTCGTCAAGAATGATCGCGCCGACCTTGACCGGCGACCGGCCGTCGCCTCGGACGCCAAACTTGCTACGGCCGGTGAAGAGCGTCTCATAAGAGCCAACCAGCACAGTCTTACCGTCGTAAAATTCGCCTGGTAGCGGTTGCCCCTTGGTATAGGGCTGCACCGAGATACCGTACTCGCGGCTTTTGGCGAGCACTTGGCCGACGAGCTGGTTGGTCGGCGCCAGGTAAAGCACCGGCTCGCCGCTCTCGTTCATTACTGATTGCGCCATCAGCAGCGCGACGAGGGTTTTGCCGCCGCCCGTGTGGAGCTTGACGACGACGTCCTTCTCGTTGCGGCGCGCAAACCAGTTGTCGAGCACCTCCGCCTGGCTAGCATAGAGGTCGTTGATGCCTGGCGGTTTGGGCAGCGCATTGAAGATCTCGCGCGGGTTGATGGATTTCGGCTTCGCCTTGGCTTCCCTAAGTTTCTTGAAGTCGACCATGTCGAGATACTCTTTCAGGATCTTCCGGAAGTCGTGTGGGCGAATTCAGGCGTTTTCATAGGCGTGGCAGCATGCACGTGCTGATCTTGAGCCCGCAGGTTACTCCTCTACCCACACGAGTTCCCGAAGACAAGGACGCTGAACGTCATCCAAGAACTCCGACCCCGGCTCTGCGCTGGTGACGAGCAGGTGGTCCCAAGCTCGCGTGCAGGCGACGTACAGTAAATGCCGCTCCACCCATCCGACTCAACGACGCGGCCGGCAATCGACTGCGCATGGAGCGCCTGCAGCGTTGCTCGATCGAGATCGCATCGATGCAGCTCACTCGGACTCGAATCCACCGCCCGGCTCGAACTTCAGCGTGCGTGCGTTTTCGGTGACGATGCGTTGCACCTGTTCGTTGACGTCATCGAAACCGCTGACCTGGACTTCCAGCGACACGTGCGCTTGGGCACCCGGCAGCGCCAGCAGATGCGCGAGCACCTCCTCGGCCACGCGCCCGGCGTCACGGCCGATGCGTGTAGGGTCGAGCGTCACGCTGCCGTGGAAGCGACGCAAACGCTGGCGAGTGTTCGCAGTGGCTTCGAGTGTGACCGGATCCAACGCCACCCCGGATCGAGCAGTAACGGGCAGAGCCTGCATGCCGCCGGCACCGGACGTTACCTGCTGCTCGGCCTGCATCTGTGCATGCGCAATGTCAGGTTTGACTAGCAGGCCGGCCTCGAGACCGCTCTCCGGCGGCAGACGGCCGCCGCATAGACCCCGATAGCGCTGCGCGCGCTCGTCATAGCTTTCAGCCCACGCGAAGGTATCGGCCTGCCAGGTCAGCGCGGATACGCCATCGCGCACGGTCTGCAACAACACCTGCGGGTCGGCCAATCGCGGCAGATAGGGATAGCGTGCGAAGTCCTCGATCAATTGGTGGACGGGCACATGCTCGCCGCGCCACAGCGGTACATCGTCCAGCAGCTTGCGCAGCATGCTCGCGCCGAAGCTCTGCAACAGCGCTTCATCGCTCCGCAGCTTTTTGAAGGCACGGGCTGCCAGGTCATCGCTGCTGCTCAGGCGGAAGGATTTCCAGACCATCGACGCCTGCGGCGTGGCCTGCTCGGGTACCAGCAGCCATTGGTAGGTCTCGGGCAAGCGAGCCTCGATCGCACCATCGGCTGCCTGGCGCTGGGTTTCGGCCTGGCGCGTCTGGAACGGGCTGAGATCGAGCGGTTCCTTCTCGTCGAGGATCGACTGCCAGGCCAGATAGCGGCGAAGCGCCTCGTCGAGGTCCTGCAGACGCGCCTTGTCAGCGGCCAGAAACACCAGCGTGTTGAGGTAGAGACGGGGCGCATTGCCACGGGACTGCCAAATCGCCCGGGCTGCCGCTTGCGCTGCATTGTCCTCCTCGCGGGTGTGCGGATGCTCAGGACCCAGCACGACCAGTCGCGCTGTCAATTCGTCGGGGACATCGGCACCGCTGCGTGGCAAGGGATGGATGCCGGCGAAGCCGCCGCGGACGCGCTGCAGGTGTACGCGCAAGCGACGCTCCAGCTCCATCGCTACCTTGTCGGGATCGCGCGCAAGTTGTTCGGCACGATCCTCGGCAAGCTTGGTCACCGTCGGCTGGGTGTCGTACCAGAAGCGCTGCCCGTCCTGGTACAGGTAGGTGGCTGAAGCTGCCAGACGTCGCAGGGCATCACCAAAAACCGCCGGGGATTCGCTGGGCAGTACGCAGCCCAGTTTGATGCGCCGATCCTCGATTCCGCGATGCGCGCCCTGTGCCTGTGGCGCCGAACCGAGATAGATCGCGCGGGCGACGCGGCGCGTGGCCGAATACTTGCCAAGATTGGGTTGCTCGCCATCGATACGTAGCGGCAGCGATTCAGCGCCGTCGACGTCCCGGGCGATGATCGGCACCCAGTTGTCCGAGAGATAGCGTGTCAACTCGAACT
The DNA here is from genome assembly GCA_021827205.1 of Pseudomonadota bacterium. Taxonomy (GTDB): domain Bacteria; phylum Pseudomonadota; class Gammaproteobacteria; order Xanthomonadales; family Rhodanobacteraceae; genus Metallibacterium. The sequence goes on along the minus strand of JAKAWV010000001.1, from coordinate 250,412 downwards.
GCACGCGCGCATCGGCGATGGGAATCGAGGCGGGCAGGATCAATGGTGCGCGATCGCCCTGCTGCCACAGGCTGTGGATCACCGTGGCCATCAGCCGCAGCACGCCGCGTGTGCGCTGGAACTTGGCCAGCGTGGACCAGTCGCCGTAGAGACGATCGAAGATTTCGGGGTGAATGGGATAAGCCGCCTGGATGCGCTTCTCGTAATCGGCGCTGCGGCACTCCGTCGGAAACTCGGCGGCATGCGTGGCGTACAGTTCGGCGAAGGCACGAGCGGTCACATCGCGCTGCTTGTAAGCATCGGGTCCCGGAAGCGTTTCGAACAGGCGCCGCCGCACGATCTCGAAACCCTCCTCGGCGCTGGCTGGTCGCCATGACGACTCCACACGCCCGATCACGTTGCGCAGGCGGTCCAGGGCCTCGCGCCCGCGCAGGCCACCGACCTCGACATCGTCGCCCTGCGTGTGCGGAGAACCGCTGGTGTCGGACGCCGGCAGCGAGACGACCAACAGGCAGTTGCCCGCCAGCTTGGCCGATTCGGTCAGTGCCTGCGCAAAGCTGAATTGGGTCTCGAAGTCACCGCCCGGCAGGTCACGGCCTTCGTGCAGCTGGCGGGCGTAGGCCACCCACTCATCGATCAGGATCAGGCAGGGGCCATACGTCTTGAACAGTTCACGCAACGCGTCGCCCGGGCTGGTCGCGTGCTCGTCATCCCCGCGGATCCGCGCAAATGCCTTCTTGCCCCCTAATTGCCAGGCCAGCTCACCCCACAACGTGCGCACCACGGTCCCATCGGGCTTGGTCGTCGGATTGCCGGGTGAGATGCGGTTGCCCACCAGCACCACGCGCCGTACCGAAGAGGGCAAGGCGCGGATGCCGGCTTCGGCCAAGAGCGTGTCCACGCCCGGCAGAGCCCCCGGCTTCTCGCCCGAAAACAGGTGGTACAGCGCCAGCATCGAGTGCGTCTTGCCGCCGCCGAAGTTGGTCTGTAACTGCACTACGGGATCGCCGCCCTCGCCTGACAGGCGCTGCGCTGCTCCCACGAGGAGGTGCTTGAGACTCTCCGTGAGGTAGGTGCGACGAAAAAACTCGGCGGGCTTCAGGTACTCGTCGCTGCCCTCGCCCAGGTGCACCTGCTGCAGGTCGGCCGCGAACTCGGCCTGCTGAAAACGTCCGCTGGCCACGTCCGGGTGCGGCGTGACCACCTCGCGCCAGGGCTTGATGTTGCCGGCCTGGGCCGCCTCGATCAGCGAACCGCCGGCCTTGCGCTTTTCGCCACGCGTTTGTTCCTCGAAACGTATACGCAGCAGCTCCTGCTTGAGCTTGTCGATCTCCTCGACCTGTGGTGCGGAGACGGCCGCCAGCAGGCGGCCCACCGAGTCGAACACGCGGTAGGCATCGTCGCTACTGAGCGATTTTTGATGCGCCCACTTGTTGCGCCAGTCGCGCAGCTCCATGGCAATGCTGCGCTCGCTGAAACCAAGGGTTTTGCGGAACACCTCATTCCAGGTTTCAGCCATCAGCTTGAGCAACCCGGCCACATCCCACTCGGCGATGGGTTTGTCGGCAAACAGCGGGTCGTCGGCAAAGCGGCGGATCGCGTCCATGCGCACACTGCCGGTCTTCACTGCGCTCTGGATCTCGCGCTCGACGAACGGCGCCAATCCGGCACGCAGCAGGTCCATGGCCTTGCCGGCGCGGTCCTGGTTGGTGATGGCCATGCTGTCTTATTCCTCTAATCTTCTATCTCTTTTTCTTTACGCCACCCTTGCGTCTGAGCCCCAAACCTGCGAGATACAAATCAGGGGCATCAAGTCGGCCGTCCACTGACCGTCGCCGGAAGATGCCCAGCTCCAGCAAGTAATCGAGCAACTCGCGGCCTTCGAATGGCGGCGATGCCCTGTCCCTCGCGTCCAATAGTCCCTCCAGCAACTTGATCGCTGCTTTTTCGGTGTAGGGCACAAGTGGATTACCGAGTAGTTTTTCCTTGATGGCATCCAGCCATGGCCATTCATCCTTCGAATCGGTGACGTGGCCGTTTGATACGCGATCAAGCGCACGACGCAGCGATGCCGGCTCCAGCAATCGCGGTGACCTCAATGTGCCGAAGGCCTGCAATTCCAGGCGTGCGGCCTCCTCCATCAGCCGCACGAATGGGCGCGGATAGCCACGACCCAGTCCGTCGCGCACATGATCGAGCAGCCAGCGATAGACCAGCCCCTTTTTCTGGTTCGCGCCCATGTAGATGCCGACCATACGCTCTACCACCGGGCGGGCGTCCTGCCAGGTTCGCAACTTCGGAATCTGGCCCAGTGATGGGTCTTTGCTCCATGACACGCCTTTGATGGCTTGCACATAGTCGGCCAGGACGACGTCCACGTTGGCCATACGCTTAAGCAGCTGACCGTAGAGGTCTCGGTCGCTCCATACCAACTCCACGCGCCCAGCGGCGAGCTTGGCAAGATCCGCGCCGCCGGCCTTGGCGTGCCGTTCATACAGGTCGGTGCGCAGAAACAGTTTGGCGCGGATACGCCGCCAGCGGCGTGCATAGGCGGCCCACAATGCCACTAAGCCACGCACTCCAGCTTCAACCAGCATCCAATCGCCGTCCCCGAGCGTGTCCAGCTCGTCGTAAGTCGCAAACACATAGCGACCTTGCTGCTTCAGTTGCTCGTCCAGCCGATCCAGCACCACAACAGGCTTGGTCCCTAACTCGCGAAAGGCGCCGCAAATGGCCTCAATGTTCGCCGCTGGGGGTGCGAGCAGCGGAGCTACGTCGGATCGACCTTGCTCATCCAGATGGCCTTTCAGGGCTCGCACAAGGTAGGCGAACCACAGTTCACGCAAGGCTTCTGTGCCGTCTACCGCCGTGTTCATGAAGGTGCGCAGACCGATGCCTTCAAAGGTCTCGGTCCCCGCAGGATAGACACGCAACCATTCCGCGCGCCCGACCGGCAGGCGCACGGCTGGCGCGTAAAGCTTCACCGCATCGAACAACGCAGCGTCAGTCAACACGCGCGCGATCTCGGTCTTGCCCGATCCACGCGGGCCTACCACCAGCACCACGTCCGGGTCGAGCAGACGCAAGTGCTCAGCTACCGGATAGTAGCCCGGCCCTATTCGATCTAGATGGGCGCCTTCAGCCCTGCCCGAACTGCCAATATTCTGTAGCGCCTGTAACAGCGTGTGGCGCTTGTCGTTCCACGGGTTGCTCATGCTTCGTGCTCCATCAGGAAGCGGCTCACGATGCGCTCGACAATCGGCAGATAGGGCCCGCTGCAAAGCGCATTGGCAACCTCGGCGATATCCCCAAAGCTCGCCAGTTTGCTGTCGTAGTCCACAGGCATCGGTGCATGCGGTGCGTCCTGGCTGTCCTTATCCCCGAGGGTCCAGAAGCGATCATCGATGTCGCCCCCAGCCTCGCCCTCTTCAGCGGCGTAGAAGCGCTCGTCGAACTCTTCTTCTGCATGGGCAGCAAATGCTTCCTTTGCTGCTTTGCCAGGCTCGCCGGAGGGCACCATCGCTTGCACCAACAGCACTTCCGCCTGGGGGCGCTCGGCCAGCACTCTCTCCTTCCCAAGGCGGTCGAGCACGAGGTTGAGCCCCTGCCAACTTTGGTCTTGCGTCGTGCCCAGAAGCACATGCAGATGCGCTATGCCCGACAGCAACTGACCCGCCGGCTCCGAAATGCCGGTACGCGCATCCAACAAGACCCACCGTGGTTTCAGTTCTTCGCGCATGCGAGCAAGCAACTTCCAAAGTCCGCTGTCGTGGGCTGCGGGCGCTTCTTCGAGATCTATCCGCGCCAGTTTGTCGGCGTACTCCTCGTCCATGTTGCCGGCTGGAAAGACGACAATCTCGCCCGCCCCCGCCACGCGGTCGCAGCGGTGAAAGTAGTCCGCAAGCGGTGCATCGGTCAGCGAATGTTCGAGCAGGAAGTCCACCACGCCCCAGCGCGCGGTAAGCCCTTGTGTGTCGGCCGAGAGCAATCGCCCCACGCCTGGAGAATCCAAATCGAAGTCCACGATGCACACGCGTTCGCCCGCCCGTGCCCGCTGGATCGCGAACGAGGCAAGCAGTGTGCTGCGGCCAAGACCGCCCTTGAACGAATAGAACACAATGACTGACGGCTCATTCCCAGATGCTTCCCAGGGCGGCTCGATCGGCCCCGCAAACCACGCGGCGCGGCTGCGGTGACGGTCATGTGCGCGAAAACGTGGCTCGTTTTCGTCGGGCCGCGCCGAATCCCACGCCGAGTCATAGGCCTTGGCAGTCACCGAGTCGAGTTCCTTGACGCGCAGCACCTCGCCCGTCCACCACGCGCCGCAGTTGGCCACCAGGTTCTGTACAAGACTAGTGGTGTCCGCTGCGGCGTTCGACCACAGGGCGAGCCTCAGCTTGCCGAACAAATCCACGATGAGCATCGCGCGAATGTCTTGCGAAGTGGTGCCTACCCATGTCACTACGTCCGCCATCGCAGCCTGTTTCGCTTCGTCGAAATGAATGAATGGCATCAGATCACTCCATCAAGTTGCATCTGGGCGACGGTTTCCTGATACACGGCATCGGCGATAGTGCACCATGCCTGAGCGTCGCCCGGCGACATGCTTGGCGCCCGATAACGCATTTCTGGCTTCCACTGGGCGATGACTGATGAGGGCACGCCACTTGTCGCTGTCTTGAAGTAACGTGCGGTCTTGGCACCGGCAACAGTTGCCACAGCGCTCACCGCTTGAGTCAAGCCACGCAGATCGTGTCCTTGCCTTGATGTTCCAGTCTCGAGGTGCCAGATACTCTTGAGCGCGCATTCCACCACATAGCCGCTCAGATACCCTGCGCCATCGGCTCGGCTCTGTCCGAACAGGGCTTGTGCATCCAGCAAATGTTTGAGGGCGGCATCGGGATGATCGTCACCCTGTGCGGTGCGCAGCTTGGACATCGCTTAGTTCTCCCCTGTGTCGAACAAATCGTCGGTGCTTGGCGCAACGGCACGCGGTGTTTGCTGCGCCAGGCGCGCGATTTCGGGCCAGCTCTGGACGAGACCGTTGTAGGAAAGCGCCTCCGCAGCGCGCTTCTTGCGTTCGCACAAGGTGTAGAGGCGATAGGCCAGCTCGCGGGCGATCTCGGACTTGGTGCCTAGCGCTTGCAGCAGTGCCGCGGCGGCGCGCTCGCCGCCCGCGCCGAGCACGCGGATCAGTTGGTGGACGACCTCCCATGCGGTGAGGCGCGGATCCGTAGCCGGGTTCCAGTCAGCCGGCAATTCTTCCGGCTTGAGCAATCGCACCTTGCCCCGTTTTGATTCGAGGATGCCGGCCTCGACCATGCCGGCGACGCTGGTGTTCTTGGATTTGGACAACTGTTCGGCCACGCCGTACTCGCCTTCGGCGAAGCCGTTTTGCTCGAACCAGGTCAGCGCCCAGCGCGTCTCGGCATCGAAGTCGCCTTCCTGCTCGGCCAGCGCCTCGTCGAGGGTCTGGTTGATCAGCGCCAGCGCCTCGCGCACGCTGAACGGCTTGCCCTCGGCGTCAAGCACCCTCGCATATCGCGTGTAGACTGCCATGCCGGGGCCGATCGCTGCCTGCGCCAGATCCACCGGGGCGATGTTGCCGGCCTGCAGATGGGCAAGTGCCTGGGGCAGTTCAGCCTTGAGTGCGGTGACGAACTCGCGGCGCGTAGCGGTGGGCGCATCGGCGGCACGCGGGCGGCATACCAACACGATGCTGGAGGCCAGGGCGTTGGTGCCCGAGCCGATCATGCGCCTGTCCAACTCTGTGCGTATCGGCCAAGTGCCACTGATGCCGAACCCAGCTTCGATGACTGCGGCCAGAAAAGTGTCCCAACCGGTATTTGTAGTGCCGTCGGCACCATCGCTTTCGGCCTGCTTGAAAGCGTAGTAAATGGTGACCGGGAAGGCAGGATGTGCCTGCTCGGCCAGGCGATGCATCGCCCGCGTCATGCCGTCGAGGAAGAAGGTCTCTGCCTTCTCCTTGCTGCCGTGTCGGTATGGGGTCGCAACTAGTTCCTCGGCCTTGGGCACGGCCACGGTGGCGAACAGATCCGGGAACATCGGCCGCAGCGAATGACGCAGCCAGACGTAGAAGAAATCCGACAGGTCGGCGTAGCCGATGTTGTCGTAGTAAGGCGGATCAGTCGAGATGACCTTGTCAGCAGCGATCGCCTGTGATTGGGCATCGGCCTGACAGACGTGCCCCGCTGCCGTCGGGCACATGGAGTTAAGCCCTGCAACGATGGAAACAATCCCTCCAGCAAAGTTGCCGCTCGAATCCGAAAGTGGGTTGCTTTCGGCAAAGTCCCAGACCATCGGTATTGCCTGTCTGCCGAAGGTATTCCGCGCGTGTTCGCGCAGACTGGCCCATGCGCAAACCGTCGAGTTGCGGTCGGCAACCTTGTCCACAGCCAGCCCCAAATACACCCCCACCGCCTCAGCGTAGGCGGTGGCGCCGGTGCCGCCGTCGCGGAGCGGAGTGGGGTCATCGGGCAGGCCGGCGGCGAGCGCATCGCGCTTGACCTGCTGCATCGCCTCACTCACGAGATCGGAGAAGGTGGTCAGGGCGACGAGCTGGCGTGGGGTGAAAAGGTCGCCGTATGTTGTAAGTCCGTATTGCACCGTCCAGAAGTTGCGCGGGTCGTCGGGCAGCGACTGTTCCGGCTTCCACTCCGGCTTAGCCTTCCGCGCGGCTGCCTCATGCTCCGGCGTCGGTGCGAGATAGACCCTCCCGCGATCCCCCTCCGCGACGATCGCCATCAGCCGCGCACCCATGCGCCTGGCCTTGCCTTCGGACTTGATGTAGTCGCCTGCGATTGGTGTGCCCGACATCAGGCACTGGAAGTTCGCGCCGCGTGAGAGCTTGGTGCCGTTCTTCACTGCCTCCGCGTCCCTGGGTTTGCCCACCTTCACCGTGAACCGGTAGCTGCCGTCCTCGATCACCGGCTCGACATACGCCTCCTTGCCCGGCTTGGTGGAGAGCATGAAGGTGGAGGCCAGCGGCACGTCCACGTCGGCAAACGCGGGATTGGGGCTTTTCACCGTGCGCGCCCACAACCAGGCGATGACCGTAAGCTGCTTGCCCACGTAGGGCTTGAGGTCGGGCCGGTCCTTGGCCATCTCGGCCGTTACCTCGACCTTGGGGTACAGGTGCCCGATGCGTCGCTCGGCCTCGTTGCGCATCCACTGGCCATAGTGGCGCACGTCCTCGGCCAAGCCCTGCGCACCACGCCAGGTGGTGAGGCGATCGCGCTGGTTGGCGCGCACCTCGGGGTTCACCGGCGGCTTGCCGGCGAAGCGCGGCGGGATCTCGATCATCGCCTTGTTGATCAGCACCGCCACCGGGTTGAGATCACTGGCGTAGCTCTCCAGTCCCAGCCGCTGCGCTTCCAGCGGCAGCGCACCGCCGCCGGCGAAGGGGTCGTGGAAGGCAGGCAGCTTGTGGCGGTCGAACAGCTCTTTCGCACGCGGATGATCCGCGTGCTCGGCGCAGGCGCGCCGCCAGCTTGCCCAGATTTCATCGCGCGCCGCCTGCAGCACCGTCTCGTTAGTGGTGTTCTCCCACCGCACCAGGTCTTCGATGATGCGGAACAGACGCTGGCGTTCCTTGTCCTGCGCCTTTTCGGTCCTGAACAGATCTGGGTGACTCGATGGGTCATCCACCATCTGCGCAAAGATCACCGCCCTCGCCGCCGCCAGCGGCCGGCGCGCCCACCACAGATGCAGGGTGCTGGGGTGGCCGTGACGGATGGACTTCTCGCGCGCGCTGGCGATGTTGATCGCTTCCAGCGGCAGCGCGACTTCGATGAGTTTTTTGACGGTCATGCCCTGGGATCCTTGGCGGCGATACCCTGCAGGTGCCGCACGAGGTGGTGCACCGAGGTGTAGGGATTGTCGCCGATCGTCGTCCGCTGCGACTCGAGGCGCTGGGCGTGCTGCATGGCTTGCTCAAGGCGTTCGAGCAAGGGCGGTACTTGGCGCGGATCGTTCTTGGTGTAGCCGGGAAGATGCTGCACGAGTCTGCGGATGACGGCGTCGCAGTCGGAAAACGGCGCGTCGGTGAACTCGAAATGCAACAGCAGCCAGAATTCGACACAGGGGATCGACACGGCTTCGTGCAGGTGCCAGCGACTTTTGTGCTGCTGGAGCTTGGCGCGCGCGCGATCGAAGGATTCGTGTTCGTCGCGATCGAAAACGCACCAGATGTTCTCGTAGCCGCCACGCTCTTTGGCTTTTTGCTCGGCGCACTTCACCACGTTGATCGGTGCCGAACCCTGCGGGCAGGGGAATGAAACTTCCGTGGTGGTGAGACGCAGGTGGTTGCGCAGGGCATCGAAATACACGCGCTCGGACCCGCCCTCGCAAATGATCAGGGTGATCTCACGCGGTTTCCGGAACCCTGGCTTGCGCCGCAGGCTTTGCATGCTGCGCGAGCGCCGCGACACGTCAGGACTCCAGTGTGCCGGTCAATGGCACTGCACCATATCGACCCTTGAGGTACCCGCGCTCTCGCGCCTCGCCTTTGCGCGGCGAGTAGTCAAGCAGCGGATACAAGCGCGAGCTGCCCTGAGCATCCTTTTCGATGAACCAGATCTGGTCGCGCCGCAATAAATCCTGGTCCATCAGCGTGACGTCATGAGTGCTGAAGACAAGTTGCGCGTTGTTGGGATTGTTCGAAGGCTGGAATTGCTCGACCAGGAATCGGGTAATGTGCGGATGCAAGCTGCGATCCAGCTCATCGATGCAGACCGTGGCGCCACGGTCGATGGCTTGCAACAAGCCGCCTGCATAGTCGAATAGCTTCCTCGTGCCGTCGGATTCCTCGCTGAAGTCGAAAACCACGGCTTCGCCGTCATCCCTGCGCTTGTGCCAGGACATCACCCGCAGGAATTTGTTCTGGACCGACGGCAAAGGAAAACCTGGCGGCACCGGCAGGCGGATATCGATGCGCGCCATGCCGGGCGGCGGAGGCGGAGCGTCTTCCTCCTTCAACTCGAGGTGGTCGATATCGATGTCCGCAGCGTGCAGCAAGCCCATGATGCGGTGAGCGCCGGCCTCGGAACGCAGCAATTCGAGGCTCAAGAACGGATTCATGGTCATGCCCGGCGCGACCACGATCAGCCCTTGCGTCAGCCACTGGAACGCAGGTCGCAGTTGCTCGTTATTGTTTGCGACGGCGGCGCAAAGGAACAGCGCGTTGTCGCGGGTGTTCTTCTGCCAGCTCTTGCGCAGTGCGGCGGAACCATGAAAGTTGGGGCCGAATTTCCAAGTAGCGTTCCCTTCGCTCGTGCGGGTGCGCTCAAACCATCGCTGCGCGCGGCCGTGCGGATAGGCGATCAACGACTCCTCGTGGACCTGGCGGGCGGTTGCCGCCAACCCGTATTGATAGCGAACGCCATCGCCGGCGATGAAGTGGATCTCGAACTCAGTGGGCTGCTCTTCAGTCGCTGCCTCAAGTCGAAACGGCACCACCGGCAACGGCAGGCCCAACTGAAAGGCAGAGGCCGACCACTGCACCAGCTGCTGCAGCGCGCCGAGCGCCTTGAACAGGTTGCTCTTGCCCGAGGCGTTGGGGCCATAGATCGCTGCGACGCGCAGCAGCGCGAGATCGCCGGGCACATCGGCCACGTTGGGGCCGCGCATTTCAGTGCCGAGCCCTGCCGCCAAGGACAAGGTCTGGCGATCGCGGATGGAGCGGTAGTTGGCGACGCTGAGTTCGATCAACATAGCGCTATCCTCTGAATCAGAGCGCTATATTTGCATATTTATGTCGAATAAGCTACTCTGATGTTGAATTTCATCCAATCAGGTGAAACCATGGCAACCAATCCTCCGACTGGCGACGGCCATCGCAACGGCGCCGTCCGCGACCGCTCGCAGTTCAAGACACCCGCCGGCAACTGGGCGAAGCGCGCACCCAATGGCCGAATCATCGATGTGAAAACGACCGACAAGACGCCCTTCAAGGGTGTGCGTCGCGAGCGCTGAGCAGAGACGGCAAGCGCATGACCACGATGTGAGGCCACTCGGGCGCTGTGCGAATTCTGACTACGCTGACCGGGTGTGCTGGTATTCGCGGGCCACTTTGTAGCGACACCCTTGGTGGTGTCCGCTTTGAACAGCTCTGCGGTCATCAACATCCTGCGTCTGGATCGGTGAGAGCCGGCCAGTAGCGGTCATTCAATCCATGTTGACTCCCTCTGGATCCGGCACGGACCATTGGCGTGTTTGGAAGGGGCGGAGGGGCGCTGTGTATCTGGCCAAACTGCGGGTTTCGAACTTCAGGAAGCTGCACGACGTTGAACTGAGCTTCCAGGCTGGACTAAACGCTCTCGTTGGAACCAACAACGTCGGCAAGACCGCCGTCGTCGATGCACTGCGCGCCCTGCTGGCGGGGCACGACGATCCCTATCCGCGCCTCGACGCCGACGACATACACAGGCCGAATGGCGGCGCGCCGGCCGGCGACATCGAGTTCCAGTACGTCTTCCGCGACCTGGACCCGGATGACGAGGCCGATTTCCTAGCCGCGTTGAAGCCCGATGCGAACGGCAAGCTCGAAGCCCATATCACTATCCGCTACTCGGAAGCCGACAAGACCGGAAGGCTGCGCGCCCAACGCTGGTGCGGCGACCACGAGGACGTTGGCCTGACCGCGGACATGATGGAGAACCTGCGCGGTGTCTACCTGCCGCCGTTACGGGATGCCTCGCAGGGACTCAGGCCCAACCGCACCAGTCTATTGTCGCGGCTGTTCCAGCTCATTGCTGACGACGCGGGGCGCGAGGGGATCAACAAAGCGCTGAAGGAACTCGACGAGAAATTGAAGCAGCACGCGCCGGTCGTCAACACGCATACGGCGATCAAGAGCCGTCACGACACCATGCTCGGCCCACAGCTCGCGCAGGCGCTCGACCTCGGCCTGAGCGGCAGCGACTTCCAGCGGTTGGCCTCGCGCCTGTCGCTGCTCGTGGATGCATTCGAGATCGAGCAGAACGGACTCGGCTTCAACAATCTGATCTTCATGGCCGTGGTACTCAGCGAACTGGCCAAGAACCCGGAAGCGAGCTACCGCAGCCTGATTATCGAGGAGCCGGAGGCGCACCTGCATCCGCAGCTCCAGGCGGTACTGCTCAGCTATCTGGAAAAGATCAGGGCCGTCGAGGGCGAGAAGCCCGTCCAATTGTTCGTCACCAGCCACTCCCCCTACTTCGCCAGCATCGCCGATCTCGACAGCCTCGCCTGCCTGGTCGACACAGAGACGTCCGTGGAGACGTTCTTTCCGCGCACGATCACTTTCGGCAAGGGGAAACGGGAGAAGCTGGAACGCTACCTCGACGTGACCCGGGCTGAGTTGTTCTTCGCCCGCCGCGTCATCTTCGTCGAAGGCGCCGCCGAACTGATGTTGGTGAGCGTGCTCGCCGAGAAATGCGGCTACAAGCTGCGCGAACACGGCGTCAGCCTGATCAGTGTCGAAGGACTGAACTTCGACTCGTTCCTGCCGCTGTTCGGCGAAAAGGCGCTGAAGATCCCAGTGGCGGTCATTACCGACGCGGACCCGGTAGATGAAGACGAACGCAGCGAGGAACTTCAGGCGGTCTATCCCGCACCCGGCGATGCAGTAAAGGTATCGGATTACACCGCCAAGATGAAGGAAGGCGAGGACGCCTTCGTCAAGGTCTTCCATGGGCTCAAGACGTTCGAATACGACTTAGCCCTGCATGCCAACAACCGCACGGCGATGCTGACGGCGCTCAAGGAATTGCACCCGAAGATCGGCGAGAGCGTCGCGGCTGCGGTCGAGGCTGCACAAGGCGACGCAGCCAAGGCCCGCGCCCTCTTCAGCGGCATGTTCGAGCGTCCGCAGAACAACGTGCAGAAGGGACGTTTCGGCCAGGCGCTCGCGCAGGTGATTGCCAATGGCGCCGCTTGCGTGGTGCCGGAGTACATCCGCGAGGCGATTGCCCACGCCTGTCAGGCCAAGCAAGGCAAACAGCCTGAGCAGGCCGGTCAGTGACCCAGCCCTCTGCCGAGCAGTTGCAGATCATCGGAGCTCCGCTCGCGCCAATGTCCGTGATTGCCTGCGCCGGCAGCGGTAAGACGTTCACTGCGGTACGCCGCCTCGCGCAGATGCGCCGGCAGCTTGGCGATCACCGCGGCCGTATCGCTTTGTTGTCGTTCTCCAATGTCGCTGTAGAGACCTTCCGGCAGGAGTACCAGAACCTCGTCCGAGACGCGGCCGCCGGTGTCGCCCATGACCGCGTCGAGATCGGCACGCTGGATGGGTTCATCACCGGCAACGTACTGCGCCCACACGCCTATCGGACGATGGGCGCGAAGACGGCCGCATTCCTCGTGATGGGCGAAGAGGCTTTCCTTGCCGGCTTCAGGTTTCAGACAGACTCATACCCGCGCGAAATCACGAAGATGCAAGTCGGCATCGACAACGACGGAGTCTACTTCTGCTATTCAGAAAACGACGGCACGCGCAAGCTAAACACCGAGCAAGCAAAATGCCTCGTCCATCGCCTTGGGCAGGTCGGTGCATATACTCACAACCTTGGGCGCTACTGGTGCTACCGCACCTTGGCAGAGCAACCCGGCATTCTCCGCGCCTTGGCCCGCCGCTACCCGCATGTCCTGATCGACGAGGCGCAAGACATCGGTACGGTGCATCAAGCCATCATCGAACAGTTGATCGGCGCCGGCTGCCAGGTCTCGCTGATCGGCGACCCGAGCCAGGGCATCTACGAGTTCGCAGGCGCCAATGGTGCGTTCCTGACGCGTTATGGTCAGCGGAAGGGTGTCAGTGGTCTCAGGCTCACCAGAAACTACAGATCCGTGCCGGCGGTACTAGAGCTGGCCAACCGGCTGTCGACGCGCGCCGACACCGCGGACAGGGTCGCGCCCGACACGACGCATGGCACCTTCTTCGTTACCTATCGCAACGCCGAGCGGGAAAACCTCATCTCTGCGTTTCAGGCGGCGGTGCTGGCAGCTGACCTGAAGCTCGAACGCTCGGCGGTGCTCTGCCGCGGCCGCGACATGGCCGACAAGCTCGCCGGCAAAGAAGGCGCACCAGGCAAGGGAACGGTCAAGCGCCTCGCACAGGCCGCGATCCTGCGCGACCGACATCAGGACTACCTCGGCGCGTTCAAGCTAGTGGCCACCGGCATCGTCGGTCTGCTGGCTGACCCGCCACAGGGACTCGTCGCAAGAATCACGCAGCCTGCGGGCTACCCGGATGATCGGGCTCTGCGCCGGCTCGTGTGGGCATACACGCGCAACCCGGTTTCGGGACTGCCGGCCGCGACGTTGACTGGGGCCGCGCAGTGGCATTCGCTGCTACTAAACAGAACGATTGCACTGCTGGCGCAAATCGCGCAGAACCACGGGTTTGCGAGTGCCGACAATCTGGGCAATAAGCTCGCGAAGAGGGGTTTGCCCCATGCTCCGCTGATTGCCGCCGCCGATCTGGCGGCGAACGACGAGGCGCCGCGCATCCGCGTGGACACGGTGCACCAGGCAAAGGGTGAAAGCCTCGATGCGGTGCTGTACCTGGCGAACAGGGAACACGCTAACGCGCTGTTGGCCGGCGTGGACACCGAGGTCGGGCGCATCGGCTATGTCGCGGTGACCCGCGCCCGCAACCTCCTGTGGCTCGGCGTACCGGCAAGCTCGTTGACGGAACTACGCCCTGAATTGCTCAACATCGGGTTCCGAGAACTTAGGCGCATGAACGCCGATTAGGCTTAAGGCAAATCCGCTCGAATGACGGCTCTGGGTCGCACCTTGCCCCTCTGCGCCTCGGGCTGCAACGTCGGCTGCCTTCAGATCTGCGGTTCTTGGCGCGGCGGTGATACTGGGCAGGCAGTACGGCCACGGCAGCAAGTATGGAAGGCCAGCAATTGCCAGCGTGTGGGCCAACTTCAAGAATCCGCACGCTGCCCGTTGCGATGGAAGTTGGCCCACACGGGTGCGCGGCACAAGCAGCGCTAAGCGCTCACTCCGGCCGCCCCGCACGCGCCAGCAATTCGGCGAAGTCGTAGTTGACGCTGGTGACCCCGAAGTCAGGCTCACGCTGGAACGGCTGGCGCAGGTAATGCACGCGGTGCTGCCCTTCCTCCTGAAACTCGACGATGGCGAGGATGTAATCGTCGGGCTTGTTGAGGCTGGTGAGGATTTCATTGCGCGTCACGGTGATCGCGCTGGCGCCGCTCGTGCGGCCCTTGACCTCGATGAGGCGTAGTTTCCCGGTGCCGGGCACGCGACTCTCGAGGTCATAGCCGACCTTCTCGAACTCGCGGTCGATCGGGTCGAAGCCCAAACCACGCTCGACCTCCATGACGATGGCCCGGGCGCGCGCGGCGGCGGCCTGCGTATCGACGACCGCGCTCGTCTCGGTCGCGGCGAGGGGCTGGCCCTGCATGGTGCGGATCAGGCCCAATGGCACGATAAGCGCCGCCCCCTGCACCAGTGGAGGCAGTGAGGTGATCTGGCGTTCTCGCTGGAGCTCGTCCAGGCGTATACGCAGGCGAGACTGCAAGGCATCGGCGCGCTTGAGTGCCTCGTCGGCATTGAGTCGTGCATTGGGCCTGCCGGCCTGCTCCTGCGCCTTGAGCTCCTCGGCACGGTGATCCCAGTACATGATCTCCTTGGTCAGGCGATCCTTGACTGCGACTTCGGTCTTGGCAATTCGCGCCAAAGTGCGCGTGCGCACCTCAGCAAGATGCTCAGGTACGACCTTCGCGATGGCATAGTCGAGCACCTGGTGCTCGATCTGCGCACCGACGAAAGCACATTCGGGGCGCTGCAGAACGTCTGCGTAAGCAGGCTCATCAGCAGCCAACGGGCGGCAGTCCAGATAGGGCGCATCGCTGGCATGGCGCGCATGGCCTTGACCATCGATGCTGACGTACAGCATGCGCTTTGACACCGCGCGCTGCAGGCCGCTACGCGTTCGGCTGGCGTCCTGTACGACATGCTCCAGCGCGCACAACACGCGCGGCACGGTACCAAGGTCGGCCTCGTCCACCAGCACGCTGCCCTGACGCAGCAGGTCGCGATGTCGTTCGAGCATCAGATCGAGTGTGGCATCCAGCAGCGGATGGCCCGGACAGACGAAAGCCGCAAGCGACTGGCCAGGCGGCGCCAACAGTGCCTTGTCGAAAGCGATGCGCTCGTAGCGCGGCACGATGGCCTCGCGCACGCCAATCATGCGATCGCGCTGGCGCACTATGGCGGGCACGTGGGTGATCTCGAAGCGGTTGGGTTCACGAGGCTTGGCACTGCCGCCCAGCCGACGAAAGGCTTCGAGGAAAAATGACTCGATGTAGTGCGGCTGCAGGCGGCGCGCGTCGGCGCGCTCCATGTCCTCGCGGATCCGCGCCACACGGCTGGCATCCATGGCGTCGTGTGCCAACGCGCGATCCTCGAGCAGATCGCGGATGGCGGTGGTATCCACGGCATGATCCACGGCGCGTGTCAGGCGCAGGCGGACATCCTCTCGCTCGCCGTAGCGGATAGCCTCGATCAGCAGATCGCGCAGGGGGCGGCCCTCGAACTGCAGCTTACCCAGCACATCGAACACCCGGCCGCCAAGCGTACTGCGCGCCTGTTCGAGTTTTTCCAGCAAGCGCAGGTACACGTCGCCCTCGCGGGTGTCTTGTGCCACGAGGTTCCACAGATGGCAGACTTCGGTCTGCCCGATGCGATGGATACGACCGAAGCGCTGCTCGATGCGATTGGGATTCCAGGGTAGGTCGTAGTTGATCATCAGGTGTGCACGCTGCAGGTTGATGCCTTCGCCTGCAGCATCGGTGGCCAGCAACACCTTGACGGTAGGATCGTTGCGAAAGGCTTCCTGTGCCGCCAGCCGCTGCTCGCGGCCGATGCCACCATGGATGATGACAATGGCTTCGTGTTGCCCAAGCAGATCGCCGATCTTGCCCTCGAGGTAATGCAGCGTGTCGCGATGCTCGGTGAAGATCACCAGCTTCTGGCTGGGCGAAGGCACCGGGCGAGGTAATGCAGCGGCGATATAGACGCCATGTTCCTCAGCGACGCCAGAGCGCAAACCCCCTGGCGTGAAAATGGTCTGCAGCAAGCTGCGCAGCTCGCGCCACTTGGTATCGGCATCGGGGCTGCGCCGTACCCGACTGGCAAGCTGCTCCAGCGTTTGCAGGGTCTGGATCTCGGCCTTGAGTTCCTCGATGGAGCGCGCCGCAGTGGCCTGATCGAGCATGGCGGCCTCGGTGCTTTCGACCTCCTGCTCGGGGGCGTCGTCCAGATCCTCGAGATCGTCGGCACTGAACGGTGGCGCGACGGTGATGGCTACAAGCTGGGCCCCGCGCTGCATGACCTCGAGTTCGCGCAGGCGGCTTTGCAGGCGCTCGCGGCGGCGCTGCAGCGAGTGCGCGATCGCGGCTGGTGAGGAAGCGAGCCGCCGTTGCAGGATGGTGAGTGCGAATCCAACGGTGCCAGCCTGCCCTTCATTTTCAAGCTTGGCGGCGCGATCGAACTCCTCGCGCACATAGGTGGTCACGGCCCGGTACAGCTGCGCCTCGAGATCGGAGAGTTTGAAGGGCACCGTGTAGGCGATGCGCTCGGGAAACAGTGGCGCACCGTCAAACTTGAGCAGGTCTTCCTTGACCATGCGCCGCATCAGGTCGGACACGTCGACCTGGTGCACGCCATCGCGGAAGCGGCCTTCGAAGCGGTCGCCATCGAGCAAGGCCATGAAGAGCTGGAAATCCTGCTCTTTGCCGTTGTGCGGGGTGGCCGACATCAGCAGGAAATGCCGCGTGCGCGTGGACAGCAACTGTCCGAGCCGGTAGCGCTTGGTGTACTTGATTTCGTTGCCGAAAAACGACGCCGACATCTTGTGCGCTTCGTCGCAGACGGTCAGATCCCAGGAACAGTCGGGCGCTTGCAGACGTTCCTGCATCGCTTCGTTGCGTGAGAGCTTGTCCAGACGCGCGATCGCCAAGGGTGTCTCGGCAAACCAGTTGCCCGATCGCGAGGCTTCGATCTTGTCGTTGGTCAGGATTTCGAACGGGAGATGGAAGCGCTTGTAAAGCTCGTCCTGCCATTGCTCGGCCAAACTGCCCGGGCACACCACCAGACAGCGCTGCAAATCGCCGCGCGCAATAAGCTCCTTCATCAGCAGCCCGGCCATGATGGTCTTGCCCGCGCCCGGATCATCCGCCAGCAAGAAGCGCAGTGGCTGACGCGGCAGCATGGCCTCGTACACGGCCGTGATCTGGTGCGGCAGCGGCTCGACAAGCGAGGTGTGCACGGCTAGCATGGGATCGAACAGATGCGCCAAGCGGATGCGCTGCGCCTCGGACACCAGGCGGAACAGTGCGCCGTCGCCCTCGAAGCTCCATGGGCGACCGGATTCGACGATGGCAAGCTCGGACGCTTCGCTGCGCATCACCAACCGATCGGCCACTCGTCCCGATGGCTCGCGATAGATCAGCGTCAGTGCATCAGAACCGTGCCACTGCACGTTGACCACACAGACCGCGGCATCGGGCACGATGCCGCGTACGATGACGCCCGGGGTCAGTTGTTCCAGCGTGGTCGTTTCCGGCGCCACTGTCACATCGATACCTCCCTTCCCGCATGTACCAGATCGGCTACTGCTCACGCTGAGTGTTGGTGCGCGCAGAAGATTGACCATCACTGCGCGCTACAAACTGATCAGGAGATGCGGTTGCAATCGCCGCAAGATTCAAGGCATTGCGACAAATTCAGCTGGTCAGCGCTCGACGCGCACAATCGCTGAACATTGATCAATTTCAAACGCGCGCAACACCGTACCCAGTGAAAAGGCCGTCCATGTCTCCGTCGACACCATCGCCAGCGCGGTCGCTGGTTCGACATGCGGCTTCGAAGTGCACCCTCCGCTCTGGCCCGCATTCGCAGGCCAACCGAGGGCCAGAAGCGCCTGTTCGAACATTCGCCCCCGCGACGGAATCGCCATCGTACTGCAGGCCAGCGTCGTTATCCTGCATGGCTTCACAGCAGGGCGCCATGATGACATCAGGTTCCATAGAACTGGATACCGTGGTGAAAGAACTCTGGCAGTTCTTCGTCAGGTTTGCATAACATGACCGAAAGCGGCGTTGACCAGTCTTTCAGCGCAGGCTTGATCCAAAGGCTCGTGAGTTGAAGCAGCCGTTCGTGGTGGGCTCCGGGGACAATGAGTCCGAGAAACAGCGAAATGTCAGCAAACTCAGGTCCGCGATGAAGTTCGACAAGATAGGCCGCGCGTACCAACGGCTCGGTTGCAAAGCGCTCCCGCAGAATCGAGGTTAGCTCATCGGTTGGGCAGGACGGTGGGCACGCACCCACCGGCTCCGATTCCGCGATCCCTTCTTTCGAAAACGTTCCGATCGATTGCCCAGCCAGGATCGCTTCCACCTCGGCCGGATAGAGCGCGACCTGGTCCACGTTGGGGTTGAGCATGAGGGTCGCGCCGCGGGTCAGTTCGAGCAGTTCGCGGCCTGCCATGGCGATGATCGCGCGAACGTTGCCTGCGGCGACCTCGGCCTGTTCGCGATCGCTGAAAATGGGCAGGACGGTCTGACCATTGTCCGGGCGCACGAACTGCACGAAGCGCATGCGCCCGGGGGGCGTCGGCGCCAGGGGTACGTGGGCGTAAACCGTCGATTTGAGCAAAGCCTTGAAGAAGGCATCTTCGGCACGGGCGATTTCTTTGGCCCCCGTACTCTGACGAGCGGCCTGCAGTAGATCCTGGAGCAGTTTTGCGGACGCCATGGCGAGAAGTTCTGGATGAGTGGTCAGTCGATGTCATTGCAGGTGCCTAGTCCAGGGTGGAGCCGCGCAATCCTGCATCATTCGTCCGGATGCGGTTTGCGGTGCCGCTGCCGGAACGGCTCTGAGAAGCGATCGATGAAATCATCCATGGGTCCCCGGAAGCGCAGGGCTTCCGCCGGCAGCGCGATGCCGAGCTCGCGCGCAATGCTGGTCGCGTACTGGACCTTTGCATCGCTCGGTCTCTTGAGGTCCGCATCGAGGCACTCCGCCAAGCTCGTAGCAAAGGACGTGGCAAGCCGATCCATGAGTCTTTCCATTCGGCCCGAATGCAACGCACGGACGTACTGGAGGGCCCAGGCTTCCAGGGCATAGTTGTCCAACGGAATCGGGATACCGGTGTCATCATCGAACATGAGCCGCACTGACATACCAGGGTCCTCACAGGCCAGGCACCAAAGACGCTCGCCGCCCATGCTACGAAACTCGTAGTATCGCGCGCAAGGCAAAGTTACGAATCTCGTAGGATCATCACCTGCGCAGGTTTGCAACGTGCCGCGACGGACCGACGTCCGACTGGTCTTCCAGCGTCGCCTCAAGGAGGCGCGGATTCGGTGCCACCTTTCCCAGAAGGAACTCGGCGTACAGGCAGGCTTGGATGCGTTTGTGGCCAGTGCTCGCATCAATCGCTATGAACTGGGGGTACACGAGCCCGACATGGGCACGATCGCCCACCTGGCGAGTGCCTTGTCAGTACCCGTCGCCTACTTGTTCGCTGACGATGACCGCCTGGCCAGAATGATCCTGGCGTTCGAACAGCTGCCCGCAGCCGAGAAAGACCGCTTGCTGCGGTCCTAAGGACCCGGCGAGTGAAGTCCTGACGCAGCGCGACATCCTTAACCCGGTGCCAGCGAGCTCGCCGATCAACCCTCGGTGTTGCCCCGGTCAATGCCCGGCAACGCCTTGCCAAGGTCGGTGTCGGTCAATCCGCGAATGTGGGCGTTGTACTGCCAGACGACGAACTGCTCCAGGAGCCGCGAGTTCTCGGCCTTCAATCGCTCGTTCTCGTTTGTCAGGCGCGCGATGCGCTCCATCGCCACGCGCATGCTGGGCGCTGCTTTCAGTGCCGGCTCTGGTTCGTCCCTGAGGCGCCGCTTGACTGCCTTGAACGCATCCTTGATCCGAACACTGCGCGCCAGTGTTTGCCTTGCTGGGGCGGTGTGAATGACCGGCATGCAGGCGGCACTGAGCGCTTCCCACGTCAGCTTGCCCTTCCAGCCATCGAGGATCTCCACGACACGTTCAATGTCGCGGTCGGCCAGGTGTTTAGCCATCCGAATGCTCTAGCATCTGGCGGGCGCCATCCAGCATCGAACGGTGCTCTTCCTTCAGCGTGCCCGCGATCGCCTTGGCGTCAAGCGCCCGGCGCAGCGGACTGAATTCCTGGTCATTGTTCAGTCGAATGATCGCCCCGTCGTTGACCGAGGGATCCTCCAGGATCGCCAAGAGCGAGCCGAGCCGTTTCTCTGTCAGCGCGTGGATCTCGTACCACCGGTCCGCGCCGGCGGAGCCTTCGGCAATTTCGCGCCGGGCACGCTCCATCAACTGACTGACCTGCGCGTAACGCGTGCGAATGCGATCCAACCGTCGATCACCCTTGATGCACACTTGCTCCGTGCAGTTCAGGCAGTCACGGAAGCGCTGACAGGGCGACATCACGTAGTCATGGATGCAGAAACCGTACTCGGTCACGTGCGCGGTCGGGATCGTGAGCGCATTGAACTCCTGACGCGTCATCGGCAGCTGCGTGGCGATCTGCTCGGCAATTTCGGTCAGGGAACGATCCAGTGAAAGCCCAGGGTCGTGTTGCCGCAGCATATCGACCAGCTCAAATTCCGACATGTGGTCGTAAACGCGGTTTTGCTTCACATCGACTCGGCCCGACCACCGCGCGATCTCCGACTGGCCAAGCCCACCCCGTTGCCCCATCGTGTTGATCAGGTGCCGGAACTGATGCGATGTCACCTTCAACGGCTTTGTGCGACCAGAGTTGTACCCGTGACGATCGAAGACACCGGGGGCAACGTAGGTTGCACTTGTCTGTCTTGTACAGAGGTCATTGTTGAAAACGTTATTCGTTGGTCGCCGTATCAGGCACAGGCTTGCCGGCATGCCAGTGCGCAGCGCATTCAACTGAACGCAGAAGAGTGCCTCCGAGAAACGGACGCCACGCCCCTCGTCGAACCACGGGAAGCCCTCAGGCAGCCGCGCATGGGCCCATTTGTTCATGCTCGCGAAGGTGTTACCGCCGTTGCGTCCAGACAGACCCAGACGGCGCAACTCTGTACGGCAGTACAGGGGGTCATCTTTGTTGATGCCGACGGCGGCGGCCGCGTTCATCACGTTCAA
The DNA here is from genome assembly GCA_021827205.1 of Pseudomonadota bacterium. GTDB lineage: Bacteria > Pseudomonadota > Gammaproteobacteria > Xanthomonadales > Rhodanobacteraceae > Metallibacterium. Next base: position 229,217 of record JAKAWV010000001.1, on the reverse strand, counting down.
AGGGCAGGTTTCCTCGACTTGCGGGCAGGCGCTGTGCCGATAGAACCGATCGGGGTACTGCTCAAGCCAGGATGCGATTCGTCTCGCTTCGATCGTCATTTCGCGAACGCGCCGAACAGCTTCCTGGGCTACCTCGACCATGGCGTCCGGGATCCATTTGATCATCGGTGCTCCGCCCTTGCCCGGCTGGAACCGCCACCCGTACGCGCGTTTCCCATCGCGCTTCGTCTCCCACACTTCGCAGTCTTCCGGAAGGGCCAGGAGTTCGGAGATGCGCGAAGGCGCGCACAGCAACATGACGGCCACCGAGGTCGTGAAGACATCCCGAGCAACCTTTGGATTGGAGGCAAAGATGTCCGCGAGCGCATCCAAAGCCGCATCCGAAGGAAGCTTCCGATCTCGCTCCTCCTGCGCCTTCTTGCCGGTTCGCACGGTGTCGCCCGGACGAGCAATCGGGCTCTTCCAATCGAGGGTTGCAGCGATCAACCGCTTAGCCGAAATAAAGCGCGCCAGTCGCTCAAGTTCACGCCCCGCGTGATACGCCGCACCTGCTGAATAGTGCCCGCGAGCCAGGACCGCTGCGCGATCAAGTAAGGATGCATCGACGTGCTGAAGATCCATGCCGCGCTCGCGTTCATCCAGCGCACGCTCAAGGCACTTGAGGGCCCTCATCTCGTTCTTGGCGCCAGTCGGCTTATGGCCTTGCTGGTACCTGAAATAGGCCTTGGCAAAGTCGAGAAACGGCGTCTTCATCGCCTTCGACGGTGAGAGCTTCGGCGTCGTTTGATCCAGGTTCCCGAACGACACGCCTGCCTGCTGCCAGGTGTTGGCGTTCCAATCCAGATCCACAGCGAACACCGTCAGCTCGTCCCTGCAAATTCGAATGAACTCCTTCACGTTGTCACGAGCATCCAGAGTAGCCCGCGGGACGAAGTGAACGATCTCAGCCATCGAGCTCACCTGCGCTGACCTCACTTCTCCGCGCCGCGCACATCTGGATGACCTGCGTGACGGCAAAGATCGTCCGGTCGTTGATGGCAGCGATCGCCATGTCCCGGGTCAGTTGCCGGATGCGGTCCCGCTCCGCCAGCAGACCATGCAGCACATCCTCATGAGGTCCATCGATCCATGGCTGGAAGTGCCTGCAGGTGTAGCAGGCGATCGGCGCAAGTGCACCGCAAAATCCAAAATGGCCGCAGGTGCCTGCCGCACTTCCGCTATCGGTACGCACGCGGCTCGTCGGGTCGTCGCCCCGCAACGCTTCACGCTCGCTCCGCACGAGCACGCCCGCGAACGCTTGCGCGAGCGGCGCGAGCTGCCGCGCCATGGCTTCATTGATCGCGTCGACGTGTTCCGGGACATTCTCCGTGTAGACGCGCGCGTTCTGATCGTCGGTATGGTCAAGCAACTCAGCGATGATGAGCGGCCCGTAGCCCTCTCTTGCGGCGCGGGTGGCGAGGGTGCGCCGCAACCGTGTCGGGAAAACGCGGATCGGCCCATCGGTGCGTTCGGAGATTACGGACAGTGCAGCGACCGTGCGCTCCAAGCGAAGTCTCATAACTGGCGTAGTGAGGTGCGCGGCATCCGTCGCCATCAACTCTGAAAGCGCGTCCCCCTCGTTAAGAACTGCATCTTTGATCACCTTCCACGCTGGAAAAAGCGGAAGCCGTTTCAGCACCTCGCCGCGTACATCGCTGCACAAAGTCCGTAGCTTCACTTCGTTTTCTGCGATGAGCACACGCACAGCCATTCCGATTTCGGGTGTCAACGCAACCGCCTTGAATTCGGCGCGCCATCCGCCACCTCGCACCTTGCGCCGCGGCACGTTAAGGACAAACTCGCGCAGTCCATCGGACGACCTTGCTTCGACCAGATCCCCGCCCTTGAGATCCGCCAGCTGGGCAGGACGGCGACCCGTCGCACAAAACAATGTGGCCAGCATGTAGTCAGCCAGATCGATCTCATCCCGCTCAAATCCTTCCAGGAGCCGCTCTTGAAGGCCTTGGTACTCGAGATCGGTGAGCGCTCCTTTGTCCGGGCACTTTGTCTGGACTGCCAATCCCTTGACGTTGCCCTTGAGCCTCCAGCCCTCAAATAACGACGGAACATCGGCGTCAACGCCGGGCAGCCCTAGCCCGATCCAGGCCTTGAACAAACCGCTGAGCACGCCAAGATAAAATTCGTGTTGAGCATCCAGCGTGCTTCGATAACTGATGAGATCGCTTGAATCGATCTGATCTGTCATGCCCTTAAGCGCATATCTCCACCGAGAAAATGCTCGGAACCGAGTTGCCAGATTGTATGTGTGATCCGCTGAGTAGAGGATCGCGTAGTGCGTGAGCACCTTGATTAACGACTCTGCGATCACGCACGAGAGCTCACCAGAAACCCACTGCAGTGAAATCGTTGTATCCCGTGAGAGCTTCCAGTGCGAAGCAGTGGGCTCAAAAGGGTAGCCATCACGTGATGTGATGGAACCTGTACGTTGGATTGCGAGCGACCTGTTTGAATTCGTCATCGGTCTTCCCCCTTCCGTGGCGTTTGCTGGAGCTTCAGTGATGCTTCGCGCGCCTTCTTCTCAACATGCCTGCGCGTATAGGTTGTCGCGGTTCCCGATCCCTCTCGCCAACCCATCAGATACGAGCGCATTTTCTCTTCCTCAGGGGATCGAACGCCATGGGCATCCCACATCGCGGATAGCCGATCGTTGGCCGTATGACGGAGTACGTGTGCCGTAAGACCACCCAGCACATCCGGATCCGCGCGCTGGATCGTGGCGAACAGCTTGTTCAAGCCCTTCATCGAGAGCGGCATGCCCTGAAACGGGCCGGCCTGATGGGTGACCAGCAGGAACTCGTGACGGCGTGCCCTCGGGTACCGGCGACGCTCCGCCAGCACATAACGGGATACTTCGCCCGACAGTGCAGGCGATAGCGCGATCCGCCGATCCATGGTCTTCAGTACCGGCTGGTTCGCCCGTGGGTCGCTCGGATCGCCGTGGCGCCGGGCGGCCACGACCTCATTGCGTTGGAAATCGAAATCGTTGACCTTAAGCGCCAGGAGCTCGCCTGCACGGATTCCAAGATCGTAGAGGAGATGAATGATGAGCGCGTTGCGCTGCCTGACTTCGTGCTCGAACGGGTTGTCGTTCGAATCGGGGCGCATCAGCTCAAGCAGGCGTTGCTGCGATCCCTCGGACAATCCTCGCCGGGCAGACAGCAGTGATCGTGCCGATTTTCTTGGCCGTCGCATACGAATACTGACCGCCATTGCCTTGATCTCACTGCGTGTCCCATCGTCGACGCGGCGGGCCTCTCGTTCAATGATTCGAATGGCCAGCCATTCAAGATAGGCGGCCATATAGGTCATGCGGATGTACTGCGTACTGCCTGATACGCGCCCATCCGGCAGGCCACGTGCGGCGCGAGCAGTTTCGCGTCGTTTCGGCAGGCGCACGACGACAGGATCGTGCGCATCGCATGAGTCAATACTGGACTGTGCGTAGGCCCGGAGTGATTCGATCTCGGCTTCCAGCAGCCATTCACGACGGGCGAAACGACTCTCGAGGTCGATCGACTGCGCTGTTGCCCACGCCAGAAGATTTCGCACGGCCCCAAGAACCGCAAACATCGTATTCGGCGCCTTGCTGTTGTTCCGCACCTGCGTGGTCACGAACAGCGTCGCAAACCAATGCGGAAGCCCCGAGGCATCCAGCAACATCGGGACTCTCTCGCCATCCGAGAGCACGACGAAACGGATACGGAACAGCGCCATGGACATCGACCTCAAAGCTCAGGCTTGTGCACCACTTGTTTAATGGTAGCTTATAACCCTCGCTGCTGCAAGCAATCGCAACAAACACTAAAACCAAAAGGGGCCAGCTCGAAAGCTGACCCCGGGGTGGATATACAACAATTTTATTTACGGTAGGTCTCAGAACGGAATATCGTCGTCCTCGAAGCCGGCCTCGCCGGCTGGCCGCGCGCCGGCCGCGGCCGGTGTGCTGCGCCCCGCGGGTGCGCCGCCGCGCCGCTGGCCACCTTCGCCGCCCGCCTCGGCGCCGCCGGAGCGCATGCCGCCCTCGCCACCGCCCTGACCGCCGAGCATCTGCATCTCGTTGGCGATGATGTCGGTGCTGTAGCGCTCGTTGCCGTCGCGATCGGTGTATTTGTCGGTGCGCAGCGAGCCTTCGATGTAGACCTGACGGCCCTTGCGCAGGTATTCGGCGGCGATGTCGCCAAGACGCCCGAACAGCTTGACGCGGTGCCACTCGGTGCGTTCCTGCTGCTCGCCGGTCTGCTTGTCCTTCCAGCTTTCGCTGGTGGCAATGCGCAGGCTGGTGACCGAAGTACCACCCGCGGTCGCGCGCCGCTCGGGGTCCGCGCCCAGATTGCCAACCAGAATCACCTTGTTGACGCCACGTGCCATGAGCGTTCTCCGCTGTCGCAGGATGATGTATCAGGAAACCTCTGCACAAGTCCCTCGTGGACTTGCCAGAGGGCAAGCCAGCCATGGCTTGCGGAGGATCCGAACCTGTCCAGACCTTCCCCAGAGGCTTGAAACTTTAGCACGCAGATACGGCCGTGCTGGCACCGCGCCCTGTCAGCCCGCGCCCCGTGCACCTGCCGGTGCCGGCTGGCCGAGGCGCGCGCCGGCCGGCAGCAACATGAGGAACCACAGTAGCGCCACGATCGCCGCCGTTGCGAACCCACCGGCCACGCCGATCGTGCCCAGCAGCACGCCGCCGCAGGCGCCGCCAACGATCACGCCGAAAAACTGCGCCGCCGAATACGCGCCCAGCGCCGCGCCGCGCCGCGCCGGCTGCGCCAGCCGCGAAACCAGGCTGGGCAGGCTTGCCTCCAGCATGCTGAAGGCCACGAAAAACAGTACCGCGCCAAGCATGCCCATGCCCAGCGAGCCACGCGCAAATGCCAGCGCGGCCAACCCCAGCGCCAGCAGCAAGGCGCTGAATTGCAGCGCGCGTATACTGGCGCGCAGCCCACGCATGCGCGGCAAAGCCACGCCCATCACCAGCCCCGCGGTCAGCAGGGCCGGCACATACACCCGCCACTGCGCCCCCGCCACCAGGTGCAGTCCATGCGCCAACAGCAGCGGCATGACCACGAAAAACAGCGTCAGCAGGCCATGCAGGACGAATGCCGAGACATCCAGAACCAGCAAGCGCGTGTCGCGCAACGTGTGCACGATCGCGCCAAGTCCCTCGCTGCCGTGCGTGCGCGGCGCTGGCGCGTGCGGCACCAGCAGCCACAGCGCCGCGATCGCCACCAGCACCAGCACGAAGGTCAGTCCGAACAGGCCCTGCAGCCCGCCCAAATGCGCCGCCAGCGTCGAGCCCAGCAGCAGCGCCAGCAGAAACGCCAGCCCGATCGTGCCGCCGAGAATGCCCATGACCGCGTTGCGGCTGTGCTCGCCGGACAAATCCGCCGCCAGTGCCTGACTGGCGCCAGTCACCGCGCCGGTACCCTGCAGCGCGCGACCCAGAATGATGCCGTCGACCCCATGCGCCAACGCCGCGATCAGGCTGCCCAGCGCGAACAATGCCAAACCGAGGGTGATCACCGGCTTGCGCCCGATATGGTCGGACAACAAACCCAGCGGAATCTGCAGCAGCAGATGACCGACGCCGTAAATACCCAGCGCCGCGCCAATCAGCAGCGGCGTCACGCCGGGCATGCGCTGCAAGTCCAGCGCCAGCACCGGCAACACCAGAAACAGGCCGAACATGCGCAAACCCACCACCAGCGCCAGCGCGAGGGCACTGCGAATTTCCATCTTCGTCATGGATTTTGTGACCTTAATGGCGCATGAGAGTTCGCCGGCGCGGCCACGATTCACAACGCACCCACGACTCTGCGATGCGTGTGACCCTGTATGCCATGCCTATAATTGCAGTTGAACGATTCGTGAATCTACGCATGAGCGTTGCCGCCCCCACCCAGGCTACTTCCCGATACGACGCTGTACGCGATCTGGCCGCCGCCGACATGGCCGGCGTCGATCGCGTGATCCGCGCGCGCCTCGGTTCCGAAGTGGCGCTGGTCAACCAGATCGCCGAGCACATCATCGGCGGCGGCGGCAAGCGCCTGCGCCCGATGCTGCACGTGCTGGCCGCGCACGCTGCCGGCTATGCCGGCGACAAGCACCTCAAGCTGGCCGCGGTGATCGAGTTCATTCACACCTCGACTCTACTGCACGACGACGTGGTCGATGAATCCGGTCTGCGGCGCGGCCGCAAGACCGCCAACGCGCTGTGGGGTAACGCGGCCAGCGTGCTGGTGGGCGATTTTCTGTACTCGCGCTCGTTCCAACTGATGGTCGAGTTGGACGACATGCGAGTGATGGGCATCCTCGCCGATACCACCAACGCCATCGCCGAGGGCGAGGTGCTGCAACTGCTCAGTGTGGGCAATCCGGATACCGACGAAGCCGCCTATGGCCGCGTGATCGAGCGCAAGACCGCGGTGCTGTTCGCCGCCGCGTGTCGTCTCGGTGGCGTGCTGGCCGCCGCGCCACAGCCAATCTGCGAGGCATTGTGGCGCTACGGCCTGGAACTGGGTTTTGCCTTCCAGATCGCCGACGATCTGCTGGATTACACTTCGGATGCCGACACGCTCGGCAAGAACATCGGCGACGATCTGGCCGAAGGCAAGGTCACCCTGCCGCTGATTTATGCGTTGCGCGCGGCCGTACCGCAACAGGCCGAGTTGCTGCGCGACGCCATCCGCCAAGGCAGCGGGCCACTGCACGAAGTGCTGGCGATCATCCACACCTGCGGTGCATTGCCGCAAGTGCGCGCACGCGCTGAAGCGCATGCCGAGGCCGCCCTCGCCGCATTGGCGCCGCTCACTCCCGGCACTGCCCGCGACGCGCTGGCCACGCTGGCGCGCTACACCGTCGATCGCGATCATTGATATCACGGCAACGCGTGACCGTGGCTGCGCGCACTCGTGACCTGCGCGGCGTTTGGGTATAAACGTCGAACCACCAGCCATCAAGGGAAATACCATGCGTGCGCTCGTCCTGTTTGCCACCGCCGTGCTCGGCGCCAGTCTGGGCACCACCACCCTCGCCGCCACCGTCAAGCCGGAAACCGCGGTCAATTATCGCCAAGGCATCTACCACGCCATCCTGTGGAATTTCGTGCCCATGGCGCAGATGGTGCGGGGCATGCGGCCGTGGAATCAGGCCACTTTCGCGCAAGGCGCCGCGCGCATCGAGTTCTACAGCCAGCAGTTGCTGGGGGGCTTTCCGCCCGGCTCGCTGACCGCCCGCAGCGAGGCCAAGCCCGCGATTTGGCAGCACTGGGCCGAGTTCAGCGCGAAGATGCAGAACTTCGAGAATGCCTCCGCCACGCTGGCCGTGGTCGCCAGAAGCAGCGACCAAGCTGCCAGCAAGGCCGCGTTCATAAAAACCGCCGACACCTGCAAATCCTGCCATGACGCATTCCGCAAGGAGTAGCCGTGCGGCATGGGCAGGCTCCTGCGCGGGGCTTGCTCAAGCCGGCCAGCCCATCGCGTGCTGCGCGAGTTTGCGCTTGAGCGCCGGCATGACCTGCAACGCGCGCATGCCCAGGCCGCGCGCGGCCACCACCGGCGCCGCCTGCAGCGCGAACAGGCGCGCCAGCGCATCGAACGAGTAGGCATCGCGCGCGTCGCTGCTGCGCCGGCGCCGCGCGTAACGCGCCAGCAGCGTGGCCGCACCCGGATCGCGGCCCGCGCGGCGCGCGGCGCCGAGCAAGTCGCACAATTCCTGCACATCGCGCAGACCGAGATTCACACCCTGCCCGGCCAGCGGATGCACCGCGTGCGCGGCATCGCCGAGCAACGCCAGTCGCGGCGCGTCGAAGCGCTCGGCCAGCGCCAGACGCAACGCGAACGCAGCGCGCGTCGAGCGCAACTGCAGCGGCCCCAGACGAAAGTCGCTGGCCACACCGACCGCCTGCGCGAAATCTTCCTCGTCCAGCGCCAGCATGCGCGCGGCCTCGGCCTCGGGCAGCGACCACACCAGCGACACACGCCCGTCGGCCAGCGGCAGCAAGGCCAGCGGCCCGCCAGGCAGGAAACGCTGCCACGCCGTATGCGCATGTGGCCGCGCGCTGCGCAAATGCGCGACCACGGCGCGCTGGCCGTAGTCACGACCGCGCACGCCAATGCCGGCAGCTTGGCGCAGCGGCGAGTCGCGTCCGTCAGCAGCCAGCAGCAGACGCGCACGCAGGCTGTCGCCATCGGCGAGATCAACGCGCGCACCGTCCGTATCGACGGCATGGCCGACAGCCTGCGTGGCGCTGCGCAGCACCACGCCTGCTTGCAGCAATGCCTGCCACAGCACCCACTGCAACAAACGGTTTTCAACGATCCAGCCCAGACATTGCGCATCCAGCAGACCGGCATCGAAATCAAGCGCGGCGCCGCTGGCTGCGTCCCATACATGCATGGCACGATATGCCGCGACGCGCTCGCGTTCGGCCAATGGCCACACGCCCAGCGTCGCCAGCAGGCGCGCGCTGGACGGCGCCAACGCGACCACGCGCAAATCCAGCTCCGTCCCCGGCGACACGGGCGGCGGCGCGGCATCCAGCAATTGCACCGCGTAACCCTGCCGCGCCAGCGCCAGCGCGACGGCGGCGCCGACCATGCCGGCGCCGATCACGACGATGTCCGCGTCCAGTCTCCGGCTCACGGCAAGGTTTCCAGAACCGCGCGCGGTGGCTGCCCGCGCCAGCCCATGCCATGCCGCAACAGGCGCTGATGCAGCGGCGGCAGGACTTGCGCGGCCAGCATGCCCAGCGAACGCAGCGGCGCCAACGCGGGCTGCCGCAAACAACCCAAGGTCGCCAGCGCATGCGTGAAACGCAGCACGCCATCGCGATCCGGCGCGCGCCGCGCGACATACGCGGCCAGACGCGCGGCGTCGCCGGGATCACCGCCGGCGGCCAGCAGTTCGGCCAGCGTGAGCGCATCGCGCAAGCCCAGATTGAAGCCCTGCGCGCCGATCGGATGCACGGTTTGCGCGGCGTTGCCCACCAGCACGGCGCGCGTGGCGACCAGCGCCGCGGCGACGCTGCGGCGGATCGGCCACGCCTGCCGCCGCGCCGCGTGCAGCAGGCGCCCCGCGCGCCAGCCCAGGCGCTGCTGCGCGTAAGCCAGATATGCAACGTCGTCCAGCGCCAGCACCGCGTCACAAGCTTCCGCGGCAACGCCGAGCACCAGCCCGGCGCGTGCGCCGGCCAGCGGCAGCAATGCCGCCGGGCCGTCATCGCCGAGGCGTTCGTAGGCGACGCCATCCAGCGCGCGCGCGCAGCGCACCTGGCCGACGATCAGGCTTTGCCGGTAATCGTGGCGCTGCACGCCGATGCCCAACGCCGCGCGCACCAGCGATTCGCTGCCGTCGGCGCCGACCACCAGCGCGTACCGCCGCGTCAGCACGCCCTGCGCGGTTTCAATCTCGACGCGCGCCGCTGCGGCATCGACATGCAGCGCGCGCACGCGCGCCGGCGCCAGGTGCTCGACCTGCCGCGCCACGCCCAAAGCGCTCTGCAAGGCCGCTCCCAGCGCACGCGCCGGCAGCGTATGCCCGATGGAATCCAAACCGGCCTCATGCGCATACAGGCGCAGGCTGCCGAAATCACCCGCGCGCGACACCAGCACGCCGCGCATCGGCTGTGCCTCGGCCTGCGCATGCGCCCATACACCGATCGCCTGCAAGCCATTGACCGTGGCGCGCGCCAGCGCCAGATTGCGCTCCTCGACGCTGGGCGCATCGGCGCGCTGCGGCGCCGCCTCGACCAGGGTGCAGGCGATGCCAACGGCATCCAACGCCAACGCCAGACTGCTGCCCACGAGGCCACCGCCGACAATCAGAATCTGCGCGTGCGCGCCATCGTTCTCGCTCATGCGCGCATGATACGCGGCCACACCCATGCTCGAAGACAAGGCTTGTTATGGAACTGATCCTGGTGCGCGGCGGCGCCGCCGAAGCCACGCTCGGCACATTGCGCGGACAGGCGCCGTTGAGCCTGGGCAGCGCGGGTTTCGCCGCGCTGGAACGGCTCGCGGCCAGTTGGATCGGCCCGCCGCCGCGACTGCTGTATTGCTCGGATCTGCGTCGCGCGCTGCAGGGCGCGCAGATTTTCGCCGCACGTTTCGCGCTCGAACCGCTGCCCGACGCGCGCCTGCGCGAGCTGGATCTCGGGCAGTGGAACGGGGTCAATTTCGCCACTGCCAGCCTGCGCCAACCCGCCGCGTGGCTGCAGTGGAACGCCGACTGGGTCGGCAGCGCGCCGCCCGGCGGCGAATGCTGGCTGGATCTGGCGCGGCGCGCGCGCGGTTGGCTGAGTGGTCTTGCCGCACACGCTGACGACGAACGCCGCGTGCTGGTGATAAGCCACGAGAATCCGTTGCGCGCGCTGCTGGCCGAGGTGCTGGAAATGCCACCTGCGACCACGCGCCGGCTGCGCATCGAACCGGCGCACGCCAGCGCGCTGCGCCTCGCTGGCGGCACCTTTGAAGTATCCTATTTGAACTCGCCGCAGTTTCTGCTGCTTTGATCCAAGCATTGTGCTGCGGTTTGTCGAACTGTTCGGCGCGCGGCTTCGCCGCGTCCGTTTGCTTGCAAACCGCGGCAGGATGCCCGGTTTTGCAACTCTAAATAGGAACGCCCGATGCCCGCAGCGGTTGCCCGCCTCATCACGCCACGCGCGCTCACCCTCAGTGTCCTGATCGCGCTGGCGGTGGCGACACGTCTGGTGATCCATTTCATTCCCGGCGTGATCCCCTACAACTTCACCCCGGTCGAGGCGCTGGGTTTGTTTGGCGGCGCCTGGTTTGCGGATCGCCGCAGTGCCTTCATGGTGCCGCTGGCGGCCATGGCGGTGTCCGATCTGATCATCGGCCTGTACCCGCTGCTGCCGTTGATCTATGCCTGCATCGCCGGCAGCGTGTTGCTGGGTTTCCGTTTGCGCCAGCGACGCGGCGTACTCGCCATCGCCACGGCTGCGGTGGTCAGCAGCACGGGCTTTTTCGTGATCACCAATTTCGGCGTGTGGGCCAGCACCGGCATGTACCCGCACAGCCTCGCGGGGCTGCTCGCCTGCTATGTCGCCGGGCTGCCGTTTTATCCGGCCACCCTGGCCGGCACGCTGCTGTGGAGCGCGATCCTGTTCGGCGGCTACGCACTGCTGACGCGACGCTGGCCGACGCTGGCCGCGGCGGCGCCCACCCGCTGAGACGGGCGCCTTGCGCGCTTAGTCGCGCGGCGCGATTGACCTCGGCGCCATATCCGCGGAGTGCACATGGGCAACCGGCTTTCGAAAATCTACACGCGCACCGGCGATGACGGCAGCACCGGCCTGGGCGATGGTTCGCGCGTGCGCAAGGACACCGCGCGCGTCGGCGCCTACGGCAGCGTGGACGAGCTCAACAGCGTGCTGGGCATGCTGCTGGCGACGGCGGACATGCCCGCGGCGATGGCTGTCGAACTGACGCGCATCCAGCACACGCTGTTCGATCTGGGCGGCGAGCTGTGCATCCCGGGCATGGCGCTGATCGAACCAGTCGATATCGACTGGCTGGAACAAACGCTCGATCGCTACAACGCCGACCTGCCACCGCTCAAGGATTTCATCCTGCCCGGCGGCGGCATGGCCGCGGCGACCTGTCATCTGGCGCGCACCGTGTGCCGCCGCGCCGAGCGCGAGACGGTGGCGTTGGCGCGCGCCGAAAGCGTGCGCGCCGAGGTGCTGGGCTATCTCAATCGGCTGTCCGATTTGCTGTTCGTGCTGGCGCGCGTGCTGGCCCGCGCCGACGGCGCCGGCGAGGTGCTGTGGCAGCGCCAGCACCGCCGCCCTGAGAACCCGTGAACAAATCCCCCGCCTACTGCGGCTGAGCCCATGCTGCGCCTGTACACCCACGAAGCCTGCCTCGCGCACCAACCCGGCGCCGGACATCCTGAATCGCCGGCGCGGCTTGCCGTCGTGCTGCGCGCGCTGGATCACGATCACTACGCCGCGCTGGACCGCTGCGAGGCGCCGCGCGCGACGCGCGCGATGCTCGAGCGCGCGCACGATGCCGACTACCTCGAGCGCATCTTCGCCATCGCCGCCGAAAGCGCGCGCAGCGGCGAAACCCTGCATCTGGATGCCGACACGGTGCTGTCGCCGCATTCACTCGAAGCCGCCTTGCGCGCCGCCGGCGCGGTGATCGCGGCGGTCGATGCCGTGCTCGACGGCACGTGCCGGCGCGCGTTTTGCGCGGTGCGCCCGCCCGGCCACCACGCCACGGCCACGCAAGCGATGGGCTTTTGCATCTTCAACAGCATCGCCATCGGCGCCGCGCATGCGCTGGCGGTGCATGGCCTCAAGCGCGTGGCGATCATCGATTTCGATGTGCACCACGGCAACGGCACGCAGGACATCGCCACGCGCGAGCCGCGCGTGCTGTACCTGTCCAGTCACCAAAGCCCGCTGTACCCGGGCACCGGCGCGGCCAGCGAGCATGGCAGCGGCAACGTGTTCAATGCGCCGCTGCCGCCCGGCACTGGCAGCGAGGAGTTCCGCGCCGCCTGGCGCGAGCTGCTGCTGCCGCGTCTGGTCGCGTTCCGGCCGCAGTTGATCCTGGTCTCAGCCGGCTTCGACGCGCATCGCCTGGATCCACTGGCCGACATGAATCTGGGCAGCGAGGATTTCGCCTGGCTGGGCGCCGAACTGGCGGCGCTGGCCGATGCGCACGCGTCAGGCCGGCTGGTTTCGGCACTGGAAGGCGGCTACAGCCTCACCGCGCTGACCGCGGCGGTGCCGGCTTACCTGGCCGCGCAGCTCGACTGAAAGCCGCTCAACGACGATTTTCAGCCGCGGCGCGCGCGACGAAATCCAGCGCCAGCGAGTTGATGCAATAGCGCAAGCCGGTCGGCGGTGGGCCATCGGGAAACACGTGGCCGAGATGCGAGCCACAGCCCGCACAGCGCGCCTCGACGCGGCGCATGCCGTGACTGACGTCATCGTGCTCGATCACCGCGACCGGGTTGATCGGCTGCCAGAAACTGGGCCAGCCCGAGCCGGAGTCGTACTTGGCCGTGGAGTCGAACAACGGTGCCGCGCAAGCGACGCAGACGTAGGTGCCATCGGCGTGGTGTTGATACCAGCGCCCACTGAACGGCGCCTCGGTGGCGGAACAGCGGCACACGGCGTACTGCTCGGGGCTGAGCTGCGCGCGCCAATGCGCGTCGGCGTGGGCTTGCCTGGTGGCGTCGTTCATGGGCGAACGCGTTCCCGATTGCGTGGGGCTTCTGCTAGTTTACGCGCGTCTTCCTGGGGATGCCGCGCGTGCCTTGCTTGCGTTCATTGCCGCATCGGCGACTGGTTGTTCTTGCCCTCTCTCTTATCTTGTTCGACGCCAGTGCCGCGACCCCGGCGCAGGGTGCGGATGCGCTGTGTCCGCTCGGCGCCCGCGATTGCGCGCGCCCACGCTACAACTACAGCCAGTGCCGCAGAAACGATCTGCTGGATTTCTATGTGCCCGGCCTGCCTGTGACCAACCGCAACGCGCGCGCCAAACTGCCGGTGCAAATCCACGCCGCCAACGCCCGCAGCAGCGATGGCGAGCAATACCAGCTCAGCGGCCACGTGCATCTGGCGCGCGGCGATCATCTGCTGCAGGCACCCAATGTCGATTACACGCGCAGCACCACGGCGTACAGCGCATATGGCGGCGTCACCTATCAGGATCAAAGCCTGTTGCTTTCAGCGCAGAGCATCAGCGGCACCACCACGCCCGAACGCGCCGATGCCCGGCAGGTGCGCTACCAGTTGCTGCAAGCGCGCGGCAACGGGCGCGCGCGCAGCGCGCAGATTCTCAACAGCGTGCACAGCCGCTATCAGGACGCTACCTACAGCACTTGCGATCCGCAAAGCCGGCTGTGGGATTTCCAGGGCCGCCAGTTCGACATCAACCGCGCCACCGGCATCGGCATCGCGCACGATGTCAGCATGCGCTTCATGGGCGTGCCATTCCTGTGGTTGCCGTGGATGCGCTTTCCAGTCAACGGCCAGCGCCTGAGCGGATTCCTGGCGCCCAGTTTCGGCGGCTCCGGCAACAGCGGAATGTATCTGCGCGTCCCCTATTACCTCAATCTCGCGCCTAACTACGATGCCACCCTGGAGCCGGCGTTTTACAGCCTGCGCGGCCCGATGCTGGGCGGCCAGTTCCGTTATCTGCTCGATGCCAGCAAGGGTGAGTTGAACTTCAACTACATGCCCCACGACAACCTCTACGGCGGCAAGCGCTGGATGCTGCAGTACCAGGACAGCACCGCGCTGACTCCGGACTGGAGCTTCAATGCCAACATCAACCGCGTCAGCGACAACACTTACTTCGAGGATTTCGGCAACAGCCTGACCCTCGCCGCGACCAGCCTGCTCGGCTCCAGCGCCTACATCAACGGCGGTGGCAGCTGGTGGAACGCGGCGCTGGGCGTGGACACCTACCAGCTCACCGATCCGACGCTGCCGCAAGACGTGCAGCCCTACAACCGCCTGCCGCGCGGCGTGCTGGATCTGGATATTCCGCTCAGCGGGCCGCTGATCTTCGGCCTGCGCAGCACGGCGGTGGCCTTCCGCAAGCCCGGTGCGCCAGAGGGCGATCGTCTCGATCTGTACCCGTACCTGGAAGCGCCCTTGCAGGGCGCGGCGTGGTTTTTGCGTCCCAGGTTGGGTTTTCGCTACACACGGTACTGGCTGCAGGGCAACAACGGCGATCCCTCGCGCGCACTGCCCATCGCGCAACTCGACAGTGGCCTGATCTTCGACCGCAGCGTCAATCTGTTCGGCCACAGCTACACGCAAACCCTGGAGCCACGCGCGTATTACCTGTACGTGCCCTACCGCAACCAGAACAACCTGCCGATCTTCGATACGCAGCCGCTGACTTTCGACTGGTGGAGCCTGTTCAGCAGCAATCAATACACCGGCGCCGACCGTCAGGTGAACGCCAACAATCTGACCTTGGCGTTGAGCACGCGCCTGATCGACAGCTCGGGCATCCAACGCTTTTCCGCGGGCATCGGCCAGATCCGCTACTTCACCCCGCAGCGCGTGCAACTGCCCGGTTATCCGGTGCTCAATCAAGCCGGCTCGGCCTACGTCGGCATGGTCAGCGTGGGCTTGAGCCGCAACTGGAGCCTCGACCTCACCCAGCAGTACGACCCCAACCTGCATCGCACCACCGTGTCGAGCGTCGGAATTCAACGTCGGCTGAATGGCGATGGCGTGCTGAATCTGGCGTATCGCTACCGGCGCGGACTGTTCGATCAGTACGACGTGTCGGCGCTGTGGCCGGTCAGCCCGAGCTGGAGTCTGGTTGGGCGCTGGGACTATTCGGTGGCGAACCACAAGACACTGGAAGCTTTTGGCGGCGTGGAATGGGATAGCTGCTGCGTGTCCGTGCGTGGCGTGCTGCGCCGCTACGTGACCAACTACCAGGGCAACGAGACCAATGCAATCATGCTCGAGGTGGTATTCAATGGCATCGGCGGGCTCGGCTCCCGCACGGGCAACTTTCTCTCGCATGCTATTCTTGGCTATCAATAATTCCGCCGTACTGCGGCTGCGAGCCTGTTCTCCATGAAGCGAAATTCCGCCCTCCTCGTGCTGGCGCTGGCACTTTCCGTGCCGCTCATCGCCCAGGCGCAACTGCTGCAGCCCATGCAGCCGCTGGACCACATCGTCGCCGTGGTCAATGACGGTGTGGTGCTGCAAAGCGAACTCGATGCCGCGCTGGCGCAAGTGCAGCGGCAGTTCGCGCAGAACCCGCAAGCGCTGCCGCCCAAGCCGGTGCTGGAGCGCCAGGTGCTGGAGCGTTTGATCCTGATGAAACTGCAGGTGCAGCGCGCCGAGGAAAACGGCGTGCGTGCCACGGATCAGGAAATCGACGCCGCGGTGCAGAGCATCGCTCAGCAGAATCATCTTGACCTGACGCAGTTGCGCCAGTCGCTGGCGCAACAGGGCATCGACTATGCCGCGTTTCGCAAGCAGATCGCCGAGCAGATCATGGTGCAGAAGCTGCGCGACAACGTGATCCACGGCGCCGTGCAGGTCAGCGACGCCGAGGTCAACAACCTGATCAACAGCCCGCTGTTCAAGGCCGGCGAGGTCAACATCGCGCAGATTCTCATCGCGGTGCCCGAGGGCGCCTCGCCGGATCAGGTCAGCGCCGCCAAGGCCAAGGCGGACGAGGTCGAGAAGCAGATCGCCGGTGGCATGGATTTCAAGGCTGCCGCCATTCGCTATTCGCAAGCGCCAAACGCGCTGGATGGCGGCGTGGTCGGCTGGCGCCGCGTGGATGAGCTGGCGCCCGCGCTGGCCGATCTGGCTATCAAGATGCAACCCGGACAGGTCACCCCGCCGCTGCGCGCGCCCGAGGGTTTCTACATCCTCAAGTTGGAAGGCCGGCGTGCGGCGCCGCCGGTGATCGTCACCGAGTTCCATGCGCGCGATTTGTTGATCCGCACCTCCGATCTGGTCAGCAGCGCACAGGCCGATGCCAGGGTTCTCGCCTTGCGCAAGGATATCGTTGATCACAAGGCCGACTTCGCCACGCTGGCGCGCAAGGATTCGCAGGACGACACCACCGCCAATGACGGCGGCGACATGGGCTGGTTCACCGTCGATCACTGGGGAACAGTGGTCGGCAAGGTACTGCCCACGCTGAAGGATGGCGAGATCAGCCAACCGCTGCAGGTGCCCGAGGGCTGGCTGCTGGTGCAGCGCCTCGGCACGCGCCAGGCGGATCGCACCGCGCAGGTACAGCGCGAACAGGCGCGCATGGCCATCGGCAGCCGCAAGGCCGAGGACGCCTACAACAGCTTCCTGCGCGATCTGCGTTCCAGCGCCTACGTGCGCATCATGCTGCCCGAGGCGGCGGGCACCACCGCCGCTGCGCCGCAGGGCTGATGCATGCACGCGGCGCTGCCGCGTCTGCTACTGACGCCGGGCGAGCCGGCCGGCATCGGCCCGGAATTGGCAGTACGTCTTGCCCACACCGACATGGCGGCCGACCTGGTCGCCTGCGCCGATCCCGATCTGCTGCGCCGCGCGGCCACCAGGCTGGGCCTGCCGCTGCATTTGAGCGACGCCGACGATCAGGCCCTCGGCGCGCGCGCGCGCGGCCGGCTGCGCGTGCTGCCGGTGGCGTTGGCGCAGCAGGAAACTCCGGGGCATCTGGATGTGCGCAACGCCGCCTACGTGCTGGAAACCCTGGCGCGCGCCAGCGACGCCTGCCGCGCTGGCCATTACGCCGCGCTGGTCACCGGGCCGGTACACAAGGGCATCATCAACGATGCCGGTATTCCATTCACCGGCCACACCGAATTCTTCGCCGCGCGCGCCGCCGCCGACGTGCTGATGCTGCTGGCCGGCCCGCACCTGCGCATTGCGTTGGCGACCACGCATTTGCCGTTGGCCGCAGTGCCGGCAGCGATCACGCCGGAGCGGCTGCGCCGCGTGCTGGGCGTGCTGTGGCGCGGTCTGCAGCGCGATTTCGGCATGCCCGCGCCGCGCATCGCCGTGCTCGGGCTGAATCCGCACGCCGGTGAAAACGGACATCTCGGCCGCGAAGAAATCGATATCATCATTCCAACCCTCGATACACTGCGCGGCGCCGGCATGCACCTGCTCGGGCCGCTGCCAGCCGATACCGCCTTCACGCCGGCCGCGCGCGCGCGCTACGATGCGGTACTGGCCATGTACCACGATCAAGCGCTGCCAGTGCTCAAGGCCGAAGCATTCGACACCGGCGTCAATATCACCCTGGGCTTGCCCTACGTACGCACCTCGGTCGACCACGGCACCGCGCTGGACATCGCCGGCCACAATCGCGCCGAGGTCAACAGCCTGCTCAGCGCCGCGCGCATGGCGCTGCAACTGTCCGCACGCCGTGCGCAAGCCGCATGAGCGGCGCGGCGCGGCCGAAAAAGCATATCGGCCAGCACTTTCTGCACGATCGCGACATCATCGAACGCATCGTCGCGGCCGTGGCGCCGCAACCCGGCGATGCACTGCTCGAGATCGGCCCTGGCGAGGGCGTGCTGACCCTGCCGCTGCTGCGCGCCGCCGGCGCACTGACCGCGATCGAGCTGGACCTCGATCTGCTCGAACCGCTGCGCGCGCGTGCCGCCGAGGTCGGCACGCTGCAGTTGCTGCATGCCGACGTGCTCAAGGTCGATCTGGGCATGCTGGCACCCGCGCGGCCGCTGCGCATCGTCGGCAACCTGCCCTACTACATTTCCAGTCCGATCCTGTTCCACTGCCTGGCCTACGCCGCGCACATTCGCGACATGCATTTCATGCTGCAGCAGGAAGTGGTCGAGCGCATGGCCGCGGCGCCGGGCGGCAAGGATTACGGGCGCCTGAGCGTGATGCTGCAACTGGCATGCACGGTCGAGCCGCTGCTGCAGGTGTCGGCGGGCGCGTTCCGGCCGCCACCCCGGGTCGAATCCGCGGTGGTGCGGCTGACCCCGCTGGCGCGCGAGGCACTGCCGCAGGTTGCGCCTGCGGCGCTCGAGCAAGTCGTGCGCGCGGCCTTCGGTCAGCGTCGCAAGACCCTGGGCAACGCGCTGTGCGGCGTGCTTGATGCGGATGCCATCCGCGTCTGTGGCATCGATCCGCAACTGCGCGCCGAGCGTCTCGCGCCGGCCGACTTCGTGCGCCTCGCGCAGCAATCCGTCGCCGTGCGTGCGGCATCCGTACTTTGAGTGCGCGACGCTTGCCGCTGCCCGCGGCACTGGCCCACAATCCGCGCATGTCCGATCTGAATGCCTACCGCGTCGCCGTGCAGGTGCGAAGCCGCTATCTGCCCGAGCAATCCGAACCCGATGCGCAGCGCTACGCTTTCGCCTATACCGTGCGCCTGCACAATGCCGGAGGCGTCGCCGCGCGCCTGCTCAGCCGCCACTGGCTGATCACCGATGCCGAGGGCCGCACTGAGGAGGTGCGCGGCGATGGCGTGGTCGGCGTACAGCCGCTGCTGCAACCGGGCGAGCAATACGAGTACACATCGGGCGCGGTACTCAAGACCAGTCTGGGTACGATGCAAGGCAGCTATCTGATGCAAGCCGTGGACGGCACGCGCTTCGCCGCCGACATCCCCGCGTTCGTGCTCAGCACCCCGCGCATTCTGCATTGAACGTGCATCGCGCCAAAGAACAGCGTGCGCATTCCCGTTCGTCGCACGTGCTCCGAGGGCTGCGCTGATGGCGATCTGGGCCATAGGCGACATACAAGGCTGCTATCCCGAATTGCAGCGCCTGATCGAGCGCCTGCGCTTCGATCCGGCGCGCGACCGACTGTGGTTTTGCGGCGATCTGGTCAACCGCGGCGGACAATCGCTGGAAGTGCTGCGCCTGGTGCGCGATCTGGGTGATCGCACCGTGGTCACGCTGGGCAATCACGACCTCAGCCTGCTGGCAGTGGCGCAACGCGATGAAGCCGCCCAGGCGCGCGTCAACCCGGAACTGCGCGGCGTATTGTTCGCCCACGATCGCGAACCGCTGCTGGAATGGCTGCGCACACGCCGTCTGCTGTACCACGACGCCGCGCTCAACTACACGCTGGTGCACGCCGGATTCGCGCAACGCTGGAACCTGAAGCAGGCGCAGCGCGTGGCCACTGAAATCGAGCGCGAACTGCGTGGCCCGCAGCATGCGCGCCTGCTGCAGCACCTGTTCGGCAATCGTCCGGCGCTGTGGCATCCGGGCCTGAAGGGTACCGAGCGGCTGCGTGCCGGCATCAACGTGCTCACGCGGATGCGCTATTGCGATGCGCGCGGACGTCTGGACTTTGACGCCAAAGGCAGCCCCGGCAGCCAGCCGGCCGGACTGTATCCATGGTTCGAAGTGCCGGGCATGCTGCGCCGGGAAACGCGCATCGTGTTCGGGCATTGGTCCGCGCTGGGTCGCTTCGCCGGACTGGGCGTATTCGGGCTGGACACGGGCTGCGTATGGGGAGGGCGCCTGACTGCGATGCGTCTGGATAGCGTCGAGCCGGAGTTCGTCAGCGTCGCCGCCGAGGCCACGCGCAAGCGCGATCCGCGCGGCGAAGAATAAGCCTCGGCTCAGCATGGAGCCCAGGCTCGCCCCGGCTGTTGCTCAGCCCAGACGGCCGTGGCAGTGCTTGTACTTCTTGCCGGAGCCGCACGGGCAGGGTTCGTTGCGGCCGACCTTGGGGCCATCGCGCACCACGGTGGCCGGCGCGGCCAGCGCCACCGTCGCAGCCTGCTCGCCGAAGCGCGCCTCGACCGCATCGCCATCGATCTGCGGCGCGGCGTAACCGCTGACCTCGGCGTGCCGGAATTCCAGCGCGGCACGCTGCGCTTGATCCTGGCGCTCGGCTTCCATGGCCGCGATTTCGGCTTCGCTCTGCAGGCGGATGCGCGCAAGGATCTGCGTGACCTCGGCCTTGACACCATCGAGCATGCTCGAAAACAACAGCAGCGATTCGCGCTTGAATTCCTGCTTGGGCTGCTTCTGCGCGTAACCACGCAGGTAAATGCCCTGACGCAGGTAATCCATGCTGGACAAATGCTCCTTCCAGGCGTTGTCGAGCACGGTGAGCATGACCTGCTTTTCCAACTGGCGCATGTTCTCGGCACCGAGCGCGGCTTCCTTCTCCGCGAACTGGCGCTCGGCGACCTCCAGTACGTAGCGCAGGATGCGCTCGTGGTTGACGTCGCTCTGCGTCTCGATCCAGTTGGGCAGATCCAGCTCGATGGCGTAGTCGGTGGCCAGTGCGCGATCGAGTCCGGCGATGTCCCACTGCTCGTCGACGCTGTCCGGCGGAACGTGACGGTTGACCAGTTCGGCGAACACGTCGGCGCGGATGTCATGGATCGATTCGGCGACCTCGCTGGCATCCAGCAACTCATTGCGCTGCTCGTAGATCACTTTGCGCTGGTCGTTGGCGGTGTCGTCGAACTCCAGCAGGTTCTTGCGGATATCGAAGTTGTGCTGCTCGACCTTGCGCTGCGCCTTTTCGATCTGGCGCGAGACCATGCGCTCCTCGATGGCGTCGTCTTCCTTCATGCCGAAGGCGCGCATCCAGCGCGCCACCGCTTCGCCACCGAAGATGCGCATGAGGTTGTCCTCGAGCGCGATGTAGAAGCGCGAGGAACCCGGGTCGCCCTGGCGGCCGGAGCGGCCGCGCAACTGATTGTCGATGCGCCGCGATTCGTGACGCTCGGTGCCGATGATGTGCAAGCCTCCGGCGGCGATAGCCTCGTCGTGGCGCTTCTGCCATTCGGCCTTCACACGCTGGCGCTCGGCGTCGCCGGCATCGGCCGGCACCGCGGCCAGCTCGGCATCCAGCGAACCACCCAGCACGATGTCGGTGCCGCGCCCGGCCATGTTGGTGGCGATGGTCACCGCCTTGGGCCGACCGGCCTGCGCGACGATCTGCGCCTCGCGCTCGTGCTGCTTGGCGTTGAGCACCTCGTGCGGGATTTTCTCCGCGCGCAGCTTCTGCGAGAGCAGTTCGGACACCTCGATCGAGGTGGTGCCCACCAGCACCGGCTGGCCGCGTTCGTAACAGTCCTTGATGTCGGCAATGACTGCGTTGTACTTGGCATCGCGGTTGAGGAACACCAGGTCGTGGCGGTCATCGCGCACCATCGGCCGGTGCGTGGGAATGACCACCACCTCCAGCCCGTAGATCGACTGGAACTCGTAGGCCTCGGTATCGGCCGTTCCGGTCATGCCCGAGAGCTTGCGGTACATGCGGAACAGGTTCTGAAAGGTGATCGTGGCGAGGGTCTGGTTCTCGCGCTGGATGGGTACGGATTCCTTGGCCTCGACCGCCTGATGCAGACCCTCGGACCAGCGGCGTCCGGGCAGCGTGCGCCCGGTGAACTCGTCGACGATGATCACCTCGCCATCGCGCACGATGTAATCGACATCGCGGTGGTACAGCGCGTGCGCGCGCAGACCGGCGTTGAGGTGATGCACAGCGCCCAGATTGCGCGTGTCGTACAGGCTGGTGTCCGCGTCGATCACGCCGCCCTGGCGCAGCAACTGCTCGGCGTGCTCCATGCCCTCTTCCGACAGATACACCTGCTTTTGTTTTTCGTCCACCCAGTAGTCGCCTTCGCTGTCCTCCTCCTTCTCCTGCCGGATCAGGTTGGGCACGATGCGGTTGACCTTGATGTACTGCTCAGGCGAGTCCTCGGCCGGGCCGGAGATGATCAGCGGCGTGCGCGCCTCGTCGATCAGGATCGAATCCACCTCGTCGACGATGGCGTAATGCAGGCCGCGCTGGAAGCGTTGGTCCTTGCTCAAGGCCATGTTGTCGCGCAGATAGTCGAAGCCGAATTCGTTGTTGGTGCCGTAGGTGATGTCGGCGGCGTAGGCGCCGGACTTGTCGGCGTTCTCCATGCCCGGATAAACCACGCCCACGCTCATGCCGAGGAAGCCGTAAATCTTGCCCATCCAGGCGGAGTCGCGCTTGGCCAGGTAGTCGTTGACGGTGACCACGTGCACGCCTTTGCCTTCCAGCGCGTTGAGGTACACCGGCAGCGTCGCCACCAGGGTCTTGCCTTCGCCGGTGCGCATCTCGGCGATCCTGCCCATGTGCAGGATCATGCCGCCGATCAACTGCACGTCGTAATGACGCATGCCGATCACCCGCCGCGCGGCCTCGCGCACGGTGGCGAAAGCCTCGGGCAGCAGATCATCGATGCTCTCGCCCTTGGCCAGACGCGCGCGGAATTCCACGGTCTTGTCCTTGAGTTCGTCGTCAGTGAGCTTTCCCCAAGCAGGTTCGAGCGCATTGATGCGCGCGACCTTGCGCTGCAGCTGCCGCACCACACGCTCGTTGCGGCTGCCAAAAACGCCGGTCAGGACTTGATTCAACATCAGGGATCGCTCGCAACGGTGGCGCGGCCGGGCCGCGCAAAAGGCAGAGGATACTACGCCGGCACCCGGCTTCGGATGGCGGCGCGCGGCGCAAATTCAAGGGCGAGGGCGTGCCGCGGCCAAGCACGCACTGACATGTGCGCACCAAAGCGCGCGGCCGGAACGCTTACAGACGATGCCGGGCCTGCACGAAGGCCAGCGGATTGATGACCTTGCCGCGATACCAGACCTCGAAATGCACGTGCGGCCCGGTGGAGCGCCCGGTCGAGCCCACCAGCGCCAATTCCTGCCCGGCGCGCACCGGCTCGCCGACGTGCACCAGCAGTTTTTCGGCATGCGCGTAGCGGGTCAGATAACCATTGCCGTGGTCCACCTCGACGACATTGCCGTAACCGTTGCGCACCCCGGTGAAGCTGACGATGCCGCGCGCCACGCTGGTGATCGGGGTGCCTGCGGGCGCGTCAATATCGAGTCCGGTGTGGAATTCATGGCCACCGGTGAATGGATCGGTGCGCGGACCGTAGTAGGAATCGATGAAGCCGTTGGCCACCGGCATGCCGCTGGGCTGTGCCGCGGCATCGACCTTGCGATCCAGCAGCAGGCGCTCAAGTAGGCCGAGCTTGGTTTGCTGCGCGTCGAAACGCAGGCGCAAGGCGGTGAGGCCGCGGTTGATGTCCCGCGGCAGCGCGCTGGCTTGCCGCATGGGTACTTCCGGTCCGCCGACCGCGGGGTCGGTGTCGAAGTTGAACTCGCCACTGTCAAGCTTTCCGGCCCGCGCCAGGTGTTCGCCCAGCGCGCCCAGGCGCAACGACTGCGCTTCGAGCTGACCCAGCTTGACCGCTAGCGCGTTGAGATCGCGCTGCGCGCCGCGCTGCGCGCTATCGAGATCGGCTTGCTGTGCGCGCAACTGTGCGCGCAGCGCGCGTACTTCAGCCAGTGCGTGATCGCGCGGGCTGTAGATCAGCCAGCTCAGCGCCACGCCCAGTGCGATCAGAGCCAACGCACTGCCGGCCAGCGCGCCCAGCGCCAGCAGACGTTGGCGCGGATGGCGCAAGTCAATGCTGTGGGGCGCCTTGCGCGAGTCGGAGACCAGTATGATGTTCATGTTCGGCAATTCCGAGGTTCACGGTTCATGCAATCGCCCCCGCAGCAGTCACGCCGCGCGCGCGGCCCGCAGAGTCTCGCGGACTGCAGCAGTCTCGGCGACCTATTCACCAAGGCCGCGGCCCTGGAGAAACTGGATCAGCAACTGCGCCAACGCTTGCTACCCACGCTGGCCGAGCAGGTAAGGCTCGGTGGCGTACACGGCGAGCGCATCGTTTTCGTGGCCAGTAGCGCGGCGTGGGCATCACGGCTGCGCATGGAGCAGGCCGCGATCCTGCGCCTGGCGCGCACCCTTGGGGTGAGCGCACGCACACTGACCATCAAAATTGCCCCACTACCTGCGCCCCCTCCGGAGCCGACAGCGCGACTTGCGCTTTCCCCCGCAGCCGCGCGTCATCTGCGCGCCGCGGCGAATTTCCTTCCAGACCCGGAACTGCGGGCCCGTTTCCTGGCTTTGGCGTCCCTCGCCAAATCGTGATCGCGGGCGCGGGCCGCAACCCGTTTGTCACAAATTGTGTCAGCAATCCGAACTGTGATTCAGATCGCCTGTGCCGGATGCGCGTAGGAGATCGGCGCCAGCTCGGCGTCGTCGAAACTGACCTCGTCCCACGCCGCAGCGTCGGCCATCAGCTTGCGCAGCAGGCGGTTGTTCAACTCATGCCCGGACTTGTGGCCATAGAACGCGCCGATCAGACTGTGGCCGAGCAGGTACAAATCGCCGATCGCATCGAGGATCTTGTGCTTGACGAACTCGTCCTCGTAGCGCAAGCCGTCCTCGTTGAGCACGCGGTAGTCATCGAGCACGATGGCATTGTCCATCGACCCGCCCATGGCGAGGTTGCGCTCGCGCAGCATCTCGATGTCGCGCATGAAACCGAAGGTGCGCGCGCGGCTGACTTCCTTGACGAACGAAGTGGTGGAAAAGTCGATCTCCGCGCGTTGGGTGCGTGAACTGAACAGCGGGTGCTTGAATTCGATGGAAAAACCCACCTTGAAGCCATTGAACGGTTCGAAGCGCGCCCATTTGTCGCCATCCTCGACCTTGATCGGCTTCTTGATGCGGATGAAGCGCTTGGCGACGGCTTGCTCCTCAATCCCCGCCGATTGCAGCAGGAACACAAAAGGGCCGGCGCTGCCGTCCATGATCGGCACTTCCGGCGCGGACAAATCGACATAAGCGTTGTCGATGCCCAACCCGGCCATGGCCGAGAGCAAGTGCTCGACGGTACCGACACGCGCGCCGTCACGCACCAACGTGCTGGACAGCCGCGTGTCACCGACAAATTCGCAACGCGAGGGAATATCGATCGGCGTTGGCAGGTCGGTGCGGCGGAACACGATACCGGTATCGGGCGCGGCCGGACGCAGAGTCATGTAGACCTTGTCCCCGGTATGCAGGCCGACGCCGGTGGCGCGGATGGCGTTTTTCAACGTGCGCTGCTTGATCATTGTTTTTTAACCTGGCGGGGCAGCTGCCAAAGTGGCCGGGAATGTAACACAGGGTTTACGGGGGACAAAGTAAACCTTGACGTACAGTAATTACCGGCGCCGCACCGCTGACACCTGACCTGCCGCCACCCCCGCGGACGGGAGCGACGGTGGCGACAGGCGCCGGCCGCGATCCTGCGGCCGAGCGTCGGCTCAGTCGGCCTGCTTGCGCAAAAAGGCCGGGATGTCGATGTAGTCGAAACCCGCCGGCGGCGGCGTGGCCGGCGGTTGCATGGCGTCGGCCTGCTCGTCGGCACGCACGCGCGGCACGCTGGCGCTGGCGCGTAAAGGCGCAGCGCTGGCTACGGCCGGTCCGGTGCCAGTGCGCAGCATCACCGGACGTGGACGCGGCTGCGGCGTCACCATCTCCTCGCGCGCTGCGGGACGCGTGCTGCGCGCCACGTTGCGGTTGAGTCCGGTGGCGACCACGGTGACGCGCACGTCGTCCTGCATCTCGGCGTCGAGCGTGGTACCGATCACCACGGTGGCGTCTTCGGCGGCGAAGTCGTGCACCACGCGACCGATCTCATCGAACTCGCGCATGGTCATGTTGGGACCGGCGGTGATGTTGACCAGAATGCCGCTGGCGCCGTTCAGGTTCACGTCGTCCAGCAACGGGTTGCTGATCGCCGCCTCGGCCGCGGCTTGGGCACGATCGTCGCCGCGCGCGCTGCCGCTACCCATCATCGCCATGCCCATCTCGCTCATCACCGTGCGCACGTCGGCGAAGTCCACGTTGATCAAGCCGGGGCGGGTGATCAGATCGGCGATGCCGCGCACCGCACCGACCAGCACCTCGTTGGCGGCCTTGAATGCGCTGAGCATGGTGGCCTCGCGGCCGAGCACGCTGAGCAGCTTCTCGTTGGGCACGGTGATCAGCGAATCGACATGCTGGGACAGATCCTCGATGCCCTTCAGCGCCACCTGCATGCGCCGCCGGCCCTCGAACGGGAACGGTTTGGTGACGATGGCCACGGTCAGGATGCCGCGTTCCTTGGCCAGTTGCGCCAGCACCGGCGCCGCGCCGGTCCCGGTACCGCCGCCCATGCCGGCGGTGATGAACACCATGTCGGCGCCGGCCAGCGCCTCGTCGATGCGCTCGCGATCCTCCAGCGCGGCCTGGCGGCCGACCTCGGGATTGGCGCCTGCGCCCAGACCCTTGGTGACGTTGGCGCCGAGCTGCAGCACCTGGCGCGCACCCGAGTTTTTCAGCGCCTGCGCATCGGTGTTGGCGCAGATGAACTCCACGCCCTCGATGTCGCAACCCAGCATGTGCGCCACGGCGTTGCCACCGCCGCCGCCCACGCCGATCACCTTGATGATTGCGTTGGGTGTTGCCCTTTCGATCATTTCAAACATGTCCCGTCTCCCGTTGAATTGCATCTGCTTGCGGTTGCCCCGAGGGCACGCATCCGGCGTTGCTTGGGGATGCGGCGTTGCCGCCGCCGATGGCGTTCCGGCGCCATCGAATTGCCTGGTGCGCCAGCGCCGATTGCGGCGGCCGGCCACGCGCGCCGGTCAACCACGCAGGTGGTTGCTCTGTCCGGCAGTAGCGCGCGTTCAAAAGTTCTTCCCCAGCCAGCCCTTGAGCCGGCCGATCATGCGATCCAGATTGCCGCTGGGCACGGCCACATCACCGCGTGCCGCGTGCAGCAGCAGCCCCACGGCGGTGGCGTGTACCGGATTGGCCACTGCCTCGGCCTTGCCGCCGACCATCTGCGGCATGCCGATGCGCACCATCTTGTGGAATACCTCCTCGGCCAGCTCCAGCGCGCCTTCCATCGGCGCCGCGCCACCGGTCAGCACCACGCCGGCGCTGAGCAGGTTGTCCAGACCCGAGCGGCGCAGCTCGTCCTGCACCATCTCGAAGATTTCCTCGTAGCGGTCGTGCACGCACTGCGCCAGCGCCTGGCGCGCGAGGCGCCGCGGCGGGCGATCGCCGACGCTGGGCACCTGCACGGTTTCGTCGCTGTGCGCCAGTTGCGGCAGCGCGCAGGCGTACTTGACCTTGATTTCCTCGGCGTTGGCCGTGGGCGTGTGGATACCGAAGGCGATGTCGTTGGTCACCTGATCGCCACCCACCGGCAGCGCGCGCGTGTAGCGCACCGCGCCCTGCGCGTAAATGGCGATGTCGGTGGTGCCGGCGCCGATGTCGATCAGGCATACGCCCAGCTCGCGCTCGTCGTCGGTGAGCACGGCGCGCGCGCTGGCGGTGGCGGCTGGAATCAGCGCATCCACGGTGATGCCGCAACGCTCGATGCATTTGACCAGGTTCTGCACCGGACTGGCCGCGCCGGTGACCAGATGCACGTTGGCCTCCAGACGCACACCGCTCATGCCGACCGGATGACGGATGCCGTCCTGACCATCGATGCGGAACTCCTGCGGCTCCTTGTAGAGCACCTTGCGATCAGCCGGGATGGCCACTGCGCTGGCCGCGGCGAGTACCGCCTCGATGTCGGCGGCGCTGACTTCGCGCTCGCGGATCGCCGCGGTGCCATGCGAGTTCAGCGTTTCCAGATGACTGCCGGAAATCGACGCGTGCACCGAGCGAATCTCACAGCCAGCCATCAGCTCGGCTTCCTCGACCGCACCGCGGATCGCGTGCATGGTCGATTCGATATCCACCACCGCGCCGCGCTTCATGCCGCGCACCACGTGCGAGCCGATGCCGATCACCTCGACCGGTTCGCCGCGCGCGTATTCGCCGACCACGGCCATGACCTTCGAGGTGCCGATATCGAGCCCCACCACCAGTTGCTTGTCGCTGCGTCTGTTCATGGCTCAGGTATTTCCTGCACTGGGCGTGGAAGAGGGCGCGACGGATGGCGTGGACGCATCCGGCCAACGCACGGCAAAGCCGTTGGCGTAGCGCAAATCGGCATACACGAACATCTGGCTGTGGCGCGCCGCCAGTTGCGGCCACACCGTCAGGAACCGATCGAGGCGCTGCTGCGACTGGTCGCGGCCGATCACGATGCGCGCGCCATCGGCCAGCTCCAGCGTGTAGCTGCCGCGCGCGGTCAGTTGCACCCCGGCCACATGCAGGCCACGCGGCGTACAGGCGGCAGCGGCGCTGCGGTAAAACGCGATCACCTCGGGCAGCGTGCCGTGCGGGCCGATCAATTGCGGCAATGCGCCCGGTATCTGCGCAGCGGGCACGCTGAACAGGCTGCCATCGGCGCCAACCATGCGATTCCCGGTCCAGCGCGCCCATGGCTGGTGCTCGCGCAGGCTGATGACCAGGGTATTCGGCCAGCGCTTGCGCACCTCGACCGCGGCCACCCACGGCAGCGCCGCGACCGCCGCGCGCACGCGCTGCAGATCGACCGCGAAAAAGCCTTTTTGCAGCAGCGGCTGCACCGCGACGGCGACCTCGGCGGCGCTGACATGCGTGTACGGCGCATCGATGGTGAGGTATTTCACCGGCCACTGCCCCGCCGCCAGCCAGCCGCGCAACACCGCGACCACCGGCACGGCCAGCACCGCCAGCGCCAGCAGCCAGCCACTCAGACGGATGGCGCTGGCGCGCGTCACGGCGCCTCCGTCGGCAAGGATGTTTCCAGAATGCGCCAGCACAGGGTTTCGAAATCCATGCCAGCGGCGGCGGCGGCCTTGGGCACCAGTGAATGGCTGGTCATGCCGGGCGCGGTGTTGACCTCGAGCAGCCAGTCGTGTCCATGGTGATCGCGCATGATGTCCACACGCGCCCAGCCCGAGCACGCCAGCGCGTCGAACGCAGCCAGCGCCAACGTGCGCATCGCCTGCTCGGCAGCACCCGACAAACCCGGACAGATATACAAAGTGTCTTCGGCGACGTACTTGGCGTTGTAGTCGTAGTACTCGCCCTTGGGCACGATCTTGATCGTTGGCAGCACTTCGCGCCCGAGGATACTGACGGTGTACTCACCGCCCTCGTTCGCATCGCCCTCGATCAGCGTTTCCATCAGCAGATCGCCGGGATAGCGTTGGGCCAGTTCGACCGCAGCGTTCAGATCCTTGTCTGCGAACACGCGGGTAACGCCCACGCTGGAGCCTTCCCAAGCCGGCTTTACGACCAGTGGAAAACCGATCGCGCGCGCCGCCGCATGCACGTCGGCACCACGTGGCAGAGCCTTGAAACGCGGCGTCGAGAGATCCAGTGCCTGCCACACCTGCTTGGCGCGAATCTTGTCCAGCGACAGCGCCGAACCCAGCACGCCCGAGCCAGTGAACGGAATGCGCAGCGACTGCAGCGCGCCTTGCAGTTCGCCGTTCTCGCCACCGCCGCCATGCAAAATGTTGAACACGCGCGCGAAGTGTCCGGCGCGCACCGCATCCAGCAGCGCGGGGATGCCGTCGATGCCGTGCGCATCGACACCGCGCGCGCGCAGCGCGGCGAGCACGTTGCTGCCCGAATCCAGCGATACCACGCGCTCGGCCGAGGTGCCGCCCATCACCACCGCGACGCGACCGAAGGCGCGCGCATCATCGACGTGGCTCATGCCTTGTCCTCCTCAAGCACCTTGCCGGCATGCGCCAGCGCATTGGCGGTCTGACCGATATCGCCCGCGCCCATCATCAGCAGCAGGTCGTTGTCTTCGAGCAGCGCCGCCAGCGCCTGCGGCAGTTCTCGCGCACTGTTGACCAGCACCGGATCGACCTTGCCACGCGCACGCACCGCACGCGCCAGCGCGCGCGCATCGGCACCGGCGATCGGCGTCTCGCCCGCGGCATAAACCTCGCTCAATACCAGCACATCGACCTCGGCCAACACGCGCGCGAAGTCATCGAGCAAATCGCGCGTGCGCGAATAGCGATGCGGCTGAAACGCCACCACCAGGCGGCGCTGCGGCCAACCGCCGCGCGCGGCGGCGAACACCGCGGCCAGTTCGCTGGGGTGGTGGCCGTAATCGTCGACCAGCAATGCGTGCCCGCGCGCATGCGCAATCTCGCCGCGCTGCTGAAAGCGCCGACCCACGCCCTGGAACCGGTCCAGCGCGTTGACGATGCTTTGCGCATCGACCCCCAACTGCCAACCCACCGTCGCCGCAGCCAGCGCGTTGAGCACGTTGTGCCGACCGGGCAGATTGAGGTTCACCGCCAGCGCCACATCGCGCCCGGGTAGATGCAGATCGAAGCGCATGCGCGCGCCGTGCTGCGCGATGGCGCTGGCGCGCACGTCGGCATTGGCGGCCGTGCCGTAGGTGATCACGCTGCGCGGCGTGCGCTGCGCCAGCGCGGCCACCTCGGCGTCATCGCTGCACAGCACCGCGGTGCCATAGAACGGCAAGCGGTGCAGAAAATCATCGAAGGCCTGGCGCACACGCGCGAAATCGCCGCCGTAATTGATCAGGTGATCGGCATCGATGTTGGTGACCACGGCCAGCACCGGTGCCAGCATCAGGAATGAACGATCGGATTCATCGGCCTCGGCGACCAGATACTCGCCGGCGCCCAGACGTGCGTGCGTGCCCGCGGCCAGCAACTGACCACCGATCACGAACGTCGGGTCGTAGCCGGCTTCGGCCAACACGCTGGCGGTGAGGCTGGTGGTGGTGGTCTTGCCGTGGGTGCCGGCGATGGCGATGCCACGGCGGAAGCGCATCAGCTCGCCCAGCATCTCGGCGCGCGGCACCACCGGAATGCGTGAGGCGCGCGCCGCCAGCAACTCGACGTTGTCGGTGGCGATGGCGCCGGAGACGACCACGGCATCGGCGCCCTGCACCTGCGCGGCGGCGTGGCCGATGTGCACTTCGATGCCCAGCGCAGCCAGATGCTCGGTCACCGGCGAGCGTGCGCGATCCGAGCCGGACACGACATAGCCCAGCGTGTGCAGCACCTCGGCGATGCCGCTCATGCCTGCGCCACCGACGCCGATGAAGTGCACGCGCCGGAATGCGTACATGAAGTCCTCGTGCGGCAGCAGGCGCCGCGGGCTCATCGCGCCACCTCCAGGCAGGCATCGGCGATGCGGTCGGCGGCATCCGGCTGCGCCAGCGCACGCGCCGCCGTGGCCATGCTCAGCAAGCGCGTGCGATCAGCCAGCAGCGTGCCGAGTTCCTGCGCCAGCGATTGCGCGCTCAATGCGGATTCGGGTAACAGACGCGCGGCATCAGCGCCGGTCATGAACGCGGCATTGCGCGTCTGATGATCGTCCACGGCGTGCGGATACGGCACCAGGATCGCGCCCAGCCCGGCCGCGGCCAGCTCGGCCAGGGTCAGCGCACCGGCGCGGCACAACGCCAGATCGGCCCAGGCATAGGCCTGCTCCATGGTTTCGATGAACGGCTCGATGCGCGCCTCGATACCCGTTTCGGCATAAGCGGCGCGCGTGGTCTCCACGCCTTGCGCGCCACACTGATGCCACACCTCGGGACGCCCCGCCGCAGGCAGCAACGCCAGTGCAGCCGGTACGCCTAGATTGAGCGCGCGCGCACCCTGACTCCCGCCCAGCACCAGCAGGTGCGCGCGTCCCGTGCGCGCGGCGAAACGCTGCGCGGGTGCAAGCAACGCGGCGATCGCCGCGCGCACCGGATTGCCGCTGCACGTGGCCTGCGGCAGCGCATCCGGAAAGCCCACCAGCACGCGCCGTGCCAGGCGCGCCAGCACGCGGTTGGTCATCCCTGGCATTGCGTTCTGTTCGTGCACCACCAGCGGCACGCGGCGCAGGAACGCGGCCAGACCGCCCGGCCCCGCGGCATAACCACCCAACGCCAGCACGCTGCGCGGACGCTCGCGACGCAGCGCGGCCCAAGCCGCGCGCAACGCCCCCAGCAGCATCCACGGCGCACGCAGCCGCGCATTCCAGCCCTTGCCACGCACGCCACGCACCGGCAGCTCCAGCAGGCGGATGCCTCGCGCCGGCACCAGGCGCGTCTCCAGCGCGCCGGCCGCGCCCAGCCACACCACCGGTACCGCGCGCGCGTTCAGCACCTCGGCCACGGCCAGGCCGGGGAAGATGTGCCCGCCGGTACCGCCGGCCATGATCATCACCGGACGTCCATCGCTCATGCCGCGGCCTCCGCGAACTGCGGAGTGACGGCGCCGAGGCGGCGCGCATCCTCGGCGCGCGCGATCTCGTAGCTGGCACGCAGCAGCACACCGAGCATGACCAGGGTCATGATCACGCTGGAGCCACCGGAGCTGACCAGCGGCAGGGTCAGGCCCTTGGTCGGCAGCACGCCCAGATTCACGCCCACCGACACGGCTGCCTGGATACCGATCGACAAGGCCACGCCGAAGCACACATAAGCCGCGTAACGCTGACCTACCTCGACCCCGCGCAGGCCCAGCACCAGCGCACGCCCGACCAGCAGCGCGAACAATCCCAGCACCAGCGCGATGCCGACAAAGCCCAGTTCCTCGGCGATCACCGAAAGAATGAAGTCGGTGTAGGCCTCGGGCAGGTAGAACAACTTCTGGATACTGTCGCCCAAACCCACACCAAACCAGTGCCCGCGCCCGACCGCGATCAGCGCCTGGGTCAACTGGAAGCCATCCGAAAACGGATCCTTCCACGGGTTGAGGAACGAGGTCAGGCGCTCGACGCGATAACTGCGGCTGACCGCGATCCAACTGAACAACGGAATCAGCGGCGTGCTCATCAGCACCAGATAGCGCATGCGCGCGCCGGCCAGCCAGATCATGCCCACGGTGATCGCCATGATCAGCAGCGCCGAGCCGAAATCCGGCTGCGCCAGCAGCAGTGCCGCGATCAACAGCGCCACACCGATGGGTTTGATCGCGCCCGAGAACTTCTGCTCGACGGCGCTGCGATGACGCACCAGATAACTGGCCACGTACAGGATCACCGCCAGCTTCACCGCCTCGACCGGCTGGAAGCCGGTGATGCCCAGATCCAGCCAGCGCCGTGCGCCGTTGACGCGGATGCCGATGTGCGGCACGAACACCAGCAGCAGCGAGATGAAGGCCAGCGCCATCAGCAGAAAGCCGCGCTGCTCCAGCTCGCGCAACTCGACACGCGTGGCCACCAGCGCCGCGCTGCTGCCCAGCGCGATGAACATGAGATGACGCTTGAGATAAAAAAACGGCCCGAGATGGCTGCCGTCGGCGATCGCGATCGAGGCCGAGGCCACCATGACGATACCGAACGCGGCCAGCCCCACGATCGCCAGCAGCAGCCAGCGGTCGTAGTGTCCGCGCGGCCCGGCGCGGCGCTCGGCTTGCGGACGCTGGCTGATGAAATCGAACATCAGCGCACCTTCAAGGTGGCGAGGCCGATCAGCATCAGCATCACGCTGATGATCCAGAAGCGCACGATCACGCGCGGCTCGGGCCAGCCCTTCAGTTCGAAGTGGTGATGGATCGGCGCCATGCGGAAAATGCGCTTGCCGGTGAGCTTGAAGCTGGCCACCTGCAGCATCACCGAGGCGGTTTCCATCACGAACACGCCACCCATGATCAGTAGCACGACCTCCTGGCGCACGATCACCGCGATGCAGCCCAGCGCAGCGCCGATGGCCAGCGCGCCGACATCACCCATGAACACCTGCGCCGGATAGGTGTTGAACCACAAAAAGCCCAACCCGGCACCAGCCAGAGCGCCGCAATAAATGGCCAGCTCGCCCGCGCCCGGAATGCCGGGAATGTCGAGATAGCTCGAAAATACCGCGTTGCCCGACAGGTACGCGAAAATGCCCAGCGCCACCGCCACCAGCACGCTTGGCATGATCGCCAGACCATCAAGACCGTCGGTGAGATTCACCGCATTGGAGAAGCCCACGATCATCAAATAGGCGATGATCACGAAGCCGAAGCCGAGCGGCAGCGCCACGGTCTTGAACAAAGGCACGAACAGCGCCGTGGCCGCGGGCACATTGGCGGTGTAATAGAGCGTCAGTGCTGCTGCCAGCCCGAACAGCGATTGCCACAAGTACTTCCAACGCGCCGGCAGACCGCGGCTGTCCTTGAGCACCAGTTTCTTGTAATCGTCGTAAAAACCCACCGCGCCGAAGGCCACCGTCACGCCCAGCACGACCCATACGTAGCGGCTGAACGGATCGGCCCACAGCAGCGTGGCGATGACCACCGCCAGGATGATCAGCGTGCCGCCCATGGTCGGCGTGCCGGCCTTGCTCAGGTGCGATTGCGGGCCGTCGCTGCGGACCACCTGCCCGGCTTTTTGCGCAGTCAGACGGCGGATCAGCCCCGGTCCCAGCGCCAGCGAAATCAGCAGCGCCGTCAGCGCGCTGAAGATGGTGCGCAGGGTGATGTACTGGAACAGGTGAAATGCGCTGACGTAGCCGCTGAGCCAGCGCGCGAGTTCATACAGCATCGAGATGTCCCCCGTGTGCGCCCACCTGATCCAGTTGCGCGATCACGCGCTCCATGGCCGACGAACGTGAACCCTTGACCAGACAAGTGACACCGGCGTGCACGGCGGTTTGCAGTGCGGCGGCCAGCGCGGCCTGATCCTCGAAATGACGCGCCGCGGCGCCGAACGCGATGCTGGCCGCAGCGCTGAGCCGGCCCACCGTCCACAGCCGCGTGATGCCAGCGGCGCGCGCCTTGCGCCCCAGTTCGGCGTGCAGCACCTGCGCATCGGGGCCGAGTTCGGCCAGATCGCCCAGCACCAGCCAGGTTTCGCCCGGCGCCAGCGCCAGCGTGTCGATGGCTGCCGCCACCGAAGCCGGGTTGGCGTTGTAGCTGTCATCGAGCAGCGTCCAGCCGCCGGCCATCGCGCGCCGCGTCAGACGCCCACGCACTGCGCCAACGCGCGCCAGCCCCTCGGCAATGTGTTGCGGCGTAAGATCCAGTGCGTGCGCCAGCGCCGCCGCGGCCAGCGCGTTGAGCACGTTGTGCGCGCCCGGTAGCGACAGCTTGACCGGCGCAGTACCCGATGGCGTATGCAGCACGAAGCGCGAGCCATGCAGATCAGAATGCACCTGCGCGGCGTAGACATCCGCCGCGGCCGCGCTGCCGAAACGCAACACGCGCCGCGCACCGGCCTGCGCGGTGAAATAACCGGCGAAGGTGTCGTCGACATTGATCACGGCAATGCCGTCGGCCGGCAACGCGGCGTAGATCGCGCCCTTGGTCTCGGCCACGCCCTCGATGCTGCCCAGGCGCTGCAAATGCGCCGGTGCGACGTTGTTGACCAGCGCCACGCGCGGACGCGCGATCGCCGCCAGATAGGCAATATCGCCGGGCTTGCCCGCGCCCATTTCCAGCACTGCGTAGCGCGCGTCATCGCGCATGTTGAGCAGGCTTAGCGGCAGGCCGATCTCGTTGTTCTGATTACCCTGCGTGGCGTGCGTGGCGGCCACGCCGGCGAGGATCGCGGCGCACAGGTTCTTCACCGTGGTCTTGCCGCTGGAACCGGTGATGCCGATCACCTCGGCCGCGCTGCGCGCGCGCACTGCACTGGCCAGATCACCCAGCGCGGCGAGCGTGTCGGCGACCTGGATCTGCGCCAGCGCGCCATCAATGTGGCGCGCGACCAGCGCGCCGGTCGCGCCCGCGGCTGCGGCCTGCGCCAGAAAATCGTGACCGTCGACGCGCTCGCCCGCCAGCGCCACGAACAGCATACCCGGCTGCAGCGCACGCGTATCCGCACTGGCGCCACACACCTGTGCCACGCCACCATGCAGCGTACCGTGCGTCCACATCGCCACTTCGCCGAGGGTCATGTTCAGCATGGGCGCGCCTCCAGCGCGGCGCGCGCCACGGCGAGATCATCAAACGGCCACGCCTTGCCGCCGCTTTCCTGATAAGTCTCATGGCCCTTGCCGGCGATCAGCACCACGTCGCCGGCGTGCGCCTCGCGCAAGGCTAATGCGATGGCGCGCGCGCGATCGCGCTCGATGACCACAGTCGCACTGACCGGCATGCCGGCGCGAATCGCGGCGACGATGGCATCGCCGTCTTCGCCGCGCGGATTGTCGTCGGTGAGCAGCACGCGATCGGCCAGATCCGCGGCCAGCGCGCCCATTTGCGGACGCTTGCCGGCATCGCGCTCGCCGCCGCAGCCGAACACACACCACAAGTGCCCCGCGCAATGCGCGCGCAGCGCGCGCAGCGCCTGCTGCAGCGCATCGGGGGTGTGCGCGTAATCGATCACCACCAACGGCTGGGCACCCATGCCGCCAAGGCGGTTCATGCGTCCGCGAATCGGTTCAAGCTGCTGCAGCACGTGCAGCACGCGTGCGAACGGGAATTCCAGCACACCCAGGCACGCAGCCACCAACAGGAGATTCTCGACATTGATGCGCCCCAGCAGCGCGCTGCGCAGCGCGCCGCTACCCCATGGCGTGTGCAGGGTGAAACCGATGCCTTCGGGAGAGCTGACGATGGCCTCGGCGCGCAGCTCCGCGTGCGCGTCACCCGCAGCGCTGACGCGCAGCACGCGTACGTCCGGCGCCATGGTCGCCGCCAAGCGCGCGCCGAAAGCATCGTCGATGTTGAGCACCGCAGCGCGCAGACCGGGCCACGCAAACAGGCGCGCCTTGGCCGCGCCGTAGGCCTGCATACTGCCGTGGTAATCCAGATGATCGCGGGTGAGATTGGTAAATGCGGCGACCGCAAAGCGCACCGCATTGACGCGGCCCTGCTGTAGCGCATGCGAGGACACCTCCATGGCGACATCGCTGGCGCCCGCGTCTGAGAATTCGCGCAGCAGGCGCTGCACGCTGATGGCATCCGGCGTGGTGCGCGCGCCGGCATCGAGCTGACCGTGCAGGCCTGCGCCCAATGTGCCAATGCTGGCGGCGCGCCGACCGAGCAGTTCCAGCGCCTGCGTCAGCAGCTGCACGCTTGAGGTTTTGCCGTTGGTACCGGTCACGCCGATCACGCGCAGCGCACGCGAGGGATCGCCGTAAAAACGCGCGGCGATGCTGCCCAGTTGCGCGCCGAGATCATCGACCCAGATCACTTGCGGCAGTTGCGGTGCAGCCTGCGGCGCGGGCGTTTCGGCCAGCACCAGCGCCGCGCCCGCGGCCAGCGCCTGCGCGGCGAAATCGATGCCGTGGTGCTGCGTGCCGCGCAGCGCGACGAAAGCTTCGCCTGGCTGCACGCGGCGCGAATCCAGTTGCAGGCCGCGCACCGCCACGGCGGCGGCGGCACCGGCGTCGGCCAAGCCGTCAAGCAACGCATCGGCACGCATCGCGGCGACGCTCACGGCGTGGCTCCCGTCGATGTGGCCACGGCAGGCGGCAGCGGCTTTTGGCCATACCAGTGCTGCACGTTGTCCGGTGGCACATCGAGCAGACGCAGCGCGCCTTCCATCACGCGCCGGAACACCGGCGCCGAAACCACGCCGCCGTAATGATCGGGCGTGGGATCGCGCACCACCACGACCGCGACCAGACGCGGATCAGTGGCCGGCACGATGCCGCAGAACACCGCGTAGTACTCGTCCTTGAGATAACCGCCGGCGCCGGCCTGGTGCGCGGTGCCGGTTTTGCCGGCCACGGTGTAATTGGCGATCATCGCCGTCGGCGCGGTGCCGGCGGGGCTGACCACGGTGCGCAGCATGCCGATCATTTCTTTGGCGTATTTTTCGGGCAGCACGCGCACCGGCGCGCCATCATCGCCCTTGACGAAAGTGGGGTGATGCAACACGCCGCCGTCGGCCAGCGTCGAGTAGGCCTGCGCCAATTGCAGCGCGGTCACGTTCAGGCCATAGCCGTAGGAAATGGTGACGCGATTGATCGGCCGCCAACTTGTGTATACCGGCAGCAGACCCGAAGCCTCGCCGGGAAAGCCGCTTTCGGTGCTGCGCCCGAAGCCGAAGCCGCGCAGCATGTCGTACAGGCGCTTTTCCGAAAACGTCGCCGTGATCAACGAGGCGCCGACGTTGCTGGACTTGGTGATGACGCTGGTCAGATCCAGTTTGCCGAAGTCAGCCACGTCGCGGATGGTGTAGCCGTCCATCATGTACCAGCCGGGTGTGGTGTTGATCGGCGAAGTGGGCGTCCACTTGCCGCTGTCCAGCGCCGCGGACAGCGTGAACGCCTTCATCACCGAGCCCGGCTCGAACACGTCGGTGACCGCGCGATTGCGCCAGTCGCGCGGCGTGCTGCCGGCGATGTTGTTCGGGTTGAACGAGGGCAGATTGACCATGGCGAGGATGCCGCCGGTGCGCGCGTCCATGATCACCATCGAGGCCGCGCGCGCGTGGTACTTGAGGTAGGCCTCGGACAGGTACTGATAGGCGAGGTACTGGATGCTGCGATCGATGCTCAGCGTCAGGCTGTGTCCCTGCACCGGCTCGCGCACCAGATCGACGCTTTGCACGATCTGCCCGAGGCGATTGCGGATCACGCGCTGCAACCCGGGCTTGCCGCTGAGCCAGTGGTTGTAAGCCAGCTCCAGACCCTCCTGACCCTGATCGTTGATGTTGGTGAAACCCAGCACCTGCGCGGTGACATCACCGGTGGGGTAGTAGCGACGGTACTCGCGCTGCTTGTTGACGCCGGGGATCTTCAGCGCCAGCACTGCCTGCGCGGCAACCGGGTCCATCATGCGGCGCAGGTACACGAACTCCATGTTCGAGCGCTGCTCCAGGCGGCGCTGCAGCTCGGCGGCATTCACATCCAGCGCCCTGGCCAGTTCCGGGATGCGATCCGCGTGCGCCAGCAGCACCGGCGGATCGGCCCACAGCGAATCGACCGGCGTGGACACCGCCAGCGGCTCGCCGTTGCGATCGAAAATGCTGCCACGCGAGACCGGAATCGGCAGCTCACGCAGGAAGCGCATATCGCCCTGCTGCTGCAGGAACTCGCGGCGCACCACTTGCAGATCTACCGCGCGCGCCAGCAGCCCGACCCCGACCAGCGCCAGCAGCGCGAACACCAATGCCAAGCGCCAACGCACGCGCGGACCACGTGCGCGCGAATGGGTCGACTGCGGCGGCTTCGGCGCCGGCTTCATTCGCGCACCATGCGAATTTGCGCCGGATCGGGATTGACCATACCCAGACGGCTACGCGCCACCGAGGCCACGCGCGCTGGATCGGCCCAGGTGGCATCTTCAAGCTCCAGCCGCCCGTACTCGATGTTGAGGTGATCGCGCTCGCTCTGTAAACCGGTAAGGCGGATGAACAACTCACGGTTTTCGTTGCGCGCCCACACTACCGCGATCGCGCTGACCAGCACTGCAAGCAGCAGCAACCAAGTCACCACACGCCCGATGACGCCGTTCATGCGCGTTTCTCCGCGATGCGCAGTACCGCCGAGCGCGCGCGCGGATTGCGCGTCACTTCCTCCGCGCTGGCGAAGTGCTTGCGCCCAACCGCGCGCAAACCACCCAGCACGGGTGTCGGTGCCGGCAGACCGCGCGCCACGCGTGGCAGATCGGGGCCGCGGATGAATTGCTTGACCAGGCGATCTTCCAGCGAGTGAAAACTGATCACCGCCAGACGTCCGCCCGGCTTCAGGCAAGTGCTGGCGGCGTCGAGCCCTTGCCGCAACGCGTCCAGTTCGCCGTTGACGTGCAGACGCAGCGCCTGGAATGTACGCGTGGCCGCATGCTTGCCGGGCTTGCGCCGACCGATTGCGCGCTGCACCAGTTGCGCCAATTGCAGGGTGCGCGTCAACGGCTGCTTGGCGCGCGCCTGCACGATCGCCTGCGCGATGCGACGACTCATGCGCTCCTCGCCATAACGCCATAGCGCCGCCGCGATTTCCTCGGCATCGGCCTGCGCCAGAAACTCGGCGGCGCTGAGGCCCTGCGTAGGGTCCATGCGCATGTCCAGCGGGCCATCGGCCATGAAGCTGAAACCGCGCACGGCCTGATCGAGCTGCGGCGAGGACACGCCCAGGTCCAGCAATACGCCATCCAGCCGGGCTTGCGCGGCATCCCATTCGGCCAGCGCAGCGAAGCTGCCGTGACGGATTTGCACACGCGCATCATGGGTAAACCGCGCGCGCGCCGCGGCGATGGCCTCGGGGTCGCGATCCAGCAACAACAGGCTGCCGTGTGGCCCTAGCAATTGCAGGATCGCGGCTGCATGGCCACCGCGACCATAGGTGCCATCAAGATATGTTCCGTCGGCGCGCACACCAAGTCCGGCGAGCACCTCGGCAAGCATGACCGGGATGTGTTCCTGTGCCGGCATGATCGCGGCTCCTGGCGCCGCCACTGCTCAAAGCCTCAGTGCGGACATGTCCGCACTGATGTCATCCTCGCCGATGGTCTGGCGGATCTTGGCGACGTGCGCCTGCTCGCTCCACAACTCGAACTTGCTGCCCATGCCCAGCAGCACCGCACGCTTTTCGATGCCCGCGGCGGCACGCTGGCTGGCCGGCAGCAGCACGCGCCCGGCGCTATCCAGTTCCAGCGCGGCGGCGGCACCGACCAATTTCATTTGCAGCGCGCGATGCACGGCTTTGACGCTGGGCAGCGCGTTGACCTGATCGCGCACCTGCTCCCAGGCGCTGGCTGGGAATAGCCACAGGCAGCCCTGCTCGAAGGGGTTGTAGGCGCTGACCAAGTGGTTGTCGCAGACGCGCGCAACCAGCTCGCGGTAGGCGGTGGGGATCGCCAGCCGTCCCTTGTCATCTACAGTGATGGCGGTTTCACCCTGGAACACTTGCCCACCTTTCCCCACGTTTTCACACTAATCGCCACCTTAGTCTCAGGTTTTGCGACTGTCAACGGGTTTTTGCCTTGCAGATCAAGGACTAATGGGCGGGCCTGCGAATTTCATGCAATCTCTGAGAAAACATCGCAAGCCGTATGAAATTATTGGAAAATAAACGCACTCCATCCGCGCGCAGCGGCCACGTACGGCGCGCAAGACCTGAATTGGGTCACAGTGCCGCGATGGACGAGGGCGCAACAGAAAATGGCGCGCAACGCGACGCGCAAACCCCGCAAGGCGTATGGCCTGAACGTCGCGCGCGCGTGAAGAAAATCAAAGAAGAAGGAGTCGGCCCGTAAGCCGGGTTCTGTTCTAGACAGTCATTCCTCTAGGCCTGACGTCGCCGTCAGGCTCCAGCAGCCAACCCGGAAGCGGCGCGGGCACGCCATCGCCTCCCTATTTGGCCTTGCTCCAGGTGGGGTTTGCCATGCCACGTGGCGTTGTCCCCACGTGCGGTGCGCTCTTACCGCACCGTTTCACCCTTGCCACGCATGCCTTGCGACACCGTTCGGCGGTTTGTTTTCTGTTGCACTTTCCGTCGGCTCGCGCCGCCCAGGCGTTACCTGGCACCTTGCCCTATGGAGCCCGGACTTTCCTCGGCGCTTGCGCGACGCGACTGCCCGGCCGACTCCACCGCCAAGTGTAGCCGCATGGCGTGTACTGCGCCTGCTCACATCACGCATTGGTGTCTGTCGCGTTGGATTCGGCATACAGCGCACGCCGTGACGCGCCGGTGAACTCGGCGGCGATGCGCGCGGCGCGCGCCGGCGCCAGTTCGCCGCGCAGCAGCGCATACAGGCGCCGGCCCTCGGCCAGCGCCTGCGCCGCCTGCGCATCGTTGCCGCCGACGATCAGCACGATCTCGCCGCGGCGTTGATCGGCATCCGCAGCCACGCGCGCCATGAGGTCGCCCAACGTGGCATCGATCACCGTCTCGTGCAGCTTGGTCAGTTCGCGCGCCAGTGCCGCGGGGCGCTCGCTGCCAAAGGCCGCGGCCAGATCGGCCAGCGTCGCTTCGAGTCGATGCGGGGCTTCGTAAAACACCAGCGTGCGCGCTTCGCCGACGAGTGCGGCCAAGTGCTGCCGACGCGCGCCAGCCTTGGCCGGCAGAAAACCCTCGAACACGAAACGCTCGCTGGGCAAGCCGGCCACAGACAACGCCGCGATCAGCGCCGCGGGTCCCGGCACTGGCGCCACGCGCAAGCCGGCCGCGCGTGCTGCACGCACCAGGCGGAAGCCTGGGTCGCTGATCAGCGGCGTGCCGGCATCGGAAACCAGCGCCAGATCCTCGCCCGCGGCAAGGCGCGCAAGAAGCGCCGCGACCACGCCGGCCTCGTTGTGCTCGTGCAGCGCCAGCAGCGGTGTGGCCAGTCCGAAATGCTGCAACAAATGACGCGTATGGCGCGTGTCCTCGGCGGCGATCACCACCACGCTGCCCAGCACCGAGCGCGCACGCGCGCTCAAATCATCGAGGTTGCCAATGGGCGTAGCTACCACCCACAGCGTGCCGCTTGCTGTTGCCATGCAGATCTCCCGCGTCGCAGTCGGGCGCGCACGTTCCGCTATCATCGCAAAGGCTATCCATGATTATGCGGGTTCATGATGCGCTCATCGTCCATTTTGTTGCTCGCGCTGCTGCCCCTGCTGCTGGCCGGCTGCGCAACCCTGGGTGGCCCGACCCCGGCGCAGCAGGCTGCCAATGCGCAAGCCGATGCGCTCTACCAGCGCGGTGACTATCAGGGCGCCGCGCGCACCTGGGACAACCTGAGCGCGCAAAGCCCGCGCAGCAATCAGGGCAATGACTATCGGTTGCGCGCCGCCGATGCGTGGTATGTCGCTGGTCAACACGCGCGCGCCGCGCAACTGCTGGCCACGGTGGATGGCGCGCACCTGCACGCGCTGGATGCCGCGCGCTACAACCTGCTCAAGGGTGAGCTGGCGCTAACGCACGACCCGCAGCAAGCGCTGGCCATCGCCGCGATGCTGCCGAGCACCCTGCCACCGACCCTCGCTCTGCGCGCCGCGCGCCTGCAAGCCGAAGCGGCCGGCGCGCTGGGCGATCACTGGGCTTCAGCACGTGCGCGTGTGCGCATGGACAACTTGCTCAGCGGCAAGGCGCGGCAACGAAACGCGCGCGACATCGAGCGCATGCTGGTGGCACTGGGCGTGCCGGCGCTGCAGAAGCAGGCCAGCAAGTTGCCCGCAGGCGATCCCATGCTGCCGTGGCTGGGACGCGCGCTGCATCGGCTTGGCAGCGCCCTGCCCAAAAATCTGCCGCAACTCATGCAACCGGCCGGCACCGTCATTACGCAAGGTGGCGGCTCCACGCAAGAGGGTTTCCACGCCTACCGCCAGATCGCGCTGCTGCTGCCACTCAGCGGTCCGCTGAAAGTCGCCGGGGATGCGGTTGCCGAAGGTTTTCTCACCGCTTACTTCAACACGGCGCAAGCGCAGCCGCGGCCACTGCTGCGCGTATACGACACGCAGGGCACCCCGGCGGGCGCCCTGGCGGCCTATCAGCTGGCGCAGAGCGACGGCGCTGATCTGGTGGTGGGGCCGCTGGCGCGTGACGCCGTCGCCGCGTTGTTCGACAGCAACCCCTCGCTGCCGGTGCTGGCGCTGAATCATCCGGACAGCACCGTCAATCCGCCACGGGGCAGCGCCGAGTTCGGCTTGATGCCCGCGAACGATGGCACCCAGGCCGCCGCGCGCATGCTGCAACAGGGCATCCATAGCGCCGTGGTATTTATCGCCGGATCGGACAACGAGCAGCGCGCCGCGCAGGCGTTCAAGGCGCAATTCGAGGCGGGCGGCGGTGATGTGCTGACGGTACAGACGCTGCCGCAGGGCACGGTCAACTACGCCAATGAAATCCGCAATGCCATGCCCGGGCTCGGCGCCAACGGCGGGATTTTTATCGCCGTGCCGCCGGAAACCGCGCGCCTGCTGATGCCGCAAATCCGCGTGGCACGACTGCGCCAGCCGGTGTTCGCCAGCGTGCAGGTTTATGGTGGATCGCCCAATGCGCTGGACAAGGACTTGGACGGCGTGCAGTTTCCCGATGCGCCGTGGCTGTATGACGCACAACCCGGCCTGCCGGTACGCGCCAGCTTGATGCGCGATCTGCCCGTGGTCGCGGGACGCGGTGCGCGCCTGTTCGCCTTCGGCATGGATGCGGATCTGCTCAGCCCCTACTTCGTCTGGCTGCAACAGCATCCGGGCAGCTA
This sequence comes from Pseudomonadota bacterium, assembly GCA_021827205.1. Classification (GTDB taxonomy): domain Bacteria; phylum Pseudomonadota; class Gammaproteobacteria; order Xanthomonadales; family Rhodanobacteraceae; genus Metallibacterium. The sequence goes on along the minus strand of JAKAWV010000001.1, from coordinate 184,904 downwards.
TGTCGCTGGTGCCACCGGTCAACTCAGCGTCGATGCACAAGGTCACGTGCAGCGCACGCCGATCTGGGTGCAATTCAATAATGGCGTGGCCACGCCAATGGCCGGCACGCTCAACCTGAGCGCACCGACGCAGTGACCGCGGCCGTGCCCACGTCGCGGCAACGCCTGGGCGCCGCCGGCGAGGTCGCGGCGCTGAAGCGACTCGAGGCCGCGGGGCTCAAACCGGTGGCACGCAATTATCACAGCCGGCATGGCGAGATCGACCTGATCATGCTCGATGGCGCCACGCTGGTATTCGTGGAGGTGCGCGCGCGCGGCAACCCGCTCGGCGGCGGCGCACTGGCCTCGGTGGGCGTAGCCAAGCAAGGGCGTTTGCTGCGCGCAGCCGCCGAGTTTCTGGCGTCGTTCCCGGCGCACGCGCAGCGTACCTGCCGCTTCGACGTGGTCGGCTACGAGGGCCACGGCAGCGCGGCGCGCTGCGAGTGGGTGCGTCAGGCATTCGAGGCGCATTGACGCGCACGCGGCGCGCGGCGCACATGCCACAAACGCCTTGTCTGCAGAAGATCGTGCAGGGCAGGGGTGATCACCAAGGTGATGCGCGTGTCGGGCACAGAAACCGCCAGCGTCTGCGCCAGCGCGTTCATCGGCCAGACCGAGGCATCAAGCCTATCGAGCGCATGACCGAAACCGAGCTGATGACGGTGATGATCGGTGGCATGGCGCGCATCGCCGGCTCGGTGATTGCCGCTTATGCCGGATGCTCGGGCGCAAAATGAAAGGCGGCCCGAAGGCCGCCTCATGAACATGCACTACCCCGTGCGCGTCATTTCAAGCCGTCGTTGAGAATGCGCGGCGTGACGAAGATCAGCAGTTCGTCCTTGGAATTGATGCGGCTGGTTTTCCGAAACAGTACGCCCAAGCCCGGGATATCGCCCAACAGCGGTACCTTGGTAAGCGTGTTGCTCTTGGTCACGTCGGTGATGCCACCGAGCACCACGGTCTGGCCGTTGTCGAGAAGCACGCCCGTCTGGATCTGGCGCGTGCTGATCTCTGGAACCTGTCCGCCACCCGGATTGTTGATGAAACCCGTCAAGTCATCCTTCTTCACATCCAGCTCCAGGTAGATACGACCATCCGCGGTGATGGTTGGCGTGACTTGCAACTGCAGCACGATATTCTTGAACTGCACCGTCGCGGTACCCGCGCCTACACCCAACGCTCCACCGGGTGCGTTCTGATAAGTGACATAGCCAACCTCCTGGCCCTGCTTGATGGTCGCCATCTGCTGGTTGGCGGTTATCACGCGCGGACTGGAGATGGTATCGCTCTTGCCCTCGGTTTGAGCGGCCTGCAATTCAAGGTTGAGCAGGTAGTTGGAACCCAGGATAGCCAGCCCGAAACTTCCCGCAGGAGTGGTGATCGGCAAGTTGACGTTGAGCCCACCCGGAAAGGTGATGGCTGGCGGCAAGGTGGGTTGCGGCGCGGTGCCGCCCGTCTGGGCCGCATATTGTTGATTGAGTTGGTTCTGCGCGTTGACCGCATTTTGCGCCGCGATGCTGTTGATCAGACCCGCGGTGCCGTTGCTGCCGATCGACGAACCCGTGGATAGCAATTGTCCGCTCGGGTTGGTCATGAAACCGCTGGCGCCGAATTGCGCGCCCAGTTCACGAGTGAAACTGTCGCTGGCGATAACAATGCGCGATTCGATCAGCACCTGCTTGACCGGGCGATCCAGCACCGCGACCAGCGCACGAATCTCACGAATCTTCTCAGGAATGTCGCTGACGATCAGCGTGTTGGTACGGTTGTCGAACGTGACGCTGCCGCGCGACGACAGGAAACCGCGGTTGGTGTTGCTGCTCGCCCCGCCTGCCGCGGTGTTCTGCAGACTCTTTTGCGTCAACATCTGCGCGATGGTCGAGGCCTTGCCATAACTGATCGGGATGTAATCGGTGACCAGCGGCGCGGCTTCCTCGGCTTGCATGCGCGTTTCCGCCTTGGCGCGCTCGTAGGACGCCAGCTCGGACTGCGGCGCCACCCAGATGACGTTGCCGTCACGCTGCATGCCAAGGCTCTTGGCGCGCATGATCACGGCCAGCGCCTGATCCCAGGGAACGTTGACCAAACGCAAAGTGACACTGCCACCAACGCTGTCGGAAGCCACGATGTTGAGGTTGGACACATCGGCGATCAGCTGCAGTGCCGAGCGCGTGGGGATGTCCTGGAAATTGAAAGTGACGCGCGCGCCGGTGTACTTGGGCTCGGCTCCCGTAACATTGCCGATGACGCCGGCAGCCTTCTCCACCTGCTTGGGTGCGATCTCGACCACGTACTCATCACCGCTCTGGTAAGCCGATGGCTCAAACGCCCCGCGCGCCGCGATTTCCATGCGCGCACCATTGCCCTGAGGACGCGTGGTGACGCTGGTGACGGGCGTGGCGAAGTCGTTCACATCGAGCCGTTGCGCCAACTTGGGGGGCAGCGTGGCGTTGGCGAAATCGACGATCATGTGATCGCCCGAGCGATGCATGTCGACGTTGGCGCCGGCGCCGCTGAAACGGATGATCACCTGTCCGGCGCCGTCTTTGTTGCGCTGGAAATCGATGTTGGCGATGGCCAGCGTGTTGGTATTGGGCAGGACTTTGCTCGGATTGCCCACTGCATCGGAGGCCAGCGTGCCGCCATTGCCGCTGCCGATCGCGAGAATCAGCCTGTCGCCCTCAACGCGCGTGGTGTAGTTGGCGTGCTGAAACAAATCGACGACGATGCGCGTGCGCCCACCCGCGGCCACCGCGGTGACACTGGAGGTGGCGCCACTGCCGACATCAAGCCGACGCTTGGCCAGTGCCAATGAGGTGCCGTCCAGATCCACAGCGATGCGTGGCGGATTGTTGGTAGTGAATATCCTTGGCTGCGGTGGCGCCCCGTCAAATTGCAAGGTGACATCCACCTTGCCTCCGGGCAGAGCCTGATAGCTCATGCCCTTGAGCGTGCCGGCCTGCGCACCCGTGGGCAGCACTGCGAGCAGCAGCACGGCCAACAGTGCGGCCACGCGGGCGCGCCAGGCGTGTGCGTTCTTGCGAATGGCTTGCGTCGTCATGTACATCACCCCCACAGGGTCCTCATTGCTCGCTCATCGCGATTTCGGCCTTGCGCTCCATCCAGCCGCCATTGCCGTTCGGTACAAGTTCGGTCAGATCGACTTCATCGGGCGTGACCTTGGTGATCCGTCCGTCGCTCTGACCCATGTAATTGCCGATCACGACGCGATGGATCACGCCGGTCGGATCCTTGATCAAGGCCTGAGTATCCGGGCCGGTACCGATGGTGCCGACCATCCTCAGCGAATCCAGCGGGAACATCTCCAGCGGTTGCTTGGGACGGTTGGCATCAGGGCGCGGGCCATTGCTGTTGTAGCCTCCAGCTTCCAAGGGGCTTGGGCTGAACGGATCGCGCAGGCTCTGATCCTTGTATGTGAAACTCTCGAAGGTCTTGATCACCGGCAGCGGCGGCAGCGGTGGGCCTTTCTTGGCCTTTTCCTGCGCGACCCACGCATGCAAATCGGATGTGCCGCGCGTACAACCACCCAGGGCAACCAGCACCGCGCAAATCACCAGCAATCGGGCAAGCAGTTTGTACATGGTCACTTGCCTCCTTTGCCAGCCTCGGCTTGATTCTTGGCCCCTTCATCTTCCTCAAGATAACGGTAGGTGCGCACCGTGCCTTCGAGCTGCAGCAGCCCGCTGGGACCCTTGCTTCCAGTAGCAGCGGGCAGCGGCCTCAGCGAGACATTGTGCATGGTCAGGATCACCACGCGTGGCAACGAGGCCACGCCACTGATGAAGGTGCCGAACTGGTTGTAGGTACCGATCATTTTCAGCTTGATCGGTTTTTCGGCGTAGAACTCCTTGACCGATTCCGGCTCGGGCTGGAACAGGTCGGTCTGCAGACCGGCCGAAAGCGCGGTTTGCGAGATGTCCACCAGCAGTTCGGGCATTTCAGTCTTGCTGGGCAACTGGCGCAGCATCTGGCGCAGCATGTCCTGCATTTCGGAGAGTTGCTTCTTCAGCGCATCGAGGTTGACGGCGCGCGCTTGTTCCTTGATGAACTGCTGTTTGAGCTGGTCTTCCTGACTGGCCAGCGAGGTCAGATTGTCCTGCTGGTTGCTGATATGAAACCACCAGCCAAAGAACAAGATCACCACCAGAACGAGCACGGTGAACGTGGTTTTGACCGTGTTCGGCCACGCGCCAATGTTGTTGCGGTCGAGATTGCGGAAATCGTCGAGGAAACTCACGGCTGCGCTCCGGACTTGACGACTCCAGGCTTGCCGGCTGCAGGCTTTCGTGCAGTCGTCGCGGCGACGCGCTGCGGCGCCGGCACCATTGTTCTGGCCGCGCCGGCCGCTGCCACAGGCACAGATGGCATGGCCTCTGCCGCAACGCTCTGGCTGCCGGCAGGAGCCATGCCGCTGGCGTCACTCTTGGGAATGCCGAGTTTGACGACAAGACCAAATTCGTAGGGCATGCGTGAGTCGCCAGCCTTCTTCTCGGTCTTCTTCAGATCGGCCGCACCCAGCCACGGCGAGGCCTCGAGGTTGCGCATGTAATCGGCCACCGCCGCGTTGGACTGTGCGACGCCATCCAACGTGAGTAGTTCACCCTTTTGTGCCATCGAGGTCAGGCGCACCGATTCGGGCGTGCGCTTCACCAGTTCATCGAACAGATGCACCATCTGCGAGCGATTGGCCTGCAGATCCTCGATGATCTTCTTGCGCGCCAGCAGGCGGTCGCGCACCTTGTCCAGATTCTTGATCTGCTCGTTCTCGGCCTTGAGCTGCGTGATCTGACCTTGCAGGTAGGCGTTGCGATCAGTCTGGTTGTCGATGCGCATACCCATCCACATCGACCAGCCGATCACCAGCAACACGGCGACGGCTGCAGCCGCGCCGAGCTGCATGAAAAATTCGCGCTCGCGCTGCTTGCGCCGTTCAGCGCGCCAAGGAAGTAGGTTGATGCGCGCCATCAGTCGAAGCTCCTCAGCGCGAGTCCGCAGGCGATCATCAGCGCCGGAGCATCCTGCGCCAATGCCTGCGGCGAAACCTTCGGCGCCAGCGCCATGCTGGCCAGCGGATTGGCCACGCAACATGGCACGCCAAGCTGCTCCTCGATCATTTCGCTAAGCCCGGCGATCGCCGCGCTGCCACCCGCGAGCACCACCTGATCGACCTTGCTGTGTTCGCTGCTGGCGTAGAAAAACTGCAGCAAGCGACTGACCTGCTGGATCACCGCTTCCTTGAACGGCTCCAGTACTTCGATCTCGTAGGACTCGGGCAACCCCCCCTGCCGCTTGGCCAGACCGGCTTCCTCGTAGGACAAACCATAGCGACGCATGATTTCGTCGGTGAGCTGCTTGCCGCCGAACACCTGCTCGCGTGAATAGATCGAGCGCTGGCGGCGCAGCACGATCAGCGTGGTCATGGTAGCGCCGATGTCCACCAATGCGATCACGCTGTCGCGGCTGACCGAGAGCTGGTCGGCGATCAGGCCGAAGGCATTCTCCATGGCGAAGGCCTCGACATCGATAACCTTGGCGGTGAGCCCGCCCATGTCCAGCGCGGCCACGCGCATGTCGACATTTTCGGTGCGCGAGGCAGCCAGCAACACCTGCACCATCTCGAGGTTGTCCCTGACCGCGCCAATCACTTCAAAATCAAGGCTCACTTCCTCAATCGGGTAGGGAATGTACTGGTTGGCCTCGGCCTGAACCTGGCTTTCCAGATCGTCCTCGTCCAGCTCGGCAGGCATGGTGATGGTGCGCGTGATCACCGCCGAGCCGGCTACTGCAGCGGAGGCATGCTTGATCTTGCTGCCGGAGCGAGCCACCGCGCGACGGATGGCTTCGCCCACGGCCTCGACTTCAACAATGTTTTTTTCCACCACCGCGTTGGGCGGCAGGGGCTCGACGGCGTAATGCTCGACGCGATAGCGGGTTCCAGCTTGGCTCAGCTGGAGCACCTTGACGGCGGTCGAACTGACGTCCACGCCAATCAGAGGCGTCGACTTTGGAGTGAACAAGCCCACCGGAATTCCCCTTCCCACGCGCCCTTACGAGCGAAATGTGTGCTGATACCTTAGATCAAGTCTTAACTCTTTGGCAACGCCCCCTGAACTGCGTAGCTGCGAGCCGCTTCACAATTCTTTGCAGAACCGGCTCCGCGCGCCCCAAATCCAATGCATTCGCGCCTGCGCATTGACGAGCAACATACACGACCAAGCGCGCGGGGTCTCGCTGCGGTGCCAAAGCCTGCAGCAAAGCCCTCTATACTGCGCGGCTTCACAGAGTCCGCCCTTTGGCGGTCACCGATCCCGTCCGATGCGCCTGCTGCTGCGACTGTTGAAATGGTTCGTTATCCTGGGATTCGCCGGTGCCCTGGCCGGCGTAGCCGCGCTGGGTATCGCCTACTGGATACTGGCGCCACGCCTGCCCGCGGTGTCATCGCTGAAAGATGTGCAAATGCAGGAACCGCTGATGGTGTACTCGTCGGACGGCAAGCTGATCGCCAGTTTCGGAGAGACCAACCGCATTCCGGTGACGTTTCAACAGATTCCGCCGATGCTGCGCGATGCATTTCTGGCGGCCGAGGATGCGGATTTCTATCACCACCCTGGCGTCGATTTCGTCGGCACCGCGCGCGCGGCGTTCGAGGTGCTGATCCACGGCGGACACAAGGTCCAGGGCGGCAGCACCATTACCCAGCAGGTGGCGCGCAATTTCTTTCTCAGCCCGGAGAAAAGCTACACGCGCAAGATCATGGAGTGGTTTCTGGCGTTCCGCATCGAGGACGAGCTGAGCAAGAACGATATCCTCACGCTGTATCTCAATAAGATTTTTCTCGGCCATCGCGCCTACGGCGTGGCGGCCGCGGCGCAGTACTACTACGGCAAGACCCTCGATCAACTGACCCTGCCCGAGTGCGCCATGCTTGGCGGCTTGCCACAGGCACCCTCGGCGGCCAATCCGATCACCGACCTCAAGCGCGCCATGATCCGCCGGAATTACGTGCTCAGGCGCATGTACGACGTCGGCTTCATCACCAAGGTCCAGTATGAAAAAGCCCTGGCGACCCCCGACGATGCCTTCCCGCACGAGCCGCCGATCCAAGTCGAAGCGCCCTACGTGGCGGAGATGGCGCGCCTGCTCGCCGTGCAGAAACTGGGCAACAAGGCGCTGACCGATGGCTACACGATCTACACCACGATCAATGGGCACCTGCAGGATGCCGCCAACGCCGCGGTACGCAGCGAAATGCTGTCTTACAGCCGCCGTCACGGCTGGTTTGGGCCGGAGTCGCACATCGAGTTGCCGACCACGCCCGATCCTGCGCTCTGGTCCAAGGCGCTGAGCGCGCTATACCCGATTGCCGGCCTGCAGCCGGGCCTGGTCACCGACAGCAGCGCCAGCATGGCGCACGTGTATCTGCAAAACGGCCAGACCGTGGTACTGGATCTGAAGGCCGTGGCCTGGGCGCGGCGCTACATCAACGAAAATCGCACCGGACCCGCGCCCAAGGCCGTGGACCAGGTGCTCAGACCTGGCGATATCGTGCGCGTCGCCATGGACGATCAAGGCCACTGGCAATTGGCCGAGATTCCCAAGGCGCAGGCCGCGCTGGTATCACTGCGTCCTGACGATGGCGCCATCGTCGCACTTGTCGGTGGCTTGAGCTACACGCTCAGCCAGTTCAACCGCGTCACCCAAATGGCGCGCCAACCCGGCTCCAGCTTCAAACCGTTCCTGTACTCGGCGGCGTTCCAGCGCGGCTTCACCCCGGCCTCGGTGGTCAACGATGCGCCACTGATCTTTGCCGATCCATCGGCCAAGAACGGCGAATGGACCCCGGCCAACGACACCGATACGTTCCAGGGTCCGACGCGCCTGCGCGTGGCTTTGGCGCAATCGAAAAACCTGGTCACCATTCGCCTGGTCGATGCCATCGGCATCAACTATGCGCGCCAGTACGCCACGCGCTTCGGCTTCGCGCTGGATCAGATTCCCGATAATTTGTCGATGGCGCTGGGTACTGCGTCGGTGTCACCACTGCAGATGGCGCGTGGCTACGCGACGTTCGCCAACGGCGGCTTCCTGATCGATCCTTACTTCATCCAGCGCATCGACAACCGCGATAGTCATGCCGTATTCGTGGCTGATCCGCTGCGCGCCTGCCGCGATTGCGCGCAGCGCCTGCTGGCTGACGCGACGCCGAAGCCCGCGCAATCGCCACAATCCTCGCCCGCCGTACCCGCCACACCAGCGCCGATGGGCAGCAGCGGCCTGCCGCCAATGCCTGGCGACATGACGGTGCTGGTGCCGGCGCCGGTCAACGGCGCGCCGCCGCCGCCGCGCCTGGCGCCACGCATCATCGGGCCGCGCAATGCCTACCTGATCGCATCGATCATGCAGTCGGTGATCCGCAGCGGCACCGGCCAGTTCGCGCTGTCGCTGCACCGTACCGACCTCTCCGGCAAGACCGGCTCGACCAACGACTATCGCGACGCGTGGTTCGGCGGCTTCAACTCGAAACTGGTGACCACGGCTTGGGCCGGCTTCGACAACTTCAGCTCGCTCGGTCACGCCGATGGCCATCCCGAGTTTGGCGCTTATGTGGCGCTGCCAATCTGGATCCGCTACATGAAGGTGGCGCTGGCCGGCACGCCGCCCGCGCCCGAACCGATGCCGCCGGGTATCGTCACCGTGCTGATCAACCGCGATACCGGCCTGCCCGCGCTGCCCAGCAACCCGCTGGCCATGTCCGAGGTGATGCGCATCGAGGACTACGAGCGCCTCAAGCAGCAGGCGCCGCTGGACGCCAAGCACGATCAGGCCAAGTCGTACGACGTGTTCTGAAATCCGCTGCACGCGCGTTGCGCTGCTGCTGGCATGCCGGCGCGCGAGTTGCGATGATCGGCTCAGCCCACTGCCGGAGCGGTCAATGCCTCGTCTCCACGGCCACCACCCTGCGCGCGCGCAAGGCAACCGTCAGCAGCAGCGACGCATCGCACTGGAAGCGGCGCGTTTGATCAGCGAACATGGGCTGCGCGACTACCACCGCGCCAAACTGCGCGCCGCCGAACGCCTCGGCATCCACGATGATCAGGCGCTGCCGCGCAACGACGAGATCGAGTCAGCGCTGCGCGAGCATCAGCGCCTGTTCCTGGGCGACAGTCAGCCCGAGGCACTGCACACGCGGCGTCTGGCTGCGCGCGAGGCGATGCGGTTTCTGCAGCGTTTCGAGCCGCGACTGGTCGGCGCGGTGCTGGAGGGCACCGCCGACCAGCACTCCGCCGTGTGTCTGCACCTGTTCAGCGATACGCCCGGCGAGGTCGAGCAGTTCCTGTCCGAACGTGGTATCCACTGCGATCTGCGCGAACGCCGGCTGCGCATGGATCGCGCGCGCGAGTTGCCGATCGAGGTGCTGCTGTTCATCGCCGACGGCATCGCGTTCGACCTCAGCGTGCTGCCGCGCGCCGGCCTGCGCCAGGCGCCGCTGGATCGTATCGGCCAGCGCACCATGCGTCGCGCCTCGCTGAGCGCGCTGGAAGCGCTGCTGCAAGAGCAGCCCCCGGCGCCAGCCTGATGCATTGCGATGCGCGAAAACCCCCACGCTCATCCACGGCGTGAAGTGTTGCCGGCGCGCCTCAGCGCGTCGTGATCGGGCGATAGTCGCGCTTGGTTGCCCCGGTATAAACCTGCCGCGGACGGCCAATCTTGGTGTCAGCGGTTTCGTGCTGCTCGATCCAATGCGCGATCCAGCCCGCGGTGCGCGCGATGGTGAACATCACCGTGAACATTTCCTTGGGAATGTTCAGTGCCTTGTAGATCAGGCCCGAGTAGAAATCGACGTTCGGATACAGCTTGCGCTCGACAAAATAATCGTCCTTCAGCGCCACGCGCTCGAGTTCCAGCGCCACGTCCAGCAATGGGTCGGATACACCCAGGTCGGCCAGAACTCTGTGGGTCATTTCACGGATGATCGCCGCGCGCGGGTCGTAGTTCTTGTAAATGCGATGACCAAAGCCCATCAGGCGGAAGCCGGAATTCTTGTCCTTGGCCTTGGCCACGATGCTGCCCACATGTTTTGCATCGCCAATTTCCTCCAGCATCTTCAACACCGCCTCGTTGGCGCCACCGTGCGCCGGTCCCCACAGCGCGGCAATGCCGGCGGCGACACTGGCGTAAGGGTTGGCGCCGGTGGAGCCAACCAGACGCACCGTCGAGGTGGAGGCGTTCTGTTCGTGATCGGCGTGCAGGATGAACAGCAGATCCAGCGCCTTGGCCGCGGTCGGATTGAGCGCCAACGGCTCGCTGGGCACCTCGAACATCATGTGCAGGAAGCGCGTGCAGTATTCAAGATTGTTGCGCGGGAACCGCATCGGCCAGCCGACCGAATAGCGATAGCAGGCCGCGGCGATGGTCGGCATCTTGGCGATCAGGCGGATCGCCGCAAGACGCCGCGCGGTTGGATCCTCGATGTCGATCTTGTCGTGATAGAACGCCGACAACGAAGCGATCGAAGCGCACACCATGGCCATGGGATGCGCGTCGTGGTGAAAGCCGCGCAGGAAGTGACGAATCGACTCATGCATCATCGAGTGATGTGTCACTTCATTGTCGAAGGCGTCGAACTGGGCCTGATTCGGCAACTCACCGTGCAGCAGCAGGTAAGCCACTTCCAGAAAGCTGGACTGCTTGGCGAGCTGCTCGATCGGATAGCCACGGTACATCAGCACGCCGGCATCGCCATCGATGTAAGTGATGGCGCTGCGACAGCTGGCCGTGGACATGAAGCCGGGGTCGTAGGTGAAGCACCCGGTATCGCGGTAGAGCTTGCCGATATCGAGCGCGGCCGGGCCGACGCTGCCGGCGACGGCGGGCAGCTCGGTACTGCTGCCGGTGGACTCGTTGATGAGCTTGTAGGTGGACACGCAAGGTCTCCTTTGCTGCGGACGCCGGAAGCGGAAATACGTGGGGAGCAGGGCGCCGGGTGGGGGGCGGACGGACAAGACCGCGCGATTCGCACAACGGTGGTGTCACACGGGCACGCAGCCCGCAATCCGCCGCGAATTATCGCACAGCGCGTTGCGGTGCAGCAGCGAAAATGACGACGCCGGCACGAGGCCGGCGTTGCAACGAACATCAATTCGGAGTGCGGCGGTGCATGAAACTCAGACGCGCGCGCAACCGGCGACTGGCGTCAGGGTCAGGCCTTGCCGCCTGCGGCGTAGCGCTTGCGGAACTTGTCCACGCGACCGCCCACGTCAAGCACTTTGTGCTTGCCGGTGTAGAACGGGTGCGAGGCCGAGGAAATTTCCAGCTTGACCAGCGGGTATTCCTTGCCATCCTCCCACTTGATCGTGTCCTTGGTGCTGATCGTGGAACGGGTGAGTATGGCGAAGTTGGCGGTCACGTCCTGGAACACGACCTCGCGATACTGGGGATGAATGTCGGGCTTCATGACGGGCTCGCGCTCAAAAGGTCAAGGAAAAGAGCGCTATGGTAGCCTGCTGCACCAGCCACGGGCAAGCGTGTTGATCCTGTCCGAGGCGTGCGACCGGATCACCCGGTTCGCGCACCCAGTGCCGCCGCCACCAGTTGCTCGAAACCGGGCTGATCCACGGCCAGCACGATGCGCGCACTGGCCACCGCACCGGTGCGGCGCTGCCAGTCCACCACGGTGGCGCCGCGCGTCAGGCCGCCATCCAGTTCAATCGCGACCGCGCGCTCCTCGGCGTTGATGATCAGCTCGGGACGCAGCGCCACCGCCATCGCCAGGGCATCGGCGACAATGATGCCCGGGTGTCGCCGCGCGCGGTTGACGGCGCGTGCCTTGCGCGAGATCGCTGCAAAAAACGCCGCGCGCGCATCACCCCCAGCCAGCCAGTGCTCGAAGCGCTCGAAATCCAGCGCATGGCGCAGCGTCAACTCCCAATCGACCAGATCAAACCGCGGCCAGCGCGAAAACACGATGTGCGCGGCCTCCGGATCGAAACGAAAATTGAATTCGGCCGCCACACTGGCGTTGCCCTGCCCGGTCACCGCGCCGCCCATCACCACCAGGCGCGCGACGCGACTGGGCAATTGCGGGTCAAGGCTCAGGGCCAGCGCCAGATTGGTCAGCGGACCCAGCGCCACCAGCACCAGCTCGCCGGCGTGCGCATGGCTGAGACGCAGCAGCGCCAGCGCCGCGTGCTCGTTGTGCGCCGCGCGCCGCGCGGGCAAGTAGCCGGTGTCACCAAAACCATCGGCGCCATGCACGAACGCGGCATCGGCGGCGCGGCGCACCAGCGGCTGCGGCGCACCGGGAAACACCGGCGTCGACACCCCCAGCAATTCAACCAGTTTGAGCGCGTTGGCCGTGGTGTGGTGCAGCCCGACATTGCCCGCAGCGATACCCAGACCAGCAACGCCCGGTGCGCGTGCGTGCGCCATCAGTATCGCCAGCGCGTCGTCCACGCCCGGATCGGTGTCGATGAACAGCATGTCCGGCTCCGTTGCAGGAATGCGTGCAGTTTATGAGCCTGACTCAGGCCTGTGCGTAGCGCCGTGCACTGCCGAACCAGCGCTGCAAAATCAGCTCCACGCGCTCGTGGTCGTCCTGCAGGAGCCGATCGGCCAGCTCGCGCACCATCGGCAACAAATCGGCGTCGCGCACCAGGTCGGCTACGCGCAGCGCCAGCAAACCCGTCTGACGCGTGCCCAGCATTTCGCCGGCACCGCGCAGTTTCAGGTCCATTTCGGCGATACGAAAACCATCGTTGCTCTCACGCAGCAATGTCAGGCGCGCACGTGCGTTGGCCGATAGCGGCGGCTGATACAGCAACACGCAATTGGACGCGGTGCTGCCGCGCCCGATGCGGCCGCGCAACTGGTGCAACTGCGCCAAACCCAGGCGCTCGGCGTTTTCGATCACCATCAGGCTGGCGTTGGGCACATCCACGCCCACCTCGATCACCGTGGTCGCCACCAGCAGCGCCAGTTCGCCGTGCTTGAACGCATTCATCACCGCCTGCTTTGCCGCCGGTTTCATGCGCCCATGCACCAACCCGACGCTTAGCGTCGGCAATGCCGCGCTGAGCTCGACATGCGCGACCTCGGCGGCCTGCGCGGCGAGCACATCCGACTCCTCCACCAGCGTGCATACCCAATACGCCTGCCGGCCTTTGGCGCAAGCGTGACGGATGCGCTCGACCACCTCGGCGCGGCGGCTGGCGGCAACGATGGTGGTTTGCACCGGGGTACGCCCCGGCGGCAATTCATCGAGTACCGAGATATCCAAGTCAGCATAGGCCGTCATTGCCAAGGTGCGCGGAATCGGCGTCGCGGTGAGTACCAGTTGATGCGGCACTTCGCCCGCAGAGCTGCCCTTCTCGACCAGGCTCAGGCGCTGATGCACGCCAAAACGGTGCTGCTCATCGACGATAGCCAAGCCTAGATTGCGGAAACGCACGCCTTCCTGCATCAGCGCGTGCGTGCCCACACACACGGCTGCACCCTCGGTCAGACGCGCCAGCGCCGCGTTGCGCGCGCGGCCTTGCACTTTGCCGGCCAGCCATAGCACCTCGATGCCCAACGGCTGCAGCCAGGCAGAAAAACTGCGGTAGTGTTGCTCGGCCAGCAATTCCGTCGGCGCCGCCAAGGCCACCTGCCGGCCGCTGGCCACCACCACCAGCGCCGCCAGCGCCGCGACGATGGTTTTGCCCGATCCCACATCGCCCTGCACCAGTCGCAGCATCGGCCGCGGCGCGGCCAGATCGGCGAGGATTTCATCGAGCACGCGCTGCTGCGCGCCCGTCAATGCATAGGGCAAACCCGCGCGCAACCGGCGCATCAGCGCACGACCATCGGCGCACACCGGCGCGACATGGCTGCGCGCGCGCTGGCGCAATTGGCGCAGAGCCAGATGCTGGGCCAGCAACTCCTCGAACGCGAGTCGGCGCTGCGCCGGATGCGTGCCGGCCAGCAGCGCCGCCAGGTCGTCATCGGGCGCGGGCTGATGCACGGCCAGCAGCGCGCTGCGCAGATCGGGCAACGCCAACGCGGCGCTGTCCACGGGCGGCAGCAGTTCCAGTTCCTCGGCGCACGGCAACTGCGCCAGCGCGCGCGTCACCAAACTCGCCATGCGTGCGTTGGTGATGCCCTCGGTCAACGGATACACCGCGCTGAGGTGCGTGGCCAGTTGCGGGGCCTGCGTGCCGAGCACGCGATAGCGCGGGTGCACGATCTCGAGACCCTGGTGGCCCTCACGCACCTCGCCGTAGGCACGCACGCGCATGCCTGGCGCAAATTGTGCCGCCTGGACGCGGCGGAAATGGATGAAGCGCAGCACCAGCGCAGCACTGCTGCCATCCTCGATCGCCACCTGCAGTAGCGGACGAAAACGGAACCCGGTCTCGACTTGCGTGACCACGCCCTCGACCTGGGCGCGCTGCCCGGGCCGCAGCGCGGCGATGGGCATGACGCTGGTCAGATCCTCATAGCGCAGCGGCAGCGTGAACCAGAGATCCTGCAAGCACAGCAAGCCGCGCCGCGCCAGCGTTGCGGCCAACACCGGACCAACCCCGGCAAGGCCGGAGAGGGGCCGCGCGCCCGTGGGCAGCGCGCCGAGCGCGTGCTCAGCCGAGGACGAGGATGGCATCAGCCTCGACCCGCGCGCCGCGCGGCAGGGCCGCCACCCCCACGGTGGCGCGCGCCGGATACGGCGGCTGCAGCAGCGCCTCCATCACCTGATTGACCGCGGCGAAATCGTTGAGGTCGGTGAGGAAGATGCCGATCCGCACCGCCTGCTGCAGGCTGCCGCCGGCCGCCGCCGCGACCGCGGCAAGATTGGCGAACACCTGCCGCGCCTGCGCGCTGATATCGCCCTCGACCATCTGCCCGCTGCGCGGATCCAGCGGAATCTGACCGGAGAGATACACCGTATCGGCGACGCGCACCGCTTGCGAATAAGGCCCAATGGCGGCGGGTGCGTCGCTACTGCTGATGATGCTGCGCTTCATGGCATTGCTCGCAGATGGGGGTGACTTATCGAAACAATCGCCGCGCGCGCTGTCAAAGACAGCGCCACTTCGCGCCGTTGTGCTGCGCAGCGCGTGCGCTCAGACGGGATACCGGTATACGCCACTGACCACGCTGGCGCGGCGCACGCGGCGCATGACTTCGGCCAAGTGCTTGCGGTCACGCACTTCCAGCGCGAACAGCAAGGTCGCAGTCGCCAGATCGCGTTCGGAATATTCGACGTTTTCGATGTTGGTGCCGGTCTCGGCGATGGCGGCGGCCACGGTGGCCAGCACGCCGGGGCGGTTCTGCACCTCGATGCGCAGCTCGACGCGGTAATCACCCCGCGCCTCGCGGTCCCACTCGATCTCCAGACAACGCTCGGGCTGCTTGCGCAGTTCGGCGGCATTGGGGCATTCCATGCGATGCACGACGATGCCCTTGCCCGCCGAGAGGTGTCCGAAAATTGCGTCGCCGGGCAGCGGATGACAGCAATTGCCGAAACTCAGCACGCCGCGTTCGGCGCCACTGATGGTCAGGCGCTCGCGCGGCGCGGCCAGCAGCGTCTGCGCGTGTCCGCCGGCGAGTATCTTGAAGCGCTCCGCCACAGCACCGGCCATGCGGTTGCCCAATGCGATGTCGGACAGCAGTTCCTCCAGCCGCTTGTAGCGCATCTCGGCCAGCGTCGCCTCCAGCGCCACGGCGGGAATGGTGTCAAGGCTGACCGAGCGCGCCACCAGTTCGCGATCCAGCATGCGGTGACCAAACTCGACGGCATCCTCGTGCTGCAGATGCTTGAGGTAATTGCGGATCGCGGTACGCGCGCGCGCACTGACCACGAACTCCAGCCACTGCGGCTTGGGCTGCGCCGACGGCGCGGTGACGATCTCCACCGTCTGCCCCGAGCTGAGGCGCGTGCGTAGCGGCGCGAAATGGCCATCCACTCGCGCCGTGACCGCGTGATCGCCGATGCCGGTATGCACCGCGTAGGCGAAATCCAGCGCGGTGGCATTGCGCGGCAGCGACAAAATGGCACCGCGCGGCGTGAACAGGTATACCTCGTCGGGAAACAGATCGACCTTGACGTTTTCCAGCAGTTCCAGCGACGACGCCGTGCCAGCCTCGCGGTCAGCCAGCCCCGCGATCCACTCATGTGCGCGTGCCTGCGCGCCACTAGGCGCCACGCCGGTCTTGTATGCCCAGTGCGCGGCGACACCGCGCACGGCGACCGCGTCCATGTCCTCGGTGCGGATCTGAATTTCTATCGGTGCATTGAACGGCCCGAACAGCACTGTGTGCAGCGATTGATAGCCGTTGGCCTTGGGGATGGCGATGAAATCGCGAAAGCGCCCGTCCACCGGTTTGTACAAACCGTGCGCGGTGCCCAGTGCCTGATAGCAGTGCGCGACGCTGCTGGTGATCACGCGAAAGCCGTACACGTCCATGATCCCGGCCAGCGTCTTGTGCTCGGCGCGCATCTTCGAGTAGATGCTCCACGGTGTCTTGATGCGGCTGACCACGCGCGCGGTGATGCCCTCGGCAGCGAGACGCAGTGACAGCGCGCTCTCGATGCGCCCCATCGCCTCACGACGGTTGCCGTGGCTGGCGCGGATGCACTCGGCAATGACGCGGTAACGATCCGGATACAGCGCTCGGAAGCACAGATCCTGCAGTTCGGCCTTGATCAGGCTCATGCCCAGGCGCTGTGCGATGGGTGCATAGATTTCCAGCGTCTCGCGCGCAATGCGGCGACGCGAATCGGAGTCCTTGGCGACCAAGGTACGCATGTTGTGCAGGCGATCCGCGAGCTTGATCAGGATCACGCGCAGGTCGCGCGCCATCGCCATCAACATCTTGCGGAAACTCTCGGCCTGCGCCTCCTGCTGGCTGGCGAAGTGCATCCTGTCGAGCTTGGTGACGCCATCGACCAGTTCGGTGACGGGCGCCCCGAATTCCTCGATCATGGATGCGCGCGTGTACGCGGTGTCCTCCAGTGCATCATGCAGGATCGCCGCGATCATGGTTTCTGCGTCCAGCCGCAAGTCCGCCAATATCGCGGCAACGGCGACCGGATGGGTGATGTAGGGCTCGCCGCTGGCGCGGGTCTGGCCGACATGGGCCTCAGCGCCACGGCGAAAAGCGGCGGTCACGCGCGCGATTTGCTCGGGCGGCAGGTAGTCGGTGAGTCGGCGCGTCAGCGCCAGCACATACTCGGGCAGTTCGCTGCTCTGGGTGTCATTGGCGGGCGCGACCACAGGCATGGTGCGCGCCGCTTCACGCGGCTCTCCGGCACGGACAGCCGTCTGGGGACATCAATCGTCCCCGCTCTTGCCCAGTTCGTCATCGGCGGCCACTTCCGCGGCAGCCCACTCCAGCGCCTCGCGCTCGGCGCGCTCGCGCTCGATGCGCTCGATCTCGTCGATCGTGGGCTGGTCGATGCGACGCTCGGCGATCTCGCGCAGCGCGATCACGGTGGGTTTGTCATGCTGCGGATCGACGCGCGGTTCGATGCCCTTGGCGATCTGGCGGGCGCGCTTGGTGGCCATTAGCACCAACTCGAAGCGGTTGTCGACCACCTCAAGGCAATCTTCGACTGTAATGCGAGCCATGAAAGACCTTTCCCATCAAATATTTGAACGGACTGTAAGTGTAGCCTGCGGTCAAGGTAGCGGGCAATTACGCATGCCGCACATACCGGCTAAGTTACAATCCTGAACTCAACTGTTCACCAATCGTCCCATCATGCCCTCGTTCTCCCGTGCTCTGCGCCTGCTCGCCGCCATTGCCCTGCTCGTCGCCGTTGCCGGCTGCGCGATACAACCCGCGCGCGATGACGACCCATGGCAAGCCACCAACCGCAAGATTTTCAATTTCAATCAGAAATTCGACAACGCGGTCGCCAAGCCGGTGGCGCGCGGCTATGTCAAAGTCACCTCGGCCGAAGTGCGCCTGATGGTCAGCAACTTCTTCGACAACCTGCAGATGCCGATCAGCATCGTCAACGATGTGCTGCAAGTGCGCCCGGTCGGCGCGGCGCAGAACACCGGTCGTTTCCTGGTCAACAGCACGATCGGCTTGGCCGGTCTGTTCGACCCAGCCGGCAAGCTGGGCCTGCACCAAGATACCACCGACTTTGGCGTGACTCTGGCGCGTTGGGGCGTGCCGCAGGGTCCTTATCTGGTGATACCGTTTTTGGGTCCGAGCAGCATGCGCGGTTTCCCCGCGTATCTGCTCGACACTTATTTTCTGAATCCGATGAGTTACTGGGTGCGGGATTATCACTTCCGCTACTACACCGAGTACCTGCCGTACACGCTGTATCTGGTGCAGTTGCGCGCCAGCCTGCTCAATACCGATCAGTTCCTGAGTTCGGCCTACGATCCGTACGTGATGCTGCGCGATGCCTACCTGCAGCGCCGCAATTACCTGATCTACCATGGCAATCCGCCGATCAGCCTGCAGGAGAATTTGAACAGCGGCGGTGCTGGCGGCAGCGACAATGGGGGCGGCGAATCGGATATGGGGGCGTTGCTGGCGCGGCAGCGCGCCTACGATCAAGCCCACGCCACGCCAGTGACGAAAAGCGCCTCGACACCGGCTGCTGCAGCCTCGGCGCAACCCGCAGTTCCCGCCTCGATCGCCCCGACACCGGCAGGTTCGGTGGCGCCAGCGCATGCCGCGAGCGTGGCGCCTGCTGCCAGCAGCGCGCGTGCGCAGGGGTCTTTGATTCTCACGCCGGCTCCGGCGACCAGTGCAAGCGGTGGCTGAGCGAGTGCAACCCGCTCTTTGTGCAAGGCGGCTCAGACCGCCGCGGGCGTGGCGTCCCGCAGCAGCACGTCAACACCACTGACCTGCGCCAAGGCGCGCAGGCTTTCGGGTACGGCGGAAAATACCAGCGCGCGCCCGGCATGCTCGCTCTGCGCGCGCCACGCCAGCAGACAAGCCAGCGTGGCGCTGTCGGCTTGACCCAGCGCGCTCAGATCAATGCGTGCAATGCCAGCGGCCAGGCGCGCGCCGATAGTGCGATAAGCCGCTGCGGCATTGCCGAAGTCAAGCCGTCCAGCGAGTCGCAGGACATCGCCGTCGACGCTGACTTCGAGCCCGGCGACGCTCATCAATGCGTATCCTGCTTCTTCATGCTGTTGATGGCCTTGCCGCCCTCGCTTTGCAGGCGCGTGATCAGCGCATTGAGGCTGGTATGGCGAATCTCCTCGCCGACCTGGCTGCGATAGCTGGCGATGTAGGAAATGCCCTCGATGACCACGTCGAATGCCTTCCACTGGCCATCGGCTGTGCGGCGAAACACGTAGTTGACCGCGATCTTCTTGCCATTGTCGAGGGCGACCTCGGAGCGCACCAGCGCACGGCGTCCGTCATCGCTGGTACCGCGCGAAGGCAGGATGGTGACGCGACCCTCGCGATAATCGATCAGGCCATCGGCATAGCGGTCGATCAATGCGTCGTAGAACGCCTCCCGGAAGCGATTGATCTGCTCCGGCGTGGCGGTGCGTGCGTAACGCCCCAGCACCAGGATCGCCGCATAGCTGGTATCGAAATGCGGCAGCAGTACTGAGTTGATCAAGGCCACCAGCTTGGGCTTGTCTTTCTTGTATTCATCGCGATGGCCCTTGAGCGCGGCGCCGATCGCATCGGCGATCTGCTGCACGATTTGCTGTGGCGTCTGCGCCGCGACTGGCGTTGGAGCGGGTGCGGGCGGCGTTTGCGCCTGCGCGCTGGCAGGCAGGGCCACAGCGCCAATCGCCAAGCTCACGGCAAGCGCGATGGCGCTGAACTTGCAGACGGGACGAATCATGTTCATGGGCTTGTTTCCGCGCGCGTGACGGGACGTTATTTTTTGCCGCTCGAGCCAGCCTTGCTACCGCCGCTGCCGGTCATGAACTTGCCGATCAGATCTTCGATCTGCAGCGCCGACTGGGTGTTGTCGATCAGGCTGCCGCTCTTCAGCACCTTGGGCGAGCCACCTGGCGAGAGGGAGATGAATTGATCGCCAAGCAGGCCGCTGGTCATGATCTTGGCGTAGGAATCCTCGGGAATCTGGTTGTAGCGATCGGAAATCGCCAGCGTCACCCTGGCATCCATGCTGCGCTGGTCCAGGGTGATGCGTTTGACCGTGCCGATGCGCACACCCGCGAGCTTGACCGGTGCGCGATCTTTCAGCCCGCCGATGTTGGCGAACTCGGCGGTGACATCATAGCTGGGCCCACTGTCGAAATTGACCAGGGACGTGGTTTGCGTGGCCAGATAAGCCAGCGCGGCGAAACCGAGAAGGATGAATAGGCCGGTGCCGGCAGCGTAGGAACGACGGGGATTCATGGCAATGTCCAAGTGTTCACATCAAAAAGGCGGTCATGACGAAATCCAGCGCCAGAATGGCGATGGAACTGCTCACCACGGTGCGCGTGGTGGCATTGGCCACGCCCTCGCTGGTCGGTGGCGCGGTATAGCCCTGATACACGGCGATCAGGCTGATAAAGACGCCGAACACCAGCGCCTTCCACTCGCCGTTGATCACGTCCTTCCATACGCCCACGTTGGAGGTCATGTTGGACCAGAACGTGCCGTTGTCGATGCCCAGCCAAGTCACGCCGATCAGGTGCCCACCGAAGATGCCCATGAGATTGAACACCGCCACCAGCAGCGGCATGGCGATCACCCCGGCCAGGAAGCGCGGCGAGGCAACAAAGGCCATCGGGTCAACCGCCATCATCTCCATCGCCGAGAGCTGATCGGTGGCGCGCATCAGCCCGACCTCGGCGGTAATCGCGGTACCGGCGCGCCCGGCGAACAGCAGCGCGGTGACCACCGGACCCAACTCGCGGTAAAGGGACAACGCAATCACCGTACCCAGCGCCGAAGTACCACCGAAAATCGACAGCGTGTAGTACAACTGCAGCGACAACACCATGCCCACGAACAAGCCGCTGATCATGATGATGATCAGGCTCTTGGCGCCGACAAACCAGAGCTGCCGCAGCAACTCGCGCGGATAGGTGAGCCCGCGTGGCAACGCAGTCAGCAGTCCAAGCAGAAACAGGCCGGTGCGGCCGATATTGGCAAGGCCATCGAGCAGGGGATCGAATAAACGCACGGCGAGTTGCTTCACGAGCGGGCTCCGGAGAAACCAAATGCGGGCGCCAGCGGCGGCGCCGGATACTGGAACGGCACCGGGCCTTCCAGCGCGCCGCCAAAGAACTGCGCGGTCCACGGTGAGTCGCCTTTCGCCAGTTCGCCCGGCGTGCCGCTGGCCACAAGCTTGCCGTTGGCGATCAGGTGCACGTGATCAGCCGCCTCGCGCACCGCGGCGAATTCGTGCGCGACCAGCACCGAGGTGATGCCCAACTCGCGGTTGAGCGTGCGGATCAGTTTCAACACCTGGTTGAGCGCGATCGGGTCGAGACCCACGAACGGCTCATCGTAAAGAATCAGCATCGGATCGAACACGATCGCGCGCGCCAGCGCCACGCGCCGCGCCATGCCGCCGGACAATTCGCTGGGCATCAGCCGCGCCGCGCCGCGCAGTCCCACCGCCTGCAGCTTGGTCAGCACCACATTGCGGATCAAGTCTTCCTGCAGGCGCGTGTGCTGACGCAGCGGAAAGGCGACATTCTCGAACACATCGTAGTCGCTGAGCAGCGCCGAGTTCTGAAACAGATAGCCGATGCGCTCGCGCAATGTGTACAGACCCTCGCGCGGCAGGCGCGCGACATCTTGGCCATCGACCAGCACCGTACCGGCGGCGGCGTGCATCTGCCCGGTGATGTGCTTGAGCAAGGTGGTCTTGCCGGTGCCGCTGGGACCCATCACCGCGGTGATCTTGCCGCGCTCGATATCCAGATCGAGCGCATCGAACACCTTTTGGCCGCTGAGCACGGTGGTCAGGCCACGCACCCGCACCAGCGGCGCGGCGGCGGAATCGACGGATGAGGGGTTGGGGGCGGGCATTGGCCGGTCAAGTTAGCCGAGTGGGGGCACGAACACCACGCGCGGTGTCGTGGCGAGTCATGGGGATTTCAGCAAATCCTGCAGCAGCGCCGCGTGAAGCCGGTGCGCGCGCGCCACGCGCAGGCGTTCGGCGCGCACGATGGCACGCAAGTCATCCAGAGCCTGCTCGAAGCGATCGTTGACCAGCAGATAATCGAACTCCAGCGCGTGCAGCATTTCCTCGCGCGAGCCGGCCAGACGCCGCGCGATGGTCGCCTCGCTGTCGGTGGCGCGCGCGCGCAGGCGACGCTCCAGCTCGACGCGCGAGGGCGGCAGAATGAACGCGCTGACCGCCTCCGGCATGCTGGCGCGCACCTGGCGCGCGCCCTGCCAGTCGATCTCCAGAATCACGTCGCGGCCAGCCGCCAGCGCTTGCATTATGGGCGCGCGCGCGGTGCCATAGCCGTTGCCGTGCACCTCGGCATGCTCCAGGAAATCGCCCGCCACGACGCGCGCACTGAATTCGGCGCGCGCGACGAAATGATAGTGGCACCCTTCGCTCTCGCCGGGACGCGGCGCGCGCGTGGTGTGCGAGATCGACAATTGCATGTCCGGCTCGCGCGCGAGCAGCGCGTTGACCAGCGTGGATTTGCCCGCGCCCGACGGTGCCGCGACGATCAGCAGCACACCGCTCATGCCCGTGCCCGGCGCTGGCGCGATGCGCGCCACGGCGACAAGGCTCGCGCACGCTTACTCAATGTTCTGTACCTGCTCGCGCACCTGCTCGATCAGCACCTTCAGTTCGATGCTGGCGTTGCTGGTGCGCACATCGATCGACTTGGAACCCAGCGTGTTGGCCTCGCGGTTGAACTCCTGCAGCAGGAAATCCAGGCGCCGCCCGACCGGTTCATCCAGTGCCAGCACGCGACGCGCTTCGGCGAGATGCACATCGAGGCGATCGAGTTCCTCATCCACATCCATGCGCAGCAGTTGCGCGACCAGTTCCTTCTCGATGCGCTGCGGCTCGCTGGCGTCGCGCAGTTCGGCCAGCAAGGTGTCGATACGCGCACGCTGCCGGGCGCGAATCTCGGGCATGACGGAGCGCACCGCGGCCACTTGCGCCGCGATCGCATCGAGCCGCTCGAACATGGCTTGCGCGAGGCGCGCACCCTCGCGCTGACGCGCATCGAGCAAGGCATCCAGCGCCTGGTCGAGCAGCGCCAGCACGGCCTGCGTCAGCGCCACCTGATCCGGCTCGCTGGAATCGATCACGCCCGGCATACGCAACAGCTCGCTGAAATCAACCAGCAAATCAGGAAAGCGCGCGGACATGTGCATCGACAAATCGGAGAGCTGCTTGAGATAGGGCTCGTTGAGGCGCAGCTCGGGCGCACCGTGCGCCGGGCCGCGCAGACGCAGTGCCAAGTCCAGCTTGCCGCGCGCGATGCGCTGCGTGGCGCGCTCGCGCAGCGCGCCTTCCTGCGCACGCAACTCATCGGGCAGGCGCAGGCCGAGTTCGAGATAGCGGTGGTTGACGCCGCGCAGCTCCACGGCAACGCGCCCCAGCGGGGTGTCGCCTTCAACCTGGGCGTAGGCGGTCATGCTGCGGATCATGCGCATTCCGGCGGCGGCGAAAGAGGCCAATGGTAAGCTCGCCGGCCCCGGATTCCCAAATGCAGCCCATGAACCCAGTGCCACGTCCCAGCGGCCGCGATGCCGACACCCTGCGCGCGCCGCGCTTCGAGCGCGGCTACACGCGCCACGCCGAGGGTTCGGTGCTGGTGAGCATGGGCGACACGCGCGTGCTGTGCACCGCCAGCGTCGAGGAGCGCATCCCGGCGTGGCTGCGCGGCAAGGGCGAGGGCTGGGTGACCGCCGAATACGGCATGCTGCCGCGCGCCACGCACGAGCGCAGCCAGCGCGAGGCCGCGCGCGGTCAGCAGGGCGGGCGCACGCAGGAGATCCAGCGCCTGATCGGACGCAGCCTGCGCGCCTGCGTCGATCGCCAGGCACTGGGCGAGCGCGTGATCACACTCGATTGCGATGTGCTGCAGGCCGACGGCGGCACGCGTTGCGCGGCGATCAGCGGCGCCTTCGTGGCGTTGGCTGACGCCGTGGCGGGGCTGCTCAAGCGCGGCACCATCAAGCGCGATCCACTGCACGGCGCGGTCGCGGCGGTATCGGTAGGCCTGTGGCGCGGCGTGCCGGTGCTGGATCTGGATTACGCCGAGGACAGCACCTGCGATACCGACATGAACGTGGTGATGAACGACGCCGGCGGCATCATCGAGATCCAGGGCACCGCCGAGGGTCACGCCTTCCGTCGCGCGGAACTCGACCTGCTGCTTGATCTCGCCGGCAAGGGCATCAGCGAGATCATTACCGCGCAGCGTGCGGCGCTGGCCGGGTGAGTTGGAGCCGCTCACCGATAACCGGGAAACGATAGCAACATCTCGCCGGCTACTCACTATGAAAATCGTCCTGGCCAGCAGCAATCCCGGCAAACTGGCGGAATTCGACGCGCTGCTGCAAGGCAGCGACATCGAACTGGTGGCGCAATCGACGCTGGGCATCGATGATGTTGAGGAAACAGGTTTGAGTTTTGTCGAGAATGCGCTGCTCAAGGCGCGCCATGCTGCACGCTGCAGCAGGCTGCCGGCGCTAGCCGACGATTCCGGCCTGTGCGTGGACGCGCTGGGCGGCGCGCCCGGCATTTACTCGGCGCGTTACGCCGGCCACCATGGCGACAGCACGGCCAACATCGCGCGCCTGCTCGACGCGTTGCGCGATGTGCCGAACGGCGGACGTGGCGCGCAGTTCGTGTGCGTGCTGGCGCTGGTGCGCCACGCCGACGACCCGTTGCCGCTGCTCGGCGAAGGCCGCTGGAGCGGCAGCATTCTGCATGCGCCGCGCGGCAGCGGCGGCTTCGGCTACGACCCTGTGTTTCTGGATGCCGCGCGCGGCGTTGCGGCCGCAGAACTCGACGCTGCGCTGAAGAACCACATCAGCCATCGCGCACGCGCCTGCGCCGCGCTGCGCGCGCAATGGCCTCCGCGCCGCGCGCCGTGAACCGCGCCATTCCGCTGGGACTTTACGTGCACCTGCCATGGTGCGTGCGCAAGTGTCCGTACTGCGATTTCAACAGCCACGCGCCGCGCACGACACCGCCATTCGAGGCTTACGTCGACGCGCTGCTGGTCGATCTCGACGCCGATCGGCGCGACTGCGGCGCGGCGCTGGACGGGCGCCGCATCGAGACGATCTTCTTTGGTGGCGGTACGCCCAGCCTGTTCCCGGATGCTGCCATCGCGCGCCTGCTGGAGGGCCTCGCCGCGCGCCTGGATATCGCCGCGGGCGCCGAAATCACGCTCGAAGCCAACCCCGGCACGGTCGAGCATGGGCGCTTCGCCGCCTATCGCGCCGCCGGCGTCAATCGCCTGTCGCTGGGCGTGCAGTCGTTCGCCGACACGCAGCTCGAAGCGCTGGGCCGCATCCATCGTCACGGCGAAATCCTCATCGCCATGGACGAAGCGCGCAGCGCCGGCTTCGCCAACATCAACCTCGATCTGATGTACGCGCTGCCCACGCAAACACTCGCCGCCGCGCTGGACGACATCGAGCGCGCGCTGGCGCTGCAGCCGACGCACATCTCGCACTACCAGCTCACCCTGGAGCCGGGCACGCCGTTCGCGCGCACGCCGCCGCCACTGCCCGACAGCGATGCCGCGTGGCGCATGCAGGAGGCCTGTCAGGCGCGCCTGGCCGCAGCCGGCTACGTGCAATACGAGGTCTCGGCCTACGCTCTGCCCAACCGGCAGGCGCAGCACAACTGTATCTACTGGACCTTCGGCGATTACCTCGGCCTTGGCGCCGGCGCCCACGCCAAACTGAGCTTCGGTGAAGGCCGCATCCTGCGCCGTGCCAAGCGCAAGAATCCCGCGCTGTACATGGCGCATGCCGCGTCCGCCAAACGTCTCGAATCCAGCGCCATGATCACGCGCGCCGAACTGCCGTTCGAGTTCATGCTCAACGCGCTGCGCCTGAACGAGGGCGTGGCAGCCGCCAGTTTCGCCGCGCGCACCGGTCTGACGCTAGACGACATCGCCGCGTCGCTGACGCGAGCGCGCCGCGAGGGTCTGCTGGCGGAGGACGCCGACATCCTGCGCGCCACGCCGCTGGGCCTGCGCTATCTCAACGATCTGCTGCAGCGCTTTCTGCCATGAGTGCAACCTGGATCAGCCTGCATTGCCCGTATTGCGGCGAGACCTTCGAGGCGCCGATCGAGGCCGAGGCCGACGAGTCGCAGGTCATCGACTGCGCCGTCTGCTGCCGGCCGATCCACCTGCGCGCGCGCGGCCATGACGATCATCAGCCACAACGCGAGGACGACTGATCCGGCGCTGTGACAGCGACCCCCGCGTCGCGTACACTGCGCGTCCTCGAGGTGTCCCGCGCGAGTGCAGCACTTGCGCGCGGGGTGAAACGGGAAGCCGGTGCAATTCCGGCGCTGCCCCCGCAACGGTAAGCAGGTCAACACCGATCACACAGCCACTGCGCGCGAGCGTGGGAAGGCGATCGGCACGCGGAGCGATCCGCCCCTGCAAGCCCGGAGACCGGCCTCGGGCGCGCGCCGTGGACATCATCCACGCGGTGCGCGCTTCCAGGCGTCGCGGCGGGCGACGGCCCGCGCGCCGCGCGCCGGCCGCGTGCCTCCGACCCTCCCCCCTTGCCTGGCTCGCGGGTGAGCGTCCGGAGTCTCCTCATGTCCTGCAAGTTCCTGCTCGTCGCCTGCCTCGCGCTGGCGCTGTCCCCCGCGGTGGCACGCGCCGCCGCGCCGGCCGATGCCAGCAGCGTCGGCCATCTGCCCGAAATCGTCGTCACCGCCGCGCGCATCGCGCAAACGGTGGACGCCAGCCTCGCCGATGTCAGCGTGATCACGCGCGCCGAGATCAGCGCCAGCGGCGCACCCGATCTGATCGACCTGCTGCGCCGCGAGGCCGGCATCGACATCGCGCGCACCGGCGGACCGGGCGAGCAGACCTCGGTATTCCTGCGCGGCACCAACTCCAACCAGGTGCTGGTGCTGGTCGATGGTGTGCGTGTGGCCTCGGCCAACACCGGTGCCTTCGCCTGGGAACAACTGCCGCTGGATGCGGTGCAGCGCATCGAGATCGTGCGCGGCCCGCGCGCCGCGCAGTGGGGTGCGGACGCCATCGGCGGCGTGATCCAGATCTTCACGCGCAAGCTCGATGGCCCGCATGCCGCGCTGCGCGGAGGCAGTTACGGCGACTATTCCGGCAGCGCCGGCTACGGTCAGTGGGGCGAGAAGGGCGGCGCCAGCATCATCGTCGGCGCGCGCCACGTCGCCGGTTTCCCCGCCACCAACCCGCTGAATTACGACTACAGCCCGCAGCCCGACGGCTACAGCAACCAGAACCTCGCCGCGCAGGGCGCTTGGCGCGTCGGCACGCAAACGCTGTCCGGCAGCCTGCTGCGTTCGGACGCCAACGTCGATTTCAATCAAGGCACGTCGCATGTGATCGAGCAAGCCGCCGGGGTGAATCTGGACGGCGCGCTGACGCCCAGCCTGAGCCAGCACATCAGCCTCGGCTACGACCGCGAGGATCTGAACACCCCCGCGTACCAAAGCCTGATGCTGAGCCGCCGCCAGCAGGCCGGTTACCAATTGGCGTGGACTTTCCTGCCCGGCCAGCGACTGCTCGGTGGCGTCGACTGGATGCACGAGCGCGGCATCAGTCGCGACACCGGCAACAACACCGACACCTACGCGCAAAGCCGCGACAACCTCGGCGCCTACGCCGGCTGGTACGGTCAGGCGCAGCGCTGGAACTGGCAACTGGCCGCGCGCCATGACTACAACAGCGTGTTCGGCGGCGCCACCACCGGTTCGGCCGCGGCCGGCTATACCCTCAACGACTGGGCGCGCGTCGAGGCCAGCTTCGGCCAGGGCTTCCGCAGTCCCAGCCTCAGCGAACAGTTCTCGCCGGGTTATTTCGGCTACTACGCCGGCAATCCGGCGTTGCGTCCGGAGCGCTCGCACAGCAGCGAGGTGGACCTGCTGCTGCATCCGCTGGACAACCTGCACCTGAAACTCGCCGCCTATCGCACGCGTGTCAGCGACCTGATCACTTTCGCCGGGGTGAACTATCAGGCCATCAACATCGGCCGCGCCAAGATGGAAGGGCTGGAGTTGACCAGCACCTGGACGGCCGGGCCTTGGACCACGCGCTTTTCCGGCAGCCTCGACGACGCGCGCAATGCCGTGACCGGAGCGCGTCTGCTGCGGCGTCCGCTGCGCAAGGCCGATGTGCAGCTCGATCGCAGCTTCGGCACGCGCTTCAGCGCCGGGCTGGAACTGTTTGCCGCGAGCAACAGCGCTGATTACGGCGGTGTCACCCTGGGCGGCTACAGCCTGATCAACGCGCACTTCGACTGGAAGCTGGATCACGGCCTCGCCATACACGTATTTCTGGAGAACTTGGCCGATCATCCGTACAGCCTCGCCTACGGCTACACCACCCCGGGACGCTCGGGCTGGCTGACGCTGAGCTGGAATCCTTGATGATGCGCACAACCTGCTTCCTGCCGCATGCAGCCGGCTTTTGGCTGGCTGCGCGTCCCGGCTCGCGCTATAAAGGCGCGACGGATCATGAGGGGTAGTCGATGGCGTTGCCCGTAGACAGGCGCCGGCAGACACGCAAGCGTGCGGGTGTAGCGCGCATTGCCGAGCGTACGGACATCTCCGCGCGCGTGCGCGGCGTGCTCGAAGAACTCGGCAACACGCTCAATGCGCGCTTCGAGCCGGCCCTGCGTGGCACCTTGAATGATCTGGAGCAGCAGCTGTTCAAGCTGGCCGAGCAGGCGCGCAACAACGCCGAGCAGGAGCTGGCTTACGCCAGCCTGCGCGAGGTCAAGCGCGGCCGCGCCGACATCGGTCCGCGCTTTGCCGCGGCAATCGAATCCGACCTCGCCAGCTTCGACCGCGAGCCAGAGCCACCCCCCGCCAGCAGCGTCGGCCCCAAACTTGAGTTGATGCAGGAACACGTGTTCGAGGAAGACCTCGCGCTGCGCGAGGTCGCCAGCCGCGCCGAAGTGCGCGCCAGCGAGCAACTGTATGAACTCGGCCACCGTTTCGCGGTGCTGGCCGCACTGCCCGTATTCGAATCCGAACGCGTACCCTGCGGCCCGCAGCGCGTGCTGTTGGCGCTGCGCGGCGCGGTGGCCGATCTGGACCTGCCCACTGCGCACCGCATACTGGGCTGGCGCCTGTTCGAGAAGCGCGTATTGGGCGAGGCTGCGCAGTTCTATGCCGAGATCAATCAACTGCTGATCGCGCGCCGCATCCTGCCCAACTTGATCGTGTATCGCCACAGCCGCGGCGCCAGTGAAACCAGCGCGAGTGTCCCGGCCGAACCCGCGACGTCAACACCACCGCCGGCAGCACGTGCGGGCGCCGCAGGTGATGCCATGGGCCACGCGCCACGCGCGAGCGGCGCGATGGTGCCGGGCACACCGATGCTGGGCGGCGGCTACGCTTACGCCGACCCCGGCTCCACACCGGATCACGGCGGCCTCGCCGGCCATGGCGGACTCGGTGGCGCCGTTGGCCAGCACGGTCTGCCCGCCGAAGCGGCGGGCAGCGATGAGATGCCCTTGTTCGATACCTTGCGCGAGCTCCTGGCGCAGCGTCGACGCATGACCGGCCAGGTCGACGAAAGCGGTGATGGTCCCGACGCCAGTCGCGAACAGGTGCAGGCGGCTCTGCAAGCGCTGCAGGCGCGGCCCATGCCCGCCGGCGGCAAGCCCGGCGTCAGCACGCAGCGTTTGCGCCAGGATTTGCAGGGCCAGTTGCGCCGCTACAGCAAGGACGGCAAGACCCCGCAGCTGGCACCGGTGCAGCGCGATACCGTCGATCTGGTGTCGATGCTGTTCGACAACCTGCAGCGCGAGGTGCGCATGGGCGGCGCCGCGCAGCGTTTCCTCGGCAAGCTGCAGGTGCCGCTGCTGCGCACCGCGCTGGACGATCCCGCGTTCTTCTCGCAGCGCAATCATCCGGCGCGCAAGCTGCTGAACACGGTCACCGAGACCGCCGCCTACTGGGTGGACAGCGCCGATGGCGAGGCCGATCCCTCGCTGGTGCAAAAGATGCAGGCGGTGACCGAGCGCCTGCTGCACGATTACGACGGCGACTCGGGCCTGTACGTGCATCTGCTCGCGGATCTCGAACGCCACATGCAAACCCTGGCGCGTCGCGCCGAGATGAGCGAGCGCCGCCATGTCGAGGCCGCGCAGGGTCGCGATCGCCTGGATGCGGCGCGCGCGCGCGCCGAGGAAATCATCGCCCAGCGTCTGGTCGGCACGCGCCCGTCCAGCCTGGTGCGCACCCTGCTCGAGCAAGCCTGGACCGACGCGCTGGCACTGGCGATCCTGCGTCATGGCGAGGACAGCGACGTGTTCCGCGAGCGCATCGCCACGGTGGAGGCACTGCTGCAGCGCAACCCCGGCGACGACACCGGCAAGTTGCAAACCGAGGTCCAACATGGGCTGCAGCAAGTTGGCCTGCACACACCCGATGCCGAGGCGATCGCGCGCAAAGTGCTGGACCAGCCGGTGATCGATTTCAGCGGCGAGCCGGTGTCGCAAACCGAGCTGGCGCTCAAGCTCAAGCAACGCCAACGCCTTGGTGAAGACGCTGGCGAGGCCGCCGGCAAGCCGGTGGATGCCCCGCTGAACGCCGAGGAACAACGCATGCTGGAGCGCCTCAAAAGCATCCCCTTCGGCAGTTGGTTCGAATTCCAGCGCAACCAGCAGGGCGACACCGTGCGCCGCAAGCTGGCCTGGTTCTCGCCCGCCACCGGGCGCTGCCTGTTCGTCAATCAGCGCGGCCAGCGCGCCGAAGAGCGCACGCTGGCGCGGCTGGCGCGCGACATGGTGCGCGGGCAGATCCGTCTGGTCACGGAAACCCAGACCAGCCTGGTCGATCGCGCCTGGAACACCATCGTCGACACGCTGAAAAAATTCACCGGACGCGGCCCCGAACCGACCCCCGCCGGAGCCGCGGCATGAACGAGCACCGGCGCGCGCAGCGCAAGCCGATCAGCGGCGTGGTGCTGGTCGAGAACAGCCTCAACGGCGCCTCGCTGGGGCGCGTCGGCAACCTGTCCAACACTGGACTGATGCTGATCGCGCCGCGGCGGCTGCGCGAGAACGCGCTGTTCCAGATCGGCTTCACCCTGCCCGGCAGCGACGGCCGCGCGCATGCGCTGGAGATCGGCGTGCACGAACAATGGACGTCCACGGCGGTGACACCGGGGCAATTCTGGATCGGC
The DNA here is from genome assembly GCA_021827205.1 of Pseudomonadota bacterium. Classification (GTDB taxonomy): domain Bacteria; phylum Pseudomonadota; class Gammaproteobacteria; order Xanthomonadales; family Rhodanobacteraceae; genus Metallibacterium. The sequence continues at coordinate 153,558 of JAKAWV010000001.1, read as the reverse complement.
CTGCGCATCATCGACATCAGTGACGCCGACCAGAGCGTGCTGGACAACTGGCTCAAGCAGCCTGAGTACGCGCTGCGCTGAGCCCCTGCCATCGGCAGTGGCGTGGCGCACGCACCATGATGCCGCGCCGCTTGCCCCCTGTGCGGCGAGCGGCAACACTGCGCGGATTCCGTCGCCAACGAGTCTCGCCATGAGTGCCGCCCTCGCCTCGCTCTACGCACAACATCTGGCCCAGGTGGTCCACGACAGTGATGCCGCGCTGGCTGCAAGCGGCCACGACAGCCTGCTGATCGCCGCCGGCACGCCGCGTCTGCGCTTTCTCGACGATCAGGCGCCGCCGTTCGTGGCCAGCCCGCATTTCCTGCGCTGGCTGCCGTTGACCGACACGCCCGGCTCGTGGATCGTGCATGTGCCCGGCAGCAAACCGCGCCTGATTTTCCTGCAGCCGCGCGACTACTGGCATGTGGTGCCGGAAACGCCGCGGGGTTACTGGGTCGAGCACTTCGATATCATCACCGTGGCCGATGAAAATGCCGCGCGCCTGCAACTGGAGCGCGTGCTCGGCGAGCACAGCGCGATCCTCGGCGAGGAAGGTGCGGCTGGCGCCGATCTCGCCCCCAACAATCCGCCGGCGCTGCTGGCGCGGCTGCACTGGACGCGCGCCTGCAAGACACCCTACGAGATCACCCTGATGCGCGCCGCCAGTCGCATCGGCGCACGTGGCCATCGCGCCGCCGCGCGCGCGTTCCACGCCGGCGCCAGCGAGTTCGAAATCCATATCGCCTACCTCGCCGCCGCCGGACTCAGCGAGTCCGAGCTGCCCTACGCCAACATCATCGGTCTGGACACGCACGGCTCCGTGCTGCACTACACGCGCCTGGAACGCGCACGGCCGCAGTCGCGCCGCAGTCTGCTGATCGACGCCGGCGGCCAGTACGCCGGCTACGCCAGCGACATCACGCGCACCTATGCGGCCGACACGCATACCGACTTCGCCGCGCTGGTCGCCACGATGGAGGAGATGCAGCAGATTTTGTGCCTGGACGTGCGCGCCGGGCAGTCCTACCCCGAGTTGCACATCGAGGCGCATCGCCTGCTCGGCGGCGTGCTGGCCGCGCACGGCCTCGTGCGCTGCTCGGCCGAGGCCGCGTTCGCGCAGGGCATCACGCGCACCTTTCTGCCGCACGGGCTGGGCCATTTGCTGGGCCTGCAGGTGCACGATATCGGCGGCCACCAGAGCACACCCGAGGGCGGACGCACGCCGCCACCGCTCGAGCACCCGTATCTGCGCCTGACGCGTACGCTGGAGCCCGGCATGGTGGTGACCATCGAGCCGGGGCTGTATTTCATCCCGATGCTGCTGGATGCGTTGCGCGCCACGCCCGCCGGCAGCGATGTGGACTGGGCGCGCGTCGAGGCGTTCCTGCCCTGCGGCGGAATCCGCATCGAGGACGACGTGCTGTGCACCACGGACGATCCGCACAATCTCACCCGCGAGGCGTTCGCGGCGTTGGCGTAACGCATACCGCGGTTTGTGCGCACGATGCCAGCCTTGAACGAGCCCACCCAGACGTAGGTGAAGAACACGGCCCAGATGAAATAAAACCAGCCCGTATGGCTACCGGGGCCTATTGGCTTGGCCACTTTGCGCCGCAGCCATGAGTAGATGCCGGGTCCGGAATAAGCCCGCCCCACCAAGAAAGGGCCGGATCAATAGGCCATGCGGCTCACGGCTCGATCGTGTCGAGATAATCGGCGATCGGCAAGCGCTCGCGAATGCGCCCGGCGGTCATCACCGCGACTTCATCGACCAGATGCGCGAGGCCGCCGAGACGGTGCGTGATCAGCAGCAGCGTGCGCCCGCGCGCGGCGACGTCGAGCGCGGCGTACAGATCGCGCGCGGTGCGCGCATCGAGGCCTTCGGTGGGTTCGTCCAGCACCAGCACCGGCGCATCCTGCAGCAGCGCGCGCGCGATGGCGATGCGCCGCGCCTCGCCGCCGGACACCAGCGCGCCGGCCTCGCCGAGCACGGTGTCGTAGCCCTGCGGCAGCGCGGACACGAAGGCATCGAGCTGCGCCTGGCTCACGGCGCGCTCGATCTGTTCGGCGCTGGCCGCGGGCGCGGCCAGCAGCAGGTTGTCCAGCAGCGAGAGATTGAACAGCGTGGTGTGCTGCGCGATCACGGCGATGCGCCGGCGCAGCGCGTCGCCCTGCACTGCGCCCAGCGGCTGCCCGCCAAAAATGATTTGCCCTTGTTGCAGCGGGTAGAACTTCAACAGCGCGCCGAGCAACGAACTTTTGCCCGCGCCCGAAGCACCGACAACGGCCATGCGCGCGCCCGCGGCCAGTTGCAGATCGACGCCATCCAGCGCCCACGGCGCGGCATCGGCATAGCGCAGATGCACGTTCTCGAAAACCATCGCCGGGGCTTGCGCCAGCGGCGCGGAAATCTCGGGCTCGATCAGCGCCGGCGGCATGTCGGCCAGATCGAACACGCGCTCGGCGGCGGTGATCGTGGCCTGCCACTGCGCCAACGCCTCGGGCAGCGGCGCGATCACTTCGAACGCGGCCAGCGCCAGCAGCGCCAGCATCACCAGTAGCGGCGCAGTCAATGTGCCGCCATGCACCGCCGCCAGACCGCACACCAGCACGCCGAGCATGACGAGTTGCGCCAGCAGGCCCACCATGCCGCCGCCCAGCGCCTGCAGGATCTCGATGCGCGCGCGTCGTGCGGCCAGTTGTGCCGCGAGCGTGTCGATGCGCGCGGCCTGCGTTTCCACGCCACCCCAGACCAGCAGCTCGGCGTGACCGCGCAAGGCATCCAGCAGCAGGCCGCGCAGCGCGGCCGACTCGCGCACCGCCTGCGCCGCGTCCACCGCCGCGCGCCGCCGCGCCCACGCCGGCAGCAGCACGCCTGCCAGCAGCGCGCCGATCAGCAGTACCAGCGCCGCGCCCGGCAGCACGATGAAACTCAGCACCAGCACCAGCGCCAGGCTGAGCAACGCCACCGCGGCCGGCACCAGCACCGCCAGATAAAAATGCTCCAGCGCGTCGATGTCGGCGCGCAAACGCGCGAACAGCTCGCCGCTGCGCAGTGCCGACAACCGCGCCGGCGCCAGCGGAATCAGACGTCGGAACAACCATGCGCGCAAACCGGCCAGGCCGCGCAGCGTGGCTTCGTGGGTGACCAGACGCTCGCCGTAGCGCCCGCCGCTGCGCAGGATGGCAAAGCCGCGGATCGCCGCGGCTGGGGTGAAGTAATTGATCGCCGCGCCGCTGGCGCCGGCCAGCGCCATGGCCGCGATGAACCAGCCCGACACCGCCATCAATCCCATCGCCGCGACGGCGGCGAGCAGCGCCAACGCGGCGCCGCCGGTCATCCAGCCGCGGTAGGGGTACAGCACCGCCAGCAGGCGACGCAGCGCGGGCGGCAGCAGACGACTCATTGCGCCTCCGCCTGCAGCAGCGCCGCGTAAGCACCCTGCGCGCGCATCAGTTCCCGTGGCGCGCCCTGCTCGACCACGCGCCCGTCGCGCAATACCACGACCCGATCCGCGGCTTGCGCCGATGCCAACCGATGCGCGACCAGCAACACCGTGCGCGTGGCGGCGGCAGTGCGGATGACACGTTCGACAGCCTGCGCGCTGTCGGCATCGAGATGCGCGGTGGGCTCATCCAGCAGCCACACGTTCGCGTGTTCGCGCAACAGCGCGCGCGCCAGCGCCAGGCGCTGTATTTCGCCGCCCGACAGGCCCAGACCATGCTCGCCCAGCGGCGTATCCCAGCCTCGCGGCAGACGCGCGATCACCGCATCGAGTCCGCTATCGGCCGCAGCCCGCTGCAGTGCCTCGGCATCCGCACGCGGCGCGGCCAGCAGCAGGTTGTCGCGCACGCTGCCCTCGAAGATGTGGGTCTGCTGCGGCACCCACGCGATGCGCGCGCGCCACTGCGTCATGTCCAGATTGGCCAGGTCGATGCCATCGATCAGCACGCGACCGGACTCGGGCGGCGCGAAACCCAGCAGCAGATTCAGCAGCGTGCTCTTGCCCGAACCGGTGGCGCCGACCAAGGCGGTCACGCGTCGCGGCTGCAACTCGAAACTGCACTCGCGCAACGCGGCCGCGCGTCCAGCATGGACGTAGTTCACGTTGTCGATGCGCACGCCGGGCGCGTGATCGGGCGGCGTGTGATGTCCTCCCGCCAGCGGCGCGCTGGCTTGCGGCGGCGCATCGTCCAGCACGGCCATTTGCTGCGCCGCGGCCAGCGCATCCATGCGCGCGTGACGCAACGTGCCCAGCGCGCGCAGCGGCAGATAAAACTCCGGCGCCAGCAACAACACGAACAAGCCATCGTGAAACGGCAGCTCGTGCCAGAGCAGGCGAAAGCCGATCAGCACCGCGACCACGGCGATGCTGACCGTGGCGAAGAATTCCAGCACCAGCGCCGACAGGAACGCCACGCGCAACACTTGCATGGTGAGCTGGCGGTAATCCTCGCCATCGGTATCGAGGCGCTGCGCCACACGCTCGGCTGCACCCAGTTGGCGCAGCGTGCTCAGGCCGCCCAACGCGTCCATGAAGGCCGCGCCCAGACGCGTGAGTTGCGCGTAGCGCTGCCGGCTGGCGCGCTCGGCGGCATTGCCCACCAGGACTATGAAAAACGGAATCAGCGGCGCCGTCAGCAGCAGGATCAACCCCGAGATCCAGTCCGCGGGAAACACGAACAGCGCCAGCAGCAGCGGCACCAGCGCGGCGGTACTGACCTGCGGCAGATAGCGCACGAAGTACGGCAGCACGGCATCGACGCCATCGACCAGACGCGTGATCAAATCGCCACTGGCCTGCGCGCGCAGCCCCAACGGACCCAGCGCCTGCGCGCGGGTGAGCAGGCGCGCGCGCAATTGCGCGCTCAGATCCAGCCCCGCGGCAAAAGCCGTGCGCCGCGCATACAGATTCAGCAGCAGGCGCAGTGGCGCCAGCAGCAGCAGGCCCCACCATTGCGGCCATAGTTGCGCCAGCGGCGCATGCCTGAACAATGCGGCGTCAAGGATGTCCGCCAGCAGCCACGCCTGCGCCACCAGCGCCAGGGCTTGCAGCGCGGTCGCCAGCGCGGAGCGCTGCAAGGGTTTGCGAATCCGCCGCGCCTCGCGGCGCAGCCAGTTTGCTGCCTGCATGCCTGCTTCCAAGAGACGGGGCCGCGAACGGCCCCGTCGGTCACGCGCGATGATGCCCGATCAAGGCTGCTTGTGTACGCCGCCGACGGCATGCTCGGCGGCGGCCTGCTCCTCCTGCGTGTCCAGCAGCGCGGCACCGGCGGCCGAGATCAGCACGATCATGGTGGTGCCCACCAGCCAGGCGAAGTACCACGCGCCCAGATCACCCAGCAGCGCGGCCATCAGGATGACCACGACGGCAAGAAACATGAATAACAGGAAGTACAGAAAGGTTCGCATGATGGACTCCTCAGTATGCGTGTTCGTCTTCGGCGATCTTCTCGGCGCTGACCTTGCCGCGCATCACCCAGAACGCCCAACTGGTGTACCAGAGGATCAGCGGCACGAACACCAGCGCGAAGCCCAGCATCCACAGCAGCGTGAGTTGGCTGGAGCTGGAGTTCCACACCGTCAGACTGACCGAGGGATTGCTGCTTGAGGGCAGCATGAAGGGAAACAGCGAGACGCCCGCCGTGCCGATCACGCCGATCCAGGCCAGCGCGCCCAGCCACCAGCCCAGATACGAGCGCCCGGCGCGCGCGGCCAGCAGCGCACCGAGCATGCCGGCGAAGCCCAGCAGCGGCACCAGCCACAGGATCGGCTGCGCGGCGAAGTTGGATTGCCACGCACCCGCCGCCGTGGTCACGACCTGCTGCAGCGGCGTTTGCGGCACGCCCGCGCCCGGCCCGCTGACGATGCTGTAGCCCGGCAGCAGGTGCGCCCACACGCCGCCGATGGCGAACAGCGCGATCGCGGCGATCGCCGCCGCCTGTACCAGTCCGCGTGCACGCTGGTACATCGCGCCCTCGGCGCCGTTCATCATCGTCAGCGCGCCCATCATCGCCGCCAGCGCCAGCGACAGCACGCCGGTCATGATCGCGAATGGATTGAGCAGGCCGAGAAAACTGCCGGTGTAGAACGAAGTCATGTTCCACTCGAAGTGGAACGGCACGCCATGGAACAGATTGCCGAAAGCCGCGCCGAACACGATCATCGGCACCGCGCCGCTGACGAACAGCACCCAGTCCCACACATTGCGCCACGCCGGATTGGCGATCTTGCTGCGGTACTCGAAGCCGAGCGGACGCATGATCATGGTCCACAGCAGCAGCAGCATGACCACGTAAAAGCCCGAGAAAGCCGTGGCGTAGATCAGCGGGAACGCCGCGAATATCGCGCCGCCGCCGAGAATGAACCACACCTGGTTGCCATCCCAGTGCGGGCCGACGATGTTCAGCGCCACGCGCCGTTCCAAATCGGTGCGTCCGACGTAGCGCAGGATCGCGCCCACGCCCATGTCCATGCCCACCATCACCGCCAGGCCGATCAGCAGCACGCCCAGCAGCAGCCACCAGGTCACTTGCAGGATTGCGTAAATTTCCATGACTCAGCCCTCCAGATTCGTGTCATGCACGGCGGCCGGCAGCGGCCGTGGCGCCAACGCGGGACGCGGCTGCGGACGCGAATCGCCCGTGCCGTGATGCGGTTCCGGTCCTTGTCGGATCGCGCGCACCATCAGATACATCTCGATCACGATGAAGATCGAATACAGACCGACAAAGCCGACCAGCGAGAACACCATGTAGCCGACGCTGTGCGTGGAAGCGCTCATCCACGTCGGCAGCACGTCGAACACGGTCCACGGCTGCCGGCCCAACTCGGCCACCAGCCAGCCAAATTCATTGGCGAGGAATGGCACCGGGATCATCCACACCGCCGCGATCAGGAACCAGCGCTTGTCCTGCACCTTGTTGCGCAGCGTGTACAGCACCGCCAGCACGAAAAACGCCAGCATCAGCAGGCCGAAGCCGACCATCAGGCGGAACGACCAGAACACCGCGGCTACCGGCGGGATGGTGTCACGTGCCGCCTGCTGCACTTGCGCCGGGGTGACGTTGTTCAGATCCGGTGCGTAACGCTGCACCAGAAAGCCGTAGCCGAGATCCTTCGCGTGCGCCTTGAATTGCGCCAGCGCTGCCGGGTCGTTCGGATCCTTCGACAGTGTCTTCAGCGCCTGCACCGCGGGGATGCCGTTTTCGATCTTCCCGGTGGCCTGCCGCTCCAGCGCGTCGACGCCCTCGACCGTGCCGTCGATGGAGTGCGTGACCAGCAGCGAAAGCAGGTAGGGGATTTGCACCGCGCCCTTGTTGTCCTGCCGGGCCTGATCCGGGAAGGCGATGAGGTTGAACGGCATGGGCGCCGCCTCGCTCTTCCACAAGCCTTCCATCGCCGCCAGCTTGGTCGGCTGCGCCTGCGCGGCAACAAAACCCAGCGCATCGCCCAGGGTGATCACGCCGATGGTGGCCATCACGCCATATAGCGCGGCCATGCGGAACGAGCGCTTGGCCAGCTCCATGTGGCGCTTCTTCAGCATGTAGAAAGCGCTGACGCCAGCCATGAAGATCGCGGCGGTGACATAGCCGGCGATGCTGGTGTGCACGAACTTGGATTGCGCGTCGGGGCTGAAGATCAAATGCTGGAAACTGGTCAGTTGCATGCGCAGGGTGGTCGGATCGAATGCCGCGCCCCGGGGATCCTGCATGAAGCTGTTGGCGATCAGGATCCACAGCGCCGACAGGTTCGAGCCCAGCGCCACCAGCCAGGTCACGGCCAGATGCTGGCCCTTGGACAGGCGCTCCCAGCCGAACACCATGAGACCGACGAAAGTCGATTCCATGAAGAAGGCCATCAGGCCCTCGATCGCCAGCGGCGCGCCGAAGATGTCGCCGACGAAGCTGGAATAAAACGACCAGTTGGTGCCGAACTGGAACTCCATGGTCAGGCCGGTGGCCACGCCGAGGGCGAAGTTGATCATGAACAACTTGCCCCAGAACTGCGCCATCTCCTTGTAGATGGGCTTGCCGGTGGTGACGTACACCGTCTCCATCGCCGCCAGCAGAAAGCTCAGGCCCAGCGTCAGCGGCACGAACAGGAAGTGGTAGAGCACGGTCGCGGCGAACTGCGCACGCGAAAGGTCGACAACGGTTCCATCAATCATGGCGGCTGCTCTCGATTGTCAAATGCAACGCGTCGCTCATCACACCCGCAGGCGGCGCACCCGAGTTGCAACGGCCACGACCTGCATGGCTGCCCGTTGCGACCTCATTATCAAGCGATATTCTAATATTCACTTGCTTGCTCCTGCATGACAGTCTGTCGCGGACCATCATGAAAACAGCTTGCCCCCATGCACTCGCGTGCATGGAAACTCACTTTCTCCATACAACGTGCTGCATTAAACCCGTTCCGTCGTCCGCGCTACTTGATCAGGATCAAGTGCGGCTACGGGAACCTCGCGCGCGCGGCGCGGTCTAGGCTTGCTTGCACTTGGCAAGCTTGTGCGCCTACAACATCGCGGGCGCAAATGGCATGCGTGCGCCAGATCCCTTCACCTTCGTCGAGACCATCCGTGAGCCCATCCCGTCGTCTGCCGCGCGTGTCGCGCCTGCTGGCCCTGACCGCATTGCTCAGCTCCAGCCTCGCGCTCGCCGCAGTCCCCTCTGCGTCCAGCGCCGCCAAGGCGGTGACACCACGCGTCCCCGCGCACCTCGCAGTGACGCAGTCCGCGCCATCCAAGCTCGCGCATGCGGCGGTCAGCAAGCCGCGCCGCGCGAAAGCGCCAATCGCCACCACGCCGACGCACCCAACGCCTTGGCTGGCGGGTGTGGTGCAGGCGCCGCTGGTCGGGCCGGTGACGCTGTACGGGCCGCCGTCCAACGTGCCGCTGCGCGGTCTGGCCTTGTTCCTCTCCGGCGATGGCGGCTGGAACCTGGGCGTGGTCGGCATGGCGCGCCGCGCCGCGAATCTCGGCCTGTGGGTAGCCGGCTTCAGCACACCCAAGTATCTGCACGCGCTGGCGGCGCGGCCCGCTGGCACCTGCAGCGATGCCGCCGGCACGCTGACCGCGCTGGCAACCAGCCTCAAGCAGCAGCTCAACCTGCCGGCCGACCTGCCGGTGCTGTTGATCGGCTATTCCTCGGGCGCCACCATGGTGTATGCCGCGCTGGTGCAGGCCGCGCCGCATGCGTTCCAAGGCGGCTTGAGCCTGGGCTTCGGGCCGGAGATTGAGACCACGCATGTGTTCTGTCCCGGTGCCGGTGATCTGGCCTGGCAGAAATCGCCACATCCACCGCACATGCCCAGCTTTGTGCGCAACACGGACGTGAGCGCGCCCTGGCACATCCTGCAGGGCGAGATCGACGAGGACGTCGCACCGCAGTTCGCCACCGATTACGTCGCCGGCGTGCCTGGCGCCAAGGCCTGGCTGCTGCCGTATGTCGGCCACGGTTTCGGCGTGCCGCGCAACTGGGCGCCACAATACCGCGCCGCGCTGGAAACACTGCTGCCGCCAAGTCCTGCCGCCGTACTCGCGCGACCCGCGCAACCCGCCAAATCAGTCAAATCAGCCGTACGCTGAGCCTGCCATCACGATGACGCCCGCACGGCACGCGCGCCGAATGTGCGCTATGGCGCGAGCCGCGGACGGTCCGCCGGCGCCAGACCACTGACGCGGCGCGCGGCATCCAGCAGCGCGGCGTGACCGTGCTGTGGATGCAACAGTTCGGGCAGGCGCGCGCTGAAGCGCTGCGGCGCAATGCCCAGCGCGGCCAGGCCATCACTCTGGCCGATCGAATCCAGCGCCAGCGACTTGAAATTGTCGACACTGATCGGTTTGCCCGGCAGCAGCTCGCCGATGCGCGCCTGCAGGTAACCCAGCGTATCCGGCAACGGCAGGATCAGGCGGCGCAACCCTGCCGCGGCGCAGATCATGCGCACGATGCGAATCAGCTCCAGCAACTCGGGGCCGTACAGCTCATAGGTTTGCGCGATGCTCGCTGGCGACGCCACGCACTGCGCGATCGCCGCGCATACGTTTTCCACCGCCACCGGCGCCAGCTTGCTGTGTGGGCGCGCCAGCGGCAGCACGGGCAGTTGCCGCAGCAGCGCGGCGAAGCGCGAGACCAACCCATCGCCGCGGCCGAAGATCACCGAGGGTCGGTAAATCGTCCATTGCAGGCCGGACGCGCGCACCACGCGCTCGGCTTCGCCACGCGTGATCAGGTACATCGACTTGCCCTCGCCCGCGCGCAGCGAGCTCATTTGATGCAGACGGCGCACGCCGGCCTCGCGGCAGGCGGCCACCAGCGTCGCGGTGAGATCCACGTGCGCCTTGCGAAAGCGCGCGCTGCCGGTCTCGTTGAGGATGCCGACCAGGTTGATGGCCGCGTCCGCGCCGCGCAGATGCGCCAGCAGCACGCCGCGATCATAGACATCGGCGCTGTGCACGGTGACGCCGGGCAGCACCGCCAGTGCGCGGTGCTGCTCGCGATTGCGCGACAGCACGCTGATGCGATGGCCGTGCGCGACCAGGCGCGGCAACAACTGTGTACCGACGAATCCGGTACCGCCAAGTATGACCAGGTGCTGCGGACGCAGCGGCGCGAGACGCGATGTATTCATGGCGGAGTGGGCTCGGTGGCGTGGGAATGGAGTGCGAGAACGATCTTGCCGACGTGCTCGCCCTGCTCCAGCAGACGATGCGCGTCGGCGGCCTGCGCGAAAGGCAGCACGCGATGCAAGACCGGGCGCACACGCCCTTCGTGCAGCAATGGCCATGCCTGCGCGCGCAGGGCGCTGGCGATGGCGGCCTTGGCCACGGCACTCTGCGGGCGCAGCGTCGAACCCGTGAGGGTGAGGCGCTTGCGCATCATCAGCGCCAGATCCAGCGCCGCCTCGCGCCCGCGCTGCGTGGCGATCTGCAGCAGACGGCCACCCACCGCCAGCGCGGCGAGATTGCGCGGCAGATAATCGCCGCCGACTATATCGAGAATGACATCCGCGCCGCGATCGGCGGTGGCGGCCAGCAGCCCGGCGACGAAATCCTCATTGCGATAGTTGAAGCAACGGCGCGCACCCAGACGCTCGCAGGCGGCGCACTTTTGCGCATTGCCCGCGGTGGCGTACACCTCGGCGCCCAGCGCATGCGCGAGCTGGATGGCCGTGGTGCCGATGCCGCTGGCGCCGCCGTGCACCAGCAACACCTCGCCTGGCGCGAGGCGGCCGCGCATGAACACGTTGCTCCACACGGTGAAGAAGGTTTCCGGCAGCGCCGCGGCCTCGGCCATGCTCAAGCCCGGCGGCAGCGGCAGGCATTGCCCGGCCGCCACGGCCACGTACTCGGCGTAGCCGCCGCCGTTGCACAGCGCGCACAACGCGTCGCCGACGCGCCAGCCCTGCACCGCCGCGCCCAACGCCGCGATGCGCCCGGCCACTTCCAGCCCAGGCAGATCGGATGCGCCCGGCGGCGGCGGATACGCGCCGGCGCGCTGCGCCAGATCGGGCCGGTTGATGCCCGCGGCGTGGACCTCGATCAGGATTTCATCGGCGCGCGGCAACGGGCGCGGGCGCTGCGCGCTGCGCAGTACCTCGGGGCCACCGGGCGTGCTGATCTCGATCACCCGCATCATTTCTCCTGCACTCATGGCGCGTCGCTCGGTGCCGCCGCATGCACGCTGGTGGCGGGCGCGGGCTGCGTGCCGGCGGCGACTGGCGGCGGTGCGTCGCCCTGCGCGGCCAGATCCTCGACGCTGCACATCACCGTGGCGCGCGGCGCCTGCGCGTCGGGCGCCGCGTAGGTGCTGCCGAGAGGCTGCATGCGCGCGCTCAAGCGCACCGGATCCTGGTGCAGACGCCAGTCGTAGATCACGCTGAAAGCCAGGCTGCTCTCCACATAGCCGCGCGTCTCGGGATACGGAATGGTGGCCACGAACACATCCGGTGCCAGCGTGGCGCGCTGGTCCAGCCAGAGCCGCAGCGCGGCCGGGCCGGCGTTGTAGGCGGCGCTGGCCAGCCACTGCGCACCGAAGCGATCGGCCAGATGCCGCAGATAGCGCGTACCGAGGGCGATGTTGACCGACGGATCATCGAGGCTGGCCGCGCCATCCCATGGCAAATCGTCGCGCCGCGCCAGTTGCGCCGCGGTACCGGGCAGCAACTGCATCAGCCCGCGCGCATCGGCGCCGGAGCGCGCGTTGCTGATCCACGCGCTTTCGGTGCGGATGATGGCGAAGGCCCAGGCCGGATCGATACCGGCTTTGCGCGCATCGCGCAGCACGCGCGCGCGTTCAGCCAACGGAAAACGCAGGCTGTAATCACGCAGATAATCGCCGTGATTGAGCAGGAAGATCGCACGATCGACCCAGCCACGGCGGTGCGCCAGCACCACGGCGGCATAGCGCTGCGCACGATCGAGGCCGGGTAGCGCCGCATCCCACTCGCGCCGCGCGCGGGTCAAACGATTCAACGCGTACCACTCGAAGGCACGCTGCATACCCGGATCCGCTTCGACCACGGCGGTGGCCGCGGTCCGCGCCGGTGGATCGCGCGGACACAGCGCATACGGCCGCTGCACCTGATCGGCGGCCAGAAAACCATAATAGGTGGGGCTGCGCGCCAGCGCGCGCCAGCGCACATCGGCCTGCACCCTGGCGCCGGTGGCGGCCAGCGCGCGCGCCTCGAAGTAGCGCCATTCGTTGGCGTCGCGCTGCGCCTCGGGCATGGCGCGGATCGCCGCCAGCACGGCCGGCCAATCGGCCCGCGCCAGTGCCACGCGCACGCGCCACTCGCGCGTCAACGGCGTCTGCGCGGCGGCCGGCAATGCCGCCAGCGCGCGCAACGAACCTGGTTCGAGGCTGACAGCCTGGTACAGCGCCAGCGCGGCTTCGATGCGATCGACCTGCACCGCATCCAACCGGAACCGTCCGCGCAGTGCCTGCCAGGCCGCGCGCGCGGTATCGTCGTCATCGCGCGCGCGGCGCGTCAGCGCCAAGGTCAGCGCCTCGCGCGCATGCGCGCTGTCGGGCCAGGTGGCGGCCTGCGCCAGCGCGCTGGCCGAATCCGACAGTGCCAGCGCCAGACGCTGCGCACCCGGCTGTTGTGCCGCGGGCAACCAGGCCAGAGTCTGCGTCAGCGTGCCCGGCGCGCGCGCGCGCGCCGCGCGCTGGATGCGATCCCAAAGCCGTTCAGGCGTGAGCAGGCCCTGCGTGTTGGCCAACTGCAACAGCGCATCGCAGGCATCGGGCAGACGCGGCACGTTCCACAGCGCGGCGAAAGCGCCATCGAACACCAGCGTGCCGCCCTGCCCTGTCTGCGCCTGCAGCTCGCGGCAATCGTAGGCACTGCCCAGATCCGGCGCGTAAAACGCGAGGTATTGCTGCCAGTCCCGCTTGCGAGCGAGGCGGTCCAGCCAGACGCGGCGCAGCTCGCGGCCGGGGATCAAATCGCCGTAGCGCGCAAGGTAGTCACGTACTTGTGCAGCGCGCGCGCTGCGCACATCGTGCATCAGGTAGGCGGCTTCGAGATACGGATACAGCGGGTAATCCTGCAGCGCCTCGGTGTCGTGTTTCCATGCCGGATCGCCCCGCTGCGCCAGCGCATAGGCCTGCGCGAACTGCTCGCGTTGACGCTGCAATTGCGCGCTGGCGGCCTGCGCGGCGCCAGTGACAGCCAGCACCCATAGCACCAGCGATGCCAGCACGAACCTGATGCGCCACTGCCGGCGCGCGCGAAGCCTTGGCATACTGCACGCTCTCCTGAAGGCGCGATTCTACAAGGCATGCTTACCGGGTACGCCTGCTGCGAGTGTCCACGTGTGTGTTGGCGGCGCGCTCCGCGTGCGCGGCACGGCTTCCCGGCATCCCTCACGCTATCCCCCAAGGCCATCTCATGGTGTTCAACCTCGTGCTGTATCTGCTGGTCGGCGCCACGGCCGGGTTTCTCGGCGGCCTGCTCGGTATCGGCGGCGGGCTGCTGATCGTGGCCGCGCTCAGCTTCACCCTGCCGGCGCTGGGCGTGCCGGCCAGCGAGGTGATGCATGTGTCGGTGGCGACCTCGCTGGCCGGCATCGTGCTCATCGCGGCCGCGTCCACCACGGCGCAGCTCAGGCGCCGCGCGGTGATGTTGCCGACGTTGCTGCGCCTGGCGCCGGGGCTGGTGCTGGGTGGCTTTATCGGCGCGCATCTGGCGCAATTGATGAGTGGCTCGGTACTGCGCTGGGTGATCGCCGGGTTCTGTCTGTTCATGGCCTGGCGCATGGCCTTTGGCCACCGCCGTGAGGTGCGTGAAGAGCACGTGCCGACCTCGACATGGCTGCTACCGGCGGGCCTCGGCATCGGCACGGTCTCGGCCATCGTCGGTATTGGCGGCGGCTCGCTGACCGTGCCGCTGCTGGTGACCCTGGGCGTGAAGCCGGTGCGCGCGGTAGCCACCAGCTCCGCCGCCGGACTGCTGATCGCGCTGGCCAGCTCGATCAGCTACATGCTGGCGCTGCATGCACCGACATTGCCGCTGCCGACTGGCGCGCTGGGTTATGTGTACCTGCCCGCCGCCGCAGCCACCGCCATCGCCTCGATGATCACCGCACAGTTCGGCGTGCGCCTGGCGCACCGGCTTTCCGGACCCGCGCTCAAGCGCATGTTCGCCGCCTTCCTGCTAGTGGTGGGCGTGCTGATCGCCAGCGGCGGATGAGCCGGCCACGCGCACGCTTCGCGCAGCGCCACGCACAGGCGATCGCGTGCGGGGTGCTAACCGCCGCGCTACTCGGCGGCCTGCTGTGGCTGGCCGCGCTGCTATGGCCGGTGGCGCTGCCGGGCAGCATCCCGGCGCGGCTGCAATGCGTGTCCTACGAGCCGTTCCGTCTGCCCGGCGAGAGCCCACTGCGGAAACATGCGCACATCAGCCGCGCGCGCATCGACCACGATCTGGCCGTGCTCGCGCAGCACTTCGACTGCGTGCGCACGTATTCGGTGAGCCAAGGTCTGGACCAGGTACCGGCGCTGGCCGCGCGCCACGGCATGCAGGTGCTGCTGGGCATCTGGATCGGCCGGGATGCGCGCGCCAATGCACGCCAGATCGCGCATGCCATCGCCGTGGCGCGCAACGCGCCCGCCGGCAGCATCCGCGCCATCGTGGTCGGCAACGAGGTGCTGCTGCGCGGCGATCAGCCCGCATCGGTGCTGCTGCGCGATCTGCATGAAGTGCGCGCCGCCACCGGGCTGCCGGTGACTTACGCCGACGTGCCGGCGTTTTGGCTGCGTCATCCGGAGCTGGCGCCAGCGGTGAATTTCATCAGCGTGAACATGCTGCCGTACTGGGACAATAAGCCGGTGTCCGCGCGCGCGGCGGTGACGCGCGTGGCGCGGCAACTGCGACGCGTGCAGGCGGCGTTTCCGGGCAAGCCGGTGTTCATCAGCGAGACCGGCTGGCCCAGCGCCGGGCGCGCGCGCCGCGATGCCGTGCCCAGCCGCGTCAACGAGGCCTTGTACCTGCGCGACTTCATCGCCTGGGCGCAGGCGCACGGCCAGCGCTACAACCTCATCGAGGCCTTCGACCAGCCCTGGAAGCGCGCACTGGAAGGCACCGTCGGTGGCTGGTGGGGCATCTACGATTCACGGGCCCACCCCAAGTTCGCGTGGAGCGGTCCCGTGACCGAGGATCCACGCGCCTGGTGGGCGCTGTTGCCGCTGCTGCTGGGCGCGGTCATCGGCGCATGGCGCGGCGGCCGCGCCGCGCGTACCTGCGGCGCGCTGGCTGGTGCCGGCACCGGGCTGGCGCTGTGGGCGCTATGGCGCATGGCGCAGGCCGCAGCCTTGAATGTTGCGCAATGGACTTACTGGGGTGCGCTCGGCGCCGGGTTGCTACTCGGCGCATGGCTGCTGCTGGGTGCTCTGCGTACGCTGCTGCGCAGTGCTCGGATCGCACATCCCAAGCGCGTGGCGCAGGTGGCCTTCGCCGCGTTGTTTGCCGTGGTGTACCTGGACCTGCTGCTGGTGTTCGATGGCCGCTATCGCGACTGGCCGCTGCCGGCGTTCATCCCCATCGCGCTGGGTGTGGCGCTACTGCGCCAGTTGCACGGCGCACCGCTGCTGCATGGCCCACGCGCACGCGCGCTGGCACTGGCGGCACTGCTGCTGGGCATGGTTGGCGTGCTGCAGGAAGCGCTGCTGAATCCTTACGCGTGGTGCTGGCTGGCGGCCAATGCGCTGCTGGCCCGGGCGGCGCTGGGCGCTGTCAAATCCGCCGCACCCGATCAGGCCTGACGCACCGCCGGAATCAACAGCAACGCGCCCACCAGCAGCGCCAGCGCACCCGCCTGAAAGCTGAACAGTATTAGTCCCGCGGCGCCCAACGCCAAACACAGCGCGGCGCTCGACACATGCCTCCAGAGCAGCGCCAGCGCGGTCGCAGCCAACGCCAGTGCGCTCAGCAGACCGCTGTTGAACACCCGCACCAGCGCGGCGCGCACGCCACATGCGACGCCACCCTGCCCGGCCAGACAGGCCTGCGCCACCGCGTGCGGTTCGATCAACCCGTAGCGCGCCCAAGCCGCCAGCGCCGCGACCAGCGCAGCAACAAGCACGGCGAACAGCCGCAGCCGCCAGCCCGCTGCGGCATGCGTTCGGATGGTCATGACATGACGGATTCGGGAAACAATCGGCATGATTATGTAGCGCATTCGTAAGAGATTCGTTGGATTCGGTGGGCCGTATTACATAAAAAGTCATGGCGTCCTCCGCCATCGCTGCGGTTTTCGCCTTGCCCTTGCGCGCGCATGCGCAGGATACCGCGCCGCCACCCGACAAGAAAAATGCCAAACAGCTCGAAGCGGTCGAGGTGCTCGGCTCGCGCATCCGTGGCGCTGAAATCGCCACGCAGACGCCGACCATGACCATCACCGCGCGGCAGTTGCGGCAGACCGGGCTGACCAGCCTTGGCGATATCCTGCAGCAATTGACCACCTCCGGTTCGGCGCTGAACACCAAGTTCAACTCGGCCGGCAACTTCGGCTTTCCGCCGGATGGGTCGGGCGTGGGCTCGGGCTCGGCGACGCTCAGCCTGCGCAATCTGGGCGCCAAGCGCACGCTGATCCTGGTCGATGGCCTGCGCTGGGTGAACGAGTCCTCGGCCTCGGGCGTGTCCGCGGCGGTGGATCTCAACACCATCCCGGTGAGCATCGTCGAGCGCATCGAGATCCTGCCCGACGGCGCCTCGGCGCTGTACGGCTCGGACGCCATCGGCGGCGTGGTCAACATCATCACCAAGCGCACCCAGGATGGCGCCGCGGTCAGCTACTACGTCGGCGGCTACGACGCGCTCAGCGGCGGCATGACCAGCACCGGCACCGCCTCGCTGGGCGGCAAGTTCGATCGCGGCGAATTCTTCATCGACTACGAACACTTCAACCAGAACGCCATCAGCTCGGGCGCCTGGAGCCAGTCCGGCGCCGCCTGCGTGCCGGGTACGGGGCTGGTCAACTGCTCCTCGGCCACGCCGACCGGGCGCTTCATCTTTACCGATCCCAACACCCAGCAAGTCCAGGATCTGACCCTCAACGGCGCGTTCCCCAACGGCGCCGTGTATCCCACCGACTTCCACAACTCCGCCACCGCCGACCGCTTCAACTTCGCGCCCTACAACCTGCTGCTGACACCCAACAAGCGCGACTCGATGTTCGCCAGCACGCGCTACCAGCTCACCGATGACATCACCTGGTACGTGCGCGGCCTGTACGTGCAGCGCAAGTCGGTCAACCAGGCCGCACCCGAGCCGATCTTTCTTGGTCCGCAGTTCGCCAGTGGCGGGCTTTCCGACACGGTGGGCGTGGACGTGACCAATCCCTACAACCCGTTCGGGTTCTCGTTGACCGCCACCGACCCCAACTACGGCATCGGCCGCCGCCCGCTCGAGGGCGGACCGCGCATCTTCAGCCAGACCGTCAACACCTGGGAGTTCGCCACCGGCCTCACCGGCAGCTTCAGCTGGAACGACCGCGACTACTACTGGGACGTCAACTACTCGCGCGGCAGCAACAGCGCCACGCAAACCGTGCAGGGCACCTACAACATCGCCCACATCCAGCGCGCGCTGGGGCCGCTCAGCCAGTGCACCGGCCCCTGCGTGCCGCTGAACCTGTTCGGTGGCCCGGGCACCATCACCCCGGCCATGCTGGCCTACATCGGCTATATCGAGCACGACAGCAGCGGCAACGACATCGAGCTGTACAGCGCCAACTTGAACGGTGCGCTGTTCTCGCTGCCGGCAGGCGAGGTGAAGTTCGCCACCGGTCTGGAGTCGCGGCGCTACTCGGGCAGCTACCAACCCGATGCGGTGGTCGTGGCGGGCGAATCCAACGGCGTGCCTTCGCTGCCCACCTCCGGCGCGTACAACGTCAACGAGTTCTATCTCGAAACCAACGCGCCGCTGCTGGCCAAACAGCCCCTCGTCGAAGCGCTGAACATCGATCTGGCCTCGCGCTATTCGAACTACTCGACCTTCGGCGGCACCACCAACAGTCAGGCCGGCCTGCGCTGGCAGGTGGACAAGCAACTGACCTTGCGCGGCACTTGGGGCCAGGGCTTCCGCGCCCCAGCCATCGGCGAACTGTACGGTTCGCCGGCGCGTTTCGATGCCACTCTGCAGGATCCCTGTTCGGCGCCCATCGCCAACCCCACCACCGCAGCCAACTGCGCCGCACTGGGCGTGCCGACCAGTTACAGCCAGACCAACCCGCAGATCTCGGTGACCACCGGCGGCAACCGCCTGTTGCAGCCGGAGAAGGCGCGCACGCTCACCTGGGGCGGCATCTACAGCCCGGACTGGCTCGTGGACACCGGCTGGGCGCAGCGGCTGGACATCACCGCCGACTACTACCGCATCACCGTGCGCAACGCCATCCAGGCACTGGACGCGCAAACGCAACTGGATGACTGCGTGGCCAGTGGCAACGCCGGCTCAATCTTCTGCCAAGGTATCGCGCGCAACAGCGGCGGCGTGATCAACGCGTTCAACAACACCTTGCGCAACATCGGCCGCATCGACACGAGCGGCGCCGACCTGACCATCAAATGGGCGCTGCCGGAGTTCTCATTCGGCAAATTCACCAACGCCTTCGGCGCCACCTACATCGCCAGCTTCAGCGAGCAGACCTCGCCCGGCGTATACGGCCCGCGCAAACCCGGCGTCGAGGTCAATGACAGCGGCATTCCGCGCTGGCGTGCGGTGAACGACCTGATGTGGAGCCAAGGCGCGTGGTCGGCCGACTGGCGCATGCGCTACATGAGCGGACTGACCGAGAACTGCGCCGGCGCCACCGGCTTTCCGATCTGCAACGGACCCAATGACACGCACTACCTCGGCGCAGTCACCTACCACGACGCGCGCGTGAGCTGGCGCGTGCCGCTGGCGCCGGACCTGGTGCTCAACGCCGGCATCAACAACCTGTTCGGCAAGGAGCCGCCGGTGTGCCTGTCGTGCTCACTGAACGGCTACGACGCCAGCAACTACGACCTGCCGGGCCGCTTCACCTACATCCAGGCCAACCTGAAGTTCTGATTCGCCTGCGCAACCAGCAAGAAATGCGAAGGCTCACCCGCAAGGGTGGCCCTTTTTCATGGTGCGGTCGTTCAGCCGCCGTGGCGACGCGCGCCGTTGTGGCGGGCGCGATAGATGTGCCGACTGCGCACGTTGTCACCGCGCTGGACGCGCCGCTGCTCGCGCTCGTTGACGAAACCATTGCGCCCCGCGGCAGCAACCGCGTGGCTGCCGCGCGCCTGCCGCGCCGAGAGGTGCGAAACCTCGCGATTGGTCAGCCCACCGTGATCCACTCCGGACGCGATGCGGCTCTGCTGGTTGAGATTGCGCTGCACATCGCCCTGCATGCGCCGCGAGGACAGGCTGTTGGGGTTGCCGGTCTGCGCATCATGGCGCTGGTTGTAAATGGCGTGGCTCTCGGCGTTTTGCGCGCGCTGGATGCGCGCCGCCTCGGCAGCGGTAACGCCAGCACCACCGGCACCATGCGCATTGGTGGCGCGACTTTGCATGCGGTCGATGCGCGCCGTGCCCTGCTCCAGATGCGCGGCTTCGCGCGTGGTCAACTGGCCGCTCTTGAGACCTTGCTCGATGCGCTGCTGCTGCGCCACGTTGCGATTGGTGAAGTGCTCGACGTGCGTGGTCTGCTGCGCCAGCGCCAGCGGCGCCAGTGCGCTGCCGCCCAGCAGCAGGGCCACGCCCAGCCCGAGTCGGATGCTGCGTGTCATGGAATCTCCTCCGCCGCGCCGCGGAGCGCGGCGCCTGTCCCAACACAACGCGCATGGCGCAACCGCGTTGACCGCGCCGGGCGCGGTTCACGGCGTTCCGATTCAGGCGCGCGGTGGCGGCCGCGGCAGACGAATTTCGGCGGCCAACGGCAAGTGATCTGAGAATGCCTGCGGCGGTGTCCAGCGACGCAGCACCTCGATGCCGTCGCTGACCAGAATGTGGTCGATGGCGCGACGCGGGCGCCAGCTCGGATAAGTCGGCAGTGCGTCGCTCGGCGGCTGCAGTTGCGTGTGCGCGAACACGCGCTGCAGTTCGGGACCGGGCCAGGCGCAATTCAGGTCGCCCATCAGCACCGTCGCGCCGCGGCCCTGCAGCAGCTCGGCGATGAAGTCGAGCTGGCGCGCGCGCGCCTTCGGCCCCAGCGACAGATGCGCAACCAGCACCGTCAGCCCGGCGGCATCCGCGCCATAGCGCGCCAACAGCGCGCCACGACCCGGGATACGTCCGGGCAGCGGATAATCCAGCACTTCGCGTGGCGCCATGCGGCTGAGCAGACCGTTGGCCGAGCGCGCCAATTGCGCCACGCGGCGGTTGGGCTGGTCGCTCCAGTACGGCATGCCCGCGGCCTGCGCCAGATACTGGGTCTGGTTGAGAAAGCCCGAGCGCAGGCTGCCGGCATCGGCTTCCTGCAATCCGACCAGATCGAATTGCGTGACCAGATCAGCGAGGCGATCGAGGTTGGCCTGCTTGCCCGGACCGGGCAGCACATGGGTCAGGCCGCGCGTGAAGTACTGGCGATAGCGCTCGATGCTCGCGCCAGCGAGGATGTTGCAACTCAGCAGTCTGAGCGTGGCGGGTTCCGCCGCCACGACTGCCGCCGTTTTGCCGTCTGCTTGCCGCTGCGCGGCCACCGCGATTCGCTCAGGGCGCGCGCTTGCCTGCGCGCGCGGCCCGGGCCTGCTTGACCATGAAGCGGGTCACATCAACCAATTGCTGGTAGCTTTGCACCTCGCCGCTGCGCAGCGCGCCGTCGACAACGATGGTCGGCGTACCGTTCACCCCCCAAGCCTGCTCCAGGCGCATGGCGCGCTGCATCTCGGCGCTGACCGCGGGCGAACGCGCCACCTGCAGAAACTCCGCGGGCTTGATGCCGTAGCGCGCATAGAAGCCGGCCAGTTGCTGCAGCGAATGCAGCGGCTCGTGCCTGACCCAGATCGCCGCGAACAGCGCCTGATTGCTCTTCTCCTGCACGCCCAGCTTCTGCGCCGCGAAAAACGCGCGCGCGAATGGCTCCCACTCCGGCCAGAACACGGCCGGCAGGCGCACGAACTCGGCATCGGCCGGCAGCGATTTGCGGATCTGCTCGGCGTAGGGCTGGAACTCGAAGCAGTGCGGGCAGGCGTAGGAGAACACCTCGATCACCTGGATGCGCTTGGCCGCGGGATTCAGCGGTTGCGCCGGGGTGATGGCCTTGTAGGCCACGCCGGGCTGGTACATCACCATCGAGGGGCCGCCGACCTGCGCCAGCGCCGCTTGCGCCATGCCAGCCAGCAGTACGGCGCACAGCAGCAGGTGCTTGCGCAGGGCGCGTTTGATCCGGGCGGGGCTCATCGACGCATTCTCACTGTTTCAGGTGCATGGCGGCGGCTTCTTTCTGCGCCAGATAATGCACCAGCTCCTGGGTTTGCAGCAGGCCGCCGGCCGAGAGCACGTCCAGGCGATACGCGCCGTTGACCACCAAAGTCGGCGTGCTGTCGACACCGTAGGCCTTGATCAACTGATCGGCGCGTTTCATCTTGGCCCGGATCGCGAACGAATCCGCGGTGGCCTCGAAAGTCCTGGGGTCGGCGCCGTACCGGGCGTAGAACTTGGCCACATCGGCGATGCTCGGCAGATGCTGCTTGACGCGCGGCTGCGACGTGCCCAGACCGGCGTAGGTGTTGAGCGGGCCGCCGGGCGTCCAGATCGCCTTGAACATGGCGTCGTGCGTGGTTGGGTTGTCCAGGCCCAGTGCCTGCGCGGTGTAATAGGCGCGCTGGAAAGTCGGCCAGTCCTCGGGCGGAATGAACGCGGCCGGCAGATACTGCCAGTGCACGTAGGCCGGCAGGCTCTTGCGGATGACATCGGCCATGGGCTGGAACTGATTGCAGGCCGGGCAGCCCCACGAGAACACCTCGGTCACCACCACGTGATCCGCGCGGTCGGTGGGCACGGCGGGTTCGATGCGGAAATAGTTCTTGCCCTCGACCCATTGGCCCGTGTCAGCAGGCGCCAACACCGGCGTGCCACCGCCGCTGGCCACGGTGGCGGGCGCGCTGGCCGCGGGTGCCGCGCTGGCCGGGGCCAAAGCCGTGCTGGTTGCCGCAACGGGCGCCGCGCTGGCCGCTGCCGCTGGCGTGCTGCCGGCGGGCGCGGCACTGGCGCTGGCAGCCGCCGCTGCCGTCGGCGCCGGAGCCGAGCTGGCCGGCGGCTGTGACGACGAGCAGCCAGCCAGCAGCAGAACCAGCGCCACGGCCGGAATCAGGGGCTTCAACATCGGACGATCCTCGTGATGCGGGCGCGGCCCGCGTTGACTGCTTGAGAGCGTTACTTGGCGAAGGCCGTGTTGTTCAGCGTCGGCTGCGTCGGCACGATCGGTGTCGCCGTGTGCAAGCCGGCGATGTAACTGGCCACGTCGGCGATCTGCGCGGCGGTCAAGCGCTTGGCGATGGTCGGCATGATCTCGGCGTGGGTGGTCTTGCCCCACGTGGTGCCGTCATGCCACGCGGTCAGCACGGTGCGCACATAAGTCGCGTGCTGCCCGGCCAGATGCGGATACACCGCGCCGGGATTCCCTTGACCATCCGGGCCATGGCAAGCCATGCAGGCCGGTACTTCGCTGGCACGGTCACCGCCGCGGTACAAAGCCTGACCGACGGCCACGGCCTTGGGATCGGCCACGCCGGGAATGATCTTCTGCGCGGCGAAATAAGTCGCCAGATCAGCCATGTCCTGATGACTCAGCGACATGGCCATGCCGAGCATGATCGGGTTCTGGCGCAC
The DNA here is from genome assembly GCA_021827205.1 of Pseudomonadota bacterium. Taxonomy (GTDB): domain Bacteria; phylum Pseudomonadota; class Gammaproteobacteria; order Xanthomonadales; family Rhodanobacteraceae; genus Metallibacterium. The sequence goes on along the minus strand of JAKAWV010000001.1, from coordinate 130,211 downwards.
GCCACTCTTGAACAGCACCAGTTGGCGATAGATGTAACTGGCTTGCTGCCCGGCCAGCTTGGGGTATTGCGGATCGGTCGAGTTGCCATCCATGCCGTGGCAGGCGGCGCAGATCGCCGACTTGGCCTTGCCCGCTGCGATCGTGCCTGGCGGCATCGCGCCCTCGGCATGCGTGCCGGCGGCGAACAACAGCGCGCCCAGAACCATCATGCTAGCCAGCTTCATGTACTTTCTCCGCAGAGGCCGATCGGGTGCCGCCGATGTCGCACCAACCCGTTGGTCCGCGGCGCGGCGGCGCGGCGCATATCGGCGCCGGATTATCCTTGTGCCCCCGGAGGCGGTCAAACCCTCTATCCGCACGGATTCCCATGCCCAGCAATCCCCTGCACGGTGCCCGCTTCGTGCTGTCCACGCCCGACCCGCACAAGCTGCCCGCCGACAGCGGTGCGGAAATCGCCTTTGCCGGGCGCTCCAATGCCGGCAAGTCCAGCGCGCTCAACGTACTGGTGGGCATGCACGGACTGGCGCGCACCTCGCGCACCCCGGGACGCACCCAGCATCTGGTGGTATTCGTCCTGCCCGATGGCCGCCGTCTGGTGGATTTGCCTGGCTATGGCTACGCCAAGGTGCCCGAGGCCGTGCGCGCGCAGTGGCGCGAGGCACTCGAACATTACCTGGCGCGACGCCGCAGCCTGCGCGCGCTGGCGCTGGTGATGGACATCCGCCATCCGCTGACGCCGTTCGATCAGCAGATGCTGGCGTTCTGCGCCGCGCACGCGCTGCCCTGCCACGTGCTGCTGACCAAGGCCGACAAGCTCGGTCGCGGCCAGACCACGCAAACGCTGCTGGCGGTGCAGCGCGAGCTGACACAACTGGGCGGTGTGCTGTCGGCGCAGGTGTTCTCGGCCACGGCGGGTACGGGCGTGGAAACCGCGCGCGGCGCGCTGACGCGACTGCTGGGCGGGCCGTTGCGCGAGATCGCGGTGTGACCAGCGTTCAATCGATGCTGGCCATGAATACCCGGCACAGTGCTTCCATGCCGGCTTGATCCTCGACGTCGAAGCGCGCGGGCGTGGGACTGTCCACATCCCACACGCCCAGCAGCGTGTCGTCGTCGCGCAGCAGCGGCACCACGATCTCGCTGCGCGAGGCGGCATCGCAGGCGATATGGCCGGGAAAGTCGTTCACATCCTTCACCAACTGCGTCTGGCGCGTGGCCGCGGCGGTGCCGCACACACCGCGTCCGAGCGCGATGCGCACGCAGGCAGGCCGGCCCTGGAACGGGCCGACCAGCAGATCGCCATCGGGCTTGAGCAGGTAAAACCCGCACCAATTGAGCGTCGGCACCTGCTGCCACACCAGCGCCGCGAAGTTGGCGGCGTTGGCGATCGGATCATGCTCGCCGGCGAGCAGCGCCTCGGCCTCGCGCACCAGCGCCGCGTACAAATCCCGCTTGGGCAGATGATCGAGGCTGCTGATCGCGTGCATGGATGACGTGGCTCCCGCGGAAAGCCACAATTGTGCCATGCACACGCGCGACGTATTCGTCACCGGCACCGATACCGGCATCGGCAAGACCTTCGTCAGCGTGGCGCTGTTGCGCGCGTTGCGCATGGCCGGCCTGCATGCGGTCGGCATGAAGCCGGTGGCCAGCGGTTGCGAACAGACGCCGCGGGGTTTGCGCAATGACGACGCGCTGGCGCTGCAGGCCGCCAGCGATCCGCGCCCCGATTACGCGCTGGTCAATCCGCTGGCCTTCGCCGCGCCGATCTCGCCGCATCTGGCTGCCGCCGCGGAGGGCCGCCACATCACCCTGGAACCGATCCACGCGGCCTATGCACAACTGGGCGCGCACGCCGATGCGCGCGTGGTCGAAGGCGTCGGCGGCTGGCTGGCGCCGCTGTCCGATACCCTCGTGGCCGGCGATCTCGCGCGCACGCTGCGCCTGCCGGTGATTCTGGTGGTGGGCCTGCGCCTGGGCTGTTTGAATCACGCCCTGCTCAGTGCGCGCGCGATCCGCGCCGATGGCTGCGAACTGCTGGGCTGGATCGGCAACCGCATCGATCCGGCCATGCTGGAGCCGGAACGCAACCTGGACACGTTGCGCACGCGCCTGCCGGCGCCCTGTCTGGGCGTGATCGCACACGGCGCCGCCACCGCCGCTGCCGCGTGCGCCTTGGCGCCGGTACTGGCGGCTCTGCGATCATGCGGTTAGCGGCCGCAGGAAAATCGCCATGAGCCTGTTCCTGATCCACATCGAACACTTCACCCGCGCGCACGGCACCGAGCCCGCGCTGGCCTTCGCCGGCGACAGCCCCGCGGCCTTGGCCGAAGCCATCGAAGACGCGCTGCAGCGCCCCATGCTGTTCGCGCGCTGGTGCGCGCTGCAGCACGAACCGGACAAAGTCCCGGTCGCGCTGAGCGCGCTCGATCCCGCCGCCGGCGTGCGCGCCGAATCGCGCGATCTGCACGTGGAACTGGAAATCCGCAGCACGTTGCCGATGAAGATCATCGCGCAGCGTCTGACCTGGCTGATCGGCCCGCACTGGGATGTGCGCAACGTGAAGTGACACGATGAGCTGCCCGATCTGCCGCGGCGCCGAGGCGCCCTTCGCCAGCGCCACGGTGCTGCGCAAATACCCCGCGCAGTATGTGCGCTGCGGCGAGTGCGGTTATGTACGCGCGGCCGATCCGCACTGGCTGCGCGAGGCCTATACCGACAACGCCATCACCACGCTGGATACCGGTATCGCGCAGCGCAATCTGGACCTCGCCGAGCGCACCGCCGCGCTGCTGGCCTGGCACTGGCCGCAGGCCGGCGCGTGCCTGGACCATGGCGCCGGCAGCGGCCTGCTGGTGCGCCTGCTGCGCGATCGCGGTTACGATTTCCGCTGGCGCGATCCCTATTGCGCGAATCTCTATGCACGCGGCTTCGAGGCGCAGCCCGGCGCGCACTACGATCTCGCCACCGCGTTCGAGGTGGTCGAGCATCTGGCCGATCCTTTGCAGACGCTGGCCGCGCTGGCCGCCGAGGCGGACGTGCTGGTGCTGAGCAGCGAGCTGCTGCCGGCCACGCGCAACCGCCCCGGCGAATGGCACTACTACATGCTCGACAGCGGCCAGCACATCGGCTTTTTCACCGTGCCGGCGCTGGTCGCGGCGGCGCGGCGCCTGGGCCTGCAACTGGCCAGCGACGACCGCTGGCTGCACGTGCTGGGCCAGCACGTGCCGTCACCGCGCTTCATGCGTCTGCTGCGCAAGCGGCGCTGGCGGCACTGGCTGCTGCGCCACAATCGCCGCGCCACGCTGGCGTGGAGCGATCAGGCCGCGCTGCAGGCATGCATCGACTCCGCGTCGGTACACGGCGTCCTGTCCTGATCCAGCGCACGGCCGGCACGCCGCGCTTTCTGCGCGCGCGGCAACGCGCGACAATGGCGTTTTCGCGGCGCTGCCGCAGTGGTCATCAGGAGATCCCATGAGCGAACCCCAACTCGTCGTGCCGGCCAGCGGCGCCAGGATCGGCATCGAGCGTGGCCGTCTGCAGGTGCCGCGCAATCCCATCATCCCCTTCATCGAAGGCGATGGCACCGGCCCGGATATCTGGCGCGCCAGCGTGCGCGTGCTCGATGCCGCGGTGGCCAAAGCCTACGCCGGTCAGCGCAAGATCCACTGGATGGAGGTGTACGCCGGTGAAAAGAGCTTCAAGCAGTTCCACACCTGGCTGCCGGACAGCACCGTGCAGGCCTGCCGCGATTATCTGGTGAGCATCAAGGGTCCGCTGACCACGCCGGTGGGCGGCGGCATCCGCTCGCTCAACGTGGCGCTGCGGCAGATGCTGGACTTGTACGTGTGCCTGCGCCCGGTGCGCTGGTTCAAGGGCGTGCCCAGCCCGGTGCGCGAGCCGGGCAAGGTGGACATGGTGATCCTGCGCGAGAACACCGAGGACATCTACGCCGGCATCGAGTGGGCCGGTGGCGGCAGCGAGGCGCAGCGCGTGCTGGATTTCCTCGCCAAGGAAGACCCGCAAGCCTTCGCCAAGATCCGCTTCGGCACGCAGGCGCGCGTCAACGACTGGCTGGCGCTGCTGGAATCGGCGGGCGCGCCCAGGCGCACGCTGCCGGTGGAGGTGGGCATCGGCATCAAGCCGGTCAGCCGCCTCGGCACCGAGCGCCTCGTGCACAGCGCCATCGGCTACGCGATCAAGAACCAACGCAAGTCGGTGACCTTGGTGCACAAGGGCAACATCATGAAGTTCACCGAGGGCGGCTTCCGCGACTGGGGCTACCAGACGGCGCGCGATTTCTTCGGCGCGGTCGAACACGATGGCGGTCCCTGGCACGTGATTCCCGCGGGCAAGCCCGGCGCCGGCCTGATCATCAAGGACGTGATCGCCGATGCCTTCCTGCAGCAGATCCTGCTGCGTCCGGCCGAATATGACGTCGTTGCCACGCTCAACTTGAACGGCGATTACCTCAGCGATGCGCTGGCCGCGCAGGTCGGCGGCATCGGCATCGCGCCGGGCGGCAACATCAACTACATCACCGGCCATGCCGTATTCGAGGCCACCCACGGCACCGCGCCCAAGTATGCAGGGCAGGACAAGGTGAACCCCGGTTCGCTGATCCTCTCCGGCGAGATGATGCTGCGCTACATGGGCTGGAACGAGGCCGCCGATGCGCTGGTGCGCGCCATGGACAAGGCCATCGCCGCCAAGCACGTCACCTACGATTTCGCGCGCCTGATGGACGGCGCCACCGAGGTCAAGTGCTCGCAGTTCGGCGATCGCCTGATCGCGGCGATGTAGCGCGAGGTTGCAACACCGGCGCGAGCACGATTCCGTCGCGCCGGTTCCATCCGGAAACCTATGAGTAGCCTATGCAAAAGACCGCGATCCTGATCGATGGCGCCTACTTTCTGGCGCGTTTCCGCAAGGTCTATGAAGACCGCGATGGCAACGACGCGCGCACCGTGTCGCGCACCCTGTTCGGCATGGCGCTGGACCACCTCAAGCAACTGGAACGTCCCAAGGACGCGCTATACCGTATTTTTTTCTACGATTGCGCGCCGCTGGAAAAAGTATTTGAGCGTCCGGTCAGCGGCAACAGCATCGACTTCGGCGCCAGCGCCTCGGCCGGTTTCCGCCGCGAACTGCACAACGAGCTCAAGCGTCTGCGCAAGATGGCGCTGCGTCTGGGGCGCCTGGCCGAGCGCGGCGAGTGGATCCTGAAGCGCAACGCGCTGCAGGATTTGCGCAACGGCGTGCTGCGCTGGGAGAACCTGCGTGATGACCACTTCGAGCTGGACCTGCGCCAGACCCAGGTGGATATGAAGATCGGCCTCGACATCGCCAGTCTCGCGCACAAGCGTCTGGTCGATCAGATCGTGCTGGTCACCGGCGATGCCGATTTCGTGCCCGCGGCCAAACTGGCGCGGCGCGAGGGCATCGACGTGATCCTCGACCCGATGTGGCAGGGCATCTCGCCCAATCTGCAGGAGCACATCGATGGTTTGCAATCGGTGTGCCCGCGCCCCGGCAGCGCGCCGCCGCCGCGCAACCACGGCGAGCTGCCGGTGTCCGACGCCTGAGCCCCGCGCATGCGCGTGCTGCTCAACAAGCCGTACGGCACGCTGTGCCAGTTCACCGATCGCGACGGCCGACCCACGCTGGCCGCGCTGCTGCCGCCGGACGTGCCCGCGCCGACAGGCGCGCCGCCCGCGCACGATCCGGCATGGCGCCGACTGTATGCAGCCGGGCGTCTCGATCACGACTCCGAAGGCCTGCTGCTGCTGACCGACGAGGGCGCGCTGATCCAGCGCCTAACCGATCCGCGCCACCACGCACCCAAGACTTATCTGGCGCAGGTCGAGCGCGAACCGGATGCCGCCGCGCTGCAGGCGCTGCGCCGCGGCGTGACACTCAACGACGGCCGCACGCGCCCCGCCGAAACGCAGCGCGTCGCGGCGCCGGACTGGCTATGGCCGCGCGATCCGCCGATCCGCGCGCGCGAATCCGTCGCCGATGCCTGGTTGCAAATCACCTTGCGCGAAGGCCGCAACCGCCAGATTCGGCGCATGACCGCCGCGGTCGGCCATCCCACGCTGCGCCTGATCCGCATCGGCATCGGTCCGTGGCGGCTCGGTGGCCTGACACCGGGCGCGTTGCGCGTGGCGGATTGATCATCGCTGTCGCGCGCATGCAACACCGCATTCATACCTACGCGGCGTTTACGGCCCGGCACGCATACTCTCGGTCGCCGAATGCCGAGATGCTTCGCAATGCTCAGCATGACCAGAGAGCATGGCGTAACGGCAAGACAAGGCCTCCCTGTAAATGCACGGCGTCACCGCAGCACGCGATGTCACCCTGGTTCTTATCGTCCCCATCCCAGTCGGAGTATCCCCATGTCCAAGACCCCCGCTTATGCCGCCGCCTCGGCACAATCGCCGCTGGCGCCCTTCAGCATCGAGCGTCGCGAGCCCGGCGCGCACGAAGTACTCATCGACATCCGCTACTGCGGCGTATGCCATTCCGACATCCACCAAGTGCGCGATGAGTGGGGCGGCTCGGTATTCCCCATGGTGCCGGGGCACGAGATCGTCGGGGTGGTGTCGAGGGTAGGCAGTGCCATTTCCAAGTGGAAGATCGGCGACGTGGTGGGTGTGGGCTGCTTCGTCGATTCCTGCCGCCATTGCGAGGCCTGCAAGGAAGGCGAGGAGCAGTTCTGCGCGCAGGGCATGAGCGCAACCTACAACGGCTACGAGCGCAAGCCCGACGGCAGCCTCGACACCATGCGCCCGACCTATGGCGGCTACTCCAGCCGCATCACCGTGGACGAGAACTACGTGCTGCGCATCCCCACAGGCATGCCGCTGGATCGCGCCGCGCCGCTGCTGTGCGCCGGCATCACCACGTATTCGCCGCTGCGCCATTTCGGCGTCAAGGCCGGCGACAAGATCGCTGTGGTGGGTCTCGGCGGACTGGGTCACATGGCGGTGAAGATCGCCAAGGCCATGGGCGCGCACGTGACCGTGCTCAGCCATTCGGCCGGCAAGCGCGACGATGCGCTGCGTCTGGGCGCCGATGATTTTCTGGTCACGCATGATGCGGACGTCTTCAAGCAGCACGCCGGACGCTTCGATTTCATCCTCGACACGATCTCGGCGCAGCACGATTACAACGCCTACCTCGGCCTGCTGCGCCGCGACGGCACCATGGTGCTGGTGGGCGTACCCGATCCGGCGCCGGTGCATGCGTTTTCGCTCATCGTCGGACGCAAGCGCCTGGCTGGTTCCCTGATCGGCAGCATCCGCGAAACGCAGGAAATGCTCGATTTCTGCGCCGCGCACGGCGTGGCCTCGGACATCGAGCTGATCCCGATCGAACAGATCAACGCGGCCTACGCGCGCATGCTCAAGGGCGACGTGCGCTACCGCTTCGTGATCGACATCGCCAGCCTCGACAAGGCTGCCGCGTAAACCACCGCGGAAGTGCGGCGCGTGCCCGATGACGCGCGCCGCGCTTGTGTGTCGCCACTCAATCGCGGAAATTCTCGAACTGCAGCGGCAACTCGAACTCGCCGGCGCGCAGCAGCGCCATCGCGGCCTGCAAGTCATCGCGCTTCTTGCCGCTCACGCGCAGCTTCTCGGCGTTGATCTGCGCCTCGACCTTGAGCCTGGCGGCCTTGAGCGCGGCGATGATTTTCTTCGCCTGCGCCTGCTCGATGCCCTGCTTGACGGTGATGCGCTGGCGCGCCTGCGCCAGATTGACCTCGGCCGCGGCCGCATCCAGACAGCGCAGATCGATGCCGCGCGCGGCGATGCGTGCGCGCAGGATCTCCAGCATCTGCTTGAGCTGGAAATCACTGGGCGCGGTCTGCGTGATCACGCCAGCGTCGAGCTTGAAACTGGCTTCGACGTTGCGGAAATCGAAACGCGTCTTCAGCTCGCGATTGGCCTGATCGACGGCATTGGTCAACTCGTGCTGGTCGACCTCGGAGACGATATCGAAGGAGGGCATGGCGGCTTCGCAGGAGTGTTCGGACGCGAAAGTCTAGCGCCACGCGCGCCTATCGCGGCGGCCGGATGCGCGCGCGCGTCCGTCGCGGGCGCAGTGCCCAGCGCGCCGATCCATAGCGCCAACAGCCACCAGAACAACAGTCCCCACCAGGCCGAATAAAACGCCAGCGTGGTATTGAATGGAAACACCGCGGCCAGCACCGCGATGCCGGCCGGCCAGGCCAACGCACGCGCATGCGTCGATGCACGCCGCCACATGCGCCAGGCCAGCAGCGTGCCCAGCGTCCACAGCGCCAGGCCGAGCACGCCGCTTTCGCTGAGGATCTCCAGCACGATCTGGTGCGCGTAATAAGCGCCCTGGTCCTCGGCGCGATTGACGAACGGATCACCCGGCCTGGCGTAGCGCGGGTAGGCGTAGCGGAAGCCGCGCACGCCGACGCCGGTCCACGGGTTGGCCGCGATCATGCGCCCCGCATCGGCCCAGATGGTCAGGCGTCCGGACAGCGCCGCGTTGATGTCGTGCTCGCTGCCCTTCAGCGCCAACAGCGTGCGCTGCATGCGCGCATCGAAGCGCGTCGAGGTCTGCCAAGCCGCGCCCAGCGCCAGCACGCCGAGCAGTGCGGCTGCCGCCGACCACAACGCGAAGCGCCGCCACGAACCCGCCTCGCGCCATAAAAAAATCGCCAGTACGAAAGCGTACGTGACCCAACTGGCGCGCGAACCGGACAACAGGATCGGCCCCAGCAGCAGCAGTGCCGCAGCAGTCAGCGCCACGCGCCCGCGCCAGCGCTGCGCCGCGGCCAGCAGGAACGGCGCCAGCACGGCCAGCACTTGGCCGATCTTGGGATCACCGGCACCGAAGATCCCGGTGAGCCGGTGCGGCTCGGCGTGACCGCGCACGCTCCAGCCGGTCAGCGCCTGCATCCACGCGTCCAGCGTCCACAACAGCGTCAGCAACGCCACCGCTCGCAGCAGCCGGCGCCACTGCACCGCATCGCGCAGCACCCAGGCAACGCCCAGCAGCAGCGGCAGATAGCGCAGCATGGCCGCGACTGTTTCCCAGGTGCGCAGCGGCGCCACCGCGTGCAGCGTGGAGCCCAGCGCGGCCAACTCGTAGCAGGCCCAGATCGCCAGCGCCCAGCGCGCCGCCGGCAGCGTCGCGAACACGCGCGGCTGGCGCAGCAGCAGCGTCGCGCACAACATGACCAGCGCCAGCGTGCCCAACTCGGCGGCGCGACCGAACGGCAACAGAAAGATCAGCGCAAAAGGCAGCAGCCACGCCCAGCGTGGGCATGCATCAGCGGCGGCGGCGGCAGTCATGCGCGGATTGTGCGCTGCGCGCGGCGGCGAGGGGAATGGCTGGGCGGCGGGACTCGGGACTCGGGACTCGGGACTCGGGACTCGGGGAAAAACCGCGAGCGGCGCAAAAAAGTTCCGGCTCCCGGCTCCCGGCTCCCGGCTCCCGGCTCCCGGCTCCCGGCTCCCGGCTCCCGGCTCCCGGCTCCCGGCTCCCGGCTCCCGGCTCCCGGCTCCCGGCTCCCGGCTCCCGGCTCCCGGCTCCGGCAAGCTATCCGCCCGCCACCTCGGCATACACCGCCAGCGTGGCCTGCTGCGTATCAGCGAGACGGTAACGAGTCAGTGGGGCGATCGGTGGCGCCAGGCGCAGCAATTCGGCGGCACGCTCGACCAGGCGCGCTTCATCCAGTGCCGGTACGCGTCCGGCGGGATACAGCTCGGCCAGCAGCTCGCCGACGCCGCCGTGGGCGTAACCCAATATCGGCCGACACAGGGCGAGGGCCTCAAGCACGGTGCGACCGAAAGCCTCGGGTTTGGTCGAGAGCTGCAGGATCAGATCGGAGATGGCGTAGACCTCGCGCACATCGCTGCGCGGTGGGGTGATCGCCACGGCGTCGGTCACGCCCAGCGCCTGCGCCAACTGCCGCAACTCGCGCACATAGGCGGCGCGCGCGGGCTCGTCGGCACCCAGCAGCAGCAGGCGCGCGTCGACGCCGCGGGTCTTCAGCGCGGCCAGCAGGCGCAGCGCGTGGGCGTGGCCTTTCAGGCGCGTGCCGCGTCCGGGCAGGGTCAACAGCGGCGCGCCTGCCAGATGCGGAAACTCGGCGAAGAACGCCGCGCGCCAGGCTGGATCGGGGCGATAGCCGTAGGGGAATTCATCGGCATCGACGCCGCGCGGGATCAAACGCACGCGCTCCTGCGGCAGATCGGGATAGTGCTGCTGCACGTGATCGCGCACCGTTTGCGAGACCATGATCACGCGCTCGCCGCGGGTGAGCACGGCGCTGTAGGCGCTGGGCGAGTTCAACCCGTGCACGGTGGTCACGAAGTGCGGGGACGGGTCGAGCCCGCGCAGGACGATGCGCGCCAGCCACGCCGGCAACCGTGAGCGCGCATGCACGACATCCGGTTTGAGCGCGGCCAGCGCGCGCCGCAGCGGCACGATCTGCCCCAGCGTGACCAGCGACTTGCGTCCCAGCGGCAGGCTGATGTGCTCGCCGCCCTCGGCTTCAAGGCGCTGCACCAGGCGGCCGCCGGCGGAAATGACCACCGCGCGATGCCCTGCCGCGACCAGCGCGCGCGCGATTTCGAGCGTGCTGCGCTCCGCCCCGCCGCTGTTCAGCGCCGGAATCAACTGCACCACCGTCAGGCGGCGCTCTGCGGGGGAAGGCTCGGGTCGGATCACGGCTCTGCGTCAGGAACGATGGCCTGCCGGGATGGCGACAGGATTGATGCAAAATTGATGCAAACCGGGTGCCAGCGCACCCGCGATCCGGCGCAAAACGTGCGCCAGTGGCGCTCAGGCCTCGCGCTTGAGTACGTAGTACGCGCCGCAGTAGGGGCACACCGACTCGCCGCCTTCGTCCTCGATGGCCAGATACACGCGTGGATGCGAGTTCCACAGCGTCATGTCGGGCATCGGGCAGGACAGCGGCAGGTCGGCGCGGGTGATCTCGTAGCGGCGCTCGGTGTTGGCCGGCTTGAGGGCCACCGCGGCGGGATCGGTACGGGTCATGACAGCCTCCGGGGATGGGCGGATCAGGCGTTGCGGGTGGCTGGGTGGTGCAAGCATCCGCCCACACCGCGCCTCACGCCGCCAAAGCAGGTGCGCAGGGCGGCAAGTGTAACGTCTGTGCATCTTCGCGGCGCTGCAAGCGACGCCGCCATGCGGCTCTGGCATGCTGTGCGCCCCGATCACGTAATGCCGCCATGGACTTCGCCCGCCTCATCGCGCGCCTGCGCGCCATCCTGCTCAACCCGCGCGCCACCTGGCCCGAGATCGCCGCCGAGCCGTCCAGCATCGGCAGTCTGTACACCGGCTGGGTGCTGTGGCTGGCGGCGATCACGCCGCTGGCGACTTTCCTCGGCCTGGGCGTGTTCGGCATGTCGGTACCGTTCATCGGCACCATGCGTTTCGGCTTCGGCGCGCTGTTCGGGCAGATGCTCAGCAGCTATCTGCTGACCCTGCTGCTGGTGTTCGTGATGGCGCTGATCGTCGCCGCGCTGGCGCCCAGCTTCGGCGCGCGCAACGACCGCGTGCAGGCGCTGAAAGCCATCGCCTACGCGTGGACCCCGGTATGGATCGTGGGCGTGCTGCACCTGATTCCGCTGCTGGGCGCGCTGACCGCGGTGCTGACGCTGGCGGCGCTGGGCTACAGCGTCTGGCTGCTGTGGCTGGGCTTGCAGAGCACGCTCGATGTGCCCCATGAGCGCGCCGTGGCCTATACCGCGGTGATCATCGCCATCGCCATCGTGCTGGGCCTGGTCATTGGTTGGAGCAGCATGATGTTGAGCGGCGTAGGTGCGTTGCCGCGCGGCAGCAAAAGCTTTTCGTTCCAGTCCAACGGCAAGTCCGTGGACCTGGGCGCCCTTGCACAAGCCGCCAGGCAAATGCAGGCCACCGGCGCGGCCACGCAAGGCAAACCGCTCGGCAGCGCCGAGGCGGCACCCGACGTGGTGCCGCTGAAGCCGCTGGCGCCGGATCAGATCTCGACGCTGTTGCCGGCCAGCCTGCCCGGCCTGGCGCGCGGCGCGGTGGACAGCACGCGCGGTGGCATCGGCACGCTGCTGATCAGTTCGGCCAAGGCCGACTATGGCAGTGGCGCGCAGCGCATCAAGCTCGGCATCACCGACATGGCCGCCAACCGCGGCATGCTGGCCCTGATCGGCATGGTGCGGCAGGATCAGGAATCGGCCAGCGGTTACCACAAGGTGTTCCAGCAAGACGGGCGCATCGTGCAGGAGCAGTGGACCAACGCCGATCGCCGCGGCGAATACACGCTGATCGTCGGCAATCGCTTTCTGGTCGAGGCCACGGGCGAAGGCCCCGACATGGACGCGCTGAAGCAGGCCGTGCACGCGGTCGATCTGACCGCGCTGGACAAGCTCAAGAACACACCCGGGAAATGAACGCCCGGGCCTGGGCGGCTACAGCAACTCGAACAGCAGCAGCTCGCTGTCGCGCTCGGCGCTGAGCTCCAGCGCCGCCTCGTCGCGCAGCCCGAGGCCATCGCCCGCGCCCAGCGCGATACCGTCGTTGACCCGCACCGCGCCGCGCGCCACGTGCAGCCACGCCCGCGACGCCAGCAGCGTCTGCGTGGCGCGCGCGCCGGCGCGCGGACGCCACGCCCACACGCGCGCCTCCGCGTGCAGCGGCAAGGTATCGGCCGCCACCGCGACCGGCGCCGCCAGCAGCGTCCAACCGGCGCCGAGCTGCAGCGGCGTGTAGCCGCGCTGCGCATACGACGGCGCGCGGTTGCAGCGATCCGGCTGGATCCACACTTGCAAAAAATGCACCGGCGCCTGCGCCGTGGCATTCATTTCGCTGTGACGGATGCCGTGCCCGGCGCTCATGCGCTGCAACTCGCCGGGGCGGATCACGCCTTCAGCGCCTGTGGAGTCACGATGCGCCAATGCGCCCTCCAGCACCCAGGTGAGGATTTCCATGTTGGCATGGCCGTGCTCGGCAAAGCCCGCATCGACTGCCACGCGGTCCTCGTTGAGCACGCGCAGCGCACCAAAACCCATCCACTCCGGATCGTGATAATGGCCAAAGGAAAACGTGTGCCGGCTGTCCAGCCAGGCGGTTTGCGTCTGGCCGCGCGCGGCGGCGGGTCGCTGGATCAACATGACGCGCGCGCGCGGCCGGATCGGCCACGCGCATTGCGCGAACTCAATGCTTCATGCCCGGCTTCATGCCGGCCGGCTTCCTGGCATCGGCTTCGACGGTGATGCTGACATGCACCGCATCCGACACCATCGGCACGTAGGCGCCCACGCCAAACGCACTGCGCTGAATCTCGGCGCTGGCGTTGAAGCCGATCGCCGGCACGTGCAGCATCGGCTGCTCGCCGATCTTGTTGAGGTGCGCATGCAGCGTCACTGGCTGGGTCACGCCATGCGCGGTCAGCAGACCCTCGATGGTCAGATCACCGGGCTTGGTGCCGGGAATGACCTTGGTGCTCTTGTAGGTGATGTCCGGAAATTGGGCGGCATTGAAGAAATCGGCTTCCTTCAGATGCATATTCAGCGCCGGCACGTGCGTATCCAGCCCCGACATCGGCATGGTCACCCGCACCGAGGACAGCGCTGGATCCTGCGCGTCGTACACCAAGGTGCCCTCGACCGTATTCATGTTGGCGCAGGGCATGGAAAAACCGAAATGATCCCAGCAGAAACGCACTTGGGTGTGATCAAGATTGAAGGTGTAAGTCACCGGCGCGGCGAAAGCCGGTACCGCCAGCAACGCCAGACCGGCCGCGAGCATCACATGAGACCAACGCATGGGAACATCCTCCACAGTGGGTGCAGAAAACCGGCGAAACCGCATCAGACGATGCTGCAAACCTCGTCGAAACCGAAGCGCGGGCTGCGCGGAAACAAATCGCGGCCGGCATCGCCGTAACCGATGTTGATCAGGAAGTTGGACTTGAACGTGGTGTTGGCGAAAAAGACCGCATCGACCCGCGCGTTGTCGAAACCGGACATCGGTCCGCAATCCAGGCCCAGCGCGCGCGCGGCGATGATCAGATACGCGCCCTGCAGGGTGCCGTTGCGAAACGCGGTGATCTCGCTGAGCGCCTGATCGCCGGCGAACCAGCTACGCGCATCGGCGTGCGGAAACAACTTGGGCAGGTGCTCGTAGAAAGCATGGTCGGTGGCGACAATCGCGGTCACCGGCGCCGCGAGCGTCTTGGCGCGATTGCCCTCGGACAACGTTGGCGCCAGCCTGGCCTTGGCTTCCTGCGATTTGACGAACACGATGCGCGCGGGCGAGCAGTTGGCGCTGGTCGGGGCCATCTTCGCCAGGTCGTACATCGCGCGCAGTTGCGCAGCACTGACTTCGCGCGGCAGGAAGGCGTTGTACGTGCGCGCTTCGCGAAAAATCTGATCGAGCGCGGCGGCGGACAATTCGGGCTGCATTAAAGCTCCAATAATGGATGCGCAACGGGGCGCGACGCGGCACAGTGTAGGCGTGACGCGCGTCGGCCACGGCGCACAATCGGCAATGCACTGTCAGCAACCCATAGACAATGCCGCCTCGGCGGCGTTCCGCGTGGAGCAGCGATGCACTCGACCTGGGCGATCACCGACGGCGCCGCCGGCAACCGGCGCCAGGCGCTGGCGCTGGCCGCGGCGCTGGGCGGCGAGGTGCGCGAGCTGGAATTGCACGCGCGCGCGCCGTGGTCATGGCTGGCGCCGCGCGTCAGTCTGGGCGGACGCCTGGCCTGGGATGCCGCGGCGCGCACGCAACTGGCGCCGCCCTGGCCCGAGCTGGTGATCGGCTGCGGCCGCCAGGCGGCGCTGGCCACGCGCCTGCTGCGCCGCCTCGGCAACGGGCGCTGCCGCAGCGTGCAAATACTCGACCCGCGCGCCGATCCACGGCACTGGGATGTCGTCATCGCGCCGCGCCACGACGATGTGCGCGGCGCCAACGTGCTCAATCCGCTGGGCTCGCTGCATGCGATCGATGCTGCCTGGCTGGGCGATGCGCGCGACGCCTGGCACGTCTTCGCGCGACTGCCGGTGCCGCGCATCGGCGTGCTGCTGGGCGGGCCGCGGCGCGGCGTGGCGCTCGACCCCGCTTGGCAAACGGCACTGGTGGCGCGACTGCGCGCGCTGCTGCATCACGGCGGCAGCGCGCTGATCGTGGCCTCACGACGCACGCCCGCGGACCTGGTCGATGTCTGCGCGGCGGCGGCCGGCGCGTGGCCCCGGCGCATGTGGCGCGATGCGCGGGATGGCGCCAATCCCTACCCCGGCGTGCTGGCCTGGAGCGATCGGCTGCTGGTCAGCCCGGACTCGGTGAACATGCTCAGCGAAGCCGCCGCCTGCGGCGTGCCGGTGCATAGCGTGGTCAGCGCACCGCTGCCGGCGCGTCTGGCGCGTTTTCACGCCGCGCTGCGCGAGGGTGGCTGGCTGATCGACGCCGACGCCGCCTATCGCGCGCCGGCTCCGCTGCGCGAAATCGCGGCGATCGCCGCGCGCGTGCGCGATATCTTGCAACGCGCGCCTGGAGCGGAAGGAGGGGAAACGACATAGCCATGCGCACCCTCGCGTCGGCGCCATCGCTGTGCACATGTGCCGCGCAAAGTGAGGTTCCTCGCCCTGCCCGATGCAAGCTGGATGCCCGCCCCCGCCTGCGCGGGGGCAGTCTCTGCGCGGGCATGACGAAAACGAGGTGACCGGCGCTCTGCTGCCGGTTCGCTGCTGCCGGTTACCTGCTATCCGGTGCCGGCTGCAGCGATGCGAACGCAAACCCGCATGCCGCGGCCACGCGCAGCACCCCGGCTGCGTGCTGCATCAGCGCCGGTTCGCGCGCAACCAGGCGCGGGCGGTCGTCCAGGGTGCAGGTCAGCGCGCGCTGCAGCAGCACGCCGTGCGCGGCGCGCAGTGTTGCGGCGGACGCAGACGCCAGCGCGCGCGCATTTTCCAGCGCACCGATCAGCGCCGCGGTGGATGTGCTCTCGGTCAACAGCGGCACGCGCGCTGCGTGCGCAAGCGCCAGGCCTTGCAGCAGAAATTCGAGATCCAGCAAGCCGCCGGCGCCCTGCTTCAAATCGAAACGTTCGGCATCGGAGCGATCGCGCTCGGCGCGCCAGCGTTCGCGCATGGCGCTGACCTCGGCAGCGACCCGCGCGGGCACGCGTGGCCGCGCCAGCACGCGCTGCCGCAACTGCGCGAAGGAAGCGCCCATTTGCGCATCACCGCAAACCACGCGCGCGCGCACCAGCGCCTGGTGCTCCCAGGTCCAGGCGCGCTGCTGTTGATAGCCGGCATAGGCATCCATGCTTTGCACCAGCAGACTCTTGCTGCCGTCCGGGCGCAGCCGCGCATCGATGGCGTAGAGCTGCCCGGCGCGGGTGACCGTGCCCAGCCAGTGCACCACGCGCTGCGCCAGACGCTGATACCACTGCGCGCCTTCCAGCGGGCGCGCGCCATCGCTGCTCGCCGCGGCACGCGCGGAGTCGTACACGAAGGCCACATCGAGATCGCTGGCGAAGCCCAGCTCATGTCCACCGAGACTGCCATAACCGATCACGCAAAAGCCCAGGCCCGGCCCCGGCAGGCGGCCGTGGCGCGCAATCAGCTCGCCTTCGGCCAGACGCAGCACGGCGTTGAGCACCGCCTCGGCCAACGCCGCCAAGCGCCGCGCCGTGGCCTGTGCGTCGGCGCGTGCGTCGGCGAAGGCCAGGCCGAGGCGAAACGCCAGACTGGCGCGCGCCTCGTTGATGCGTTCCAGCTCCTGCTCGGGGCCGCGCTCGTCCAGCGCATCGAGCAGATGCGCGATCTCCGTGGCGATGTCGGCGGCCTTCAACGGCAGTTGTTCGATGCGCGGGTCGAGCACGTCGTCCAACAGCAGCGGCTGCGCGAGCACACGCCCGGCCAGAAACGCGCGCTCGGCGCACAGACTGGCGAGGCGCTGCAGCGCGGCGGGCGCTTCTTCCAGCAGGGCCAGATACGCCGAACGCCGCGCGATGTTGTGCAGCAGGCGCAGCAGGCGCGGCAGCGCGAGTTGCGGCGCGGCGCTGTGGCGCGCGGCATGCAGCACGCGCGGCAACAAGCGTTCCAGACCCGCGCGCGCGGACTCGCTCATGCTGCGCACGGCGTGGCTGCCGGCCAGCGCTTGCAGCGCGGCGCCGGCCTCGGCGTCCAGCGCGCAGGCGCTCAGCTCGGCGGGGGTGGCGCTGCCGCTTTGCATGTCGCGCCACAGCGCCAGCAGCGCATCCTGCCCGGGCACGCTGGCCGGCGCGGCGCCGCCGAGGATCGGCGCGAAGGCAGCACTGACCACGGCGCGCTGCGCGGCCAGCGCGGTATCGAGCGCAGCGGCATCGGCGTAGTCCAGACCTTGCGCGATGCGCAGCCGCGCCAGCGGCTCGGCGGGCAGCGCGTGGGTTTGCGCATCGACGTACATCTGCACGCGATTCTCGACGTGGCGCAGCAGCGTCCAGGCGCGACGCAGCAGACGCGCGCGTTCGCCGGCGATGAAACCGCGCCGTTCGGCCGCGGCCAGTGCGCGCAGCAGGCTCGGCTCACGCAGGCCGGGCTCGCGTCCGCCGCGGATCAACTGTTCGAGCTGCACGCTGAACTCGATTTCGCGGATGCCGCCCGGGCCGAGCTTGAGATTCTCGGCCAGATCCTTGCGCGCCACCTCGGCGTCGATCAGCGTCTTCATCGCGCGCAAACCGGCGAACGCGGTGTAATCCAGATAGCGGCGATAGACGAACGGCCGCAATTGCGCCAGCAATTGACGCCCGGCGACGAGATCACCAGCCACCGGGCGCGCTTTGATCCAGGCATAGCGCTCCCAGTCGCGGCCTTCGCTCTGGTAATAGGCCTCCATCGCCGCGAACGACCATGCCGGGCGCCCGGCGCTGCCGTAGGGACGCAGACGCAGATCCACGCGCGCGACCTGACCATCGGCGGTGACTTCGCTGAGCAGGCCGACGAATTCGCGCGTCAGCCGCGCGCAGTACTCGCTGGCCTCCAGCGCGCGCGCGCCATCGCTGGATCCCTCCTCGGGATAGGCCAGAATCAAATCGACATCGGATGAAAAATTCAGTTCGCTGCCACCGAGTTTGCCCAGCGCCAGCACCACCATGCGTTGCGCTTGACCGCGCGCGTCGCGCAGCATACCGTGGCGCGCGCGCAGGCTGCGCTCGGCGTGGCGCAATGCCAGCTCCAGCAGCGCCGCGTACAGGCTGCTGGTGTCGGCAAGCGTATCTTCGAGAGAGTCCAGCGCGTTGACATCGCGGAAGATCAGCCGCAGCGCTTCGCGCGCGCGTCGCTGGCGCAACTGCGCCAAGGCCGCGCCGCGCTCCTCGGGCAGCCCCGGCCCGGCCAGCAGACGCGCACCTGGATCGCCGCCGCTGCCCAGCCAGTACAGGCCCGCCGGCGCCAGCAGATGCGGCTGCGCACGCAGCACGCCATAGGCGAAATCGCTGACCAGCAGCAGGCGCTGCACGCGCTCGGCGACGCCGGCATCATCGTAATACGGCACGCCGGAAACACGCAGATGCGCGACCAGATCGGCATAGCGCTGCGCGAGCAGCGCGCGCAGCGGTGGCGCCAGCGGCAGCGCCGCGGTAGCGGACGATATCGCCTGGCTCATGCCGCGGCGGGCAGTAGCGTATCCAGCTCGCGGCCGATGGCCTCGGGCGTATCGGTCGGCGCGTAGCGCTTGCGCGCCTTGCCCTTGGCATCGATCAGAAACTTGGTGAAATTCCACTTGATCGCCTGCGAGCCAAGCACCCCGGGGGCCTCGCGTTTCAGCCACTGATACAGCGGATGCGTGCCGGCGCCGTTGACCTCGATCTTGGCGAACAGCGGAAAACTCACCTCGTAATTGAGCGTGCAGAACTGACGGATTTCCGCGGCATCGCCCGGTTCCTGGTGGCCGAACTGGTCGCAGGGGAAGCCCAGGATTTCCAGCCCGCGTGCGCGGTACTGCCGATACAAGGCCTCCAGTCCACGATATTGCGGCGTGAAGCCGCACTTCGATGCCACGTTGACAATCAGCAGGGTCTTACCGAGATAGCGCGACAAGGCCATGTCCTCACCCTCCAGCGTGGTAGCATGCAAGGTGGCAAGCGGGCTCATGCACGGGCTCCAGATCAGTTCGCAAAGCCTGGCATCCTGCCGAGGTTTGCAAGCAAACGGACGCGGCAAAGCCGCGCCACCTTTGCCGCGACAGGCATTTGCATGCCCGTCGCGACGGCACGTCCATGTGCCGGAGCGGTTTTGCAAACCGCTCAGCATGGGGACGGGATGCGCGGTATAGCACTTGCGCCGCGCCGCCGCAGGGATGAACTGGTGTGATGGATCGTGATTCAATAGCGCATGCCGCGCCGCTTGCTGATGGTCCTCGCCACCTTTTCACTGCTGTTGAGCGCGTGCTCGCATGCGCCCAGCCCGTGGTTGCTCACCGATGTGCGCGGGCATCTGCCCGATCTGCGATTTCATCTGATCAACGACCTCGACCAGCCGGTGACCGGTGCCAGCTATCGCGGCAAGGCCGTGCTGCTGTACTTCGGCTACACGCACTGCCCGGACGTGTGCCCGACCACGCTGGCGCACCTGACCGTGGTGCTGCAAAACCTCGGTCCGCTGGCGCAACACGTGCGCGTGCTGTTCGTCAGCGTCGATCCCAAACGCGACACGCCGGCCCTGCTGCACGCTTACACCAGCGCCTTCGGCCCGCACATCATCGGCCTGACCGGCACGCCCGATGCGATCGCGCGCGTGGCCAAGCGCTACCGCGTGGCCTACAGCTACGGCAAACCGGATGCCGCTGGCAATTACGTGGTCAACCACAGCGCGGCGATCTTCATTTTCGACCAGCAGGGTCGCGCGCGCCTGCTGGCGACGGAGCACGATTCGGTTGCGCAACTGACCCACGACCTGCACCTGCTGCTGACGGAGCCCAACGCATGAATTCACCTCGCCACCTGCTGGCCCGCGCCCTGCTCGCCGCGGGTCTGCTGGCCGCGCCCTTGCTGGCGAACGCCGCGCCACCTGCCGCATCCGCGCACGCGCTGATGCACGACATGCCGGGCATGGCGCCTGCGCCGGACGCGCACGCCCTGCCCGCCGCGCGCGTCGCGGTCACCGACGCCTGGGTGCGCTGGCTGCCGGCGGGGCTGCCGATGGGCGGGTATTTTTCGCTGCGCAACCTGGGCAAGCGGCCGCTGCAACTGACCGGCGCGACCAGTCCCAGCTACCAGATGGTCATGTTGCACGAGAGCATCAGCCGTGGCGGCATGGAACGCATGGTGCACGTCGCTCAGGTGTCGATCGCGTCGGGGCAGAGCGTGCACTTCGCGCCCGGCGGCTACCATCTGATGCTGATGCACGCCGCGTCCACGGTGCAGCCCGGCACACGCGTGCGCATCGACCTGCAGTTCAAGGGTCATGCGCCGTATCCGGTCGAATTCACGGTGCAGCCCGCCGCCACGCATTGAAATGCCGGCGCGCGTCCAGCAGCGTCCAGCGCCGCATCGCCAGCAGCGCGGCGATGACGCTCATCATCGCCGCCGGAATCCAGATGATCAGCCCGCCGAGATATTGATCGGTCTGGAACGTCAGCCACGGAAACACGCGCCCGCACACCTCGAAGGCCGGATACAGGTCTTCGCCAGTGAAGGTGATGAAGGCACCCATCATGATCTGCGGCAGCGCCACCAGCAGCGGCAGCACCACGCGCATGCCCGGTGACAACCGCGCCGGCGGCTTGGCGCGCGGGTCCAGCACCAGCCACCAGAACAGGAACCCGTCGAGCAGCATGCTCCAGTTCATCAGCCGGTAGATGCGGTCATCCAGCATGGCCACGAACTGCACCGGCGGATACAGCCACAGCGCGATCACGCCGACGAACAGGCTGGCCGCCACCCAGGGATTGAGCAGCACATTCAAGGCCCAGCGCAGCGGCGCCATGTGCCGCAGCACACGCGCGCCCCGCACGCGCCAGCGCAGTGGCAACGCGGCGCGCAATTGCGGCCCCGGATAGGCCAGCACCAGCAGAAACGGCCCGAGATGATGCAGCACCAGATGCTGCAGCCGCTGCAGGAAAAACGCGTGCTCGGAAAAATAATCCCAGCGCGACTGCATGGCCACGTAGCACAACGTCAGACCGATCCACCACGCCGCGCGGCGCCAGCGCGAAACCGGGCGCAGGCGCTGCCCGCGCCAGTACAGCACGATCGCGGCAATGGCCAGCAACCATGCCAGGGGCGAAGGTTCCCAGGGCACGAAGAATCGCAGCAGCGCGTGCATCGCCGGCAGCACGCCTAGCGGATCGGCACGTACTGCAGCAACTGCGGTGCCGCGGCATGCATCGGCAACAGCCAGTGGTCGGCCAGCAGAAAGCCGAACAGGGCGGCCAGGTAGATGATCGAGTAGCTGAAGGTGCGCATTGCGAACAACTCGTCCGGCGGATGCAGCATGCGCACGGCGTAATACAGGAATCCGGCGTCCAGGATCAGCGCGCCACCGAGATAAAACAGGCCGCTCATGCCGGTCAGATACGGCAGCAGCGTGGCCAGCGTCAGCAACACGGTATAGGCCAGCAGATGCCAGCGCGTGACCACCACGCCGTGGGTCACCGGCAACATCGGGATGCCGGCGCGCGCGTAATCGGCGCGGCGGAAGATCGCCAACGCCCAGAAATGCGGCGGCGTCCACAGGAACACGATCAACACCAGCAGCAGCGCGTGCGGAGCGAGCGTGCCGGTGACCGCCACCCAGCCCAGCGCCGGCGGCGCCGCACCGGCGATGCCACCGATGACGATGTTCTGCGGCGTGGCGCGTTTGAGAAACGCGGTGTAGACCCCCGCGTAACCGATCAGCGAGGCAAAAGTCAGCCACGCGGTCAGCGAGTTCACCCACAACGCGAGCAGCATCATCGCCGCCGCGCCCAGCACCAGCGCGAACAGCAGCACCTGCAGCGGGCGCAGCGTGCCGATCGCCAGCGGCCGGTGCGCGGTGCGCGCCATCACGCGGTCGATGCGCTGGTCGATAAGGTGATTCAGCGCCGCCGCCGAGGCCGCCGCCAGCCAGATGCCGGCCAGCCCGAGCAGCAGCGCGCGCCACGGCGGCAGGCCCGGCACCGCCAGCAGCGCGCCGATCAGCGCGGTGAACACCAGCAGTGCTACCACGCGCGGCTTGGTCAGCTCGAGATATTCACGCCACAGCGCCACTCAGAACTCCCGTTGCGCGGGCGGGCGCTGCGTGGCCGCCAGCAGCCAGACCATGGTGAACAGCAGCAGCGCGGCGCCGGCATTGTGCGCCGTGGCCACATCCAGAGGCAGCCCCAGCACCACGTTGCCGATACCCAGCAACACCTGCGCGCACAGCAACGACGCCAGCACGATGCCCTGCGGCTTGAGGCCCGCGCGCGCCACGCGCCATGCCAGCAGCAGTCCGTAAACGAACACGATCAGCGCGCCGATGCGATGCGTCATCTGGATCGCCGCGCGCGCCGACTCATCCAGCACGCCGCCCTCGTAGTTGACGCCGATGTCGCGCCACAGAATGAAGCCCTGATGGAAATTCAGCGCCGGCCACCAACTGCCCGCGCACAATGGAAAGTTCGTGCCGCAGGCCAGCGCGGCGTAGTTGGCGCTGGTCCAGCCACCCAGCGCGATCTGCATCACCAGCAGCAGCAGACCCAACGCCACCCATGGCAGTAGACGCCGCACGCGCGCCTCGCGCGTACCCACGCCGCTCAGGCGCAGTGCCGCGTAGGCCAGCAGCGCGAACGCGGCCAGTCCGCCCAGCAGATGACTCATCACGATGGCCGGCTTCAGCAGCAGGGTCACCGTCCACATGCCCAGCATGGCCTGAAAAATGATCACCGCGAAGGCCACGCTCAGCATTTTCCACGGCGCCTCGCGGCGCAGCCACCATGCCGCCAGCAGCGGCAGGGCGATCGCCACGGCGGCCAGCAAGCTCGAGTACCCATGCTCACCGCCGATATACAGCCACACGCCCAGCACCGCCGCGAGCGCGGCCACGATCACCGCATGGCGCGACCCACGCTGGCGCCACACCGCGCCCAGCGCCAGGATCAGCACCAGCACACCCAGCGTGCCGGCGATGAAGCGATGGGTCTGTTCGCGCCAGGCCAGGTGCACGGCCACCGGACGCCCGGGAAACGCGGCATCGGCGGCGGCGACGGCCGTGTGCTGCACCGGCCACGTGATACGCCCGTAGCAAGTCGGCCAGTCCGGGCAGGACAGCCCGGCATTGGACAGGCGCACGAAGGCGCCGAATACGATCACGCCCAGCGCGAATGCAGTGGCGATCCATGCCAGTGGCCGCACCCATGCAGGTTTGACATTCACTTGAACAGCCTCCGCAGATCCTTGTTGATGTCGATCACGGAGACGGTCGGCGGGTAATACACGACCGCGGTGCCATCCGCCGCCACCAGAATCACCGCGACCTGATCCGTCTGCTGCGGGCGAAAGCGCAGCAATGCCGCGGCCTGGGTTTGTCCCAGCACCCAGGATCGCAACGCGCCATGCGTGTCGGTCACTACCGGCGCTGCGCCGACATAGAGCAAACGCAGGTTCTTGCTGCTCTCGTTTAATCCCACTTGCGCGTTGTGCAGCATGTAGAGCTTGTACAAACACGCGGCGGCGCAACCCGGCCCGACCAGCGCCATCAGCGTGTACTGCGGTGTCGCCGCCTTCCACGGCCAGATCTTGCCGTCGGCCAGGCTCACCTTGAGGCCGGCGAAGCTTTCCTGCGGCAGGATCGGCTGCCCGTGGCTGCGCGCGCTGGGTACCCAGCCGGATAGCGCCAGGATTGCCGCCAACAGCATCGGCGCGAAAAACACGGCGACGATCAGCAGCAGTTGGCGGCGCCCGCGGCGGATGTCAATCGGAACGTTCATGCGTTGCGGTCATTCCCGGCGATCATTTTTTGGCGGCTCGCCGCGCCGATGCAGCACGATGAAAATCACCAGCGCCGCGGCGGCAAACGAGAACCACTGGAAAGCGTAGGCCTGGTGTCGCGCAGGCGGAATGAAGGTGGGCGTCCACTCGCGCAGGTAGGCCGATTTCGGATTCGGGTCGAGCAGCAAGATGCCCGGGAACAGGCGCTGATCGAGGTCGCGACTGATCTGGCTCAGTTCGAGGTAGGTGCTCAGCTTGGGCCACTGCGTTTGCCGTGCGATCTGGTCGCCGCCCAGCTTCAGCCCAGGCGGCGGCATTGATGCGTAAAGCCCGCGTAGCGTGACCTCGCCGGTGGGCAGCGGCGGCATGGCCGGCTTGTTGCGCTCGCTGCCGGTGTGCGGCAGGAAGCCGAGACTGACGATCACCATGCGTTCGCGTCCCTGCACCGCGAACGGCACGTAGACATCGACGCCGACCTGCTCGCCGATGGTCTGGTCGTCCCACATATAGGCGCGGTCCCGCAGATAGTGGCCATGCACCGCGACGTGCGCGTAGCGATGATGCGGCGCCGTGTCGCTGACCGCGGCAAACGGAATCAGCGGCGCATCGCTGGCGTGGGCGAAGCGCGCCAGCAAATGCTCCTTGTAGGCCGCGCGGTCCAACTGCCAGATGCCCAGGCGTACGAAGATCGCGATTCCCGCCAGTGTCAGCAGCACCGCGAACCACGACGGGCGGCGCAGCCTCAGCACCGACCATGCCTCGATGCGGCGCGGTTTATACTCGGATCGTTACTGGCGAGGCGCGCGCTCATGCATACCCTGTTCAAAACCGTGCTGATTCTCATGTTGCTGGCGGCGATCTTCAGCCTCGGCCAGGCGCTGTTTTTCATGATGACCGATCGCGAGGGCAGCGATGGCAAACGTACCGCCTGGGCGCTGACGCGCCGCATCGGATTTTCGCTGGGCGTATTCGTGCTGGTGATCATCGGCATCCTGACCGGCCTGCTCAAGCCGCACGGTCTGGGTGGCTGAGCAGCGATCCGGATCGTTCGAGCGTGCCGGAGTCCCCGCAGCGCACGCTGGGCTACATGATGTAGACGAACAGAAACAGAGCCAGCCAGACGATATCCACGAAGTGCCAGTACCACGCCACCGCCTCGAAGGCGAAGTGGTGTTCCTTGCTGAAATGCCCGCGCCAGGTGCGATACAAGATCACCAGCAGCATGATCGTGCCCAAGGTTACATGCAGGCCGTGGAAGCCGGTCAGCAGAAAGAATGTCGCACCATAGATGCCGCTGTGCAGGGTCAGATTGAGGTGGGTATAGGCGTTGATGTACTCGTGCGCCTGAAACCACAGGAACAGGGCGCCCAGAATCGGCGTGGCCGCCAAAAACACCAGCATGCGGCGGCGGTGTCCGTCGCGCAGCGCATGGTGGGCGATGGTGATGGTCACGCTCGATGACAACAGCAGCAGCGTGTTGAGCAGTGGCTCGCCCCACGGCGGCACCGTCTTGAATGGCCCGCCGATGGCGTCCGGGCCGGCGGTCGGCCAGCCGCCGGTATAACCGCGGAACAGGTAGTAGTTGGTCAGCGCGCCGTGACCTTCGCCGGCCAGCCAAGGCACCTGCAAGCCACGGCTGTAGAACAGCGCGCCAAAGAACGCACCGAAAAACATCACCTCGGAAAAGATGAACCACATCATGCCCAGGCGGAACGACAAATCCACCTGCGAGCTGTAAGCACCGCTCCGCGATTCGCGGATGACCTCGCCGAACCAGCCGAACTTCATGAAAATGATGATGGCGACGCCGAGAAAAAATAGGATCGGCCCCTCCGGCTCGATACCATCCAGCCAATGCGCGGCCCCCCACATGAGCGTGAACAGACCGACCGCGGCGATGATCGGCCAGCGACTGCCATGGGGGATGTAGTAAGCACCGGCTTGCTGGGACATGGCGAAGTTCCGTTGCGAGTTTGTTTCGATACGGCGGTCAACCCGCCGCGTGGATGAACGCGAGTTTAAGCCAAGGTCATCGCAGCGCAATGCTGCCGTGCACGTTGGCGTTGCGCGCGCCGCATGCGACGCGCATCAAAAAAAGAGGTGCTCAAGGAAAAAGACCACGTAGAACCCGACCGAGACCAACGCCAGAATCAGCACCGTGCGCCGCGCCTTGCGCTGGCGCGCGGCCTGACTGGAATCAACCTCGGGACGACGCTTGCCGGAATTGCTGTTCATCACGAAAACCGGCCGGGCGCGAGCACCCGGCCGGAAACATCCTCAGTGGGTGATATCGCCATGTGCCAGCATGCCGGGCAGGATTTCCGGCGGCGTCGAATAAGAGTGATGCGGTGGCGGCGAGGGCAATTCCCACTCCAGTCCGCGCGCGCCGTCCCACACCCGCGCTGGAACCTTGCTCTTGGCGAAGTACACGGTGTAGATGATGTTGCCGACGAAAATCAACTGACTGGCGCCGAACACGAAGCCGCCGATCGAGCTGACCATGTTCCAGTCGGCGAATGCCACGTTGTAGTCGGGAATACGGCGCGGCATGCCGGCCAGCCCAAGGAAATGCATCGGGAAGAACAGCACGTTGACCGAGATCACGCTGAGCCAGAAATGGATCCTGCCCCAGCGCTCGGAATACATGTGCCCCGACCATTTCGGCAGCCAGTAATACACGCCGGTCATGATGCCGAAGGCCGCACCGCTGACCAGCACGTAGTGGAAGTGCGCCACCACGAAATAACTGTTGTGGTACTGGTAGTCGGCCGGCACGAGGCCGAGCATCAGGCCCGAGAACCCGCCGATGGTGAACAGGATCACGAAGGCCACCGCGAACAGCATCGGCGTCTCGAAGGTCATCGAGCCCTTCCACATCGTCGCCACCCAGTTGAACACCTTCACCCCGGTGGGCACCGAGATCAGCATCGTGGCGTACATGAAGAACAACTGCGCGCCCACCGGCAGACCCACGGTGAACATGTGGTGCGCCCAGACGATGAACGACAGGAACGCGATCGAGGCGGTGGCGTAGACCATCGGCTTGTAGCCGAAGATCGGCTTGCGCGCAAAGGTCGGGATCACCTCGGAGATGATGCCGAAGGCCGGCAGGATCATCACGTACACCTCGGGATGCCCGAAGAACCAGAAGATGTGCTCGTACAGCAGCACGTCGCCGCCACCGGCGGCATTGAAGAAGTTGGTGCCGAAGTATTTGTCGGTCAGCAGCATGGTCATCGCGCCAGCCAGCACCGGCATGATCGCGATCAGCAGGAACGCGGTGATCAGCCAGGTCCACACGAACAACGGCATCTTCAGCAGGTCCATCCCCGGCGCGCGCAGGTTGAGGATGGTGGCGATGATGTTGATCGCGCCCATGATCGAGCTGATGCCCATCAGATGGATCGCGAAGATGGTGAAGGCCAGTGATTCGCCGGTCTGCAGGATCAGCGGCGGATACATCACCCAGCCGCCGGCAACCGCGCCGCCGGGCATGAACAGTGTCGACAGGATCAGCAGGAACGCGAACGGCAGGAGCCAGAACGACAAGTTGTTCATGCGCGGCAGCGCCATGTCCGGCGCGCCGACCATCAGCGGGATCTGCCAATTGGCCAAGCCCACGAACGCCGGCATGATCGCGCCGAAGATCATGATCAAGCCATGCAGCGTGGTCAGTTCGTTGAAGAAATACGGTTGCACCAACTGCAATCCGGGCTCGAACAATTCGGCGCGGATGACCATGGCCATGCTGCCGCCGACAAAAAACATCACCAACGCCAGCACCAGATACATGGTGCCGATGTCCTTGTGATTGGTGGCGAACAGCCAGCGATGGACGAAGCCCTTGGGCACGTCATCGTGGTGGGCGTCGTCGTGGTGGGTGGCGGCGTCGGTGCTCATGGCCTGAAGCCTCGGTCGGTGATTCGGGTCAACCCTGGGGGGCGTCGCCGGGAGCGGCAACGATCTGCGCGGTACGGGAAACATCTTGCATGCGCGACTTGTTTTCCTGCGCCGCCAGCCACTGCCGGAACTCGGCGCGCGGCAGCGCCCTGATCACGATCGGCATGTAGGCGTGATCCTGGCCGCACAATTGTGCGCACTGACCACGGTAGGTGCCGGGCTTGTCCAGCTCGCCCCAGGCGTCATGGATCTGGCCGGGGATGGCGTCGGCCTGCCAGCCCAACGCCGGCACCCAGAAACCGTGGATGACGTCGGCCGCGGTGATCAAAAACTGGATCTTGGTGTGCGTGGGCACCACCAGCGGTTTGTTGACGTTGAGCAGGTAATCATCGACGCCGTGCCTGGATTTGATACTCCACGGACTGATGCCGGAATCCATCTGCCGCGCATCGTTGCTGTCAGTAGCCAGCATCGAGATGAAGCTGACGTTGTTGATCGGCTGACCTTCATAGTCGATGTAGTCGTAAGCCCACTTCCACTGCACGCCGGTGACCTTCACCGTCAATACCGAGTTGCTGGTGTTGTTTTCGTACACCAGGATGCGCGTGGCCGGCCAAGCTAAGCCGATCAGGATCAGCACCGGGATGATGGTCCAGATCACCTCAATCTTGGTGTTGTGGGTGAACTTGGCCGCCTCGGCGCCCTTGGATTTGCGAAACTTGAGCATGGCGTAAATCATGGCGCCGTACACCACCACGCCGATGCCGATGCACACGTAGAACACGGCCATGTGCAGATCCCACACGTCATGCGACAGCGGACTGACGCCGCGTGTGAGGTTGAGCTGCCATTGCGTGGGATGCTCGGGGTTGGCCAGCGCAACCGTCGACAACAGCATGCCAGTCAGCGCCAGCAGCGTGCGCGGCAGCCAGTGAGCGCCTGGCGCGGTTGCGGGTCGGGTTGCGCACTTGGTCATGGGTTTGTCCGTTGATCCTGTTGATGATCCGGCAGGCGCAAACGCGCCAGACTGGCCTCAAGTTGCTTGCACACCGCCTGGCGTTCCTCGTCGCCGAGAAATGCACCGATTTCCAGCGCGTGCCCATGCGAGACCAGCGTCAGCCGAGGATGCGCACCACCCGGCTGCAGGCGCACGCGCACCCAATACGGCTGCAAGCGCACGCTGTCGCGCGCCGCAGGAAAGCGCGCGATCTCCAGCGCATCATCGGTCAGGGTGATGCGCTCGGCGCGCTCGCCCGCGCGCCACACCGCCGCAAACGCCAGAACCACCACCGTCACGTCGACTAGCGCGAAAAATGGGGCGTAGGCGTTACCGGCCACGCTGCTGACCAGCGCCACCAGCATGATGTAGCCGGCGAGCAGACCTGCCGCCCAGCGCAAACCACGCAGGCTGAGCGCGCGATTGGGCCGCAGCCACATGACCTGCGCACCTGAGGACAGCGATGGCGTATCGATCGAGATCACGGCGTTTCGGTTCCCTTCAGGTTGCAGAATAGCGCCCGCTTGCGCCGACCGGCAAGACGCAAAATCGCGGCCGCCGACTTGATTGCGGTCAAAACGCACGCAATCACGCATGTACTGCGACAACACGCCGCATTGCGCGCAGCACAGCATGGCTGCAGCCGGCGCTGCGGCCTAAACTACAGGGCTGTATCTCTGCGAATCGCCTATGACCATCCTCGAATCCGAACGGCCCGCCGGCGCGCGCTTTGCGGCCATCAGCGCCGCCTGGAGCGAGCCGGAAGAGCGCGTGCTGGCCGCGCGCCTCGCCGAAGCCACGCCCACGCCCGAAGCCGCTGCCGCGATCGAGCAGCAAGCCATCGCCCTGGTCGAGCACGTGCGCGCGCGCACCCAGGAACAAAGCGCGGTGGAATCCTTCATGCGCCAGTACGACCTGTCCAGCGAGGAGGGCGTGCTGCTGATGTGCGTGGCCGAGGCGCTGCTGCGCATTCCCGACAGCGCCACCGCCGATCGTCTGATCCAGGACAAGCTCGGCGATGCCAACTGGGAAAAACACCTCGGCAAGAGTGACTCGCTGTTCGTCAACGCGTCCACCTGGGGACTGCTGCTCACCGGGCGTCTGGTGCAACTGTCGGCCAGCACCGAGCGCGACTGGCTGGGCGCGATCAAGCGCATGGCCGGGCGCAGCGGCGAGCCGGTGGTGCGGCTGGCGGTGCGCCAGGCCATGCGCATCATGGGCCACCAGTTCGTGATGGGACGCAGCATCGATGAGGCGCAGTCGCGCGCGGCCGAAAAGGACAACCGCGCGTACCGCTACTCCTACGACATGCTCGGCGAGGCCGCGCTGACCGCGCCGGATGCCGCGCGCTATCTGCAGGCCTACCGCGACGCGATCCGCGCGCTGGGCCGGCGCGGGCCTTACCGCGACGTGCTGAATGCGCCCTCGATCTCGGTCAAGCTGTCGGCGCTGCATCCGCGCTACGAGTTCGCGCAACGCACGCGCACGCTGGCCGAGCTGACCCCGCGCCTGCTCGAGCTGGCGCAACTGGCCAAGGCGCAAGGCATCGGCATGACCGTGGACGCCGAGGAGGCCGAGCGCCTGGAGCTGTCGCTGGAGGTGATCGGCGCCGTGTTCGCCGACCGCTCGCTGGACGGCTGGGAGGGCTACGGCCTAGCCGTGCAGGCCTACCAGAAGCGCGCACCGCAGGTCATCGACTGGCTGGTCGAACAAAGCCGCACGGTGGGCCGGCGCTGGTGCGTGCGTCTGGTCAAGGGCGCCTACTGGGACGCCGAGATCAAGCACGCACAGGAGCTCGGCCACGACGGCTATCCGGTGTTCACGCGCAAGGTCAACACCGACGTGTCCTATCTGGCCTGTGCGCGCCGCCTGCTCGATGCCGGCGGCGCGCACATCTTCCCGGCCTTCGCCACGCACAACGCGCATACCGTCGCCGCCATCCATCACCTCGCCGCGGGGCGGCCGTTCGAGTTCCAGCGCCTGCACGGCATGGGCGCCGATCTGTATGCCGAGGTCATCGGCAAGGACAAACTCGACGTGCCCTGCCGCGTCTATGCCCCCGTCGGTAGCCACGAGGATCTGCTGCCCTACCTGGTGCGGCGCCTGCTCGAGAACGGCGCCAATACCAGTTTCGTCAACCGCATCTCCGACGCCAGCCTGGCACCGACGCAACTGGTCGCCGATCCCTGCCGCCGCGCCGCGCGCAACCAACCCAGTCAGCATCCACGCATTCCGCTACCGCTCTCGATGTATCTCCCTGTCAGGAAAAATTCCATGGGCGTCAATTTCGCCAACGATCCGGAACTGCGCGCGCTGGCCGCACAGATCAGCGCCGAACAAGGCCCATGGCAAGCCGCGCCGCTGGTGCCGGGCGCCGGCGCCAGCAGCGGTGCGCCGCGCACGGTGACCGACCCCGCCGATCGCCGTCGCACGATCGGCCAGTGGCAGGCCGCCGACGCCAACGCCATCGAACGCGCGCTCGGCAACGCCGTGGTCAGCCAGCCGGGCTGGGACACCACGACCGCAGAGGCGCGCGCCGGCATCCTCGAACGCGCCGCCGACCTGCTGGAGGCGCGCCGCGGCGCCTTCGTCGCGATGTGCGTGCGCGAGGCCGGCAAGACTCTGCCCGCCAGCGTGGCCGAGGTGCGTGAAGCGGCCGATTTCCTGCGCTACTACGCGCACGAAGCGCGGCGCCTATGCAGCGCGCCGCTGGCCCTGCCCGGCCCCACCGGCGAGCAGAACCGGATGCATCTGCACGGTCGCGGGGTGTTCGTGTGCATCAGCCCATGGAACTTCCCGCTGGCCATCTTCACCGGTCAGATCGCCGCCGCGCTGGTGGCCGGCAACAGCGTCATCGCCAAGCCGGCCGAGCAGGCCACGCTGATCGGCCACGCCATGACCCGCCTGCTGCACGAGGCCGGGATTCCGCAGGCGGTGTTGCAGTTCCTGCCCGGCGACGGCGGCACGGTCGGCGCGGCACTCACCGGCGACCCGCGCGTGGCCGGCGTGGCCTTCACCGGCGGCACCGACACCGCCTGGGCCATCAACCGCGCACTGGCCGCGCGCAACGCGCCGATCGCCGCGCTGATCGCCGAAACCGGCGGCCAGAACGCGCTGATCGCCGACTCCTCGGCGCTGCCCGAGCAGCTGGTCAAGGACGCCGTCGCCTCGGCCTTCGATTCGGCCGGACAGCGCTGCTCCGCGGCGCGCGTGCTGTTCGTGCAGGAGGACATCGCCGACAAGGTGCTGACCATGTTGGCCGGCGCCATGGCCGAACTGAAGGTCGGCGATCCGGGCCTGCTGTCCACCGACGTCGGCCCGGTGATCGACCAGGACGCGCTGGACGTACTCGCCACGCACGCCGCGCGCATGGACCGCGCAGCGCGCAAGATCGCCACAGCGCCGCTGCCGGCGGATTGCGCGCACGGCTCTTTCTTCGCGCCGCGCGCCTACGAGATTTCCGGCATCGACGTGCTGCAGCGCGAAGTGTTCGGCCCAGTGCTGCACGTGGTGCGCTGGCAAGCCGATCAGCTCGATGCGGTGATCGCCGCCATCAATGCCACCGGCTATGGCCTGACGCTGGGCATCCACAGCCGCATCGACGCCACCGTCGAGCGCATCAGCCGCGGCGTACGCGCCGGCAATTGCTACGTCAACCGCAACCAGATCGGCGCGGTGGTCGGCGTGCAGCCGTTCGGCGGCGAAGGCCTGTCCGGCACCGGTCCCAAGGCCGGCGGCCCGAACTACCTGCAGCGCTTCATGACCGAGCGCGTGCTCAGCATCAACACCACCGCCGCCGGCGGCAACGCCTCGCTGCTGACGCTGGGCGAATAGGCGTACGACACGTACAAAAAACCCGCGCTCGCGCGCGGGTTTTCAGGGCGCCCCACAGTGGCGATCAGAATCGATACGTCGCCGAGGCCGACAGCAGGTCGGCGCTGTTGTTGTAGTAGCCGGTGAGCAGATCCCCGGTCGGACTCAGGTTGTTGATGCGCGCATTATTGACGAACAGATGGGCGTAGCCGACGTTGATCTCGAAATCGCTCACCGGCCTGTAGCCCACGCCGAAGGCCAGCCAGCGACGCGTGGCATCGGGTACGCGCGGGTCACGCGTCAACTGGTAGGTCGGCGTGGTGTCCAGGCCGACGCCGGCGCGCAAGGTCAGCGTATCGCTCAGGTGGTAAGCACCACCGACCGAGATGAAGTGCGAGTTGTGCCAGTTGAACACCTCGGTGCTTGGTGGTTGCGCCGGGTTGGCATAGACCACGGTGAGGTTCTTGAAGCTGCTCCACTGCGTCCAGTTAGCCTGCACGCCGGCGCTGAAGCGATTGTTGAACACGTGCCAGTAGCTCAGGTTCACGTATGCGGGCGTGGCGAAAGCGGCGCTGCCGCCGGTGTTCTGGAACAGCGGCAACTGCGCGGCGGCGAACACCGTCTGCACCTGCGCCGGCACGATGAACGTGGCGTTGCCGGTCAGGGTCTGGCTGATCTTGGCGTGGTACAGCACGGCAATGGTGTCGCGCTCGGTCGGCTTCCACGTCGCGCCGATTTGCCAGCCCCACTTCCAGTTGTGGCCCTTGATTTGCGCCAGTCCGTCGGCGGACTGCGGCATGAAGGTCGGCGCCAGATTGAATGGCGGCGCCGCCAGGATCGAACCGAAATTGATTGCCGAGGTCAGGTCAGCACTGGTGCGCTGCGCGATCAGGCTGGCGCCCAACGCGAAGTTGTCCGCCACCTTGTACGACACCGAGAAGGTCGCATCCACCGATTTGAAATCGGACAAAATCGCGTTGTAGCGGCCTACCCAGGTCGGGTTGTATTGGGTCTGAAAGCCGAACGGCGCCGACACACCCATGCCAAACGCCCACTGGTCGTTGATGGGCCTGAGGTAAAAGAGTGCCGGCACCGGGATGGTGCCGCCGGCATTGCCGCCGTCGCCGCCGGAAATCGGCTGCCCCAGGGCATCGGTGGCGCTGCCGTGGAAGTGGGAGCTGAAGTTGATCGCGGTGGCACTGACCTGCAGATAGCTGTGCTTGAACCACGCCATGGACGCCGGGTTATTGACCACCACCGAGGGGTCGCCCGGTGCGGCGCCGTCGCCGGCATAGGCGCGACCCATGGCCTGGGCGCTGTTTTCATTCAATTGGAACGCGCTGGCCCGGGCGGCCTGCGGTGCAGCCAGGGCTACGGCCACCGCCAGCGCCAGCGCGCCAACGGCAAAGGCACCGTGAGTGGTGCGCGTGGAAGTCTTGTAAAGGGGCATGCGAGTGTTCTCCGTAGGGCTGGCGGGACGTGCCTGCGACTCAAGTCGCCGTGTTTTTGCAGCCGCGCGAGGCTGCACCGTACGTGAAAGTATTGCAAGACATGGCGCAGCACAGCAACCACGAGCCACGCCCGAGAACCCCACTGCTCGCCCTGGCCCGCGCGAACCCGGCAAGTCATGCCGCATGCCGGCCATTCGCAGCGCATTGGCGCGTACAGACGCCACGCTGCCTATACTTCGGCAACTTTCTGCCTAGAGCTGCACGCCGCATGACGTCGCCACGCCCACGCCTGCTGCTCGTGCTCGCTGCATTCATGCCCGCGCTGCTGCTCGCGGCGCTGGCGCTGCTGCCGTGGCCGCTGTTGCGCGTGGCGGCGCTGCTGCTGGCCAACGCGCTGGCCATGGCCGCGGCCATGTACGCGCTGGGCGCGGCGGGCGCACCCTGGCAGATCGCGGCGCTGCGCCATGTTCCCGCGCATCTGGCGCGCTTCGCGCTGGCCTGTCTGCTGCTGCTGGTGCTGTGCCTGTGGCCGCTGCTGCAATTGCAGCGTGATCCCGCGGCGCCAGGCAACACGACCCTGCTGATCGCGGCGCTGCTGGTGGCGCTGCTGGCGCTGTGGCCGTTCTGGACGCGTTACGCCGAGGTGTTTGCCGCCAGCCCGGGCATCACGGACAGCGCCGATGCGATGGGCGCGACGATCGCGCAGCGCTTCACCCGGCGCATGCCGGCACGCGGCACGCGGCGTTTCAGCCACGGCCTGCCGGCGACGCTGGCGCTGCTGCTGCTGGCGTGCGGCGTGCTCGCGCTCAGCGGCTTGCCGCTGCTGCCTGTTGCCGCTCCGTTGCCGTGGCTGCTGCTGGCGGGCTACGCCATTCTGGTGCTGCCGCTGGCCACGCTGCTGCAAGCGTCGCGCACGCTGGCAATGCCGCTGGATGAGGCTCCAACACGCGCAGCGCCGACGCAGGCCGATGCGGAGACGCCCGCGTTTGCACTACACGCCGCCGCTGTTGCGCGGTCGCCAACCGGGTCGCTGACGCCGGCGGATACGGCAGTGGATGCCGCGCCACTCGCGCCTGCGGATCAAGCCGCGCTCGGCCCCGCGCTGCTCGACACCGCGCGTCGCGGTGACAGCGACGCCGCGCTGGCGCTGCTGGATGCGGGCGCGCCGGCCGATCCGGTCGCGCGCAAGGACGCCGCGGACCAGCGCAGCGCGCTTTCGCTGGCCGCGGTGCTGCCGGATACGCGCCTGCTGCGCGCGCTGATCGGACGTGGCGCCGAGGTCAATCGCATGCAGGGCGGCCTGACCGCGCTGCATGCCGCCACGCGCGATAGCTGGCATGGTCGCGACGAGGCCGTGCTGGCGCTGCTGGCCAACGGCGCCGATCCGCGTCTGCGCGACGCCGAGGGCCGCACCGCGCTGCACGGCGCCGCGCTCAGCGGCAATCCCAACATCGCCGCGATGCTGCTTGACGCCGGCGCCGCGATCAACGCGCTCGACGCGCAGGGCATGAGCGCACTCAGCCTCGCCTGCCGTGCCGCCAACTGGACGCTGGCCGCCTTCCTGCTGGAACACGGTGCCGCAGCCGATCCTGCCGAGGGCGAGCCGCCGCTGGTCGCCGCTTGCGGCATCGGCGAAGACGATATCGCAGGCGCGCGCCTGCTGCTCAAGCACCGCGCCAAGGTTGATCGCTGCGATCGCCTTGGCCGCAGCGCGCTGATGGCCGCGGCGCTGGAAGGCCACGCCGCATTGCTGCGTCTGCTGCTGGCCGCCGGCGCCGACCCGCGCCGCGCCGACCGCAACGGCACCACCGCGCTGATGGAAGCCGCGCGCGCCGGCAGCACCGCGCTGATCGAGGCACTGGGCGCGGCCGGCGCCGATGCGCTGGCGCAGGACGTGCACGGCCGCGATGCGCTGATGCTGGCCTGCCAGTCGCCGCGCGCGGACGCCGCCGTCGTGCTGGCGCTGCTGGCGCAGGGCGCCGACGCGCAGTGCCGCGGCAGCGATGGTCGCAGCGCGCTGCATCACGCCAGCGCCGCCGGGCGCTGGGATCTGGTCGCGGCGCTGGCGCCGGATACGCCGCTGCCGGCCAGCCTGCGCGGTCAGCTCGCGCCGGCGCCCGGCGCCGACAGTCCCGCCGATCTGCTCGATGCGCTGCGCGGCGAGCACTGGGCCGCGGTATCGACCTTCGAGCAGCACCTCGACACGTGGCCGGCGCACAGCCTCGCCGAGTTGTATCTGCAACTGGCCGGCGGTGGCTACGACAGCGCGCGACGCTGGCTGCTGGATCGCGGCACGCTGGGCGAGGCGCGACTGGAAGACGGCACGCGCCTGTTCGATGCGCTCATCAATCGCCTGCCGGATACGCTGGAAGCGCTGGAAGAATTGCTCGAACAGGGCGCCAGCCCGGCCGGTGGCGGACTGCTGGCGCGCGTGCTGGCGCATCTGGGCAACGCCCCGGAAGGCGCGGCGCTGACCGAGGCGCTGCTGGCGCGCGGCGCCGATGCCTTTGGCACCACGGATGATGGACGCACGCCGCTGAGTCTGGCCGCCGCGGCCGGCTGGCAGGCGGCGCTGGACGCGCTGCTGGCGCGCGGCGCGGACGCCAACGCGCGCGATGCGCGCGCGCGTGCGCCGCTGCATCACGCGCTGCTGCTGCCCGCGGCACAGGCGCTGCCGCTGGTGCGCAGCCTGATCGCCGCCGGCGCCGATGCGCTGGCCAGCAGCGATAACGGTGAAACGCCGCTGGGTCTGGCGCTGGCGCAGGGCGACGCCGCACTGACCGACTGGCTGCGTTGGGACGGCGGATTCGCGCTGCCGCGACGCGCGCTGCGCGCCGAGGACTTGCCCGCCGCCGCCGCCTGCGGCGACCTCGCCGCGGTGCGGCGTCTGCTGCAACTGGGCTTCGCGGTGGATCATCCGGATACCGCCGGCTACAGCGCGCTGCTGCATGCCAGCGGGCGCGGCTTTGCGGACCTGGCGCGCGCGCTGATCGCCGCCGGCGCGCGTCTGGATGTGCTCAGTGCCAGTGGTGTCAGTTGCCTCGCCGCGGCGGTCAACGGGCGCCAGCGCGAGTTGGTCGAGCTGCTGCTGCAGCACGGCGCCGCGGTCGATCAGCCGCTGGCGGGCGATGCGCGTGCGCTGATGCTGGCGGCGGCGCGCGGCGGCGCCGATCTGATGGAACAACTGCTTGGCGCCGGCGCCGACGTCAATGTCGCCAGCGCGCACGGCCAGACCGCATTGCTGGCGGCGGCGCGCTACGCGTTCGATCGCGGCGACAGCCTCGGCGCGCGACGCGTATTCGACGTGCTGCTGCGCCACGGCGCCGCGGTCAACCACAGCGACGCCGGCGGCATGAGCGCGCTGCTGCTGCTGCTGGGCGCGCACGCGCCACCCGGCCAGGACGGCGACGCCACGCACATCGGCGCGCTGCTACCACTGCTGCTGGATGCCGGCGCCGAGGTCGCGCACGCCGACCAGCGCGGCGTGACCGCGCTGCACGCCTGCGCGCTGCACGCGCTGCTGGGGCCGGCGCGCACCTTGATCGGTCGCGGCGCGCCGCTGCAGGCGCGTGATGCGTGGGGGCGCACGCCGGCCGAGGTGGCGCAGCGTCTGGGCTTCAGCGATCTGGCGCTGGAACTGGAAACGCGCGCGCTGCCCGGCGTCAAGCGGACTTTGTCGCGTCCGGCGGCCGAGGATTGAGCGGCGTATCGGTCGCATCGCCTTCGGCGGCATCGGCCTCGAACAGGCGCTCCAGATCGACCAGCGCCTCGCGCGTGGATTGCACCAGCTTGGTCTCGTCGTCGTAAACCTCGTGCTGGCTGCGCAAGAGCTCTTCGTCGTGCTGGCGAAAACGCTCGACGTGCGCGGCCGCGGTGGCGGCATCGAAGCCCAGCGTTTCCAGCACCAGCCGTGCCATCACCAGGCTGGAAT
This sequence comes from Pseudomonadota bacterium, assembly GCA_021827205.1. Taxonomy (GTDB): domain Bacteria; phylum Pseudomonadota; class Gammaproteobacteria; order Xanthomonadales; family Rhodanobacteraceae; genus Metallibacterium. The sequence continues at coordinate 92,192 of JAKAWV010000001.1, read as the reverse complement.
GAAAAGTCTCGCGCACCACGCGGTGCGGCTGCAGATCCAGCAGCCGGAATGCGTGCTGGCGATTGCGCGCGCGCGCGATCACCTGCAGCCTCGGATACAGGCGCCGCACCAGACGCGCGGTGCGCAGATTGGTCTCCGGATCGTCGGTGGCCAGCACGAACACCTCGGCCTGTGCGACTTGCGCGGCGCGCAGCAACTCGGGGCGACCGGGATCGCCGAAGAAAATGCGCATGCCGCTGTAGCGGCGCGAGGTCTCCACCTGCTCGATCGAATGCTCCAACGCGGTGAAAGGAATGCCGTGCGCCTGCAGCACGCGCGCCACGATCTGCCCGACGCGGCCGTAGCCGGCGATGATCACGCGCGGCATGTGCTCGGCTGGGATCGCATCGAACGGCCGCTGCGGCGCGCCGGGGCGGTGCGCAAGCAGCGCGTGGATCGCGGCCACCAGCAGCGGCGTCAGCGCCATGCTCAGGGTGATCGCCAGCACCAGGCGCTGGTGCATCGGTGCATCGAGCAACCCGTGTGCGCGCGCCAGTAGAAACACCACGAAGGCGAACTCGCCGCCGCCGGCCAGCAGCACGGTCAGCTTCAGCGCGGCGCCGGCATCGCGCAGCCCGGCGCGGCCCAGCGCGTACAGCACGGGCGCCTTGATCAGCAGCAGGCCCAGCACCAGCGCGGCGATCAGCAGCGGCTCGCGCAGCAGCAGCGGCAGGTTGGCGGCCATGCCCACGCTGATGAAAAACAAGCCCAGCAGCAGACCCTTGAACGGCTCGATGCTGGCTTCCAGCTCATGGCGATATTCCGAATCGGCCAGCAACAGACCGGCCAGAAACGCGCCCAGCGCCATCGACGCACCGGCCTGTCCGACCAGCCATGCCGTGCCCAGCGCCACCAGCAGCGCCATCGCCGTGGATACCTCCACCTGCTGCACGCGCGCAGCCATGCGAAACAGCGGCCGCAGCAGCAGGCGCCCGCCCAGCACCACCACCAGCATCACGCCGGCGACTTGCAGCAGGCGCGGCCACAGCGGCACAGCGGCCTGCGCGCCGGGTGCCAGCAGCGGCACCGCCGCGATCAGCGGAATCGCCGCCAGATCCTGAAACAGCAGCAGCGCGAACGCCAGCCGCCCGTAGGCGCTGGGCAACTCCTTGCGCTCGCCCAGAATCTGCAATCCGAACGCCGTCGAGGACAGCGCCAGGCCCAACCCGACCACGCTTGCCGCGCGCGCGTCCAGCCCCAGCCCGAAATGCGCCGTCACGCCCAGCAGCGCCGCCGACACCAACACCTGCAGCGCGCCGTAGCCGAACACCTGGCGCCGCATCACCCACAGGCGCTGCGGCGACAGCTCCAGCCCGATCAGGAACAGCAACAGCACCACGCCCAGCTCGGAAAGCGTGTCCAGCGTGGCGCCGCCCTGCACCCAGCCCAGACCGTGCGGCCCGATCAGCATGCCCGCGCCGAGATAGCCCAGCACCGCGCCCAGACGCAGCCGGCTGGCCAGCGGCACCGCGATGACGATGGCCAGCAGGAAAATCAGCAGCGGCAGCAACAGTGAATGCGAGTGCACGGTGCGCCCGGCGCGGAACCCGCGATCACTTTAACCGCGCGGCGCCCCGCTTTGACGACTGACTCCGGCGCGCGCCGCGGCGGATGCGCGGCAGCGGGTTTGCGCGTGCGCTCATGCACCTGTCGACACGGCCAGCAGCGCACCCGCGAACACCACGGCGGCACCTGCGGCCATGGCCAGGCCGAACCCTGTCGCCATGCGGCTTGCCGATGCGAACACGCTGCCCAGCACGCCCACGCCGAGCGTGGCGCCGACCATGCGCGCGGTGTTGACCATGGCCGAAGCGGTGCCGGCGCGAGCGGGTTCCACGGTGGCAACGGCCGCGGCCAGCACCGGGCCGGTGTTCAGCGCCATGCCGACACCGGTCAGGAACAAGCCGACTTCGGCAAGCCCCAGTCGCTGCCCCGCATGCGAGAACGCCAGCACGGCGATGCCCGCGCCGATCAGCGCCATGCCCAGCGCCATCATGGGTCGCGCGCCGAAGCGCTTGCTCCACGGCCCGGAGCGGTGCGACAGGGCGACGAAGGCCAGCGACATCGGCAGCAGCGCCAGACCCGCGCCGGTGGCGTTGAGCACGTCGCCGCGCAGCCAGCTCAACGGCAGCAGGAACAGCACGCCGTACATGCCGAAGGTCATCGCGGCAGCCACGCCGTTCACCGCCGTCAGCCGCGCGTTGCCGAGCAGCGGCAGCGGAATCATCGCTCCCGGCCCGGCGCGGCGCTCGGCGCGCACGAACAGCAGCGCGGCGAGCAGCGCCACGCCCGCGGCGGGCCACAGCAGGCGATGCGCGATGGCGGCCACTGCCAGCGCGACCAGGAACAAGCCGCCGGACAACTGGCCCGGCAAATCGACCCGTCGCCCTTGCGCATCGCGCGATTCGGGGATGGCGCGCGGTGCCCACAGCAGCACCGCCAGGCCGATCGGCACGATTAGCAGAAACACGCTGCGCCAGCCCGCCGTCTGGATCAGCCGGCCGCCCAGGGTCGGGCCGATCGCCAGCGCCGCGCCATTGGTGCCGGCCCACACGCCGACGGCGTGCGCGCGCTCGTGCGGGTCGGCCCAGATCACGCGGATCAGCGCCAGGCTGGCGGGCAGCAGCAGCGCCGCGCCGATGCCGGCCAGCACGCGACCTGCGATCAGCACGGCGACATTGGGCGCGAGGCCGGCGAGCAGCGAGCCGAGCACGAACACCGCCGCGCCTGCCTGCAGCACGCGACGGCGCCCGAGCAGATCGGCCAGGGTGCCGCCGGTCATCAGCAGCGCGGCATAGCTCAGGTTGTAGCCGTCCACCACCCATTGCAGCGCCGGCAGCGGCACGTGCAGGCCGACGCCGATGGCGTGCACGGCCAGATTGACGACCGAGGTGTCGACCTGGGCGATGAGCACGGCCAGGCACAGAATGAACAGAATGACGCGGCGGTCGACGTGCGCTGGGGTGGTGCGGGACATGGCGGGTGCTTCGATGGCGGACCTGCCGCCATCGTCGCCGCCGGCGCCGCAGCATGCTTCGGCGCGAACCGAAGCGTGAGGCATGCATAGCGGCCACAATCACGCCCAAGCGCGACCCGTGTATGGAAAAGCCGCCATGACCCAGGACATCGACATCGCCCGCATCGCCGCGCTGGTGGGTGCGCCGGCGCGTGCGGCCATGCTGCTGGCGCTGGGCGATGGCCGTGCGTTGCCCGCGGGCGATCTGGCGGCCTGCGCGGGGGTGAGCGCGGCTACCGCCAGCGGACACCTCGGCGCGCTGCGCGAGGCGGGTCTGCTCGACATAGTGCGGCAAGGGCGCCATCGCTATTACCGCATCGCCTCGGCGCAAGTGGCCGCGCTGCTGGAATCACTGTTGCTGGTGGCGGCGCAGAGTCCGACGCGCGCGCTGCGTACGCGCGTCGACCAACGGCTGCAGGCCGGGCGCACCTGTTACAACCACCTCGCCGGACGCCTGGGCGTGGCACTTTGCGATGCGCTGATCGAACGCGAAGCGCTGCGCATCGACGAGGAGATCGCCCATTTCACCCGCGCGGGAGTCGCCCTGCTCGCCGGCTTCGGCCTCGATACCCGCGCGTTGCGCCATCGGCCGATGAGCAGAACCTGCATCGACTGGAGCGAGCGCCGCCACCACCTCTCCGGCCCCACCGGCGTGGCGATCTACCGGCGCTGCCTGGAACTGGGCTGGGTGCGCCACCACCTCGACAGCCGCGCGGTCAGCGTCACCAAGATCGGGGCCAGGGGATTCCAGTCCACATTCGGCCTGGCGATGTGAACAGCGATGCTCGATTTCCGCCGAGTGCCGACAGGATGGGCACTATCCGAGTGTCTGGCCCGACAATGGATCTGATCAAGCCGCTCGTGGACACCGCCTGCCGGCGAGCCTGCGCCCATCGCGGAAGTTCAGACCCATGAGGGTGAGTTGTACGGCGCCGACGAGCAGTTCCACCGCCTGGACGGCATAGAACGACGCGTCGAAACGGCCGGCCGCGGCTTGGCTGTTCAGGAAAAGCGCCGCCGGAATCATCACCAGCACGCCATTGGCAGCAATGAAGCGCATGCGCGTCTGCTTTCTCGTCACCAGCCGTCCACGACGCGTGCGCGCCAGGATAAAACCCGAGCCGCCGGTGGCGACCAAGGTCGGCACCAGCAGGAACAAGCCGTACACGATGGCGTGTTTGACGGCGGCGACTGCGGCATGGTCCAGGAACAGCTCCGAAATCACGGTGGCCACCCAGAAGCTGGCGATGGTCAGCATCGCGGCGCCACCGGCGACCGCATGGACGACCGGTTTCATGAGGCGGAACCTTTCTTCGGTACCGGGATATCGAGCCGCTCATGGAGGGTGTCCAGCGTGCGCAGCGTCTGTTTGAGGTCTTGCAGCGACAGACTCTCACCCAGTGCGCGCGCCCAGATCACCTCCAGCGCCATCGCCTGAGCGTACGCACGCAGACCCAATGCGGTCAGGGCGTAAAGCGGCGAGCGCTCGTGGCGCGGATTCGGGCGCTGCTCGAAGAAACCTTCCGTCACCAGGATATTGAGTTGCTTCTGCGCTCCCTGCCGGGTCATGCCCATCGACACCGCGATCTGCGGAGCGGAACGTGGGGAGCCAGCCAGCGCCACCGCCCCCAGCGCCTGCCAGCGGGCGCTGGTGAGCCGAAGCGGCCGAACCAGCTCATCGCCTTTCTCCAGCAGACGGCCATGCACGCGGAATACCGCGAGCATGATGTCGGTCAGGACGCGCACCTTCGGGGATGGCTGGGTTGTCACGGTGGATTTCTTCATAACCGCCCGGGTTTCACGGTGGGTGTTTGACAAGGCTCGCTATCCATAGCGGTAACCAGTTTCCAGTAATGGAAACGGGTTGTCAATATGGTGTGGCCCCCGGGATTGGTCTCGGCAGTACATGGAGTTCGGCGAGCAGGATTAGGGAAGCTGTGGTCACGATGATGCATCTGCCAGAACCTGCATTGGCGGCCAGCCACCGCAAAGGCGTTGCCTAGCCATGGCAGACCTGCATGAACCCCTCGACGCGGCCTCGACGGACATGCGCCGCCGAGGCCACCGCGATCCAACTCTTGTTCACGGCGCGCTCGGTGCAACGACACGCAGCCGGTGCCCGTCCGGGTCCGCTGCGACGAAGGTGTAGCCGAAGTTCATCCTCACGGGCGCCTGCAGGATGGGCAGGCCACGCCGCGCCCATTCGGCATGCATGGAAGTGACGGTCGCATCACTGTCCACCGCGAACGCCAACTCGGTGCCACCACCAGTGACCGTTGCCGCGGGCTCGACCGCGCGTCTCGACCGCAAACCGAGCTTGACACCCGATTGCAGGGCTAACAGGGCGAAGGTTGGGGATGCTTGAATGGGAGTATGCCCAAGCAGATCTGCGTAGAAGGCGGCGCTTGCCGCAGGGCTATCGACATAGAGAATGAAGAAATTGGGATCAAGCATCGTGAGCACTCCGAAGTGAGGGACGGTGGCGCCACTTCCCGGCCGCACGGCGAGCCGGAAAGGCGTCGGTCACATCGTAGAAACCGATACCGCCCAATTCTGTCAGCAGTGATGCCGCATCAAGGGGCCGCGATGCCTTCGATCTCTCGCCACTCCTTCAGCAGGGCTTGGCGACGGCGTGGATAACGCGCCTCCAGGACGGTCAAGTCCGCGATCCGGTCCGTACGGAAATGCCGGTAGCCCTGGCGGTGCTCGCACCAAGCGGCCACGACGCGCACTTGCTCAAAGAAGCCAAGTGCAAACGGCCAGATCACGCGGTCAGAGGTGCGTCCCAGGAGATCGCGGTAGCGGATGCGGAGTTTGGACTCCGATCGGATCGCATGCCGAATGGCAACCAGTTCCTGATCTCCGGCCGCAATGACCTCATCGGGTCCGACGAGCAGCGCCGAGTCATCCAGGGCATTGCGCAGCCCGGTTGGCAAGACGGCCGCGATCTTGGCCAATGCATTGCGCGCCGCCTGCGCGAGCGGATCATCGGCGCGCTTGGCGACCCAGCGCGAGCCGAGGACCAGGGCCTCGATCTCATCTTCCGAGAACATCAAGGGCGGCAGCATGAACCCGGGGCGCAGCACATACCCCACGCCCGGCTCGCCATCGATCCGCGCGCCCTGGGCCTGCAGCGCGGCGATGTCCCGGTAGAGGGTGCGCAGGCTGATGCCGAGTTCGGACGCCAGAGCGGCGCCGCCCACCGGGTAGCGATGGCGGCGCAGGCATTGCATCAATTCGAGCAGGCGTTCAGCGCGCGACAACGATCGCTCCTTTGCATCGGTAACCAGCGCATCAACCGGGGACAAAAGGGAACGTCGGCCCTTGTTCGGACGGTCGCAGCACCACGGCACGATGCAGCGCGACCAGCGCGCCCCTGATCGCGCCGGAGACCGACGGCGACTCCACCATGCCGCTTTCCGTCAGATTCGAACCGAGCAGCGGAATGCTGATCGAAGCCGCCTCGACGATGACGGCCGACATGGTCTTGAGCGTCTCCCGCAGTGCCGCGTCCGCGTGATGCGCGCGCGGCGATGCGTTGAGCACCGCGACGGGCTTGCGGACGAACGATTCGACACTGACCAGCCAGTCCAGCGCGTTCTTGAGGGTGCCGGTGACGCCGTGGGCGTATTCCGGACTCGCGATCAACAGCGCGTCGGCCGCTGCAACCTCGGCGTACAGTGCGGCGACCGGTGGCGGCACGTGCGGCTCGAAATCGGGATTGAAGAGCGGCAGGTCGCCAATTCCGGAAAAAGGCATGACCAGCATGCCGGGCGGAGCCAGGCGTGCGGCGGTGCGGAGCAGCGCGGAATTGATCGATGCCGCGCGCAGACTGCCGGAAATCGCAAGAACTTTCATGCTGGGACGTTGCCTATTCTTGCCGTTGCACGGGTGTTCTTGGGATTTGCACCCGTCTGTCAGCGGATCGCGTCTTGCCCCTGCTCCAGGCGCGCGAGCGTGGCGGGCACGATGCGCCTATGCATGGGTGCGACGAACGCCATGTGGACGCGCCCCAGCAGGTTGTGAGTCTTCTGCACGATGGTAATGGAACGCTTGTCCGCGGCGTTTGCGGCAACTGCAGACGCCGGGCGCGAAGCGGCCCCGTGTGCTGCCGGTGAAGAGCGTAACCGCCATGCGATGCTGGTTGCCGAATTGACCAGCCCCCAACATTCGTCGGTTGCCATCGAGTCCGCCCATGTGTCCGCAGCGGTGCACTTGGGTGGCGCGGTGGCCGCGAAGGTCCACGCGCGCCTATACCCGGTCTCCTACCTGATCGTGCGCCCAACCGGCTTCAGTGCGAGAACGCCATCGCCGAGCAGAAAAAGCACGACGAGACTCACGGCCCAGAACGCCGGGTATTCCCAGCCGCCACCTTTGTTGGTGAACAGCCAGCCATTCGCCCCATGCACCATGACGATGGTGCCCAGCATCTCGAGCGCCAGCGGCAGCGCCACCCAAGGTGCATACACACCCAGGATGAGGGCCACACCGCCGAAGAACTCGAGCGCGATGATCGCGTAGGCGGCGATGGCCGGCAGGCCGAGCGAGGCGAAGTAAGCGACAAATCCCGGGACGGTGAAGACGAAGATCTTCAGCGCCACGTGCGCCAGGAACAGGACGCCCAGACTGACGCGTAGCAGCAGCGCGGCATAGGGCGCGGTGGATGTCTTGATCATAAAAACCTCACGGATGGTCGATCGATGGGACAGCGTCATGCGGCGGGATCGTAGCGTCGGAGCCGGCGTCCGAACCAGTCGCGTTGAGACTCGCGTCTTCAGTCCTTGCGCACCCAGGTCGGTGCGATGCCGGTGCCAAGGCCGGCACCGTAGCCAAGGTAGATGTTGAGGCCCGCCAGCGGTTCGAGATATCGCGCGTTCCTGAGCGTGCCGGCATCGATCACCTCGAAGCCCATCGAGCGAGCCATCGCGGTCACAGCCTCTTTTGCCGGGGCGTCATCACCGGCCAGGAAGGTCGTCACGCGCCGGCCGGCGCCGAGGTCGGGACCGGCGGCGAGCAGTTGCGCGAAGACCGTGTTGAAGGCCTTGACCAGGCGGACGTTCGGGACAGCGCGGGCGATTTCCTCGGCGGCCGAGGTCGTGTGGCCGATGGTCAGACTCATGTAGTCAGCAGTGAGCGGATTGGTGATGTCCACCACGATCTGCCCGGCGTCGGGTGTGGCCGCGCGCAGTGCGTCCACGGCCTGCGCGTAGCCGGTTGCCAGGATAACGATTTCGTTGCCGGACGCTGCGCCTTGGACCGGAAGCGCGCGCGCGCCATGACGTGAGGCAACCTGCGCAGCCTTTGCGAAGTCGCGTCCCGTGACGCTCACCTTGTGACCTGCGCGGGTGAGCTGCTGGACGAAAGCCGAACCCATGTTGCCGGTGCCGATGACCAGAATTTTCATAGTGATCTCCTGAAAAGTGAGGGATTTCGAGAAGCCGCTTGAGCGCCTCGAGGTGAATTCTGGTCCCCGCATTAGCTTGAAAAATAGAGGACTTTGATCAAATAATATTTGCGATCAACGTAATAATCACGGTGCCGAATGGACATCGTCCACGCCATGCAGGTCTTCGTGCGGGTCGTCGAGCGCGGCAGCTTCTCGCGGGCCGCCGATGCACTCGATCTCTCGAACGCGGCGGTCACCCGCCAGGTCGGGTTGCTCGAAGCGCATCTCGGTACGCGCCTGCTCAATCGCACGACGCGCCGCCTCTCGCTGACCGACGCGGGTGCGGAGTTCCATGGGCGCTGCCGCACGATCCTGGAGGAAATCGCGGACGCCGAAGCCGTGGCCGGACAACTGACGGCCCAGCCGGTGGGGTTGCTGCGCATCTCCGCGCCCCTGTCCTTCGGGATCCTCGAGCTGGGGCGTTTCCTGCCCGCTTTCCATGCGAAGTACCCGAAGCTGCGCCTCGACATCGATCTATCCGACCGCCTGGTCGATCTTGCCAATGACGGCATCGACGTCGCTTTGCGGATCACCGGGCGGCTCGATGACAATCTGGTCGCCCGGCGAATTGCGCTGATCCCCATGGTCGTCTGCGCATCCCCGGGGTATCTCGAACAGCATGGCACGCCGTCCTCACCCGGCGAGCTCGCTCATCACGCCACGCTGAGCTTCAGCTATCTTTGGGCTGGCGACGAGTGGACATTCACGGATGCGCGGGGCGCGGTCACCCGCGTGCGTGTCGATCCCGCCATCCATGCCAGCAACGGTGACCTCCTGCGTGACCTCGCGATCGCCGGTTGCGGAATCGTCATGCAACCCGAGTTCATCGTGGCTCAGGAGCTGGCGCGCGGCCGACTGGTGCCGCTGCTTGCCGATTACCGCACGATGGATCTCCACCTGCACGCGGTCTACCTCAGCCGCCGCCACCTGCCGGGAAAGGTCCGGCTCTTCATCGACGAGCTCGTGACGGCGCTGGGTGCGGCTCGGCCATGAACGAATCTGATTGGATGTTGGCATTGTGGCTACTTCTCGAGTAGGTGCGACCGGGAAGGTGCGGCGGACTTGCTGTCACCGTTGCGTTTCACCAACCGGCACCGCAACGCCTCGCGTTCGCACCAATACGAGCCCTGATGCGGCAACGAGAGTCAGCGCCGCGATCATCAGCGGCGCATCGAAGCTGTGTTGCCGCGCGGCCAGCCAGGCCGCGGTCAACGGCCCGACGATCTGCCCGACGCCGAACGCGGTGGTGAGCGCGGCGATCAGGCGGGTGTGGTCATGCGGCATCAGCAGGCGCGCTTCGCGCATCACCACCATCACGATGGGCATGAGTACGCCGCCGATCAGCATCGTCGCCAATGCGAGGCCGATGATGCTCGGCCAGGCCAGGATCAGGGCGATGCCCGCGATCATCGAAATACAAGTTCCCGCCAGAGCAGAGCGGTTATCGATGTGCCGCAAGATGCGCGGCAACAGCAGGGTCAGGACGACGGTCGCCGCGCCGTAGAGCGGCCAGAACCACTCGCGCAGCGCGGGAAGGTGCAGACGCTCGCCGGCGATGACCGGCAGAAAAGTTGCTGGGATCACATAACCGAAGCCGATCAAACCATAGGCGGCGATGAGCGTCCATGCCGGACCCGTCGGCCTTGCCGTGGTTACGGCATGGTCGTGTACCGCTGCCGCTGGGGATGCCTTGCCCAGCGTGTGCCAGATCAGTACCGTGGCCACGGCGCAGGCCAGGCCGAAGCCGATCCAGCTCGCCGACGAACTCACGCCCATGCGCTGCGTTCCGGCCACCACCACACCGCTCACCACGATGCCGACGCCGGTGCCGGTGAACACCAGTGCTTCGAGCAAAGGATGCGCCGATGCGGATATGCGGCGCATGCTCCAGGCGATGCCGTGCACCACCAGAACCGCCGCCGCAATCCCTGCCAGCAGGCGCCAGACCAGCCACGGCACCATGCCATGGGCAAGTCCCATGCCTGCGGTGGACAGCGCGATGGCCACCAGTCCCCCGCGCAACGCGCGCCGCTGCGGCAGGGCCACCACGGTGCAGAGCAGGGCTCCGGCCAGGTAGCCGAGATTGTTGACCGAGGCCAGCCAGCCGCCGCCGACCAGAGTCAGTCCGGCATCCGCCTGCATGATCGGCAGCAGCGGGGTGAGCAGGAAACGACCGATGCCGAGGGCGATGGCCAGCAGCAGCATGCCGGTCAGGGCGATGCGCAGAGGTGCGTTCATGGATGCGTCCGCAGGGGATGGGATTGCAGAACCCCATGTTAGGCGTCAATATCAAACCATGAAATCGAATTATTCAGAACAAACACATCGGATTTGACGATCATGGACCTGCGTGAGCTGGAAGCTTTTCAGGCCGTGGTCGAAGCCGGCGGCGTCGGCCGCGCGGCGCGGCGCCTGCACCGCGCGCAATCGAGCATCACCGCGCGCATCCGTCAGTTGCAGGCCTCGCTGGGCGTGGCGCTGTTCGAGCGCGATGGGCGCGCGCTGCGCCTGACCGCGGCCGGCGACGTGCTGCTCGATTACACCGGGCGCCTGCTCGGCCTCGCCGAGGAAGCGCGTGCCGCGGTGCGCCAGGACAACATCGGCGGCCGGCTGCGCCTGGGCGCGATGGAAAGCGTGGCCGCGAGTCGACTGCCGCTGCCGCTGGCGGAGTTCCACCGCCGCCACCCCGAGGTCATGGTCGAATTGCAAACCGCGACCTCACGCGAATTGATCGTGCGCCTGCAAGCCGGCGCGCTGGATGCGGCCATTGTCGGTGATGAGGTGGACAATGCGCGCTTCACGCGCGTGGCGCTGTATCGCGAGGAACTGGTGCTGGTCGCCGCGCCGGGCTGTCCGCTGCTGGCCAGCCCGAAACGGCTCGCCGGCAAGACCTTGCTGGTGTTTCATGGTCAGGGTTGCGCGTATCGCCGGCGTCTCGAGCACTGGCTGCAAGCGCTGCGCGTGGTGCCGGCGCGCACGCTCGAGTTCGCCTCCTACCACGCCCTCCTGGCCGCGGCGGCGACCGGCGTCGGCGTGTGTCTGATACCGCGCTCGGTGCTGAACATCTACCCGCAGCGCGAGGCGCTGGCCGTGGCCACGGTACCGGCGCGCGTGGCGCATCTGCAAACCCTGCTGGTGACGCCACGCACCTTGCACACACCGGCGCTGACGCGACTCGTCGAAGCTCTGCGCGCCGATGCCGGTGCGAGCACCGCCGCCTGAGCGCCACTTCAGGGTGCTTCGAATAGGCCTCCCTGCGGTCGCATAGGGTTGCGCGGTGCACTCCGCGCCATGGCGTCGACGCTGTGGCACTGGACCCTGCTGGTAGCGCCGAGCTTCGGTGCTTGCGGAAAGCCCGCGTCTATCCGGGCTGAAACGCCAGCACCGCGCGCTGCAGATCCGCCAGCACGCCGCGGATCGCGCCGGATACGGACGTCGACGCGGCCATGCCAGCGTCCGTCAGATTGGCACCGAGCAGCGGGATACTTGATCAAAGCCGCCTCGACGATGACGGCCGACATGGTGCGCAACGTCTCGCGCAGCGCCGCGTCAGCATGCTGCGCGCGCGGTGCGGCGTTGAGCACAGCCACCGGCTTGCTGACGAACGCCGCATCACCAACCAGCCAGTCGTGGGTACCCCGCGTCGCAAGCCGGTTGTGGCGAACACCCCAGCTCAGCCCGCGCGCAGCCAGCGCGCGGCATCCAGCGCGTAGTAGCTGAGGATGGCGTCGGCGCCGGCGCGCTTGAATGCGGTGAGGGTTTCCAGCACCACCGCCTTCTCGTCGAGCCAGCCATGTTGCGCGGCGGCTTTCAGCATCGCGTACTCGCCGCTGACCTGGTACACGAAGGTGGGCATGCCGAAGCGCTGTTTGACCCGGTACAGCACGTCCAGATACGGCAGGCCCGGCTTGACCATCACCGCGTCGGCGCCCTCGGCGATGTCGAGTTCGACCTCGCGCAGCGCTTCGTCGCTGTTGGCGATGTCCATCTGGTAGGTGTGCTTGCCGCCCTTGCCGAGATTGCCGGCCGAGCCGACCGCATCGCGGAACGGGCCGTAGAAACTCGACGCGTACTTGGCCGAGTAGGCGAGGATGCGCGTGTGGATATGCCCTGCGTTTTCCAGCGCGCCGCGGATGGCGCCGATGCGCCCGTCCATCATGTCCGAGGGCGCGACGAAGTCGATGCCGGCCGCGGCCTGCGCCAGTGCCTGACGGGTGAGCGCGACGACGGTCGGCTCGTTCATCACGTAGCCGCTGGCGTCGATCAGGCCGTCCTGGCCGTGCGTGGTGTACGGGTCGAGCGCGACGTCGCCGATCAGGCCCAGCTCGGGATGGCGCCGCTTGAGCGCGCGGATCGCGCGCTGCATCAGACCCTCGGGATTCCAGGCCTCGCGCGCGTCCTCGCTCTTGACGCCGTCACCCGGGGCCGGAAACAGCGCCAGCGCCGGAATGCCGGCCGCCACGCACTCGGCAGCAAGGGTTTCGAGACGATCGATCGACAGCCGCGCCACGCCCGGCATCGAAGGCACCGGCTCGCTGCGATCACTACCCTCGCAGACGAAGGCGACCATGATCAGGTCGCCGGGCGTGAGCACGGTTTCGCGCATCAAGGTGCGCGAGAACGCGTCGTGGCGCATGCGCCGCAGGCGCGTGGCGGGGTAACTCATGGCGCGGCTCCGGAGAAAACGCGCCATTTTACGCCGCGCCGGCGTTGGCAAGCGCCACGCGCAGCCGTGCACAGTGCCGCGCGACGCGCGCGGAACGTCGTCGCGCGGACCAGCGCTTGCGTCATTTCCGCGCAATCCATCGCCACCCTCATCCCGTCACGAGCCTGGATGCAGTCGCTCTTGCGGAGCGCCCGGCCGGGATGACGTCAAAAAGAGAACACCGTTTCTTGCTGTCATCCCCCGCGGCAACGGGAACCCAGTGGCCTTGCGGAGCGCCCATCTGGATCCCGGATCGGCCCTGCGGGCCGTCCGGGATGACGTCATCCCGAGTCCCGAGTCCCGAGTCCGCTCAGCGATTGCCTTGATCGCTGCCGCGGATGAACTTCACCAGGTTGGCGTGCAGTTCCTTGATCGACTGCGGCTGCTCGTACAGCATGTGTCCGCAGTCGTAGAAGTTCAGTGTGATGTTCTTCTGCAGCGCCGGCGGCAGGCCCAGATGTTCCACGGTGTACTCTGTGCCGTAGAACGGCGTGGCCAGGTCGTAGTAGCCGTTTTCGATCTGCACCTTCAGGTGCGGGTTGTAGCGCATGGCCGCGGCCAGATCGGGCGCGACGTTGGTGTAGCCAGGCCAGTTGATGCGGCCGCCGTAGTGCTTCCAGTTCCAGTCGCGACCCACCGTGTCGCTGAGCACGATGTAGTTGCGATCCTCGCCGAAGTGCAGCGTCTGCCGCACGTAGCGGTTGAACGCGGCGGTATAGGCGCCGGTGATGGCGTCGCTCTGCGGGTCGTTCTCGGCGTACTCGGCCAGCTGGTCGGCGGCATAACCCGAGTAACGGCCGTCCAGACGTCCGGTGACCAGATCCTTGCCGCGCTGCAGCTCGGCCATGAACTGGAACAGGCTGACGCGCAGGTCGGCCTTCTCGATGTAGCTTGGCTTGAGGCCGGTGTATTGCGCCAGCTTCTGCACGATCTGCGCCTTTTCGGCGGCCGGCAGCGAGGATCCCAGCATCAGCGCGCTGGCATATTCGCCGCGTGCGAAGTTCTTCACCTGCTGCAGGTAGGCCGGCAGATCAGCCGGGCACTGCGTGACCTTGTGGTAGCACGCCACCGCGGCGTAACTGGGCAGGAAGCTGATGTAGGGCAGATCGTTGCCGGGATTGAAGCTGTCCGTCTCGAAGTTGAGGATCGAGGACATCAGCACGACGCCGTTGAAGTCCATGCCCTGCTGCTGCAGGTCGTTGACCAGCACCGCCGAGCGCGTGGTGCCGTAGCTCTCGCCGATCAGGTACTTGGGCGAGTTCCAGCGATCGTTGCGCGAGACATAGTCGCTGATGAACTGACTGAAGGCCTTGCCGTCGGCGTTGACGCCGTAAAAGTCCTTGGGCGTGCCGACGCCACCCTGATCCTTGCCGATGATGCGACTGAAGCCGGTACCCATGGCATCGATGAACACCAGGTCGCTGACATCCAGCAGCGAGTCATTGTTGTTGACCACGTTGTAGGGCGCGGGCGGGGTGTGGTGGGCATCGCCGCTGATCACGCGCACCGGACCGAACGCGCCCATGTGCAGCCAGACGCTGGAGGAACCGGGTCCGCCGTTGTACAGAAACGCGATCGGGCGCGTGGACGGATCGCGCACGCCGTCCTTGACATAGGCCACGTAGAACATGCTGCCGGTGGGCTTGCCGGCTTTGTTCTTGAGGATGATGGTACCGGCGGTGGCGGTGTAGTCGATGCGCTTGCCGTTGATGGTGACGCTGCCGTGGGTGACGGATTTCTCGTCCTTGGGCGGCGCCACGTGGACTGCGGCGGATTGCGCTTCGGGCTTGGCCGGCGCGTCGGCGGCGCATACGCCAAGACTCAGCGTGAGCGTGGCGGCGGCCAGCAATAGGGCAAGGGTGCGTTGCATGGACAGTCCTCTGCGATCAGCCGCGCGGGGCGGCAGGGGGTGGAATCATCAGCCGCGCGCGACTGCATGGGTGATGAAAGCGTCGATGTTGTGTGCCAATTGCGGCAACACCGCCGGATTGAGATACAGCATGTGTCCGGTCGCGTAGTAATCCTCGTGGATGTTGCCTTGCAGGGCCTGCGGCAAGCCCATGTGCGCGATGGTGTAGTTGGTGGCGTCGAACGGCGTGGCCAGATCGAACCAGCCGTTGTTGAGCAGCAATTGCATGGCCGGATCGTTGCTCATGGCGCGCGCCAGCGCCGGCGCCACGTTGCGCACGCGGCCCAGGGTCTTGTCGCTGCCCACGCCCTGCGCCAGTGCGCTCAGCGGCGGCTTGTAGCGGCCCCAATCCCAGGCTTTGAACACGGCGCCACTGGTCTGCACGTACCGGTGCTGGCTGCGGTAGTGCAGGCTGCTCTGCAGGTAATCATCGAAGCTGGCGCTGAGCGCGCCCCAGATCGCGGTGGTCGCCGCGCCCGCGGCGGAGGCGCCGGATTCGGGATCCAGCGGCTGCAGTTCCGCTGTGGTGAAACGCGCGTCGAAGCGCCCGGTGCTGGCGCCATCGCCCAGCAGATTGCGCTGAAACACCGACAGCGGCATGCGCAGATCGGCGCGCAGCCACAGCGTCACCGGCAGGCCGGTGTACCGCGCCAGTTGCGCGGCGATGCGCGCCTTCTCGGCCGCGGGCAGCGCCGCGCCCTGGAACAACGCGTGCGCGTAGGCGCCACCGGCGAACTGTTCGACCTGGTGCACGAAGGCCGGCAGATCCGGCGGCTGCGGGTGCAAACGATGGTGATACCAGGCCACCGCCGCGTACGAGGGCAGATACAGCTCGTAGGGCAAGTCGTTGCCGGGATTGGTGTTGAGCGTGGCGAAATCCAGCACCGTCGAGCACAGGATCACACCGTCCAGATACACGCCCTTGCTCACCAGATCTCGTGCCAGCACCGCCGAGCGCGTGGTGCCGTAGCTCTCGCCGAGCAGGAACTTGGGCGACTGGAAGCGGTCGTTCTGCTGCAGGTAGCGCTGGATGAACTGGCTGAACGCATGCGCATCGCCGTTGATGCCATAGAACATCTTCGGCTTGCCGTAGCCGACGATGCGGCTGTAGCCGGTGCCGACCGCATCGATGAACACCAGGTCGGTGCTCTGCAGAATGCTGTCGGCGTTGGGCAGCAACCGGTACGGCGGCTGCGCCGCCCTGGCGTCACCCGGTGCCGGCCACACCAGCCGGCGTGGACCGAAACCACCGATATCGACCAGCGCCGAAGCGAAACCCGGGCCACCGTTGTAGGCGAAGGTGATCGGGCGCCGCGCCGGATCACGCACGCCGTCCTTGGTGTAGGCGATGTAGAACACGCTGGCCGTGGCCTGGTGCTTGGCGTCGTACAGCAGCAGCGTGCCGGCGGTGGCGGTGTAGTCGATGCGCTGACCGGCGATGACCACGCTGTGATGGGTGACCACGGCGCGCGGTTTGGGAATCGGCAGCAGCATCGGCTTGGCGGCCTTGGCCACAGTCGCAATCGCAGGCTTGGTGGCAGCGCGCGCGACGGGCGCGAGCAAGGGCGTGGCCACGATCAACAATGCGGCGAGCAGGGTTTGCCGGGTGATGCTCTTCATGGCGTTTTTCATGGCGACACCCCGCGAGGACGCAAACGACGGGGTGCGAACCTTGCGCACCGCCTCTTCTGAACCGTTTATGACCACGCACGCGGGGCATGGTTCCCCGGCGTGCCCGCAACGCCGTTTCACGCACTGTCGAACCGGGCATCGATCAGCCATTGCAGGACCATGCCGAACACCAGACACTCAACGCATGGCCGCCACCCCGCCGCAAGCCATCCTCGATGCCATGCTGCTGCTGCGTGCGCGACGCTATGCTGAGGCGCGCGCACAATTGCAGGCGCATCTGGCGCGGACGCCGGCCAGCGTGCAGGCGCTGTGGCTGCTGGGCGGCGCCTGTCAGGAGTCGGGCGATCTCGACGCCGCACGCGCGGCCTTCACACAACTGCTGCAGCTCGATCCGCGCTGGGTTCCGGCGCGCGTGGCGCTGGGCGAGCTGCTGGCGCGCGCCGGACAAATCGACGTCGCCGAGCGCACATTGCGTCGCGCGCTGGACGACGATCCGCGCTTCGTGCGCGCCGCGCTCAGCCTCGCGCAATTGCTGCGCCACGCCGGGCGCACGCGCGAGGCATTGCCAATCACCAGCGCAGCACGCACGCACAGCGACGATCCTGACTTGCTGCTGGAACACGCGCTGGCGCTGCGCGCCTGGCAGCGCGACACCGAGGCGCTGACGCTGCTGCAACATGTGGCTACTGCGCATCCGCGGCACGCCGATGCCGCGCACTATCTGGCACTGGCCCTGCACGGCGCCGGTCGCCACGAAGAGGCGATTGCCAGCGCGCGGCGCGCACTGGGCCTGGGTCTGGATGATGCCGAGACCTGGGGCGTGCTGGCGCGCGCACTGGCCGCCGCGCACCGATTCAACGAGGCCGAGGACGTCTTTCGCAGTGCTCTGCAGCGCGACCCGGATGCGCTGCCGCTGCATGATGATTACGCACGCCTGCTGTGGCTGCGCAGCGGCGATCTGGCCCACGCCACCGCAGCGCTGGATGCGGCCTTGCAGCGTCAGCCCGACAGCCCCGCGCTGCTCGCGCTCAAGGCGCAGTTGCACGGCAGCGCCGGCGATACGCACGGCGCCTACGCGCTGCTTGCGCGCGCCGCCGCACTACCGGGCGCCGATGTGCAAATCGAAGTTGCCGCCGCTACCGCCGCACTGAAAGACGTTCCGCAACGCGCGCTCGACCACGCGCGCCGCGCCGTGCAACGTGCACCGCAACTGGCACAGGAGACACTGATCCAGGCCCTGCTGGTGCGCAGCGAATACGCCGAAGCCGCCGCGCTGTTGCAGCGTGCGCAGGCAGCGCGCCCGAACGATCAGCAGTTGCTGGCCTTGCAGGCCACGCTGTGGCGTGTTTGCGGCGATGCGCGCTATCGCGCGCTGTACGACTACCCCAGCGTGGTGCACGCGTGGACGCTGGATACCCCGCCCGGCTGGACGAGTCTCGACGCCTATCTCGATGACTTGCGCACCACGCTGCGCCACCTGCACGACCTGCACGGACACCCGCCGGATCAGTCCCTGCGCGGCGGCTCGCAGACCATGGGCGATCTCGCCAGTCACGATGACCCGGTGATCCGCGCCTTCTTCGATCACGCCATCGTCGGACCACTTGATCGCCATCTGGCATGGCTGGGCCGCGGCGACGATCCCCTGCGCCAACGCAACAACGGGCGCTGGCGCGTGCACAGCGCATGGTCGGTGCAACTGCGCCCACAGGGCTTTCATGTCGATCACGTACACCCCGACGGCTGGCTGTCCTCGGCTTGCTACATCGATCTGCCCGATACCTTGGGCATTGCCCCGGTTGATTCCGCGCCCGACGCCGCGGGCGATGAAGCGCAGCGCGCCGGCTGGATCCGCTTCGGTGCGGCGCCGCTGCCGCTGACCCCTCCGCTGCCGGCCGAGCACTACGTGCGCCCCGAACCCGGCCTGCTGCTGCTGTTTCCGTCCTATATGTGGCACGGCACGGTGCCCTTCAGCGGCACCCGCGTGCGCCTGACCATCGCCTTCGACGTCGTTCCCGGCTGAGCTGACCAGCTCGTAAAACCGAGCATCCCGCCGTCCGACTCACAGCGGTCCTTTGCGCGCAAACGGCTGCGACGAAGCCGCGTCACCCTCGTCGCCACAAGCAATTGCGTGCCCGCCGCGTCGGCATATTCCTGCGCCGAAGCGGCTTTTCACACCGCTCATTGGCCATGGTTTTGCGACGCTTTATCGCGCTGGCACACCCCATGCTTGTCTGTTCCGTGAACACCGCCTCATTCAGTGCGGTCGGATTCAGGCAAGGTTGCTTGCCGTTAGCTTAAAGTTAAGCCATGATCAAGTTTCTGAAACATAGACTTGTGTTTTCAATGCAGAATCCAACTCAATATTCACATTCAACTTGCTGATAAAAATCATGTCACTACTGCTATTTGCCCTTCCTGCCCTGCTGCTGGCCTTTGCCGCCCTCGCGGTGAAGCGCATCCCCGAGGGCACCGTGGTGACCCTGCACCGCTTCGATGGTCACGCGCGCCGCCTGGAGCCGGGCACGCACTTCGTGCTGCCGCTGCTGGAGCGCGTCAAGCATCGCATCAGCCTCGGCGGCCACATGCTTGATCTGAGTGCGCCCGAGATCCGCGCGCGCGTGTACTGGCAGGTGCTGGAACCGGCGCGCGCCGAGGGCGTGATCGAACGCGCCGAAGCCCTGCTCAGCCAGACCGCCGTCGAGGTATGCGCGGCGCAGCGCGGTGCCGAGCCGGCGCAGTTGAAGGCGTCGCTCAACCAGCGTCTGCGCGATTTCGGCCTGCTGATCACGCGCATCGAGCTGCTGCCGGCTTGAGCCGCGCGGCGCGTTTATACTGCGGGGCTTTGCGGCCTGTGCCGCGCGCGCCGCATGCATTCCCCGACCGATCCCGCCGCGATTCTTGCCGATGGCCTGCACATGCTGGGGCTGGGCGCGGCCGTGCCTGCCGCCACGCAGCAGCGCCTGCTCGAGTATCTGCAACTGTTGGACAGATGGAACCAGCGCTACAACCTGACCGCGGTGCGCGAGCGCGCCGCCATGGTCACGCGCCACCTGCTCGATTCGCTGGTGCTGCTGCCGCATGTGCGCGGCACGCGTCTGGCCGATCTCGGCAGCGGTGCAGGCCTGCCGGGGATTCCGCTGGCACTGGCGCGTCCCGATCTGCATGTGACGCTGGTGGACAGCAATGGCAAGAAGGCGCGCTTTCTGCAGGCCGCGGTTGATACCTTCGCGTTGAACGCGGAAGTCGCGCACTTGCGCGTCGAGGCACTGAACGGCACTTTCGATACTCTCACCGCGCGCGCCTTCGCCAGTTTGCCCGACATGCTGCGCTGGGGTGGACATCTGCTCACGCCGAACGCCACTTGGCTGGCGCAGAAAGGCAAATATCCCGCCGATGAGCTGGCGGCACTGCCAGCCGGTTATGCTGCCGAGACATTGCCGCTCAGCGTGCCAGGCCTGGACGCCGCACGGCATGTAGTGATCATCCGCAGACTGAATCGGGGAACACGGGCTACTCCATGACGCGCATCATCGCCATCGCCAATCAAAAAGGCGGGGTCGGCAAGACCACCACCGCGGTCAATCTCGCCGCGGCGCTGGCCGAGGCGCGCCGCAAGGTGCTTCTAGTCGATCTCGATCCGCAGGGCAACGCCACCATGGCTTCGGGCGTGGACAAGCGCGCCGTGCAGACGACCGGTTGCGAAGTGCTGCTGGAAGAAGTGCCGATCGAGCGCGCCATCATCAGCACCGAAGCCGGTTACGACCTGCTACCTGGCAACAGTGACCTGACCGCGGCCGAACTCAAGCTGATGGATGCGCTGGCGCGCGAGATGCGTCTCAAGGAGCAGTTGGCCAAGCTGGGCGAGCGTTATCACATCATCCTCATCGACTGCCCGCCGACGCTGCACCTGCTCACCCTCAACGCGCTGACCGCCGCGCACGGCGTGCTGATCCCGGTGCAGTGCGAATACTTCGCGCTGGAAGGACTGGCCAGCCTGCGCGAGACCATCGCCGCGGTGCAAAAAAGGCTCAACCCGCAACTGCAGATCGACGGTCTGCTGCGCACCATGTACGACGTGCGCAACAACCTCGCCAACGACGTGTCGGCGCAGCTCACCCAGCACTTCGGCGAGCTGCTGCTGCGTTCGATCATTCCGCGCAACGTGCGCTTGGCCGAGGCGCCCAGCCATGGCCAGCCGATCAACCTCTATGACCGCGAATCGCGCGGCGCGCTGGCCTATCTCGGCCTCGCCGGCGAGATGATCCGCCGCGAGCGCCAGCACCAGGGCGCCAGCGCGCCCATGCACTGATGCTCGCGGCACGCGCACATCCTAGAACGTTCAACCCGCTGTCGCGCGCACGCGCGCACGGCCCCTGCTGAGGAATCGTCATGGCGGCGAAGAAACGCGGATTGGGACGCGGCCTCGATGCCCTGCTCGGGCAGGCCGATGAGTCCGCATCCGGCGGCAGCGATGGCACGCTGGCCTCGCTCGCGGTTGGCGCGATCCAGGCCGGCAAATACCAGCCGCGGCGCAACTTCGACGAGGCTGCGCTGAACGAACTGGCCGCCTCGCTGAAGGCGCAGGGCATGATCCAGCCGATCGTGGTGCGCGCGCTGCCGCGTGGACGCTACGAGCTGATCACCGGCGAACGCCGCTGGCGCGCGGCGCAACGCGCGGGTCTCAGCGAAGTGCCGGCGCTGGTGCGCGAGGTATCCGAGCAGACCGTGCTGGCCATGGCGTTGATCGAAAACATCCAGCGCGAGGATCTCTCGCCGCTGGAGGAAGCCGACGCGCTGCAGCGCCTGATCGACGAATTCGGACTCACCCACCAGCAGGTGGCCGAGGCGGTGGGACGCTCGCGCGCGGCGGTATCCAACCTGCTGCGCCTGCTGGAGCTGCCGGCGCGCATTCGCGCATTGCTGGATACGCGCAGCCTGGACATGGGCCACGCGCGCGCGCTGGCCACGCTGCCGGAAAAACTCGCGGTGAGTCTTGCCGAGCGGGCGGCGGCGCAACATTGGTCGGTGCGCGAACTCGAAGCCGCCGCGCGTCTGGCGCAGAGCGCGCCTATCGCCGCAGTCAAAACGGCCGCACGCAAACCGCGCGATGCCGATCTCGCCGTGCTCGAGCGCGAGCTGTCCGAGCACCTGGCCACGCGCGTCGAGCTGCTGAGTGCCCGCGGCGGTCGCGGCAAGCTGGTGCTGCACTATCACAACCTCGATGCGCTCGACGGGCTGCTCGCCAAGCTGCGCCGGTGATGCGCGGCCACGGCCGACGCACGTGATCGGCGATAATCGCGGGCCGCTTGCCGTGTTGCCCGCGCCGTGACCGATTCCGCCGCCCTGCCCTTGTCCGTGGTCGTGCCCGTGTTCAACGAGCGCGACAACATCCTGCCGCTGCTGGGCGAGATCGCCGCGGCGCTGCGCGGCCACGGCGCGTTCGAGATCATCTATGTCGATGATGCCAGCCGCGATGACACGCTGGCCGTGCTGCAGGCGGCGCGCGCGCAGTTTCCCGAGCTGCGCATCCTGCGCCACCGCGCGCAAAGCGGGCAAAGCACCGCGGTGTGGAACGGCGCGTGCGCGGCGCGCGGCGCGTGGATCGCCACCCTCGATGGCGACGGGCAGAACGATCCGGCCGACATCCCCAAGCTGCTCGCGGCGCGCGCCGCGGCGACGCCGCAAATCAAACTTTTCGCCGGCTGGCGCACCACGCGCCGCGACAGTTTTTCCAAACGCATCTCATCGCGGATCGCCAACGGCGTGCGCGCGCGTCTGCTGCGCGATGCCACGCCGGATACCGGTTGCGGCCTCAAGTTGTTCGAGCGCGAGATGTTTCTGCGCCTGCCGTATTTCGATCACATGCACCGCTTTCTGCCGGCGCTGGTGCGCCGCGCCGGTCATGCCTGTCAGAGCGTGCCGGTGGCGCACCGCCCGCGCACGCGCGGCGTGTCCAAGTACGGCATGTGGAACCGTCTGTGGGTGGGGCTGTCCGATCTGCGCGGCGTGGCCTGGCTGATGCGCCGCACGCGATTGACCGGGATCGACGAGATCTAGCACCGGCTTTTGCGCCGCATCACCGCACCACGCCCAACGTTGCCTATACTCGCGCGGCCGCCCAGCCGGGCGGCCATCCATCAACACGGGAGAGGGATCGATGTTGCAACAGTATGGTCTTGAGATCGCGCTGGCTTGCGCGGTCGTGGCGATTCTCTTCGGCATCGTGACGACGCGCTGGGTGCTGGCGCAGCCGGCCGGTAATGCGCGCATGCAGGAGATCGCCGCGGCCATCCAGGTCGGCGCGCGCGCCTACCTCAATCGCCAGTACACCACCATCGGCATGGTCGGCGTGGTGCTGTTCGTGGTCATCGGCTTCGCGCTGAACTGGGGCACGGCGCTCGGCTTTGCTATCGGCGCGATCCTCTCCGGCGCCACCGGCTACATCGGCATGAATGTGTCGGTGCGCGCCAACGTGCGCACCGCCGAGGCCGCGCGCAGCGGGCTACCGGCGGCGTTCAAGGTGGCATTTCGCGGTGGCGCGATCACCGGCATGCTGGTCGCCGGTCTGGCCCTGCTCGGCGTCAGCGGTTACTTCTACATTCTCACCACCTGGTTCGGGCATACCGAGGAGGCCGCGCTGCACGCGCTGATCGGCCTGGCCTTCGGCGCTTCGCTGATCTCGATCTTCGCGCGTCTGGGCGGTGGCATCTTCACCAAGGGCGCCGACGTCGGCGCCGATCTGGTGGGCAAGGTCGAGGCCGGCATCCCCGAGGACGATCCGCGCAATCCGGCGGTGATCGCCGACAACGTCGGCGACAACGTCGGCGACTGCGCCGGCATGGCCGCGGACCTGTTCGAGACCTACGCGGTGAGCAAGATCGCGGTGATGCTGGTCGGCGGGTTGCTGTTCGGCGCGCTGAGTTCGGCGCCGGTGATCTATCCGCTGGTGCTGGGCGGGGTGTCGATCCTGGCCTCGGTGATCGGCCTGGTGCTGGCACGGGTCAAGCCCGGCGGCAAGATCATGGGCGCGCTGTGGCAGGCGGTGATCGTGACCAGCGTGCTCACCATCATCGCGTTCTGGTTCATCACCCGCGCGATGATGAGCGGCATCGCCGGCATCAGCGTCGATGGCATCTTCATCGCCGCGCTCACCGGACCGGTGCTGACGCTGCTGCTGATGTGGATCACCGAGTACTACACCGGCACCGATTACAAGCCGGTGCAACACGTGGCCAAAGCCTCCACCACCGGACACGGCACCAACATCATCGCCGGTCTGGGTGTATCGATGAAGGCTACAGCACTGCCGGTGCTGGCGATCTGCCTGGCCATCGGCGTGGCGTTCTGGGCTGGCGGCCTGTACGGCATCGCCATCGCCACCTCGACGATGCTGTCGATGTCCGGCGTTATCGTGGCGCTGGACGCCTATGGCCCGATCACCGATAACGCCGGCGGCATCGCCGAGATGGCCGGACTGCCGCCGGAAGTGCGCGCGGTGACCGATCCGCTGGACGCGGTTGGCAACACCACCAAGGCGGTGACCAAGGGCTACGCCATCGGTTCGGCGGCGCTGGCCGCGCTGGTGCTGTTCGCCGACTACACGCACAACCTCGACCTCGCCGCCAAGGCGCACGCGCTGGCCACCGGCATGGCGCGACAGACCTTCGACTTCTCGCTGTCCAACCATATGGTCATCATCGGCCTGCTGATCGGCGGCATGGTGCCGTACCTGTTCGCCGCGATGGCCATGGAGGCGGTCGGACGCGCGGCCGGCGCGGTGGTCGAGGAGGTGCGCCGCCAGTTCCGCGAGATCACCGGCATCATGACCGGCACCACCAAGCCCGATTATTCGCGCGCGGTGGACATGCTGACCAAATCGGCGATCAAGGAGATGGTCATCCCCTCACTGCTGCCCGTAGTGGTGCCGATCCTGGTCGGCTTCCTGCTCGGCCCGGAGGCGCTCGGCGGCGTGCTGATCGGCACCATCGTCACCGGCCTGTTCGTGGCCATCTCGATGACCACCGGCGGTGGCGCCTGGGACAACGCCAAGAAATACATCGAGGACGGCCACTTCGGCGGCAAGGGCTCGGAAGCGCACAAGGCCGCCGTCACCGGCGACACCGTCGGCGATCCCTACAAGGACACCGCCGGCCCGGCGATCAATCCGCTGATCAAGATCATCAACATCGTGGCGCTGTTGCTGATTCCATTGCTGGCGATGCACTAAGCGCATCCCGCGCACAAAACCCCCGCCGTGCCGCTATCCGTTCCGACTATCTGTTGCAATCTTTCTATGCAGCCCTTGGGATCACTCCAGGGGCTTTTTCTTCAAGTGGGGGGCCGCCATTCGGCGCTGCACACGCCGCAGGAAGGACAGGTTGTGCGGCCACAGCCCGGGTGATCAATCGCACTAACACGCCTGCGCCGCTGTAAGTAGTCTGGAAGCCAAAAGGACTTCCGTACCCGCGAGTCCTACCGAGCAAAACAAGGTAGTTTCGGCCCCGCTCGGCCTGACCGCTATTTTGCCACTGATGATCGCCGCCAGCTCGACGAGTCGGCCCTCGCTCGACGAGCCGCTCAGGAAAAAAGGAGCGTGATATGACCCTGCCTGCTCGCAAGAATCGGTGGCTATCACATCGGCCCTCTCTGCCACGTCGGATCCGAGCTCATGCTGGTCGACTGTCTTGGGTCCGAGCGTATTGACGTGGACACCGGGTTTGAGCCATTGAGCATCAATGACTGGTGATGGACTGCTCGTTGCGCATACGACAATGTCGGCGCCGTCCACGGCCGCGTGTGCGCTGTCTGTCGCTTCCACCCGCAGACCCAGGGCCCGGGACATTTCATCCGCGAAGGTCTTGCGACCTTGTTCGCTGCGGCTGAAGACGCGCACATGTTCGAGAGCACGCACTGATGCGGCCGCCTCAAGTTGCATGCGAGCCTGCGGACCGCTGCCAATGATCCCCATCACCTTGGCGGATGGCGGGCTCATGTGGCGAATAGCGACGCCGCCGATCGCTCCGGTGCGGATCTGTCCCAGCCGGCTGCCGACAACAATGCCTTGAAGTTCTCCGTCCCCGGCTGACCAGATGGCCGTCAGTTGCGCATCAGCCCGACCATGAAACGTGTTGTAGACGCGGAACCCGGCCAGCGGATTCGAGCCAAGATTGCCGCCCACCGTAAAAACGAGATTGCCCAATGTATCAAAAGGCACATGAAATCTCGGTGGCGATACCAGCCGGCCCTGATCCCGCTCGAGAAACGCTTCCTCCATCGCTGCCAGCGCCATTTCCATGGCCGGCAACCGATCCAGATCGTCGTCATCGAGAAGAATCGTCATCTGCCTTGCTCCAGAGTTCGTACCGTCACGCTGCAACGTTAACGCGTCGCGCGCAGCGAGAACGGAGTGCAGTTGGTGTCGCGGTCGTAGCAGTCCTCATTCTCGACGCGTTTGAGGAACGC
The DNA here is from genome assembly GCA_021827205.1 of Pseudomonadota bacterium. GTDB lineage: Bacteria > Pseudomonadota > Gammaproteobacteria > Xanthomonadales > Rhodanobacteraceae > Metallibacterium. The sequence continues at coordinate 65,980 of JAKAWV010000001.1, read as the reverse complement.
GACGATACGATACGTCAACGGCGTGGCCAGCACCCACACCTTGGCGATGTAGTTGAAGACCATCACGCGCAGCAGCAGGTGATGATTCCACACGCCGAGAAATGCCGCCGGGTAGAACACCAGCGTGTCCATACCCTCGCCGCAGAGGGTCGAACCGACCGTGCGCGTCCACAGATGCTGGCCCGCGGTGAACAGCTTCGTCTTGGCCGGCACGAAGGAGTTGACGAACTCGCCGGCGAAGAATGCCGTGATTGAGGCGATCACGATGCGTGGCATCCGGGCAGGCCATCCTTTTCCATGCAAATTTCGCCAACCGTTCGAGCGCTTGCGAGCGTCCAGTCGTACCATTCGCCGTGACCACGAATGACTGGATGCCCAGCGCTCAACGCGCGAATTTAGAGAACGGCGGCGCGGGTCACGAAGCGTGACCGTAGGGTTGCCCATTTCCTTGCGGGATGAGATTGCCTTGCCTGGATTTGACTGAGAGGTGCGATGAAGACTGGTCGAGACGGGATACGTTTGCTTGTGATGTTGCTGGCGATATTCACGTGTGTATCCGTCGCCATCGCAAAACCGGTGTCCGTGCCCCCGCAGAGCGGCCGGGCCATGCACGCGTTCGTCGATCACCTGCTGGCGCGCATGACGCTGCAGGAGAAAGTCGGTCAGTTGAGCATTCTCGGTCGCGGCCACAAGGGCCTCAAGAAGCTGATCCGCGAAGGCCTGCTTGGTGGCACCAATGGGGTACTGCCCGGCGTGGATGTGCTCGCCTATACGCGGCGCATGCAGAAACTGGCGATGCAATCGCCGTTGAAGATCCCGTTGTGGTTCATGGGTGACGTCAACCATGGTTTTCGCACGATTTTCCCGGTACCGCTGGCGCTGGCGGCGACCTGGAATCCCGCGCTGGTTGAGCAGGTGCAGCACGCCGCAGCGACCGAGGCGACGGCGGCCGGAGTCGACTGGACCTTGACCCCGATGGTCGATATCGGCCGCGACCCGCGTTGGGGCCGGGTGGTGGAAGGTGCCGGCGAAGACCCCTATCTTGACACGGTGATGGGTCTGGCTCAGCTGCGCGGGTTCCAGGGCGACGATCTGGCGGCGTCAGACACGATGCTGGCCACGGCCAAACACTTTGTCGGCTATGGTGCGGTGCAGGCCGGGCGCGACTACAACTCGGTCTACTTGCCGCAGATCCTGCTGCGTGACGTTTACCTGCCGCCGTTCCATGCCATGGTCAATGCCGGTGTCGCTGCGGTCATGCCGTCGCTGACTACGCTCAACGGCGTGCCGGCGACGGCGGATCGAGGCCTGCTGACGGGCATTCTGCGCAAACGCTGGGGATATCGTGGACTGATCGTATCCGACTACGATGCCATTCCCGAATTGCAGACGCATGAAGTGGCCGCGACACCGGCCGATGCGGTACGTCTGGCCTTCGATGCTGGCGTGGATATCGATCTGCATAGTGGCCTGTATCTGGCGCAGTTGCCGCAACTGGTGCGGCGCGGCGTGGTACCGATGAGCCGGATCGATGCCGCCGTGCGCCGGGTGTTGGACGCGAAATACCGGCTGGGCTTATTTGCAAACCCCTTCCGTTATGACAACGCGCAACGGCAAAAGCAGGTCACCCTGTCGCCGCAGCACCTGGCCTTGGCACGCAAGGCCGCCCGCGAATCGATGGTGTTGCTCAGGAACGTACACCACACACTGCCACTGTCGCGCCATTTGCGCATTGCCGTGATTGGACCGCTGGCGGATGCGCGCAAGGCGATGCTCGGACAGATGAGCGCCGAGGGTGAGCCGCAGGATGTGGTGCCGATCCTGGATGGGATTCGCAGGGCGGTGGGTGATGCGGCCCGGGTGAGCTATGTGCGCGGCGTGGGGGTCACCAGCGACGATCTCTCCGGGGTGCCGGCTGCGGTGCGCATGGCGAAGGCCGCCGATGTTGCCGTGCTGGTGCTCGGTGAGAACCAGTCGCTGATCGGAGAAGGGCACAGCCGTTCGCATATCGGGCTGCCGGGACGCCAGATGGAACTGGCCCGGGCGATTGTCGCCACCGGCAAGCCGGTTGTGGTGGTGCTCATCAACGGCCGGCCGCTGACGATTCCGTGGCTGAGCACGCATGTCGATGCGATCCTGGATGCCTGGGTGCCCGGTGACGAGGCAGGGCCGGCAGTCGCCGATCTGCTGTTCGGTACCGACGATCCCTCGGGCAAGTTGCCGATGACTTTTCCACGCGATGTCGGTCAGGTGCCGATCTATTATGCGCACCTTGAGACCGGCCGGCCCTACAACCCGGCGACCCGGCTGACCCGGCACTACACCACCCACTATGTCGACGTGCCCAATTCGCCGCTGTATCCCTTTGGCTACGGGCTCAGCTACACAAGCTTTGCTTTCGGTCCTGTATGTTTGGACAGCGACCGACTGCGCACCGGCGGAACGCTGCATGTGAGCGTGCGCGTGAGCAACACCGGCAAGCGTCGTGGTGCCGAGGTGGTGCAGTTATATGTGCACGACGAGGTGGCCAGCATCAGCCCGCCGGTGCGTCTGCTCAAGGGCTTCCGGCGCGTGAGCCTGAATCCAGGTCAATCGAAGACGGTGCGTTTCACCCTCGTTCCCGCCGATCTGGCTTTCTACCTCGGTCACGGCGTGGTGGGTACCCAGTCCGGAACCTATTTGGTTTACGTCGGTGGCGATTCCATGGCCACGGACTCTGCGCACTTTCTCTTCCAAGAGGGCACGAAGTGAAGTTTCGCCCGAATTCTCTCAAGCCAATGTGCCAGCTCACCGGCATGCCGCTTCAGGCACGTCCATGTGGAGCGCCGGATTGTAGAAAGTGCCCATTCGGCAGCCTTGCAAGTATCCGATCAGGTTTTCGATTTCGTCTGCCGCTTCCCGGCCTGGCGCGCGCCGCGCTCGGACTCGGCAATGATCTGTCGCAGATACTCAATTCCCTCTTCCTGCGGGAAGAAAGCGATGACATCCGCAACCGACAGGTTGTAGCGCTTGCGCAGCAGCAGGAATTCCGACTTCGCGCGTGCCATCTCGGCCTCCTGGGAGGTGGCGGCTGAACGCTGCTGGGCTGCGCGATCAAGCGCCGCGAGTTCCTCCTGGAAACGACGGAACGCATCAGTATTGGCGGCCATGGCAAATCACATTGCAAGCAAAGTCCGCTGTGATTGTCGCACGGGATTTCGATGCATGCCCAGGCATCGATCAGGGCTGCAAAGCTGCAGCAACTGACAGGGTAGGTCTTCCGCCGAACTCGGGACGGGCCACAAACATGCCAATTGCCTGATCCGGCGCCGAAACAAAAAAGCCCCGCGCGCGCGGGGCCTTGGCCGGATGGCTGGGAGACTAGGATTCGAACCTAGATAAACGGAGTCAGAGTCCGTTGTCCTACCGTTGGACGATCTCCCAAAAGCGGGAAATCAGCGCTTGGAGAACTGGGTCGCGCGGCGTGCCTTGTGCAGACCGACCTTCTTGCGCTCGACCTCGCGCGCATCGCGAGTCATGAAACCGGCCTTGCGCAGCGGTGTCTTGAGGGTTTCATCGTACTCAACCAGCGCGCGCGAAATGCCGAGACGGATGGCACCAGCCTGACCGGTGATGCCGCCACCCTCAACCGTGACCATGATGTCGAATTTCTCGGTCATCTGGGTCAGTTCCAGCGGCTGGCGCACGATCATGCGCGAGGTCTCGCGCCCGAAGAAAGTGTCCAAGGACTTGCCGTTGACGGTGATCGCGCCGCTGCCCTTGCGCAGGAAAACGCGGGCTGCTGAGCTCTTGCGACGGCCGGTGCCGTAGTTCTGTTGCAGGGTGGCCATGGATGTCCTCAGAAGTTCAGCGGCTGCGGCTGCTGGGCGGTATGCGGATGCTCGGCGCCGCTGTACACCTTGAGCTTGCGGTACATCGCGCGGCCCAGCGGATTCTTGGGCAGCATGCCCTTGACGCCAATCTCGATCACACGCTCGGGATGCTTGGCCAGCATGGCCTTGAGCGGGGTGGTCTTGAGATTGCCGACATAGCCGGTGAAGCGGTGATAATTCTTGTCTTCAAGCTTGTTGCCAGTGACGGCAATCTTCTCGGCATTGACCACGACGATGTAATCGCCAGTGTCGATGTGCGGCGTGAAAATGGGCTTGTGCTTGCCGCGCAGACGCGAGGCAATTTCGGAACAGAGGCGTCCGAGGGTCTTGTCCGTGGCGTCGACCACGAACCAGTCGCGCTGCACGCTCTCGGCTTTGGCGCTGAAAGTCTTCATGAAAAAATCACCCCGTGAGGCACAGGTATCAACAAAACAGAAGCGGAAGTCTAGCCGCGCACGCAACCCCGGCGCAAGCCAAGGCCAACGGGTGGCTTGAACCGCACGCGATAGCACGGTCAAGCATGGCCGCTCCCCGGCAATGCACGCCATGATCGGGCACACCGGCCTATCATCACGCACGACGGCCGCCTGGACGGCCACGTTCAACCGCAGCGAACGAGACCCACCCCATGTTCGAGCCACAGTTCACCCCGTTGGATCGCACGCTGATCGCGTTGAACAACGCGCTGGACACTTTGGGTGCAAGCGCCGTGGCGCGCCGGCCCAACCCGGCCGCGGGGCTTGCCGCAACAACATTGAGCGAGTCCGAACGCCGCGATATTGCCGGGCTGATGCGCATCAACCACACCGGCGAGGTGTGCGCGCAGGCGCTGTATCTGGGCCAAGCCGCGCTGGCGCGCAGCGCGGCAACGCGCGCGCACCTGCTGTACGCGGCCGATGAAGAGGCCGATCACCTCGCCTGGTGCGGAGCGCGCCTGCGCGAGTTGCACAGCCGGCCGAGTCTGCTCAACCCGCTCTGGTACGCAGGCAGCTACGCACTGGGCGCGCTGGCCGCGCGCGCCGGCGATGGTCCCAGTCTGGGTTTTGTCGTGGAAACCGAGCGTCAGGTCGAGGCGCATCTGGAGTCTCATCTCGAACGCCTGCCGACAGCGGATACCGCCTCGCGCGCCATCCTCGGGCAGATGAAACAGGACGAAGCACGCCACGCCCAGCAGGCCAGCGCGCGCGGCGGCACGCCGCTGCCATGGCCCGTGCCGCGACTGATGCGCCTCAGCGCCAAGCTGATGAAGGCCGTGGCCTACCGCATCTGAACGGCGTGGCCACGCGCGATCACATCAGATTGCGACCGTGGAACAACTCCTCGATCTCGCGCTTCAGCAGCACCTCGATGCGCTGCCGGTCCTTGAACGAAAGATCCGATGCATTGGCCTCGAACAGATAGGTGTCGAGGTCGAAGTCCTTGATGTGCATCTTGGTGTGAAAAATGTTTTCCTGATACACGTTGACGTCGAACATCTCGTACTTCTGCTGGATATGCTTGGCCAGGTAATCCTGGATCGAGTTGATCTTGTGGTCGATGAAGTGCTTCTTGCCCTTCACGTCGCGGGTGAAGCCGCGCACGCGGTAATCCGTGGTGACGATGTCCGACTCGAAGCTGTCAATCAGGAAATTCAACGCCCTCAGCGGTGAAATCACGCCACAGGTGGAGACGTCGATATCCGCGCGAAAAGTGGCGATGCCGTTGTGGGGATGCGTCTCCGGATAGGTATGCACGGTGATGTGGCTCTTGTCCAAATGCGCCACCACGGCACCGGAAATCACGTCGCGGCCCAGTTTCTCGACCACCGGATACTCGGAGATCAGCATGGTCACCGAGGCGCCCTGCGGGTCGTAGTCCTGGCGCGCGACGTTGAGGATGTTGGCGCCGATGATCTCGGCCACGTCGCTGAGGATCTGGGTGAGGCGGTCGGCGTCGTACTGCTCGTCAATGTACTCGATGTAGCGCTGACGCTGCTCCTCCGATACCGCGTAGCAGATGTCGTAGATATTGAAGCTCAGCGACTTGGTCAGGTTGTTGAAACCCTGCAAGCGCAGGCGCGGCAGCGGTATGACCACGGCGACTTCCTCGATGAAATGCTAAGTGTGTGCCGCGCGACGCGTCGGCGGGCGTGCCGCGGCACATCGGCTGCAGCGTTCGGCCAGCCGTATAGTATCGTCTTGGCGGCTACCGCTTGAATATATGCCGGACGCGATTTTTTGCTGTCAGAATGAGACGCCGTGATGCGCATTCGCGCACCCAGCCAGGGAGGTCGCGTGAGCCTTAAATACCTGTTGCAGGAAAACTTTCGCCGCAGTCAGGCGCCTGCCGCACTGGCGCCCGATCCTGATTCAATGGAACGTTTTCTGGCGCAGTGCCATCGGCGACGCTATCCGCCGAAGACTGCGATCATCCGCCCCGGCGACGCGCCCACCACGTTGTTTTACGTGGTCGATGGTTCGGTCACCGTGCTCACCGAGGACGAGGAAGGGCGCGAGTTGATTGTCGCCTACATCAACCGCGGCGAGTTCATTGGTGAAACCGGACTGTTCTTCCAGCCCACCCAGCGCGAAACCACGGTGCGCACGCGCGCGAACTGCGAACTGGCGGAAATCAGTTACGAGCGCCTGTTCCAGTTGTTCGCCACGGGTCTGCACGAGGAATGCCCGAAGCTGCTGTTCCTGATTGGCACGCAACTGAGTTCACGTCTGTTGCGCGCTTCGCGTCAGGCCAGCCGTCTGGCGTTCATGGATGTTTCCAGCCGCATCAGTCGCACCCTGCTGGACCTGTGCCTGGAGCCTGACGCGCTGACGCATCCCGAGGGCACCCAGATTCGCATCTCGCGACAGGAGCTGTCGCGCATCGTCGGCTGCTCGCGCGAGATGGCGGGACGCGTGCTCAAGCAGCTCGAGGAGCGCGGCATGATCCACGTCTCCGGCAAGACCGTGGTGGTGCTGGGCACGCGCTGAGGCGTTCGACTCAGCTCCACTCGACCTCGGCGTAGCGGCTGCCCAGTCGGGCCTGCATGCGCGCGCGCAGGCTCTCGCCGGGATTGACCAGCACCGCGCGCTCGGCCGCCAGCAGCATGGGCAGATCGGCGCCGGCGTCGCTGTAGACGCAGGCGAACGGCGGTTCGACGCCATGCGCTTCCATCTGGCGCAACTTCTCGCGGCCGACGTTGTGCACCGCCGGCACCGCGCCCAGCCAGGATCTGTGCAGACGCGAGGCCACCAGCTCCACACCGTCCAGCCGCACCGCCTGCAGCAGCGCGCGCGCCAGGTGCTCCTCGCAGCCGGTGACCACAATGACGCGATCACCGCGCAACAGATGGCGGCGCAGCGCGCTGACCGCGTCCGGCACGAAGAACCCGCGCCGCAGCGCCTGTACCCGCGCGTGCGATTCGGCCAATGCCCGGTAACGCGACAGGCTGGTACCAAGCAGCAACAGGCGCACCGTGCAGTGCAACAGAATGCGCCGCCCGCGCCGCCGCAGCAGCAGCGGCAACGCCGGCAACAACGGTAGCAGCAGCGCGAGGCGCCAGGCTTGGCGGCGCACGCGCACGCGCAGAAAACCGCTGAAGCTGTCGCCACGCACCAGCACGCCGTCGAAATCGAACAGCACCACGCGCGGCGTTGCGGCCGCGGCCGGTGACACGGCCTGGTTCATGGCGCCGGAATTGCGAACAGGCGCGCCAGTTCGGCGCCCGGATCAGCCACGCGCATGAACGCTTCGCCGACCAGAAACGCCTGCACACCGGCAGCGCGCAGCAACGCCACGTCCGCGGGCGTGCGGATGCCGCTCTCACTGACTAGCAGGCGTTCGGCGGGTACGCGCGTGCGCAACGCCAGCGTCGTGTCCAGCCTGGTTGCAAAACTGCGCAGATCGCGGTTGTTGACGCCAATCAAGCGCACCGGAAGATTCAGCGCGCGCTCCAGTTCCACTGCGTCATGCACCTCGGCAAGCACGTCGATATCCAGCTCACTGGCCAACAGACTCAGCTCCAGCAATGCGCTGTCGTCAAGCGCGGCGACGATCAGCAGAATGCAATCGGCACCCAATGCGCGCGCCTCGTACACCTGGTACGGATCGACAACGAAGTCCTTGCGCAGCACCGGCAGCGCGCAGACCGCGCGTGCCTGTTCGAGGTAGGCGTCGCTGCCCTGAAAGAAATCCACATCGGTCAGCACCGACAGACAGGTGGCGCCGGCGGCGGCATAGCCGCGCGCGATCGCGGCCGGGTCGAAGTCGGGCCGGATCACGCCCTTGCTCGGGCTGGCCTTCTTGATCTCCGCGATCACCGCGGGCAAGCCGGCCGCGATGCGCTCGATCAGCGCATCGGCGAAACCGCGCGGCGCGGGCGCGGTGCTGCAGCGCGCGGCGAGTTCGGCCAGCGGCAGCAGCGCACGGCGCGCGCGCACTTCCTCTGCCTTGCGCGCGAGGATGCGATCAAGGATGTCGCTCACGCCGCGGCGCCTTTGAGCCGCTGCGTGGCGGCGATGAAAGCATCCACGCGCGCGCGCGCGCCGCCGCTGTCGATGGCGGCGCGCGCGCGCGCAATGCCTGCGGCGAGATCAGCCGCGAGCCCGGCGACGTAAAGCGCCGCGCCGGCATTCAACAGCACCACGTCGCGCGCGATGGCGTGGCGATTTTCCAGCGCCGCCAGCAGCAGTTCGCGCGAGGCAGCGGCATCGTCCACGCGCAGATTGCGGCTGGAGGCCATGCTGAAACCGAAATCTTCCGGCTCCAGTTCGTACTCGCGCACCTCGCCCTCGCGCAGCTCGCCCACCAGGGTCACGCCGCCGAGGGAAATCTCGTCCAATCCGTCCTTGCCGTAAACGACCATGGCGCGCTGCACGCCAAGCTGCTGCAGCACGCGCACCTGGATGCCAACCAGATCGGGATGAAACACGCCCATCAGAATATTGGGCGCGGCGGCCGGATTGGTCAGCGGGCCGAGGATGTTGAAGATGGTGCGCACGCCCAACTCGCGCCGCACCGGCGCGACGGCTTTCATCGCCGGATGATGGTTGGGCGCGAACATGAAGCCGATGCCGGTCTCGGCCAGGCATTGCGCGACCTGCCGCGGCGCCAGGTCGATGACCGCGCCGAGCGCCTCGAGCACATCGGCGCTGCCCGATTTCGAGGACACGCCGCGATTGCCGTGCTTGGCCACCTGCGCGCCCGCGGCCGCGGCCACGAACATGCTGGCGGTGGAGATATTGAAACTGTGCGCGCCGTCGCCGCCGGTACCGACAATATCGATGAAGTGCGGATAAGCCGGCGTGAACACGCGCACCGCCAGCTCGCGCATCACGCGCGCCGCGCCGGTGATCTCGCCCACGGTTTCCTTTTTCACGCGCAGACCGGTGATGATCGCCGCGGTCAGCGCCGGCGGCACCTCACCGCGCATGATCTGACGCATCAGATCGATCATCTCGTCGTGAAAGATCTCGCGGTGCTCGATCGTGCGCTGCAGCGCTTCGTGCGGAGTGATGGTGACGGACTTCATGGCATCAACCCGCCAGAAAATTGCGCAGCAGGGCGTGGCCGTGCTGCGTGAGGATGGATTCGGGATGAAACTGCACGCCCTGGATCGGCAGGGTCTTGTGACGCAGGCCCATGATCGCCTCGCGCGTGCCGTCGGGATATTCGCTCCACGCGCTTACCTCCAGGCAGTCGGGCAGTGCTTCCGGCGCCACCACCAGCGAGTGATAGCGCGTCGCGGTAAAGCCATCCGGCAGGCCGGCGAACACGCCCGCGCCCGCATGGCGGATACGCGATGTCTTGCCGTGCATGATCTGCGGCGCGCGCACCACCGTGCCGCCGAACGCCTGACCGATGGCCTGATGCCCCAGACACACGCCGAGGATCGGCACGCTGCCGCCGAGTTCACGCAGCACCTGCAGCGACACACCGGCTTCATTGGGCGTGCACGGCCCCGGCGAAATCACGATGTGCGCGGGCCGCAACGCGTGAATGGCGGCGACATCGATGGCATCGTTGCGCAGCACTTTCACTTCCGCGCCCAGCTCGCCGAGGTACTGCACCAGGTTCCAGGTGAAGCTGTCGTAGTTGTCGATCAGCAACAGCACGTCACAGCCCCCGCGCGGCTTGCGCCACGGCGCGGAACAGGGCGCGGCCCTTGTTCATGGTTTCCTCCCACTCGGCGGCCGGGTCGGAGTCGTACACCACGCCGCCACCGGCCTGCACGTGCAACTGGCCGTCCTGGATCACCGCGGTGCGGATGGCGATGGCGGTGTCGCCATCGCCCCACCAGCCGATCCAGCCGACCGCGCCGGCGTACACGTTGCGCCGATGCGGTTCCAGTTCCTGAATGATCTCCAGCGCGCGAATCTTGGGCGCGCCCGAGACCGTGCCCGCCGGAAAGCTGGCCTTGAGCGCGTCCATGTAGCCCAGTCCCGGCGCCAGCGTGCCCTCGACCTGCGAGACGATGTGCATGACGTGCGAGTAACGCTCGATGACGAACGATTCACTGACGCGCACGCTGCCGGCGATGCTGACACGACCCACATCATTGCGGCCCAGGTCGATCAGCATCAGATGCTCGGCGCGCTCCTTCGGATCGGCCAGCAGTTCCTCGGCCAGCGCTTGGTCTTCATCCGCCGTGGCACCGCGGCGGCGCGTGCCGGCGATCGGGCGCAGCACCACCTTGCCGTCCTTGACGCGCACCAGAATTTCCGGCGAGGAACCGACGATCTGCGTTGCTCCCAGGTCGATGAAGTACATGTATGGCGAGGGGTTCAACGCGCGCAATGCGCGGTACACGTCCACCGGGCGACCATCAAAAAGCACGCTCAGGCGCTGCGAGGGCACCACCTGGAAAATATCGCCGGCACGGATGTATTCCTTGGCGCGTTCGACCAGCGCCTCGTATTCGGCGCGGCTGAAACTGGATTTGAAATCGGCCTCGGCCAGCGGCTTGGCGCGCAGCGTTTCCGGATAGGCCGATCCCGCGCGGCGCAGACGAAACGCCAGCTCATCCAGGCGCCGCACGGCGCGGCGCCAGGCCTGCGGCTGCGCCGGGTCGGCATGCACGATCAGAAACAGGCGCCCGCGCAGGTTGTCGAATACCGCCACTTCATCGGCCAGCATCAGCAGCGCGTCGGGCGTGCCCAGCAGGTCGGGCTTGTCCGCGCGCAACAGGCGCGGCTCGATGTAGCCGATGCACTCGAAGCCGAAATACCCCACCAGCCCACCGGTGAACGCGGGCAGGCCCGGCAGGCGCGGCACCTTGAAGCTGGCGCGCAGTTGCTCGATGGCGGCCAGCGGATCGGCCGGCGTGTCGCGCGCGATCACCTCGCCCAGATCGCTTGTCTCCAGCACGCCGGCGCGCAACGTGTACACGCGCCGCGCCGGCAGACCGATGATCGAATAGCGCCCCCATGCCTCGCCGCCCTCGACCGACTCGAACAGAAACGTATGCGGCCCATCGGCCAGCTTCAGATACACCGACAGCGGTGTATCCAGATCGGAAAAGACCTCGCGCACCACGGGAATGCGGGTATGGCCCTGCGCGGCGAGGGTGTCGAACTCGGCTTGGGTGATCACGGCGTGCGGCGAGCCAGAAGCGAACGCAGCACGATAGCAGCGCCGCCGCGCGGCGTCAGCACGATACCGATGCGGCGGCGCGCTCGCGCAGGTTGGCGATCACCGCGCGATAGTCGGGCTGGCCGAATACGGCGCTGCCGGCGACGAAGGTATCGGCGCCCGCCGCTGCCGCCGCGGCGATGGTTTCGGCGTTGATGCCGCCATCCACTTGCAGGCGTACTTCACGGCCACTGGCGTCGATGCGCGCGCGCACCGCGCGCAGTTTGTCCAGCGTGCCTGGCAGGAATTTCTGCCCGCCGAAGCCGGGGTTGACGCTCATCAGCAGTACCAGGTCGAGCTGCTCCAGCGTCCAGTCCAGCCAGCTCAGCGGCGTGGCCGGGTTGAACACCAACCCGGCCTTGCAGCCGTGGCCGTGAATGAGCTGCAGCGTGCGATCAACGTGCGCGCTGGCCTCGGGATGGAAGCTGATGCGGCTGGCGCCAGCGGCGACGAAATCGGGCACGATGCGGTCCACCGGCGTCACCATCAGATGCACGTCGATCGGCGCGGTGATGCCGTAGTCGCGCAGCGCCTTGCACACCTGCGGCCCGATGCTGAGATTGGGCACGTAGTGGTTGTCCATCACGTCGAAGTGCACCCAGTCGGCGCCGGCATCCAGCGCCTTGCGCACGTCCTCGCCCAGCCGCGCGAAATCGGCGGACAAAATCGATGGCGCGATGACGATGGGCTGGCGCATGGCATGACTCCGCGAAAAGCGCATTGTCGACCACGCGCTGTCCGCAGCCAAGCGCGCGGCGTCGATCAGTGTGCTGTCGCGGTTTTTGTCCGCGAAGGACGCGAAACACGCAAAGGATGTTGATCCTGAATTCCTGGCGATCTTTGCGTTCTTCGCTGATGACTGCGTGGCTCACACAATCCCGCGCTCGGCCTTGATCGCTTCCCACGCGGTGTTGATTTCGCTGGCGCGGCGCTCGGCGCGGCGGCGCAGTTCTTCCGGCAGATCGCCGAGACGATCCGGGTGATACTGCGAAATCAGCTTGCGGTAGGCGCGCTTGATGCTGGCGTCGTCGCTGCTGCGCTCCACACCGAGCACGGCATAAGGATCAGGTCCGCTGCTGCGCGGTGAGGGCGCTCGCCGATAGCCTTGCTGGTAAGCCTGCTGATAACCCTGCTGCTGCCACGCGCCCGCCGCGCCCTGCGGCATGGCGTAGCCGCGCATCATCAGCAGCGCCAGCAGTTGCATGTCGCCAAAGCCCAGCGCGTGCGCGGTTTGTTGCAGCAACTGAAACCCGGCCGGGCTGACCGCGCCTTCGGCATAGGCGACCTCGGCCAGCACATCGAGCACGGCCCAGGCCAGTTGCGGCTGCGGCGCGCAGATGCGACGCAACTCGCCGAGCGCGGGCGCGAGCTGAAAACCGGCCTGCTTGCCGGCGTTGAAGCGCGCGATGGCCTCGGCGCGCTGCGCGGCGTCGAGATTGAAGCGCTGCATCATGCGCTCGGCGACGTTGATCTCGGCCGCGCTGACGCGCCCATCGGCCTTGGCCAGCGCACCCAGCACCGCAAACAGCGGCGCCACGAACTGGCGCTGCGCACGCAGGCGCCGACGCTGATGGCGCATGGTGTCCACCACCCAGCCGATCAGCGCGCCCAGGATCAGCGCGCCCAGGCTGTGGCCGAAGGTCAGGCCAAACGCCGCGCCCACCCAGGTCCACAAGAAACTCACGGGCGGCGCACCTGCGGCAGGCACATGGGTTGCGCGGCATACCAGTCGGCCAGCGCACGCATCTGCTTGGGGTCGATCGGGCCGAGCGCGCCGCGCATCAGCGGCACGTTGCGCGCACCGCTCTGGTAATCGCGCATGGCCTTGAATAGGTAATCCGCTTTCTGGCCGGCGAGATCGGGAATGTCCGGTTGCCGCGCATGGCCGTTGGCACCATGGCAGGCGGCGCACAGGCCCAACTGTGCCGGCGGTTGCATGCCGGCTGGCGCGAGCGCGGCACGACCACTGCTGCGCGGCAGGCGCTCACTGCAAGCGCCCAACAGCAGCATGAGCAGGCCGGGCACGGCGCAGATCAGGAAAAGACGCAGCAAGGGCATGGCGCGGTTCGCGGCAAAGCGCGCAGTTTAACCAAGCCGCGCGCAGCGGCCGCGATGCGACCATTACAATGGATTTTTCGCCCAATCTGCGAGCCTGCCGTGAGTCTGCTGGTCCAATCCGATTTGCCCGGTCTGCACCTGCTGCATCGGGGCAAGGTGCGCGATGTTTATGCGCTGGATGCCGAACGCCTGCTGATCGTGGCCAGCGATCGCCTGTCGGCGTTCGACGTGGTGCTGCCCGATCCGATTCCCGGCAAGGGCGAGCTGCTGACGCAACTGTCCAACTTCTGGTTCGCGCGCACGGCAGCGCTGATGCCGAATCACCTGACCGGCATCAGCGTGGCCAGCATGCTGCCCACGGGCGTGGATGCCACGCTGTATGCGCAGCGCAGCGTGGTCGCCAGGTGCCTCAAGCCAGTGCCGATCGAAGCGGTGGCGCGCGGCTATCTGGCCGGCTCCGGCTGGAAGGATTACCTGGCCACGGGCCGCATCAGCGGTATCGCGCTGCCGGCGGGACTGCAGCAGGCGGAAAAACTGCCGCGGCCGATCTTCACGCCATCGACCAAGGCCGCCGCGGGCAGCCACGACGAAGCCATTGCCTTCGACCAGGTTGTCGCCACTATCGGCGCCGATCTCGCTGAGCAGGTGCGCGCGGCCACGCTGGCGTTGTACAGTCATGCCGTCGAATACGCCGCGCAACGTGGAATTTTGATCGCCGACACCAAGTTCGAGTTCGGCCTCGATGCCGCCGGCACGCTCTACGTGATGGACGAAATGCTGACGCCGGACTCCTCGCGCTTCTGGCCGGCCGATGCGTACCGCATCGGCACCAGTCCGCCAAGCTACGACAAGCAGTTCGTGCGCGACTACCTGGAAACGCTGCACTGGAACAAGCAGGCGCCCGGTCCGCGCATCCCGCCCGAGGTGATCGCGGCCACGCGCGCCAAGTACGTCGAGGCGCTGCACAAGCTCACCGTGTAAAGCGGCCGCACTGGTTCTTGATCACAACAGCACGCGCCGCGGTATAACAGCAACCCCGACCGGAGAAGCCCGCTTCATGCGCGACGTGCAGCAGTGGTTTGACAGCTACGGCAATGTCCATCGCAACGCGCGCAATCGCGCCATCCATTGGGTGTGCGTGCCGCTGATTCTGTGGTGCGTGATTGCCGCGCTGTGGGCAGTCCCGGTGCCGCTGGCCTTCGCGCAGCCAGGGCTGTGGGCGGGCGTGGCGATGTTTCTGGCCTGGCTGTTCTACTGGCGGCTGTCGCGCGTGATCGGCCTGGGCATGCTGGCCGTGTTCGTGGTGTTCGGCTTCATCGCCCACCTCGCCTTTGTCGCGCTGGGCGCCGAGCATCTGCTGATCCTCGCCGGCGTGGTGTTTGTGTTGGCATGGATCGGGCAATTCATCGGCCACGCCATCGAGGGCCAGCGCCCGTCGTTTCTGACCGATCTCGCCTATCTGCTGATCGGCCCGGCCTGGCTGGTGAGCAAGCTGCTCAAGCGCGCGCGCATCGCCTACTGAGCATTGTGCTGCTCACGGGCGCGGCACCGGCAAGCCCAGCGACAGGCCCAGCGCGGTCAGCGCCACAATCAGCAGCACCCAGAACAGCAACGCCACGCCAAGCATGCCAACGGCGCTCGGCGCGCGCACTGAGGGCAACACCAGCCAGTGGCTCAGAACCCAAAGCTGTGCCAGCAGCGCCAGCGCCACCAGCAGCACACTCAGCCCGACATGCAAATGCAAGGGATCGAGGCTGCCCATCAGCGCCGTGCCCAGATTCCAGGCCAGCAGCAGCAGCGCGGTCAGCCCCAGCGACAGCAACACGATCAGCGCGCTGCGTCCCGGCGCTGCCCAGAAGCCCAGCATCACGCGCACCGCCAGCATCAGCAACAGCGTGGCCAGCAGCCACAGCAGCGCCGCGGCCAGCACGGCACTGGCGGGCCCCAGGCTCGCCCATGCACCCAGCCATGGCAGCAGCAGTGATTGCAACTCGATTCCAGCGTTTATGGCGGCCGGACGGCGCGCTACGCGCCGCCCAGCAACTCAATGCAGCGTCAGCGCATCATTCCATGCATGAACGAGAAACCGATCGTCATGCCGATGACCCACATCACAACGGCAATGGCCAGCCAGATCAACCAGTCGACCACCACCACAAGACAAGCCTGACCGTAACTGATTTCACCACTCATGGGCGATTTCATCAGTTTCTGGATCAGCCAGGCGGTCACCAGGAAATCGGCGATGAAAATGATCAAGCCCGCCAGCATGCCAAGCCAGAACAGCACCAGGCCAAGAACGATGTGAATCACGATCGCGGCGCCGATCACGGCCAGCATCGTGATCACGGCCTTGCCATAGCCCGGGTCGGATTTCACCACCAGTTTGTAGGCGAACATGAGGATCAGCGCGCCGAGCAAGACCGAGATCACCAGCCCGATCAGCCCGCCGATCAGTGCGACCCCAAAACCCATGCCCATCAGGGCACCGAAATTGTTCATGTGCTTCCCCTTGCCATTGGACCGCCATGCCCCACGCATGGCCGGCACAGCATGCCCCCCCACCACGGAACCGGGCAAGCTGCCGGGCATCGCAGCGGCTGCGACTGCAGTAGGCTGTACTGCCCGCCTCACGCGGAGGCCGCTGATGACGCTGCGCAGCCTGTTCGTCGATTTCAACAGCTATTTCGCCTCGGTCGAACAGGAGGTGCAGCCGGCGCTGCGCGTCAAGCCGGTCGCGGTGGTGCCGGTGCTGGCCGCGTCCACCTGCTGCATCGCCGCCAGCTACAGCGCCAAGGCGTTCGGCATCAAGACCGGCACGCGCGTCAGCGACGCGCGCCGGCTGTGCCCGGAACTGGTGCTGTGCCTGGCGCGCCCGGCGCTGTACGTGGAGTGGCACCACCGCCTGCTGGGGGCGATCGGGCGCGTGCTGCCAATCAGCCACGTCGGCTCCATCGACGAGGTTGAGTGCGAACTGCTCGGCCACGAGCGCCAGCGCGCGCAGGCCGAGGCCTTGGCGCGCGCGATCAAGGCCGAGATCGCGCGCGAAGCCGAGTTCATGCGCTGCTCGATCGGCATCGCGGCCAATGCCTTCCTGGCCAAGACCGCGGCCGACATGCGCAAGCCCGACGGCCTCACCGTGCTCGAAGCGGACGATCTGCCGCAAGCACTGCATGCGCTGGAGCTGCGCGACCTGTGCGGTATCGGTCCGGCGCTGGAGCAGCGCCTGTTGCGCCACGGCATAGGCAACGTGGCGGCACTGTGCGCCGCCGATGCCGCCGCGCTGCGCCACGTCTGGGGCGGCATCGAGGGCGAGCGTTTCCACGCCCTGCTGCACGGCAAGTGGCTGCCACCACGACCGACCACGCGCAGCTCGGTGGGTCATTCGCACGTACTCGGCCCCGAGTTGCGCAACGCGCAGGGCGCGCGCGCGGTGCTGCAAAAACTGCTGAGCAAGGCGGCGATGCGCCTGCGCCGCCTGGGCCTGCGCGCGGGCGCGCTGGCGGTACGCGTGCGCTACACCGGCGAGCGCCCGCGCTGGGAGCGCGATGCACGCTTTGCCGCCACGGCATCCACGGCGACGCTGCTGCACGCGCTGCGCGAACTGCTGGATGACGCCGCGCAACCCGCCCTGCCCGGTCCGCGCGGCGCGCGCCCGCTGGCGCTCAGCGTGACCCTGCACCGCCTCAGTGATCCCGCTGCCGCCGCACCGGATTTGTTCGATGCGCCGATGGCGGGCGATCCCCTGGACGCAACGATCGATCGCATCAACGCGCGTTTCGGCCACAACGCGGTGTACTTCGGCGGGCTCAGTGCGGCGATCCGCCACGAGGCCGCGCCGATGCGCGTTCCGTTCAATCGCATTCCCGACAGCGCCAGCGAAGCCACGCAGCATGAGCTGTGGCTGCAATCGCTCAACCGCTTCAAGGTTGCCGGCCAACAGGCGCACGCGGCGGCGGCGCGCGAGCGGCCTGCTAAGCTGCGCACGCCAGCCGCAAGCGGACCGGCTGCAACGGGGGACGAGACATGATCGCACGCGTCTGGCGGGGCATCACGCACAAGGACACGGCCGAGGCTTATCTCAAGTTTCTCAACAGCGTGGCGCTGCCGGCCCTGGCTGGAAAACCCGGGCAGCGTGGCGGTTGGGTGCTGCGCCGCTATCAGGGCGAGCACGCCGAATTCGTGATGCTGACGCTGTGGGATTCGATGGACGCAATCAGTGCCTGGGTGGGCGGCGACCCGCAGCAGGCCGTGTACACCGCCGAGGAGGCGCAGTACCTGCTCGACCAGGAAGGCTTGGTGCGGCATTACGAAACCGTGGGCACGGTGACGCCGGAGGCCGCTCAGAACACCTGAGCGTCGCGCGAATCGCGTCATGCCATCGTCATGAAAACGACGCCCGCAGGGGCGTCGTTTTCTGTTGCCTCGATCGCGATGCCGGCGATCACATCGCGCGGTTCAGCCCTTCTTGGCCGCGCGCTCCGCAGCCAGCGTGGCGCGCACCGCGGGACGCGCCTCGACGCGCTCCATATAGGCCTTGAGCGCCGGGAACGGAGTGAGATCCACGCCCAAGAAGCCGGCCCAGGTCAGCACCGTGTACAGATAGGCATCGGCCACCGTGAACTGATCGCCCATCAGATACGGCGCGGCGCCCATGGCCGCGACGATCTGTCGGAAACGCTCGGCCAGGCGCTCCTGCTGCGCCCGCTTCACCGCATCGGTCGAAGCCGGATTGAACAACGGGCTGAACTGCTTGTGCAGCTCGGTGGAAATGAAGTTCAGCCATTCCTGCAGTCGGTAACGCGCGAAGGTGCCGTTGGCGGGCGCCAGACCCGCCGCGGGTTTCTGATCGGCCAGGTACTGCACGATCGCCGGACCTTCGGTGAGGATGGCGCCGTCATCCAGTTGCAGCGCCGGTACGTAGCCTTTGGGATTGATCTTCCGGAAGTCGCTGCCGTCCTTGGTTTTTTTGCTGCTCAAATCAACCTGCACCAGCTCGAACGACAGGCCCAGCTCGTGCAGCACGATATGCGGCGACAGCGAGCAGGCGCCGGGGGAAAAGTAGAGTTTCATGCAGCTTCCTCGCAAAGGTGGATGGAATGTTCACAAGACGCGCACGGCGCCTTGCAGGCATTGTGCGGGCGGCGTGCACCGACACCAGCATCGGCGCGCAAACACACTGTTGCCGTGCGCTCGCACTCAGCGTTTTTTCGGGGGAATCAGATCGGTGATGCTGCCGTCCATGATTTCGGCGGCCATGGCCACGGTTTCGCTGAGCGTGGGGTGCGGATGGATGGTGTGGCCGATGTCGGCGGCCTCGGCGCCCATCTCGATGGCCAGCGCCACCTCGGCGATCAGATCGCCGGCGTGCACGCCGACGATGCCGCCACCGACCACGCGTTTGGTTTGCGCGTCGAAGATCAGCTTGCTGAAGCCCTCGCTGCGATCCATGCCCAGCGCGCGCCCGGACGCCGCCCAGGGGAAGCGCGCCACTTCGATGGCCAGATTCTTCTCCTGCGCCTCGCGCTCGCTCACGCCCACCCAGGCGATCTCGGGATCGGTGTAGGCCACCGAGGGAATCACCCGCGCCAACCATGCGCGCTTCTCGCCGGCGGCGACCTCGGCGGCCAGCTTGGCCTCGTGCGTGGCTTTGTGCGCCAGCATCGGATTGCCGATGATGTCGCCGATGGCGAAGATGTGCGGCACGTTGCTGCGCATCTGCTCGTTCACGGCGATGTAGCCGCGCGCATCCACCGCGATGCCTGCCGCCTCGGCGCCGATGCGCTTGCCGTTGGGCACGCGTCCGACCGCCACCAGCACGCGATCGAACACATCGCGCACAGGCTTGGATTCGCCCTCGAACACGACATGGATGCCGTCTTTCTGCGCCGAGGCCTGCGCGACTTTGGCCTTCAAGTGAATGCCGGCCAGACGCTTGCTCAAACGCTGCTGCAGCGGCCTGACCAGATCGGAATCGCAGCCCGGCATCAACTGCTCGGCCAACTCGACCACGGTCACCGCGCTGCCCAGTGCCGCATACACGCAAGCCATTTCCAGGCCGATGATGCCGCCGCCGACGACCAGCAGCGACTTGGGAATATCGGTCAGCGCCAGCGCGTCGGTGGAGTCCATCACGCGCGCATCGTCCCAGGGGAAACCCGGCAGTTTCAGCGCCTGCGAACCGGCCGCGACGATCGCCTGGGCAAAGCGCACACGCTTGACACCCTCGGCCGTGGCCACGTCCAGCTCATGTGGCGCAATGAAGGTACCGGTACCCTGCAGCACGCGCACCTTGCGCTGTTTGGCCATGCCGGCCAGCCCGCCGGTGAGCTTGCCGACCACGCCGTTCTTGAACGCGCGCAGCTTGTCCAGATCCAGTTTGGGCGCGCCGAAGCTGACGCCATGCGCCGCCATGGCTGCGGCCTCCGCGATCACCTCGGCGGTGTGCAGCAGCGCCTTGGACGGAATGCAGCCGACGTTGAGACACACGCCACCGAGACTCGGATAGCGCTCGACCAACACCACATCCATGCCCAGATCGGCGGCACGGAACGCCGCGGTGTAACCACCGGGGCCGGCGCCCAGCACCAGCAGCGCGCATTCCATATCGGCCTTGCGGGCAGCGGATGCGGCGGCGGCAATGACTGCGGGCGCGGCGACGGGTGGGGATTCGGTCCCACGCACGCTCGTACCCTCACCCAGCCCCCCTCTCCCGGCGGGAGCGGGGGGGGACGCCGCGCTCTTGACGGGAGAGTGGAGAGACGCGGGTTCTGTCGTTTCGATCAGCGCGATCAGTACGCCCTCGGACACCGCATCACCCAGCTTGACCTTCAGCTCCTTCACCACGCCCGCGGCCGGCGCCGGCACTTCCATCGTCGCCTTGTCCGATTCCAGCGTCACCAGACCCTGATCCCTGGTCACCGTATCGCCGGGTTTCACCAGCAGCTCGATCACCGGCACGTCGTGGTAATTGCCGATATCCGGCACCTGGGCTTCAAGTAGGGTGGGCATGGCGAACTCCTCGAAATGAATGGGCGCGATGAATGGAGCAGCGCTCAGCGCGCGGGCGGCGGTGTGTTGCTGGGCGATGCATCGGCGTAACGCGGCACGTCGCGGATGGCGTCGTTGCCGGCGTAGGCGGCGCCTGGCGTGGGCGCGGGCGCTGCAGGTGCTGGCGACGCGGCCGGCACGACGCCAAGCAGTTCGGCGATGGCGGCGCGCGCCTGCTCGCCTTCGAGCCCGAACCAGCTGCGCATGCGCAAATCGCGCTGCGGCCACGACAGCTCCAGACCATGCCCGACCAGCGCCGTTTCCAGCGCCCAGTTGTAAGCCGCCAGCGCCGAGGACGGGCGCCGCGTGGCATCGGCATCGAGCCACACCACCAGCTCGAAATTGAGCGTGGAACTGCCAAAGCCGACCAGCCACACCTGCGGCGCATGCGCGCCCTGCAGGCTTTGCGTGAACGGTACCGCGGCGGCGGCCTCCAGCGCGGCCTTCTTCACCAGTTCCTTGGACGAGCCGTAAGCCACGCCAAACGGCACACGCAAGCGCCGTGTGACTTCCTGCAGGGTCCAGTTGATCAGGCGCCCGCTGACAAACTCCGAGTTGGGCACGAGGATGTCGATGTCGTCGTTGGTGGTGATGCGCGTGGCGCGGATCTTGATGTCGCGCACGGTGCCGTGCACGCCCGAGGCCAACTCGACGAAATCGCCCACCTTTAGGCTGCGATCAAACAGTAGGATCAGCCCGGAAATGAAATTGTTGAAGATCGCCTGCAGGCCGAAACCCAGCCCGATGCCGATGCCTCCGGCGATCAGTGTCAACTTGCTGACCGGGATGCCGGCCGCGCCCAGCGCCAGCACCACGCCCAGCACCAGAATCGCGTAATGGCTGAGTCGCCCCAACGTATACAACGCGGCGGGATTGGCGTGCGCGTAGCGCGCGCCGTAGCCGGCCAGCCCGCGCTGCACCAGCCACGAGGCCAATTTTGAAATCAGCAGGATCAGCAGCGCGCCCAGCAGCATGCCGACGCTGAGGCTGTAACCGTTGCGGCCGAGCGTGATCAGGCGAAAGTCGAGCCCATCCGCAAGCCGCGCCTGCAGCGTTTGCAGCAGCGTCTGCATGGACGCCGTGTGGCTCATGCCGGCGTCGCGTTCAGAGCAGCAGTCGGCGCAGGTCGCCCAGCGCGCGCGCGATGTGGGTGGTGAAGCGTGCCGCCGCGGCGCCGTCGATCACGCGATGGTCATAGCTCAGCGACAGCGGCAGCAGCAGCCGCGGCTCGAAGGCGTTGCCGTTCCACACCGGCTGCAGCGCGCTCTTGCTGACGCCGAGGATCGCCACCTCGGGCGCATTGATGATCGGCGTGAACGCGGTGCCACCGATGCCACCGAGCGAGGAGATCGAGAAACACCCGCCGGACATGTCCGCCGGGGTCAGCTTCTTGTCGCGCGCCTTGACCGAGATCGCGCCCAGTTCGCGCGCCAGCTCCAGCAGGCCCTTCTGGTCGCAATCGCGCAGCACCGGCACCACCAGACCATCGGGCGTGTCCACGGCGATGCCGATATGGAAATACTTCTTCAGCGTCAGCGTGTCGCCGGCCGCGTTGAGGGAGGCATTGAAGGTCGGGAAGGCCTGCAGCGCCGCGACCGCCGCCTTGATCAGGAAC
This sequence comes from Pseudomonadota bacterium, assembly GCA_021827205.1. Classification (GTDB taxonomy): domain Bacteria; phylum Pseudomonadota; class Gammaproteobacteria; order Xanthomonadales; family Rhodanobacteraceae; genus Metallibacterium. The sequence goes on along the minus strand of JAKAWV010000001.1, from coordinate 43,780 downwards.
ACCAGCGGCGTGATCTTGATGTCCTTGTGCTCGCCGCCGAGCTGTTTGCGGAAAGCCTCCATCGCGGTGATGTCGGCCAGATCGTGCTGGGTGACGTGCGGGATCAGTGCCCAGTTGCGCGCCAGATTGGCGCCGGTGGCGCGCTTGATCTTGCCCAGCGGCTGCGCCTCGACGGCGCCGAACTTGGCGAAATCGATCTCCGGCCAAGGCAGCAGGTTGAGCCCGTTGCCGCCCGCGGCGCGCGCGCCACTCCCTGCGCTCAAGGCTTGCTTGACGAAGGCCTGCACGTCCTCGCGCACGATACGCCCGCCACGTCCGCTGCCCTTGACCTGGGTCAGATCCACACCCAACTCGCGCGCGAACAGGCGCAGCGCCGGCGTGGCGTAAGGCACCTGATCGGGCATCACCGCGCTGCTGTCGAAGCGCACGGGCGGCGCAGCCACGGGGCGAGCGATCGCTGACGGAGATTCTGCCTTGCCTTCTCCCGTCGGGAGAGAAGCCTGTCCTGAGCTGGCCGAAGGGATCTGTCCTGAGCCTGTCGAGGGATGCAGCGCAGCGCCGGATGAGGCTCCGGCGGATTCTGCGAGCTTGGCCGAAGGCGAACCCTCATCCTCGGTTCCCCCCCCGGCGGCGGGAGAGGGGAGAGACGCGGGTTCTGTCGTTTCGATCAGCGCGATCAGCACGCCCTCGGACACCGCATCACCCAGCTTGACCTTCAGCTCCTTCACCACGCCCGCGGCCGGAGCCGGCACTTCCATCGTCGCCTTATCCGATTCCAGCGTCACCAGACCCTGATCCTTGGTCACCGTATCGCCGGGTTTCACCAGCAGCTCGATCACCGGCACGTCGTGGTAATTGCCGATATCCGGCACCTGGGCTTCGATCAGCGAGGACATGCATGCTCCTGCATTCGGCAATGTGCAAGCGTTGATTGTCGCGCAACGCGTCACGTACGTCATGCCTCGCGCGCGCTTGCTGACGAATGCATGGGTCGCAGGTGCAGGTAGTGGAGCGCCGGTCGATTCCAGCAACGCGCGAACGCGGACCCGTCATGACTGCGGTTGCGCGGCACATAGCCGGATGCATGCGATCACTGCGGCGACGGCAATCCATAATGAGATCAAGGCACTGCGGGCCGGCAGCCCGGTCCACGCGCTGCAGGCAGACGCGGTGCGAACCCGATTCTGGGAGAGTGACTGTGCGCGAACGCACCGATGCCCATCATGCCATTGCTGTAAAAAACCGCATACTGACTCTTGCTTGATGATTGTTGCTTGGCCCGTTCTCAGGAGGACTCTTGATGAAGCGTCTGTACAAACTTGTCGTACTCGCCGTCGCGGCGCTGGCTCCGCTGTCGGCACTGGCCGCCGATGGCTATGTCAACGGTTATGTGAATCTGCGCGCCGGCCCCGATGTGCGCTACCCGCGCGTCGTCACGCTGCCGCCAGGCACACCGATCGCCGTTTTCAGCTGCACCAGTGGCTGGAGCTGGTGCGATGTTCGAGGCGATGGCGCACGCGGCTGGATTTCCGCGAATTACGTCCGTTATCCCTACAACAACCGACGCGTCGTGCTCTCGACTTACGGTGGGCGCATCGGCATTCCGATCGTCAACTTCGTGCTGGATGCGTACTGGGGCAACCATTACCGCAACCGCTCCTGGTATCCGCAACGCGCACAATGGGCGCGGCCCGGTTACCGGTGGCAGCCATTGCGTTATCGCCCCCAGCGGCAAGGCCATTACCTGCCGCGGGGCCGCCACCATTACCTGCCGCATCCGGGCCATCGCCCCGGCGCTCCGGGGCATGACGGCAAGCCGCCGCAAGGCCCGGCGCATGGGGCAGGCCACGGCGGGCACAAGCCACCACACGGCGGCGGTGGCGGCGGCTGAGCAGCGCGGTCGGCGCCGCGGCAGCTTGACGCCGCGACGACGCCACGCCCGGGCGTGGCTGAGCGCTCATGATTCGATCAACGCGCGGATCAATCCGCGCGCGGCGTTACCGGCGCGCGCCGGATCAGCAGTTCGCGCTGCGGGAACGGCATCGAGATACCCGCTGCGTCCATGGTTTCCTTCACCCGGCGCGGCAAGTCCTGTTGCAGCGGCCACCAGTCGGCGCGCTGTGCCCACGCCCACAAGGTGAGATTGACCGAACTGTCGCCCAGCGCGGCGACATAGACCGTTGGCGCCGGATCGCTGAGCACGCGCGCATCCGCAGCCAGCATGTCGCGCAACACCTGCAGCGCACGCTCGACATCATCGCCATAGCCGATCCCCACCTGCACCTCGGCACGGCGCGTGCCGCGGCGGTTGTAGTTGACGATGGCATCGGCACCGACCTTGGCGTTCGGGATCACCGCCACGCGATTGTCGGCCAGCACCAACGTGGTGTGCATCAGGCTGATCGCCTCGACGCTGCCACTGTAGCCGCCGGCATCCACCCAGTCGCCGGTGCGAAACGGCCGAAACAGGATCAGCAGTACGCCCCAGGCGAGGTTCGACAGCGAGCCCTGCAAGGCCAGACCAATGGCCAGTCCCGCCGCGCCCACCGCCGTCACCAGCGAGGCCGTGGGCACGCCGAGGAAACCCAGCACCGACACGGCGACCAGCACGATCAGCGCGCTGTACAGACTGTTGCGCAGAAATGGAATCAGCGTCGGCTCGACGCGCGCACGCTTGAGTGCGCGCCGCATCAAGTTGGCCGCGCGCGCCGCCAGCCACAGCCCCAGCGCGAACAGCACGACGCCCAGCAGCAGGCGCAGGCCCAGATGCACGCTGGCGTGCGAGAGATTGAGCAAGTCCAGTCGGCGCAGCAGTTCCTGCATCGCGATATGCCCCAGCAAAGACCAAAAGCCTATCAGGATGCGGAAATCCGCTGCGCTGCATTTTCCAATATTGTTCATCCACCTCCGGCAGCAGCGACGCACTTCTCAACATCCTGGCGCAGCATCCACGCCGCACGCGGCTATCACCATCACAAGATGGCGCCCATCGCAGCCGGCAAGGTGCTGGCAAAACCTGCCATACGCAGCTCAATTTTGCCGTCGCCATGACGTAGGCGCAGGCGAGCGACGATGGCCGCGATCTGAAAAAACACCGCGCCCGTGTCAACCATTGTCGGGTTTCAGCCGCCGCCGTCACCGACGCCATCGCCAGCATCCGCGCAACGCGAGTGTGCGCGTGCGCACGGGCGCAGCGTGCGCGCCATCACCACGCTTCACGAACCTTTGCAAAGAGCCGCCGGAAAGAGCTTGCAGCGCACATTCAGCGCATTTGTGCGGGCGCAGCATGGGCGCATGAAAACACTTGCTCTGCCCCGCGCAGGATTTTCCCGCTCCGCCATCCTCGTGGCGTTCATGCTGCTGGCCCTGGCCGCAGCACCGGCACCGCGTGCCGCGGAAACGCAGTTGAGCATCCGCATCACGCCACGCGCCGCGGCGCTGATCGCCGCCCTGCAGCGCGGCATGACGCCAATCGCCGCGCTGGCCAGCCTGCCCGCGCCCGGCTCGAACATGGCCTTCGCGCAATCCTGCAATGCAGCCGGCGGCAACGCCGTCATCGCCAGCACGCCAGACCTCGAGCAACGTGTTTGCATGTAGGCACGCGGCACTCACGCACCGCCCCGTTCGACGGATTGCGCTGCAGCGCAATAAACTTGGCGCCTCCCCGTTACCCGAGTACTACCCATGGGCCTGGATCTGGTTCCTGCCGGACGCGACGTGCCGCACGAAATCAACGTCATCATCGAAATTCCCAAGGACGCCGAACCGGTGAAGTACGAGGTGGACAAGGCCTCGGGCGCGATCTTCGTCGACCGCATCCTGTCCACGCCGATGCGTTACCCATGCAACTACGGCTATGTGCCGCACACGCTGTACGACGATGGCGACCCGGTCGATGCGCTGGTGATCCTGCCGCTACCGCTGGTGCCGGGCTCGGTGGTGCGCTGCCGCCCGGTGGGCGTGCTGCGCATGACCGACGAAGCCGGCAAGGACTACAAGATCGTCGCGGTACCGACTGCCAAGGTATTCGCCGGCTATGCGCAGGTCGAGGACATCGCGCAGGTGTCCGCACACTGGAAGGAGCGCATCGGCCATTTCTTCGAGCACTACAAGGATCTCGAGAAAGGCAAATGGGTGAAGCTGGACGGCTGGGACGGAGCCGTACAGGCGCGTGCTGAAGTCCTCGCATCAAAACAGCGCTACGACGCCGAACACGGCACCTGACGCCGCCGCGAGTCGGGCCGGTCAATGTGGGGCGTGTCTGGCCCGCCCCCCGGCAACCCTCATGCCGGCCGGTACACCTCGCCGCCGCCGTCGAGAAACTCCGCGGACTTTTCCTGCATGCCCGCATCCAGCGCCGCGGCGGTGCTCATGCCGTGCTCGCGGGCGTAATCACGCACGTCCTGGGTGATCTTCATCGAGCAGAACTTGGGCCCGCACATCGAGCAGAAATGCGCGGTCTTGTGCGCGTCCTTGGGCAGGGTTTCGTCGTGGAATTCCTTGGCCTTTTCCGGATCGAGGCCGAGGTTGAACTGGTCGTCCCAGCGGAACTCGAAACGCGCCTTGGACAGCGCGTTGTCGCGCGCCTGCGCGCCGGGGTGACCCTTGGCCAGGTCGGCAGCGTGCGCGGCGATCTTGTAGGTGACGATGCCGTCGCGCACGTCTTTCTTGTCCGGCAAACCGAGGTGTTCTTTTGGCGTGACGTAGCACAGCATGGCGGTGCCGTACCAACCGATCATGGCCGCGCCGATGGCGCTGGTGATGTGGTCGTAGCCGGGCGCGATGTCGGTAGTCAGCGGACCGAGGGTATAGAACGGCGCTTCGCCGCACTTCTCAAGCTGGCGATCCATGTTCTCCTTGATCATCTGCATGGGCACGTGGCCGGGACCCTCGATCATCACCTGCACGTCGTGCTTCCATGCCACTTGCGTGAGCTCGCCGAGGGTGTCGAGCTCGGCGAACTGGGCTTCGTCGTTGGCGTCGGCAATGCTGCCGGGGCGCAGGCCGTCGCCCAGGCTGAAAGCCACATCGTAGGCCTTCATGATGTCGCAGATGTCCTCGAAATGGGCGTAAAGGAAGCTCTCCTTGTGATGCGCCAGGCACCACTTGGCCATGATGCTGCCGCCGCGCGAGACGATGCCGGTGACGCGTTTGGCCGACATCGGAATGAACGGCAAGCGCACGCCGGCGTGGATGGTGAAGTAGTCCACGCCCTGCTCGGCCTGCTCGATCAAGGTGTCGCGGAACAGATCCCAGGTGAGGTCTTCGGCCACGCCGCCGACTTTCTCCAGCGCCTGGTAGATCGGCACGGTACCGATCGGCACCGGCGAGTTGCGCAGGATCCATTCGCGGGTTTCATGGATGTGCTTGCCGGTGGACAGGTCCATCACCGTGTCCGCGCCCCAGCGGATCGCCCAGACCATCTTCTCGACTTCCTCGGCGATGGAGCTGGTCACCGCCGAGTTGCCGATGTTGGCGTTGATCTTCACCAGGAAGTTGCGGCCGATGATCATCGGCTCGGATTCCGGGTGGTTGATGTTGTTGGGAATGATGGCGCGGCCGCGCGCCACCTCAGCGCGCACGAATTCCGGCGTGATGCGCGACTGGATGCTGGCGCCGAAATTCTGTCCCGGATGCTGCTTGAGCAGGCCCTTGTCGGCCGGCGATTCCAGAAGCTGGTTTTCGCCCAACTCCGCAAGGAGTTGATTCTCACGAATCGCGATGAACTCCATCTCCGGGGTGACTTGCCCCAGGCGCGCGTAATGCATCTGGCTGACGTTGGCGCCGGATCTGGCACGGCGCGGCAACGGCAGGTTGGGAAAGCGCACCGCGGCCAGTTCCACAGCCTGGGCGTGGCGGCGTGCGAAATCGGAGCTGCGCGCGCCCAGGCTTTCGCTGTCAGCGCGCGATTCGATCCATGTCGCGCGCAGCGCCGACAGGCCGGCGGTCAGATCAATGCGCGCAGCGGGGTCGGTGTATGGCCCCGAGGTGTCGTACAGCGCCAGCGGCGTGTTGACTTCGGCGCCGAACATCGCCGGCGTGTCGGCCAGTTGCACCTCGCGCATCGGCACGCGCAAATCGACACGGCTACCCTGCACGTGGATCTTGCGCGAGCCGGGAATCGGCGCGGTGACGGCGGCGGAGAGCGCGGCGCTTGCGCTCAGCAATTCGGAGACTTGCGCGTTCATGGTTCGTCCTCGTGGGCTGGGACGAAGCGGCGGCACCGGCGTGGCCGGTGAAGCTCCCTACGCCGGTATGAGCCGGGTCAGGTTCGAAGGGTTTTTCTCAGCCGCACGCTCTGCGCGCGCGGCACCCCCGCTTCAAGGATGTATTCAAGCACGAAGCACAGGCCGGCGCCCATGCCTGCAAACTCAACGGGGCGCGTAGGCGCGCAGGAACACTTCCACGGCGGCTTCGGCGTTGCGGCGGATGTCGACTTCCTCGCACGCGTTGGCGCACACGAACAGGCGCCGCAGCGGCAGATCGCCACGCAGCAGCGCCAGAAACTGGCTCGCCGCCATGGGAATGTCCTTGATCTCAAGCTTGCCGGCCGTCACGGCCTGGGTCAGAAAATGCTCGATCTTCTGCTGCGCGCGGCCCGGACCCACCTCCCACACCAGCCGCCCCAGACGCGGATCGCCATCGGCGCCGCAATCGCCAAGCACGGCGCGGAACAGCGCCGACAGCTCGGCATTGGCGAGTATGCGCGAATGCGCCAGCGCGATCGCGCTCAGCGCCACGCGCACATCGGCTCCGGCCTGGAAATCGAACACCTGTTCGGGCATCAGCTCGCCACAACAGGTTTGCGCGGCCTCGCGAAACAGGCTGTCCTTATCGCCGAAGTGGCTGTACACGGTGAGCTTGGAAACCCCCGCCGCCTGCGCGATGGCATCCATGCTGGTGCCCTCGAAACCGGAGCGCGTGAACAGCTTCTGTGCCGCGGCCAGGATGGCGCCGCGCTTCTCCATGTCCTTGGGCCGACCCGGACCCAACGCCCGCGCGTGTGGGCGGGCAGACGCGAGGGCTGGCGGGGATGGCTTCACATCGCGGCTCATGCGCTTTAGTATACTCAAAAGTTTAGTATTAGGCCATCCGTCATGCCCAGCGACAGCATCGCCCCATGGAGTCATGCCTATCTGCGCGCGCAGCGCGCGCTCAGCGCATGGATCGAGGCCGAAGGCCGCGCCGCGCGACGCCTTGCTTTTGCAGCACGCAGCGCAATGATGGCACTCGCTGCGCGCGAGCGCGCGCAGTTGGCGCGCTGGATGGCGTGGCTGTTGCGCAGCCGCGCACTTGCGGCGCGCGGACTGGAACAGCGTCTGCTGCGGCTGGATGTACGCCTGGCGCGCGCGGTATCGGTCGCGGCCGCGCGTCTGCCGGCGCTGCCCGCGGCGCTGACGCAGACCGCACGCAACGCGCGCCCGACACTTGTCAGCCGCGCCGGATGACCTCCGACACTGCACTCGCGCGCCTGCATGCGGCAAACTCGCGATTGTCCCGCAACGACGCAATGCCTATGCTTGCGCGCTTGACCTTTGCCCCGAGTCTGCCCTGATGACGCTGGATTTTGAATTGGCCCGCCAGAACATGGTCAGCAACCAGGTTCGCACGTGGGAAGTGCTGGATGCGCGCGTGCTCGATGTGCTGGCCGCGCTGCGTCGCGAAGATTTCGTGCCCGCGGCATATCGCGGCATGGCCTTCGCCGACCTTGGGTTGCCGCTGGGTCACGGCGAAGTGATGATGAAACCCGTGGTCGAGGGCCGCATGCTGCAGGCGCTGGAACTGGCCGCCAGCGACAGCGTGCTGGAAATCGGTACCGGCAGCGGCTTCATCACCGCATGCCTGGCGCGACTGGCCGGCCACGTGACCAGCCTCGATATCCACGCCGAGTTCACCGCCACCGCGCGCGCGGCCCTGCGCGCTGCCGGCTGCGACAACGTCGAGGCGATCACCGCCGAGGCGGTGCGCGAGTTCGCGCCGGCACAGCGCTACGACGCCATCGCCGTCACCGGCGCCGTGGCCACGCTGCCGCAGCGCTGGCTGGGCTGGCTCAAGCCCGGCGGGCGTCTGTTCGTGGTGCAAGGGCGCGCACCGGCCATGCAGGCCACGCTGCTGCGCGTCGCTGCCGGCACCACTGAAATCCTGTTCGAGACCGACCTGCCGTACTTGCAGCATGCCGCGCCTGTTCCGCGGTTCGTGCTCTGAGCCGCGCCGCCTGAACCACGAACTCAATCCCGACGCTCCCCTGACCCCAGGAATCCATCCATGAACCGCACTGCTTCGCCCACGCTGCTCGGCTGCGCCATCGCGCTGGCGTTGATGCCCGCCTTCGCGCAGGCCGAGGATCTGCTGCAGGCCTACCAGCAGGCGCGCGCCAGCGACCCGGTGCTGGCGCAGGCCGAGGCCATCAAGCAGGCCACGCATGAAGGTATCGTGCAAGCGCGCGCGCTGCTGCTGCCGCAGTTGAATGCCAGCTACAGCTACTCGCAGTCGCACGGCACCAACAGCAGTTCGCAGCCGTTCAACACCAACGCCGGCTTCCAGATACTCAATTTCACCAGTTCCAACCAAAGCTACGGCACCACGCTGCAGGGCACGTTGTCGCAAACGCTGTTCAACTTCTCCGACTGGGCCAATCTGAAAGCTGCCCACGCCAACGCGCGCAGCCAGGACGCCACCTACACTGCAGCCGAGCAGGATCTGTACCTGCGCGTGGCCACGGCCTATTTCGGCGCACTCGCCGCGCAAGACCAGTTGACCTATTCCGAAGCCAACGCCAAGGCGCTAAAGAGCCAGCTCGACCAGGCCAAGCAGCGCTTCCAGGTGGGGCTGGCCGCGATCACCGACGTCAACGCCGCCAAGGCGCAATACGACACCGCCGTGGCCACGGTGATCACGGCGCGCAATTCGCTGGATGATGCGCGCGAGGCGCTGACGCAAATCACCGGCAAGCCGGCCAACGATCTCAGGCCCCTGCGCGAACACATCCCCATGAATGCGCCCACGCCGGACAACCTCCAGTCCTGGGTGGACATGGCGCTGAGCGACAACCCCACGCTGCTGGCTTCCGAACAGCAGGTCCGCTCGGCCAGCGACAGCGTCAAGGCCGCCTATGGCGCGCACCTGCCCACGCTGTCCGCGCAGCTCAGCTACACGCGCAACCCGGGCTGGGCTGATCAGAACTCGCGCCTCGGTGGCCTTGGTCAATATCACACCGACAGCCTCAGCCGCGACACCGCCATCGGCGTGGTGCTGAGCATCCCCATCTTCAGCGGATTCGCCACGCAGTCGCGCGTGCGCCAAGCCATTTACAACCGCGAAAGCGCACAGGACGTGCTGGAGCAGAACCGTCGTGCGCTGGTGCGCAGCACGCGCAACGCGTTCCATTCGGTGCTGTCCGGCATCGCCAGCGTCGAGGCCAACAAGGCCGCCGTGGTTTCGTCCAAGAGTTCGCTGGATGCCACCCAGGCTGGCTACGAGGTAGGCACGCAGACCATCGTCGATGTGCTGCTCGCGCAGCAGACGCTGTTCCTGTCGCAAAGCGCCTACTCGCAAGCGCGCTACACACTGCTGCTGAATCGCCTGTTGCTGGCCTACGATGGCGGCAAGCTGGGTTATCCGCAACTGCAGGAAATCAACGCGCTGCTGCAGTAACCGGCGCCGCGCGAGCGGACGCAGCCAACTCGCGTTCGATCGCGGTTTCGATTTCGGCCAGCGCTCCGCGTCCGCGCTCGATCACGCCCAACGCCGCCGCGCCCATGCGCGCGCGCGCCGGCGCATCCTGCAGCAAGGCCAGCACCGCATCACCCAGCGCCGCGGCTTGTGCGATTCGCCACGCCGCACCAGATGCCAGCAACGCCTCGGTGATGTCCTGAAAATTGAACGTGTGCGGCCCGACCAGCACCGGCACAGCCAGCGCAGCGGGTTCCAGCGCGTTGTGACCGCCGATCGGCGCCAAGCTGCCGCCGACGAAAGCCAGATCGGCCGCCGCGTAATACGTCATCAACTCGCCCAGGCTGTCCAGTACAAAGCACTGCGAACGCGACGCCGGCATGTCATCCGAGCTGCGTGTGGACACGCTGAAGTCCGCCGCGCGCGCCGCCTGCGCGACCGCGCGAAAGCGCTCGGGATGGCGCGGCGCGATCAACAGCAGCGCTTCGGGCAACGCGCGCAGCACGGCGGCGTGCGCATGCAGCACGGCCTGCTCCTCGGCCTCGTGCGTGCTGGCCGCGATCCATACCGGGCGTGCACTGCCCAGCGCGACACGCACCTGCGCGCCGGCGCCACGCACGCTGTCGGCCACGGCCATGTCGAACTTCAGATTGCCGACCACGCGCACGCGCTCGGACCGCGCGCCCAGACGCCGGTAGCGTTCGGCATCCGCCTCGCTTTGCGCCAGTATCTGCACCACGGCCTCCAGCGCGGCGCTGATCAAGCGCACACCGGGCAGGATGGCGAAGCCGCGCATCGAACGCTCCGACAGGCGTGCGTTGACGATCATCAGCGGCACCTGCCGGCGCCCCGCCGCGGTGTACAGATTCGGCCAGATCTCGGTTTCGGCGATTACCCCCAGGCGCGGTCGCGTGCGCGCGAAAAAACGCCGCACCACGCCGGGCAAATCGTAGGGCAGGTAGGTGTGGTGCACACGCTGGCCGAACAACTGACGCACACGCGCCAAGCCGGTGGGCGTACCCGTGGTCAGGATCAGCGGCACCTCGGGATGCCGCGCCAGCAGCCCCTCGACCAGACGCGCCAGCGCGTTGACCTCGCCTACCGACACCGCGTGCAGCCAGATCGAGCGCGCGCCAGTCAACCGCGGCACATAGCCGAAGCGGTCGCGCCAGCGCCGCAGATAATCGCGATTGCGCAGCCCGCGCAGCATCAGGCGCACCAGCATCAGCGGCGCCAGCAGATACAGCAGCAACGTATAGAGCAGACGCGCCAGGACACGGTCCTCCACGAGGGCGCGGCAGTATAGGGCTCCGCGAAAACCTGCTGCGAAGCATCCGCCGGTCAACACCCCGCGCGTCGATCTGGGGTGCACGCAACAGCAAGCAACACGCGACAATTTCGATGCCGGCACAGCGAGAGCCGCGCAACGCGAGTGCTACCATGCGCCCCGCATGCCGCCCGCCCGCGACAGAATCCCGCGCCGCCTGCTTGCGCCGCGCCACTGGCCGGCGTGGCTGGGCGTTGCCGCGATCTGGTTGGCCGCGCGTCTGCCCTATCGCGTCTTGATGGCCTGCGGTCGCGGCGTGGGCGTGCTGGCCGCGCATCTGGTGCCGGCGCGGCGCCGCGTGGCCGCGCGCAATCTTCAGCTTTGCTTCCCTGAACTCGATGCCGCCGCGCAGCAGGCGCTGCTGCGCGCCAACCTGCGCAACCTGGGCCTGATGCTGGCCGAATTCGCGCTGGGCTGGATGGGCAGTGCGCGCGCGCTGGCGCGCGTACCGGTGCGCTTCGAGGGCTTGCAACATCTGCACGAAGCGCGGGCCGATGGCCGCGGCGTGCTGCTGGTCGGCGCGCACTTCACCCACCTCGAACTATGCGCGCGCTTGTTGTCCATGCGCGTACCACTGGCCGGCATGTATCGGGTGATGGACAGCGCGGTGTTCGAGCACGTGGTGCTGCGCGCGCGTCTCGGCTACGCCGCCGCCATGTTCACCAAGGACGATCTGCTCGGCACGGTGCGCTACCTGCGCCGCGGTGGCGTGCTTTGGTACGCGCCCGATCAGGACATGCGCGGCAAGGACAGTGTATTCGCGCCGTTCTTCGGCGTGCCCGCCGCCACCATCACCGCCACCCACCACCTCGCGCGCCTGTCCGGCGCCGCGGTGCTGCCGTTCGCGCACCGCCGCGTGCGCGGTGGCGGCTACGCGATCCGCATCGAACCCGCGCTGCGCGATTTCCCCGGCAGCGACGTGCTGGCCGATACCACGCGCGTCAACGCCGCCATCGAGGTCATGGTGCGTGCCGCGCCCGCGCAGTATCTGTGGGTGCACAAGCGCTTCAAGGGCCGCCCACCAGGCCTGCCACCGGTGTATTGACGCTGCGCCCCGCGTCTTCGCGCAGCGCGGCCTTGCCACGATGCGGCACATGGAAACAGGGGCAACTTGATGTCGCGACACGCGCCCGGGGCGCGCGGAATGCCCGGCCCACATGGGGCGCGCCTCAGGATGACAACAAAGGTATCGCCGCGATCCTTGCCCCCACCCCCCACTCGCACCTTCGGATCAGCCGTGGTCGCCGCCGCGATCGCTGTTGCCGTGCGCAACCACCGGCGCCGTTGCGCCAACCGGCAACGCGTGCGCGTTGGGCCAACCGGCCAGCAGATGTGCCGCCTCGGCATGACCCAGCGCGATCATTTCCTCGGCGCGGTAAAACTCGTACACGGCGCAGCAATCGCCCGGCAATTCGATGAGCAGGTCGGGGCGGTACGCGGCCAGACGCAAGCGCGCGAGGTTGCCCTGCATCATGTCCATCGTCTGGCCCATCAGGTTGATCCAATTTGGCTCACGCGCGGGCTTAGGTTCGGGCTCGACCGGAGCGTGGTGGCCGGTGATGTGCTGCATGAAGCTGGTGAAGCGCTGTCGGTACGGGTCACGCGGCGCGGGCTCGGCGACCGGCTTGCTGTCGCCGCGGCGCGGGCCGTCCAGGCTCACGGCGATCAGATAGTCGTAGCGCTCGCGCAGCAGCGGCGTCACCGGCACCGGGTTGAGCAGGCCGCCATCGACCAGGCGCCTGCCGTCGATCTCGTAGGGATGAAACACGGTGGGGATGGCGATGGAGGCGCGGATGGCGTCGAACAGCGGTCCGCGCGAGATCCACACCTCGCGCTGGCGTTCCAGATCGGTGGCGACGGCGGTGTAGCCGATGGGCAGGTTTTCAATGTCGGATTCGCCGACCAGATCGCGCACCGTGGCAATGATGCGCTCCCCCTTGATCAGCCCCGCGCCGGTGAGCGTCCAGTCGACCAGGCGCAGCACATCGAGCTTGTCCAGCGAGCACACCCAGTCGCGGTACACGGCGAGCTTGCCCAGCGCGTAGACGCCGCCGACCAGCGCGCCGATCGAGCTGCCGGCGATGGCACTGATCTCGAAACCAGCCTCTTCCAGCGCGGCGATCACACCGATGTGCGCCATCCCCTTGGCGCTGCCAGAACCCAGCGCCAGCGCCACGCGCGGACGCGCCACGGGAGTCGCCGCGGCGCTCATGCGCGCGGCCCGCGCTGGTAGGTCCGCTGCGCCAGCGCCAGCAGCGATTTCATTTCCTCGCGCAGCGGCAGCGGCGCGACCACCTCGGCATCGGGGCCGTACTTGAGCACGTCCATCAGCAGCTCGCGCGAGTTGGCGTAGGGCACCTTCAACTCGTAGCGACCATCCGCCAGAAAGCGTCCTTCCTGCCGCGAGTGCCAGTGCGTGTCGGCTACCCAGCGCGCGGCGTGCGCGGAGAAATGCAGCACCGCGATGGCGCGCGGCGTGCCGGAAAAAATGCCGTAGCCAGCGGCCAGTACGGCATCCAGTTCGGCATCGGGCACGTCTCTCGCGCGCGCGCCGGAGGTTTCGACCTGGCGCATGCGATCCACGGCGAAGCTGCGCAGCGCATCCTTGTCCTCGTCCCAGGCGTCCAGATACCAGTTGTCGCGGTAGTGCACCATGCGCTGCGGCGACACCACACGCCGCGTTTCATTGCCGGTGGAGCGCGCGCGATAAAAAAAGCGCAGTTGCTGCCGCGCCAGCACGCTGGCGGCGACGCTGCGGAACACATGCTCGTCGAGACGGCGCACGCCCTGCGTCAGCACGCGGATGCGCTCCAGCGGCGGCGCCAGACCACCGGCGTGCTCGGTCAGCAGACGCTCGATGCGCGCGCGAAACGGCGCCAACGCGCTGGACAACACGCCCGGATCGGCGCGCGCGACCACGGCATGCAGCGCCAGCAGCGCGGCCAGTTCCTCGCTGTTGAACCAGAAACCGGGCAGCTCGAAGCCGGCGGCCTCGGCGTAGCGGAAACTGGCGGCCTCGCCGCCACCGGTTTCGATCGGTGCGCCCAGCGCGTCGCGCAGATAGGCGACGTCGCGATACACGGTGGCGCGCGAACAGCCCAGCTCGTCGATCAGCCGCGCCAGCGGCACGGGCCGGCGCGCAGCGCGCAACAGGCGATGCAACAGCACGATGCGCTCGTAGCGATCCATACAGGGACTTCGGGTGGCTCCGCGCTAGCATGCGTGCGCGGCGCGGCTGCGGCAAGCCTTGGAACTTTCCGCGCTGGCGTGCGGTCGCTTTATGCAAGGCCTGAAGTTCTGGTCTTGCGCGAGCCGCGGATGGCTTGCCGCGCAGCGCCGTCGCCACCCCCACCATTCCACAGCACGAGTTTTCAATGACGCCCCGAATCATCGTTCGCATCATCTGCGCCACGCTGCTGCTGGCGCTCAGCCTGCCCGCCCTGGCCGTTGGCAGCGCATCAGGCGGCGCGACATCCGGCGCCGATCCGCTGGGCTGGTCCGGCAGCGGGCAGTTGGGCCTGGCCGCGACCACCGGCAACACGCGCTCGCAAAACCTCAACGCCGGGTTTGATCTGAAGTTTCAGTCCAACAACTGGATCTACCACTTCGACGGCAGCGCCCTGCGCAGCCAAGGTGTGATCAGCGTGAGCCTGCCCGGTCCAGGCGGCACACCGGTCAACGTGCAGCAATACCGCGTCACCGCCAACCGCTACACGCTGGGCGGCAGCGCCGCGCTGGTGCTGAACCCGGAAAACCGCCTGGTCAGCACCATGCGCTACGACCACGACAACTTCTCGGCCTACCGCTACCAGGCCGCGATAGCGGTGAGCTGGGGCCACGTGCTGATCAAAAACGCCAGCACCGACCTCGATTTCGAGCTGGGTCCGGGCGTGAAGCGCTTCCGCACCGAGGGCGCCAGCGCCAACCACACCGCCGCGATCGTCCGCGGCGCCCTCAACTACAGCCAGCAACTGACCGCCAGCACGCACATCGAGAACCACCTGCTGATCGAAGCGGCCAGCTTCGATACCTTCGCCGAGGACACGACCAGCCTGGTGGTGCAGATAAACAAACGCCTGGCGCTGAAGGTGAGCTACCAGATCCGCCACAACACCAAGCTCAACAATGTGCTGCTGCTGAATCCTTACGGCGGCGTCGCCAAGACCGACACACTGCTGACCACCAATCTGGTCTACAACTTCTGAGCGGGGCCGGGGCGGGGAACCGGAAATCATCGCGATCTCCGCTGGCTTGTCGTCCGCAACGGCGCGAAGGATCCCGGCGCGTGAATGTGCGTGGCGTTGGCTGCATCAATGCGGCCATGCATGCCGAGATGCTTCGTCGCGCTCGGCATGACACGCGAAAAACATCCGCTCGCGGCCATGCTGATTGACGCAAGGCACACGCCGGTTTTCCCACTCCCCACTCCCCCGTTCCACCCCCGCCTCCTGCCGGGTCCACGGGCGCGCTGTCTTGGCGCCGAAAGTCGCGGGCAAGGGGCCGCATGCGGCATGCTTGCGTCATGGCTACCCAACAACACATCGAACTTCTGTCCGCGGTCGAGATCGTCAGTGGCCCGGCGCCGCGGCACAGCATCGTGTGGCTGCACGGTCTTGGCGCCGACGGCAACGATTTCGCGCCGATCGTGCCCGAGCTGACGCACGGCCTGCCGCCGCTGCGTTTCGTGTTTCCGCACGCGCCGCAGCGCGCGGTGACCCTCAACGGCGGCCTGCGCATGCGCGCGTGGTACGACATCCGCAGCTTCGATCTGGGCAGCCGCGCCGACGAGGGCGGTCTGCGCGAATCGATGGCGCAAGTACAGGCGCTGATCGCGCGCGAGCAGAGCGCGCATGGCATCGCGGCGGACAAGATTTTCCTGGCCGGCTTTTCGCAGGGCGGCGCGGTGGCGCTGTGCGCGGCGCTGCGCCACGCGCAGCCACTGGCCGGGGTGATCGCGCTGTCCACGTACTTGCCGCTGGCCGATCAGCTCGCCGGCGAGCGCAGCGCGGCCAATGCGCGCATTCCGGTGTTCATGGGCCACGGCAGCCTCGATCCGGTGGTACCGCAGATGCTGGGCGCCGCCGCGCGCGACGTGCTCACCGCGCTCGGTCATCGCGTGGACTGGCACAGCTATCCGATGGCGCACGCCGTGCTGCCGCAGGAGATCGCCGATCTGCGCGCGTGGCTGGCGCGGCGGATGGGCGACTGAGCATGCGCGTGCCGCGCCGCGCGCTGCCCGACTTCTGCCACGGCGGCGAGTTGCTGGCGCTGGCCGTGGTCGCACTGCTGGTGGCGGTGGTGATGCAGCTCGCACCCAGCGCCGATGCGCATCTGCGCGCGTGGTCGCTGAGCCTGTTGTTCGCGGCGTGGCTGGCGCTGCTGCTGGGCGTCACGTTGTGCAAGTCGCGACCGTTGCTGCAGCGCCTGCCCGGCGCCTGGCCGTGGGCTGGCGCGTGGCTGCTCAGCGTGCTGCTGGTGCTGGTCGCCGCCAGCGTGGTGTGGCAGCTCGATCACGCGCTGGGCACCGGCTTGACCGCGCGCGATGCGCCGCGCTTCGTGTTCGGCAGCACCGCGGCCACCGCGCTGGTCGGCGCCGCGCTGCTGCGCTATCTGTGGGTACTGGACGACTGGCGCGAGCGCCGCGACGCGCTGGCGCGAGCGCAACTGGAGGCATTGCAGGCACGCATCCGTCCGCACTTTCTGTTCAACAGTCTCAATACCGCGCTGGCGCTGGTGTCGATCGATCCGCAAGCCGCCGAGCGCACGTTGGAGAATCTGTCCGATCTGTTCCGCGCCGCGCTGGATGACCCGCACGAGGGCACGCTCGGCGAGGAGCTCGATCTGATCGACCGCTATCTGGCCATCGAGCAATTGCGTCTGGGCGCGCGCCTGCGCATCGCGCGCGACTGGGACGATTTGCCGCGTGAGCTGCCGCTGCCGCGCCTGCTGCTGCAGCCGCTGGTGGAAAACGCCGTCCACCACGGCATCGCCGCGTGCGCCGAGGGTGGCACGCTGGAGCTGCGCGGGCGACGCAATGGCAATGCGCTGGAGATCAGCGTGCGCAATCCACTGCCGCACGCACCGGCACGCGCCGGCACCGGCCACGGCCTGGCCAATGTGCGTGCGCGCATCGGCTACCATTTCGGCGCGCGCGCGGCGCTGGAAGCCGGTGCCGTGGACGCGCACTGGCAAGTAACCCTGCGGCTGCCCGATGCGCGTACTGATCGCCGATGACGAACCGCTGGCGCGCGCGCGTCTGCAAGCGCTGCTGCGCGATTGCGCCGGCGCCGAGCTGGTCGGCAGCGTCGGCAGCGCGCGCGCGGCCTTGGAAGCGCTGCCCGTGCTCAAGCCCACGGTATTGCTGCTGGACATCGAGATGCCCGGCGTCGATGGCCTCGCGCTGGCCGAGCGCATCGCGCGGCTGACGCCGCCGCCGCAGGTGATTTTCTGCACCGCCTACGCGCAGCACGCGCTGCGCGCCTACGAACTGAAAGCTGCCGATTACCTGCTCAAGCCGGTGCGCATCGAGCGCTTGCGCGAGGCGCTGGAACGCGCGCGACGCCTGCACGCCGAAAGCGCCGCGGCGCGTCCGCACCTCAGCGGCATGGTGCGCGGCATGCGCCAGCGCGTGCCGCTGGACGAGATCATCGCGCTGCTCGCCGACGACAAGTACGTGACCGTGCACCACAGCGGCGGCACGCTGCTGATCGAGGATTCGCTGCGCACGCTGGAGCAGACGCATCCCGAGCGCTGGCTGCGCCTGCACCGCAGTTGCCTGGTGCCGCGCGAGCGCCTGCTCGGCCTGAACACATTACCCGACGGACGCATCGTCGCGCAGCTCGCCGGCAGCACCCTGCAACCCGAAATCAGTCGCCGCAATCTGGCCAGCGTGCGCGCCTGGCTGCGCAACCCGTGAGGCATCCATGAGTTCATTACCGCTGCGCATCGCCACCCGGCAGAGCGCGCTCGCACTGTGGCAAGCCGGGCACGTCGCGCAGCGTTTGCGGCAGGCGCACAGTGGCCTGGTCGTGGAGCTGGTGCCGATGACCACGCGCGGCGATCAGGTGCTGGATCGCCCGCTGGCCGAGATTGGCGGCAAGGGACTGTTCCTCAAGGAACTGGAAGTGGCGCTGCTGGAACAGCGCGCCGACCTCGCCGTGCACTCGCTCAAGGACGTGCCCGCCGAGCTGGAACCGGGCTTCGCGCTGATCGCGGTGCTGGCACGCGCCGATTCCGCCGATGCCCTGGTCAGCAACACGCACGCCACGCTGGCCGCGCTGCCGCGGCATGCGCGCGTGGGCACGTCGTCGCTGCGGCGTCAGGCGCAGTTGCGCGCGCTGCGGCCGGACCTTGAGTTGCTGGATTTGCGCGGCAACGTCAACACGCGCATGGCCAAGCTCGATGCCGGCCACTACGACGCCATCGTGCTGGCCGCGGCCGGACTGGAGCGGCTGGGTCTGGCGGCGCGCATCCGCAGCCGCCTCACCGCGCCCGACTGGCTGCCGGCGCCGGGACAGGCCGCGATCGCGGTGGAGGCGCGCGCTGGCGATGCACGCGTGGCGTCGCTGTTGGCGCCGCTGCACGATGCTGAAACCGATGTGGTGGTGCGCGCCGAACGCGCCTTCAATGCCGCGCTCGGCGGCAGTTGCACGCTGCCGGTGGCGGCCTGGGCCGTGCTCGGCGAACGCGAATTGCACCTGTACGGATTGGTCGGCGACGCCACGCGCGGCACCTTGCTGCGCGGCGAATTCAGCGGCACCACGCAAGCCCCCGAAGCCCTCGGCCAGACCCTGGGCGCGATGCTGCTACGCGAGGGCGCGGCGGCGCTGATGGCGGGACGGAGATAGCGCCTGCGCGACTGCTGCCGGGGTTCGCCGCGCAGCGCGCACGGATCATCGAGCAGATGGCCGCCAAACCGCGCTTCGACACTTACCGCATCGCCCTGATCCACCGATGGCCTCGATGTTTTACATGGTTACGCTGAAGGCCAACCTGATCGGCAGCAGCGTGGCCATTGCCAATGCACCGGATGCAGGCGCGCGCAAGGCCGTGCAGGCGCGGCGACGCGAGCTGCTGTGGCTGCCCGACGCCTTGCGGCAAGCCGGCGATCAGCCCGGATTTCCAGCGCGCTACCTCGCGCAATGGGACCGCTACCCACGTGAAGCCGACGCCGTGCGCGCGATCATCGCAGCGGCAGGTTTGCCGACGACGCCACGGCCGGGTTGGCAACCGCCGGCGCGGCGTTAGTCGCATCCGGCGTTGCCTGCGTCACGGAACTGCGGCGCACGCGCAGCACCAGATCCAGCTCGACGCGGTCGCCGATGATGAAGCGATGCCCGCGCATGCCGAAGCGACTGCGCTCGATATAACCGCGCGCCAGCACGCGGCAGGTGCCCCGGTCCGCCGGCGCGGTGGCGGCCTGAGGCGCGGCGACGGCGGGCGCCGTGCCGGCCGCGCTGCTCGCCGACGCAGCCAGTGCCGGCGCGGTTGTCGCGACCGCGGGCGCTGCGCTGCTGGCCGCGGCCGGCGTGTCGGTCGTGCTCGCGCCGCTCGTGCCTGCGAGCAAGGCGCAAGGCTGCGGCAGCAGATCGAAACGCACCGTGTGGGTGATGCCGCGCAGGGTCAGCGTGCCTTTGATCGAACCGCCCGTGCCGAGGTGCTTGACCGGAAACGGGACCGAACGGAAATCGATGAACGGATACCGCGCGCTGTCGAAAAACCCGGGGCCGCTGGCGAAGGCTTCGTAGTCGGTGTTGGGCATGCGCAGCGAGCGCGTGTCGACCACGACATCGACGCGCGCTTGTCCGTTCGTGTCGATGCGCACGCGACCATGCAACGCATCGAGGCGACCAACGACTTTGCCAAACCACAGCACGTGCACGCCGAACTCGGCATGCGAATGCGCCGGATCAATGTGCAGCGACGCGATGGCGCCGGCAGCCGGCAACGCGCAAACGCAACACAGTGCCGTCAGCAGCCAACGCCATGCGCGCGTCATGTCACGGTTGCCACGACTCGATCAGACGGGCCGTGCCGTCCGCTTCGCGGCGCAGGCGCAGCAGTCCGCAGGTGGGCAGCGCGCGCGGCGCCGACCAGCCGCACAGCGCATTGGCGAACTGTTCGAGGCCCGGATTGTGGGCCAGCAGCAGCGCTCGACCGACCGCAGGAATTCCGTTGGCGATACGCTGCAGGGTGCCGGCATCAGCCAGGTACAGATCGGGCAGCAGACGCGCATCCAGCGCATGAAACGGCAGCACGCTGGCCAACGTGCTGCGCGTACGCGCCGCGGGCGAGCAATAAACCAGATCGAATATCCATTCCTGCTGACGTAGCCAGGTGCCGAGACGCTCGGCGTCAGCCTCGCCACGCGCACTGAGCACGCGATCGAAATCGTCCTGCTTGCCGCGCGGCGCGCGCGCTTCGGCGTGGCGCAGCAGGATCAGCTCGTGGGTGTCGGTGGTCATAGGCAGACTCCGTGGCGAATGTCGCTGGCAGAAGCGCTCAACAATTGCGCTTGATCCAGCGCAGCAGCGGCAGCCAGTCCTCTTGATGGCTGCGTACCTGCTCGGAGTTGAAATCGAACAATCCCTTGCCCAGCCCGGCCAGCAGCACGTAGGCCTGACTGTCGCGCAACTCGGCCACCAACGGCACGCCGAAGCCGTGCAGGGTTTCCAGCGCCTGCTGACTGACGTTGGTCCACGGCTTGAGACGATTGGCCACCAGGCCCACGGCCAGCTTGCCGCGCTTGATGCGCGGCACCTGGGCCAGCTCGTGCAGCAGCGGCAAGGTGGCTTCCAGATCGATCACCGAGGGCAGCACCGGCACCAGCAGCGCATCGACCGCATCCAGCCACGGCGCCAACTGCGCGGCACCGACGCCGGCCGGACTGTCGATGAGCAGGCGCTCGCTGTCGTGCGGCACCTGCGCCAGCGCATTGCGTCGCGTGCCGTCGATGCCGAGCACGCCCGGCAGCGATGCGGGCCGGCGCGCGCACCAGCGCAGGCTGGAGCCCTGCGGATCGGCGTCGATCAGCACCGTGCGCTTGCCACCCTGCGCATACGCCGCGGCCAGATTGGTCACCAGTGTGGTCTTGCCCACACCACCCTTGCGATTGACCACCAGCAGCTTGCGCATGAGGCCTCCGGTCCGCGGCACGGGAGCGCCGCGCCGCGCAAGACTAGCAAGCCCGCGTGAAGGCGGCATGGTGCCGCGCGGCATCTACGGCGTTCGAATAGCGAGCAGAGCGCTCAGATTTTCCGTGTGGTTCATACGGAATCCTGATTCGCGTCGAAGTTCAGTAGCTAAAAGCCCCTCTCCCGCCGGGAGAGGGGTTGGGGTGAGGGTTCGGCGCCGAGCACATCGTCACCATGGATCCGGCAACGTCATGCAGCCATCGTGAACCCTCATCCGGCCCTTCGGGCCACCTTCTCCCGGGGGGAGAAGGGCCTGTCCTGAGCCTGTCGAAGGGAAACCCGCTGAACTTCAGCGCGCATCAGGCACGGAATCAAACTTTTCAAAAATACTTTGGATAATGCGCCTGTCCTTACTAAGGCATTCTTGGATTTTTTTAGAATGGCCATTCCAGA
Source organism: Pseudomonadota bacterium (assembly GCA_021827205.1). GTDB lineage: Bacteria > Pseudomonadota > Gammaproteobacteria > Xanthomonadales > Rhodanobacteraceae > Metallibacterium. Next base: position 22,195 of record JAKAWV010000001.1, on the reverse strand, counting down.
AGAACGGCGATGAACAGTACGGGACACTTCTTTGTGCGCACTCTTGTTTGATTAGCTTAGTCGCAAGCTCAAACGCGCCTGAATTGTATGCGCCATGCTGTACTACAAGACCGAATCTGTCGGCTATTGGTTTTTCGAATATTTTGACGATATGGTCACGTATGTCCTTTTCTGAGAGCTCATTCCGGATTTTATCCTTATCTTTTACAGAGTGGGGTATTGCCATGGGCAATGCGTTTGAAAAGACGATCGGCGAGGCATTCCTTGCAAAGCAGATGCCCTTCAACTGCCCTGCAGTTGCCTTGTCGCCAAGGCACTGCTTTGCAATCTGTGTATAAGCAGTGACCCAAGCCCCACCTCTCATCGATCTGAATTCTTCTTTCATGATCCCAATAGAGTCATTGAGCCAGCCATCGTAATTCGGCTCTCTGCCAATAACGAGAATCAGCGGGAATTCATATTTCTGAGTTTTCCCCAAAACGTACATTAATGGATGTGACATGGCGTTTTCACCTCTCGTGTCTGAATCAGGACGCACCGCAAAGCGGCATCGGATGGAATGTTAGCCAGGAGCGTACAAGATACCGGCTGCCTGGATGGTGCTGCACATCTGTTCGCGCAGTTGATCGGGTGCAATGCACTCCACCTGCCCGCCAAACCCCAGAATCCACCAGCGCAACTGCGAGGTCAGATTCACCGTGGCGCGGATGCGCACATGGTCGGGGCCGTCGTCCTCGATGCGCTGGTCGGTGCTGAGCGGCGTTTCGTAAAGATGCTGCGCGGCCGGGCGCTGCATGCGCAGCACCAACTCGATCGGACCTTCATCGAGAAACCCGAAGGCACCCGAGCGCGCGTAGGCGTGCAGATCGAAGTCAGCGGGATGCAAGGCGGTTTCATCGAGTAGCTCCGCCGCGCGAATGCGGTGCAGCGCGAGCTGGCGTGGATCGTCGTAGGGCGCGATGGTCGCCACCAGATAGCCCACTGTGCCGCGATAGACCAGACCCAGAGAATTCACGGTGTAGTGCAGCACCTTCTGCTGACTGCGGCTCTCGTAGGTCAGGTGCAGGCGCTTGCCGCAGTCGAGCGCGACGTGGATCGTTTCCAGCACGGCGCCGTCGATGTCGGGCGGCAGCAGCGGCTGTGTCGGATCGACCACGGCCACATGCCGATCCCAGTCGAAGCGGTGGCCGTCGTGGACCACGCCAATGAGCACCTGATCGGCCTGGCGGAAATAGGGCTGCAAAGCCTCATCGAGATGCGCCGGCAACAGGCGCCCAAGGTGACTACGCGCCAGACGCAGCACGATGGCCTGCAGCGGCGACATGCCCGGCAGCGAGAAGCCGGGCGAGGCGTGATCGAAGCTCCAGCCATAGGGTTTGGCGCGCTCGTCGGTGACCAAGGGAAACAGCGTCGACAGCGCGATCAGGTCGCGTTCGACGGTGCGTTTGGTGGCGTCCTGTCCTTCCGCGTGCAGTCGTTCGACGATCTCGCGCGCGGTGACCTTGCGCGGCGCGCGCGGGATCATCTGCAGCACCAGCCACTGCCGATACAGCGTCTGCGTGTGTCCGGCCATGCGGGCGCAGCCTTGGGCGGGGAGCGCCCGATGCTGCAGCAGCGGCGGCGACCAGGCAAGCATTAGACCACGAAGCCGATGCGCCGCGCAGGCGGCGCCTTGTAGCGACATTCCGCGGCCAGCGCGTCCAGTAAATCCGTCAGCGTCGGCGCCACTGCGGTGAGCTGCAGATGTCGCAATGCTGCGGCCATGTCTCCCGGCGTGAGGCCGGACAGATGTGACTGCGCGTGTTGGACGATAGTCTCGGCCAGCCCGGGCCAGGCCACGCCCAGCGTCGTGGCCGCCTGCCGGATCAGGTGCAGGCGCTGCGCGGGCGTGAGCGCCGCAAAGCCCACCTTCAGATCGAAGCGACGCAGCACGGCCGGATCGAGATGTTCCAGCCGGTTGGTGGTGCAGATGAACAGACCGTCGAAGGCTTCCATCTGCGTCAGCAACTCGTTGGTCTGTGTCGTCTCCCAGCGCGCGTGCTGGGCGTTGCGTTCACCCAGAAAACTGTCGGCCTCGTCCAGCAGCAGCACGTCGCCGTCGCGCCCGGCATCGCGGAACATCGCGGCCAGGTTTGCTTCGGTCTGTCCCACGTAGGGCGCGAGCAGGTCCGAGGCGCGCTTGGCCAGCAGCTCCTTGCCGATGTGCTCGGCCAGGTGGTGCGCCAGCGCGGTCTTGCCGGTGCCGGGCGGGCCATGAAACAACAAGCGCCCGGCGGGCTTGGTGCGCAATCGTGCCAGCAGTTGCTCGACTGGCGCATCGCACTGCAACGCCGCGGTCGTGAATGGCAATCGCGCGGGCGCGGTGGCGAGCGCAGGTATGTCCTTGCCCTGCGCCGCGCGCACATATTGGCGGCGCAACAGATCGACGGCGTGTTGCAGACGCTCGGAATCATCCAGCCCACTGTCGGCGAGGGTGCGTCCGATGCGCGCCAGCACACCCGGCGTCAGCGCGTGCGGCGCCACGGCGCGCGCCAGCCAAGCCGGATCGATGTTCGCGCTGGCCGGCAGGTGCTCGCGCAGTACCTGCGCCTTGTGGCGCCGATCGGGCGGCGTGACTTCAAGGATCACGTCGAAACGGCGCAGGAAGGCAGCATCGATGTGCGCGACGCGATTAGTCAACCATAGTGCCGGCACCGCGCCCTGTTCCAGCGTTTCGTTGAGCAGCGCCTTGCTGGGCTTGTTGTCGTGGTGGTCCCAAGGCGTCGGAAACAAGTCCTCGGCTTCGTCCAGCAGCAACAGTGACGGGCCGACCACGCGCAGTATGCCCTGCGCGAACCGGTACTCCTCGAGACGTTCCTCGGGCGTGGCCCGATCGTCGCGCCGCAGGCCGCGGGCTTCGATGGTGTAAAGCGGCACTTCCAGCGTCTGCGCGAACAGGCGCGCCAGTTCGGTCTTGCCGGTCCCTGCTGCGCCATGCAGCAGGATGTTGACCGAGCTCGAGCGGCAGGCCAATCCACTGCGCAAGCGCGTCATGATCAGCGCGATGGGCTCGGCCAGATGCGGGAAGTCCGCGAGACTCAATATGGTGGCCGGCGCGCGGGACACCAGTTGCTGGATCGCTTCGTGCACCGAGGTTATTGGCTGAAGCAACGCGCCCAGTAGACCTTGCGGGATACGCAGGCGCGCCTCGAGTGGACTGCCCACGCCCAGCTTGTGACGCAACAGCCCCGAGGATGCCAGAGCACCCCTGCGCTCGAGCATCTGCGCGCAACGTCCCGCAGGCAATTCCAGAACCGCATCCAAGCGCGCGGTGAAGATCGGGTCCAGGCAGTTATCCAGCAGTGGCGCCAGTGCGTTCGCCATCGTCGGGTCCAGGCGATAGACGATGCGCAGCATCATCAGGTGCAACGCATCCTGATCGAGCGCCAGCTCCCGACCCAGCCGCTGCAGATTGGCCAGCAGCACGCCGCCATGTTGTGGCCGGGCTTCCTGCTGGCGCAAACGTTCGGTCACGATCCGCAACTGGGCAATAAAATCATCCTTGATCTGGATGCCCAAACGCCGCCGGATCGTCGAGTGCAATTGCGGCTCGCAGGATTCGCCCGGGCGGAATTCGGCAACTTGACCATCCTCGCCGGCGAGCAGACAAGCGCGGCAGAGCCAGCGCATGGGCAGCGTGCCCCACAGTGCCTCGCCCCACAGCGGCGGCAGCGCGACTTGCGGCGGCACGCAGGTCTCGGCACCGTCGTCCGGCATTTCGATGCGGGTGAACTCGTCCATGGCAGGCTCCTGCTCAATGTTGGAGCCCTCAGCTTCCACGACGCTGCGACAGGTTGTGTCGCAGGCGTTGACCGAATCGCTACCGCCCGCCCGCCGCGTCCTTGCACGTCCCGCGCCGCGCCACGTGGCGCTCGAAATAGTCGGCGATCAGATGAAACACATGCTTGCGCTGTGCCGGCGAGGACAGGCCGTGCTTGGCGCCGGGGTAGAGCATCAGGCGGAACTGCGTGCCCTGCTGCTGCAACGCGTTGATCAGCTCGATCGAGTTCTGCAGCAGCACGTTGTCGTCGGCCATGCCGTGTACCAGCAGCAGCTTGTGGCTGGGCAGGTTCTTGATCCACGGGAACACGCTGCTGAGCTTGTAGCCCTCGGGATTTTCCTTGGGCGTGCCGAGGTAGCGCTCGGTGTAGGCGGTGTCGTAGAGCTTCCAGTTGGTCACCGGCGCCACGGCCACGCCGCCGGCGAGCTGCGCGGCGTCGTGGCTGAGCAGCATCACCGTCATGTAGCCGCCGTAGCTCCAGCCGAAGGCTCCGATGCGCGCCGGGTCCACCCAGGGCTGCCGGCGCAGCCAGTCGATGCCGGTTTCCTGGTCCTGCACCTCGACCTTGCCGAACTGGTGATACACGGCATCGGCGAAGGCGCGCCCGCGCCGCGCCATGCCGCGGTTGTCCAGGGTGAACACCACGAAGCCGTGCTGCGCCATGTACTCGTTGAACAGGTCGGGCCAGGTGTCGGTGACGCTCTGCGCGCGCGGGCCGCCGTAGTAGGTGTCGAACACCGGGTAGCGCTTGCGCGGGTCGAAGCCCAGCGGCTTGTACACGCGGTAGTACAGCGTCTGCCCGTCGGCGGCTTGCAGCGTGCCGAACTCGGGCTTGATGTGGTCTTTCAGGTACGGCCAGTACGGATGCGCGGCGTCCAGCTTGTTCTCCTCGATCCACGCCAAACGCTGGCCGTCGGCGGCGTGCACGCTCACCTGCGGCGGCTGCGCGGGGCTGCTGAAGGTATCCACGTAGAAGCTGCCGTCCGGCGCGAAGCTGGCCACGTGCGTGCCGGCGCGCCGGCTGATGCGAATCGGTGCATCGGCCGTGCTGCCGTCGAGCTTGAGCGCGTAAATCTCGCGATCGGGCACGAAATCGCGGTTGGAGCTGACGTACACCAGGCCTTTCTTTTCGTCCACTCCCAGCACGCCATCGATATGCCACGCGCCGGTGCTGATCGGGTGCAGCAGGCGGCCATCGTCGGCATACAGGTACAGCATGTTCCAGCCGCTGCGCTGCGAGCCCCAGATGAACTCGGGCTTGCCCTTGAGAAAGCGCAGGTCGCTGTTGACGTCCACCCAGGTTTTCGAGGTTTCGGTCAACAGGGTCTTCTGCGCCAGCGTGGCGGCGTCCACCTTGACCAGTTCCAGCTTCTTCTGGTCGCGCGCCAGCCACTGATAGGTCAGCGCCTTGGCGTCGGGCAGCCAGTTCACGCGAGCGAGATAACCGTCCTGCGCGGGCGTGTCGATGAAGCGCGGCGCGCCGCCCTCCGGGCTGATCAGCCCCAGTTGCCAGATCACGTTGCTGTCGCCCGCGAACGGGTAGCGCTGTTTGACCACCCGGGTGTGGTCGGCGTAGATGTCGAAGCGCTCGGCCTCGGGCACCGGCGCGTCGTTGTAGCGCTCGAAGGCGATGGCCGAGTCGTCCGGCGCCCACCAGTAGCCGGTGTGGCGGTCCAGTTCCTCCTGTGCCACGAACTCGGCCTCGCCGTCGTGGATGGTGCCGTCGTCATTGGTCAGCTCGCGCAGCTTGCCGGTCTTGAGGTCGTACACCCACAGGTTCTGCTCGCGAATAAACGACACGTAGCGGCCCTTGGGCGAGATCTTCGGGTCCAGCGCGAAACCGGCGCCGATGGGCAGTTGCTCGATGGCCTGCTGCGCCGGCACGCCGAGGCGATACAGGTACAGCTTGCCGTTCAGCGGAAACAGGATGGCCTTGCCGTCCGGCGCCCAGTGGTAGTCGAGGATGCCGCTGTACATGGCGGTGCGCTCGCGCTCGCGGCGCGCGCGTTCGGCGGCGTCAAGGTGCTCGCCGTGCGGCTCGAGCTGCTTGGCCGCCACCAGCAGCCTGATCTGGCCGTCCTTGCGGTCGTACTCCCACAGGTCCATGCGGTACTGGTCGTCGCTGCTGCCGCGCAGGAAGGTGACGCGCGCACCGTCCGGGGCGATCTTCAGCCCCATCACGGTGGGGCCGGACAGGGACGGACTGTCGTAGATGCGGTCGATGCTGAGTTTTTCGGCCATGGCGGGGGCGGCCGTGCCAAGCAATGCGGCGAACAAGAGCGCAGTGGTCAGACGCATGCGGGCAGACCGGATTGGGGACAGCCTGCGATTAGACCCGCGCGCGCGCCGCGGCGCCAGCCGGGGATGCGGCTTGCACGACGCGATCCATCATCGCAAGTGATCAATCTTCGGAGACCAGCGCGGGCGTGTACCGCGCTGCGCCGCGTTGAAAATGCGCAGGAACTCTCTGTTTCCGATATCTTGCCCGTTCCATACGCGACCGGATGCTTGCCAGCACCGGCACCCGCACCTACCCTGCCGCGATTGCGTCCCGGAAACCACCCCATGTTCAAGTATCCGCTGCGCGCCTTGCTGCTGACGCTCGCGCTGCTGGCCTTGGCCGCCTGCTCGCGCCACACCGAGGAAGTGACCCCCGGCGGCGGCACCCCGCAGGCCGCCGTGGCCGATGGCTACAAGCTGCTGCGCGACAACGACATCGATGGGCTGTACCGCCACGCCCTGCCTCCGGCCGACTACGCGGCGATGCGCGCGCGCTGGGGCCTGGATCGCAATCTGAGCCAGTTCTCGCCGGCCGACCGCGCGCAATTCGCCCGGATGATGACCCTGCTCAGCGCTCCCGGTGCCCAGCAATTGCTGTGGGTCGAGATGAAGCCCAGGCTGCTGCGGGCGCGCCAGCAATATCAGGCGCGGCTGCCGACGATGCTGGGCATGCTGCGCACCATGGCTGATACCGGCGTGCAGCGCTCGACCCGGCTTACGGCCGCGGAGAAAGTGCAGGCGCTCACGGCGCTGGGCGTGCTCAGCGCATGGGCCGAGAAGACCGACTGGCTGAACCCGGACAAGGTCTACCAAGCGTTGGGCGTGCTCACCGCCACGGCGCAGAAAATGAGCTTCCGCACCCTGAACGAAGCACTGTCGATGCCCTATCCCGAGGCCATGAAAGACGTCGGTCACCTGTGGAGTGGCGTCAAGCAGGCGCTGGACGTGTATGGCCTTTCGATCGACACCATCCTGGATACCGCGCAAATCAAGGTGCTGTCCGACGATGGCAACGTGGCCGTGGTGCGCACCACCTTCGACGTGCTGGGCACGCCGGTTACGCGCGACAGCACGCTGATCAAGCAGGACGGCCGTTGGTACGACCGCGACACCTTGCTGCATTGGCGCGCGGTGCTGGCCAAGCCGGCCGCGGCCGCCAGCGTAGCCAGGCCGGCCAGTGCCGCGGCTCCGGCCAGCGCCGCCAGCGCGCATCGGGTCGCGACACCGGCCGTGGTCACCAGCGCGCACGCGCGCAAGCCCTGATCGACCGATGAGCGCACGCCCCATCCGCGAGCGTCGCCCACCCTGGACGCTGAGCCTGCTCGGCGCGCTGCTGCGTCCGTGGCTGAAGATCAAGCGCGACCCGGCCGAGCCGGCGCAGTTGCTCGATCCCGAGCAGCCGGTGCTGTACGTGATCGAGCGCCGCGGCATCTCCGACACGCTGATTCTCGATCAGGCCTGTCTGGAAGCCGGCCTACCCTCGCCGCTGCGCGCCGGGCGCCGCCTGGCCGCGCGGCGCCGACGCGCACTGCTGGCGCTGGAGCCGCAGCGCGGCCTGTTCGGGCCGCGCCGCCGCCACGCCGCGCGCGACGGCCTGCTGGCGCAATTGCGCGCACTGCAGTCACAGCCCGGGCGCGACGTGCAACTGGTGCCGGTGTCGATCTATGTCGGTCGCGCGCCCAACCGCGAAAGCGGCTGGTTCCGCGTGCTGTTCAGCGAAAACTGGGCCGTGGTCGGCCGCTTCCGTCGCCTGCTGGCGCTGCTGTTGAACGGACGCGACAGCATCGTGCATTTCTCGCCGCCGGTATCCTTGCGCAAGCTGCTCGCCGAGGCCGATGGCGAAGCGCCGCCGCGGCTCGCGCTCAAGCTCAGCCGCGTGCTGCGCGCGCACTTCCGGCGCGTGCGCGCGGCGGTGATCGGCCCCGATCTCTCGCACCGGCGCACCCTGGTCGATGCGCTGCTGGCCAGCGAGCCGGTGCGCCTGGCTATCGTGCAGAGCGCGCTGAAGGAAAAGACCAGCCGTGCCTCGGCCCTGCGCCGCGCGCGTGGCTACGCGATGGAGATCGCCGCGGATTATTCGCACCCGGTGGTGCGCTCGGCCTCGTTCCTGCTTTCGGGCTTCTGGAACAAGCTGTTCGACGGCATCTCCATGCACCACTTCGAATCGCTGCGCGCGATCGCGCCCGGCCACGAGGTGATTTATGTGCCCAGCCATCGCAGTCACGCCGACTATTTGTTGCTGAGCTATCAGCTCTACAAGAGCGGCCTGGTGCCGCCGCACATCGCCGCCGGCGTCAACCTCAACCTGCCGCTGGTCGGCCCGCTGCTGCGCCGTGGCGGCGCGTTTTTCCTGCGCCGCAGCTTCAAGGCCAACGCGCTGTATTCGAGCGTGTTCGCCGCCTATGTCGATCAGTTGCTGCAGCGTGGCGTGGCCATGGAGTACTTCATCGAAGGCGGACGCTCGCGCACCGGACGCCTGCTGCCGCCGCGCGCCGGCATGCTGGCGATCACGCTGCGCGCATTCCTGCGCGCGCCGCGCCGGCCGGTGGTGTTCCAGCCGGTGTACATCGGTTACGAAAAACTGATGGAAGGCGACAGCTACCTCGACGAGCTCAGCGGCCGGCCCAAGCAGAAGGAATCGCTGCTCGGCGTGCTGCGCGGCTTCGGCGTGCTGCGCCAGCGCTACGGCCGCGTCACCCTCAATTTCGGCGAGCCGATTTTTCTCGAGCGCATCCTCGAGCAGCACGCGCCCGACTGGCGCAGCACGCGCGGCAGCGAGGACGAACGCCCGAACTGGTTTCCCAAGGTCGTCGACCAACTCGCCGAGCGCATCCACGTCGAGATCAACCGCGCCGCGCACGTCAACCCGATCAACCTGCTGGCGGTATGCCTGCTGGCCACGCCCAAGCACGCGCTGGCCGAACAGGATCTGCGCAACCAGCTCGCGCTGTACAAGACCCTGCTGACCGAACTGCCCTACTCGGCGCGCGTCACGATCACCCCGGCTGCGCCCGATGAAATCATCGCCTACGGCGAGCGCATGGGCTGGATCCGGCGCATCAAGCACCCGCTGGGCGATGTGCTGGTGACCGAAGGCGACCCGGCGGTGCTGCTGAGTTATTTCCGCAACAACGTGCTGCACCTGTTCGCGCCGGCCGCGTGGGTGGCGGCGTGTTTCCTCAACAACCGGCGCATGGCGCGCGCCTCGGTGCTGCGCATGGGGCGGATGGTGTACCCGTTCATCCGCAGCGAACTGTTCCTGCCCTGGGATGACAACTGCTTCGGCGAGCGCCTCGGCGCAACCATCGAGCTGTTCGTGCGCCACGGCCTGCTGCAAACCGTGGGCGATGCGCGCCTGCTGGAGCGCGGCGCCGGCCAGGACGATGAGGCCTACCAGTTGCGTGTGCTCGCGCACAGCCTGCTGCAGACCTTCGAGCGCTACTACATCGCCATCGCCACGCTGGTGAAAGCCGGACCCGGCGCCTTCACCGCCGCCGAGCTGGAACAAACCTGCGTGCTCACCGCGCAGCGCCTGTCGCTGCTGCAGCAGTTGACCGCACCGGAGTTCTTCGACAAGGCCCTGTTCCGCGGCTTCATCCAGCAACTGCGCGAGCAGGGCGCGGTGCGCAGCAACGCCGAGAACAAGCTGGAGTTCGATGCCGAGCTCGCCGCCGTGGTGCGCGATGCGCGCCTGATTCTCTCGCGTGGCGTGCGCGAGACGGTGCTGAAAATCGTCCCCGGCAGCGAGCCTGCGGCGACCCCGGAAAGCGGCGACTGACGCCGCGTCACCAGAGCCCCGGCACGAAGCGCCACGTGCGTGCGCGATACGCCGCGTACTCGGGCCAGCGCGCCAGCAGCAGACGTTCCTCCAAGGCGGCCTTGGCATTGAGCACCAGCAGCAGTGCCAGCACGATCAACACGCGCCACGCGCCGCCGGCGCAATCCGCCCAGCCCGCCGCGCCCAGCAGCACAGCGATGTACATCGGGTGGCGCACCCGGCGATATGGCCCGTCGGTCACCAGATGCCCACGCGCGCGCGGCTGCGGCTGCACGTTGAAGTTGCCGGGGCGGTTGTGCAGCAGCGTCCACGCGCCCAGCAGCGCCGCCAGCAGCAGCAGCACGCTGCCGGCAAACCGCCACTCCCACTGCCACGGCGGCACCACCAGCAATGCAGCGAGCAGGCCGAACTGGGCCAGCACGTAGAGCCAGGCGGATGTCGCAGATGACGGAGGATCCAGGTTCATGCGGCAAGCGTAATGCCTGCACGCCCTTGGAGTCAGCGCGGGCCATCATGCAGCAGGCGGGGCGCAACCCATCAACGCCAGCGGAAACCCGTGCCGATGCGTGTGTGCGCGAAACCATAAAGTGTCCGGGGCTGGGAATCATAAAGTGTCCGCTACCCGGATCAGACCGCCTCAATCGAATGCAACGATCCGCCAGGAAGGTTGCCGTTGCTTCCCATTCGCACCAAGGGGCCGGGGAGCGCCGTGGCGTTCACCCGCAAGCGAACCTGCTCGCGCACAAGGAGACCGCTAGGTCAAGCAAATGGAGCGACGCGAAGTAGATTCTCACTCTGCAGGACTACCGTGCACCAGCGTCGGGCGCGGGTAATCGCGTTGTAGAGCAGCCTTCGCTTATGCTCGGCATCACCACCGACCTGATACGGCCACAGCACCACCACGCCTTCGAACTCCCGATTCTTTGCCTGCTGTACGGTCATGGCGGCGAACTTCGCCTGGTTGCTTCCGGCGTGCTGACGGCGCAAGACAACATGACGCCGAACCGCTGCTGCGACCTCTGCACGATTAAAGCTCGTCACACCCGCCGCATGCGCCTGTCGACGCGCCCAGCCCATCACGCCGCGCACGACTCCCGATGCCGGGAGCTGGCGAAGCGCAGTGATCGTGTCGGCCAGGCTAGCGCTGTCTCCGAGCTGAAATTCCGCCAGCAGCGCATCGGTTTCATTCTCCTCCGAGCGCTCCCAATGAATTGTGTACGGGCCGTTTTGCTTCTTCCCGAGGGCCTTTTTGCCGACGCACGCCACCACCCCCTGCGCAAAGCCGCCGCTCATGGAGGGAGTGATGACCGCCACCTCACCCTCGTGGCGCCAGGCGATCGCGTTGGCGAGAAATACGGCAGCCATTCCGAGGCCCTTAGCGGCGAGAATTTTGAAGCCTTGCCCATCCGCCGGCGCATTGCCTGCGCGGATTGCAGCCGCAGCCGTGAGCAAGCCACTCATCGACGTGCGATGAATCTGGGTCAGCTCGACCGGCGTGCAGGCCTGACGCAGCCATATTACGCACGGACTTGGCCGCAACGATGGGTCGAGGCACTGAAAGTCGTCTGCGGCGACCATGAGCCTTGTCGATCCGGTCAGCGCCGAGATCATCCGCAGTCGCTGCGGCTTGAGATCTTGGGCTTCGTCGACCAGCACGATCGGAAAGCTCGCAGCGACCCAGCCAGCCACTTCAGACTGCTCGAGCAGCAGCCCCGCAGCATCGCATTGCTCGTCATACTGGTCGGGTTGGAGTGCTGTTACGCCGAGCGTCGTCCCGAGACCGCGCCAGCGCATAACCAGTCGCTGGGCAAAACTGTCAACGGTCACGCAGTGGAGCCGGCCTCGCAAGTCAACGATATCGCGCAGCTTGTCGTGCAGTCGACGTCGGGCGCCATGCATGAAGGTCAGCGCAAGCACGCGCTGACCGTCGCGGAGCGGCGCTTCCGACAGCGCCTCCCGAAGCGCAGCAATGAGACGAACTGTCTTGCCGCAGCCTGCGGCGCCTTCGATGGCGAACAAAGTCATGGTCGGAAAATTCTAAGGTTGGCCTCGGCCGGAAGCACGACTTCGAACCTTGGGTTTGCGCCACCTAGGAGCACGTCGCTCAATCCGTTCAGTAGCTCGCGCGCACGTTGGCAGCACGGCTTGTGGGTGCCGATCACGTCCGCAACGGCCTCATAGGCGACATGGTCCTGCTTGAGGCCGCCTGTGGTGCGATCCCCAGATTTGAGCCGCGCTACCAAGTCTGCAATCGACACCGGTGCAGGTGTGATCATGGCCTTGACGGCTTGAAGCGCCTGGGCAGGATCTGCGTCCAAAATCCAACCGACGACGTCTTCGACCATCCAACCATCCGGCCAGCGTACGATCACCGCTGGACGCAGGGACGCCCCGATCAGCCCCGCTGCGTAATTCTGGCCCGCCTTATCGCCGTCGACCAGTGCCGTAATTCGTGGATGGAGTCCGGTCAGCGCTTCGATTGTCGTCTGCACGGCTGCATCGTGCGTCGGGACCAAGCCAATATAGGCGCCGAACCGGCTCTCCTCGGTCTGAGTCCATCCTTGGCTCAAATCCACCACGCGCACAAGGAGCTTCATCCACTCGTAGTCGATCCGGCCTTCAGGCACGAGTACCGCGTCGTGCATCAGCGCCGCGATCGTATCCGTGCGATTTAGCTGGTACAGCTTCCGCACCCCGTTCGGCGTCGCTGCCGAGAGTGAGGCGGGGAGTAGTGGCACCGCGCTCAAGATACCGCCTTCGTTCCGAAGCATCATGACCGAACTCGGGTCTGCCATCGCTGCGACCATAGGTGAATGCGTCGACACGAACGTTTGGGTAGAAAGGGCCTGGATTCGGTGAACGAGTCTCCGCTGAAGTGGGGGCGGTATATGCAGTTCGGGCTCCTCCAGCGCCATCCAGAAGCTTTCGCCTGCTTGTGCACGTTGGTGCCCGAACTGCAGTAACAGAAGCAAATGCTGCAACGAGATCAGCCCGCTACCATGACGCCGGGCGGGCAATCCGAGCGCGTCAGCCTGGGCGTAATGCGGCACGACAGCTTCAAGCAAACCGTCACTGTCCGTGGCCGTCACACGCAACTGCAGCTTAGGTCCGGCGCGAAAGAAGCCGGCCAGCTCGGCATTGAGCGCATTCACGATCGGCAACAGATGCGGATCGGTTTCGAGCGGCTGCGCCGGCGCTCGCAGCCGGTCGCGCTCCCTGAGCACGGACTCTGAAGGTTGCCCACCTGCCGACGCGACGACGCGGCGAAACAGCTCAGACTCGAACGACAACACACGATCCCAGCTGCGGTTGGCGGGCACCAGGAAGAAGCCGATCTCGCGGATAAGTCGACTTGGCACGCCCGTAGCAGACTGCTCGACGAACAGATCTCCAACTTCGTCGTCGTGAAAGTACCGCACCATCTCGACCTCGAGCTCGGCGCGGTCGAAGCGTGCACAGAAACCGATCTGGCAGGCTAGGCGACAGCTCGCGTCGGTGCGTCTGGGTGATACGGTTCCGGTCGCGGGGTTCCACCAATTTGGAATCCCGCGGTCGTCCCGGAACCATTCCGGGAAATCCGCAAAGTTGTCCCCCTCAAAGTCGATGATTGTCGCGATAAGACGGATGCGGTCGGTCGGCTGTGGATTTCCTCCGAAGAAGTCATGCTCGGTGAGCGTCCTGACCATGCGATCGCGGCCGAAGAGCAAGGCGAGCGCCTCGATGATTGTGGTCTTGCCGCAGTTATTGGGGCCTACTAGGACGCTGTGCTGTCCGAACCGGATATATCCAGATCGGATGCCGCGGAAATTTTCGATGCGCAGCTCGCTGATCCGCATGGCCACATCCCCCTTCGATTCTCGCAGCAAACATGGCGGCTCGCCTTGATGTCCCGGATATCTTCGTACCCTTTTGGTCGCGGCTACCACAGGTGATAGCTTCTGTCCTTGGGAACATGCCATGGAACTTGGTAAGCTCCTCGTCGAACCATGGCAGATGTACCAATCCAGCTACTCAAGGGGGAGTGGGACAGCTTGTTGATCTGATCCACGCTCGTCCAAGCCGCGAGCACCGGCCCCGTATGACTTAGGGCCAGGCAGAGCGTGATTCTGACTCTCTGGGGCCGGGTCGAACTGAGAAGCGCAATGGGGAAGCCGTACCGCGAGGAACTCCAGAAGCTGGGTCGCACGACCGAGGAGTCGTACGCATTTCCCATTGAACGGCTCAAGCACGCCGTTGAGGACAGCGCAGGGCATGGCTTGGTCATTGTCGCCTCGGGTGGATCCCGGACCCCTGCCCAATACCTGGCCGAAATCCATCAGGAAAGGCTCGGCCGCCCCTGCCAAGTCGTTACCCCTCTAATCTTCCAGAGCAGTGCGTCTTACGCGCGCGGCTGCGTGTGGCTACTCAGTGCCGGCGGGCGTAATTCCGATATCCTCCAGGCGTGTGAGCATGCAATTTCGGCCGGCGCACAATCCATCACGGCACTGATCGGATCCGAAGACACGCCGCTACAGCGGGCTCTGGCCGGCTATGGCGCCAGTCGGACCGTGGCGTTTGCGCTCTCCGCCGGTGGCGACGGGTTTCTGGCCACCAACAGTCTCTGGGCCTCCTGCCTGCTTCTGGAGCGCGCATACCAAGCGGCGTTTGGTGATCTGACTGAGGTGTCGGTCGGGGAAGTGGAGCACCTATTGGATTGGGCCAAAACGACCATCGAAGGTCTTCCCGAGTGGGGTGGCGATGTTGTGGGCATCGGGGACCCAGAGACGATGCTGGGACTCGCTGATTTGGAGATGCGGGCAACCGAAGCGGCCTTGGCAAACGTCTGGGTGTCGGACCTACGCAACCTGGGACATGGACGGCATTTCTGGTTCGCCGACCGGGGAGCGGCGACGGCAGCGCTATGCTTCGCCACACCGCCGTATCTGCCGCTAGCCGACCGGACGGTCGCCCTCATCGGCGAGGCCTCGCCAGCCTGGCGCATCGAGGTGCCCTTTGCCGGATCCCAAGCCCGGCTCGCTTCGATCGCAGCCTCCATGTTCGTTGCCCAGCGCATGGGGGATCGGATCCACCGGGATCCGGGACGCCCGGGCGTCCCCGCCTTTGGCGAACAGATCTACAAGCTCGCTGTGCCTACCACGCCACAGCACGCCGCTGCATCCTTCGACGAGCAAATCGTCATAGCCAAGCTCGGCCGGCACGCACCCTCCCTGAGCGAAGCGGAATTCGCCTCCTGGCTGGACAGGCTGCGGGCTTACCGGGCAAAACTCCAAGCTGCGGACATTCCTGCCGTGGTCTTCGACTTCGACGGCACCCTGATCGAATCGTCTCGGCGGTATGAACCGCTGGAGCCGTCAATCGTCGATGAGCTGCGCCGATTGCTGGCCGCTGAGGTGCATGTCGGCATCGCCACTGGGCGCGGTGGCTCGTGCGGTGAAGAACTTCGCAAGCAGTTGCCTCAAGACCTCTGGGAACGCGTTTCGATTGGCTATTACAACGGCGCCGTCATTCAGCCCTTGAGCGGACTGGAACCGACTGCAGCCGAACCAGATGCCGTGATCCAGGAAGCCAGGGAGCGCATCGAGCGCTATGTGCTCAGGCCAGGACGGGGGCGGTGCCGGGCGTATGCCCAGCAATGCTCGGTCTCGCTTCTCGACGGACGCAGCCTTAGCGAGGCCTGGTGCGAGGTCGCCGCGGCTTTGCAGGATCTGGTAGACGCCGGCCAACTCACGGTGTGGCAGTCTTCGCACTCCATTGATATCGTTTCAGCGGGGGTATCCAAGCGGAATGTCATCAGCACCATAGCAGCGCAAGCAAATTGCCTGCCAAAGGATGTGTTGTGCGTTGGCGATCGGGGGCGATGGCCGGGGAACGACTTCGAGTTGTTGCAGATGCCCTTGAGCCTGTCAGCGGACCAGTGCTCGAGCGCCGAGGACCGCTGCTGGAATCTCGCGGGCACTTCTCGCCGGCAGGTGGCGGCAACCTGCTACCAGTTGAAACTCTTCGAGGCATCCAAGGGACTGCTGCGATTCAAGGGACGGACGAATGAATGAAACCATCGCGCTGCGGATGCTCAGCAAGGTCATGCAATGGGACTTGGACAAGGCCCAGGAAGAATTCCAGTGGCTCCGGCTGATCTCCGCTGTCAAATACGACAGCTACCGGGATTTCCTGGCGGGCATGCGTTTTTTGGAAAGCTTGCTTGGATGGTTGTTGCAGTTCGATTCTCAGGACCGGCCCGCGGCTTACGCATTCGTGCGTCACCGGTTGGCCTTCATCAGCGCAGTGGAACGGGAGCGGCTGGTCGAGATCATGTATCCGCAAACCGTTCTCCCGCGGTTGCTCAAGAGTGTTGCCGATGATCGTGGCATCGCTCCCTGGCAGGTTTATGCCGACAACGACGCCCTCCACCAGTTGGAAGTGACGCGCCGCCGCACCTTGTTTCTCGGCTTGAGCGACGGCGCTCGCCTGGACTCGTTCCGGCATGTCAATGTCGGCAGGATCTCGAACGAGCAGGTGGTGGTCGGGATTCAGCTCGACCCGGAGAAGTGGGACGATCTGCGACAGGAACTCGCCAAGGATCTCGGCGATCTCAAGGCACTGCAGGACCCGACTTTCAACACGATCTATCTGGTAGACGACTTCGCTGGCTCCGGAACGTCTTTCATCCGGCCAGAAGTCGATGAGCATGGCAAGCGTGTGTGGAAGGGCAAGCTGATGCGCTTCCTGCGATCCTTGAAGAACGGGGAAAACGTCAAGTCCAAGGAGTGGACGCTCGTGATCCACCACCTGATCATTACCGACAAGGCGATCGAGCACCTGAACGATGCGGTGCGCCAAGCGAAGGAAGAATCGCCCGACGATCTGCCCTGGTTTGAGAACATGGAAGTGACCCATAGCTATCGGCTCACCAACGGGTTCCCGCTTACCCCTGACGGTGATCCTGACTTTCTTGCGCTGACGCGGAAATACTACGACGCCGGCATTCAGACGCCCTCGACCGACAAGGGCGGCGTGAAGCATTTGGGCATGGGTTACGCTGGGTGCGCATTGCCGCTGGTACTTGACCACAACACGCCGAATAATTCCGTCGCATTGCTGTGGGCCCGATCCGAAGGAAAAGGCGCGCAAGTGCACGCGATGCGCCCGCTGTTTTACCGCCGCAGTCGTCATAGCAAGTAACAGCCATGCCAAACCCTTTCCAACAGCGTGCGAGCGAGTACCGGCGCAACGAAGCGGAATTCCTGGCGACGCTTGCCCCGTCCCTGTTCAGGATGACGCTGGATCACTACGACGATCCGCATGAGCTGCTCAACAAGACGACGGTGTTCTCTGCGCCTCCAGGCAGCGGCAAGACCACGCTTGCTCGCTTTTTCCAGTTCACCACCCTCAGACGCCTGGCCGAGCAAGTGCAACGGACGTCGGATCGCGTTTACGACGAGCTCATGGATTTCGCGATCGAGCGTGGCTTCATCCAGGACGGCCGCCCGGTGATATTCGGAGCCCGAATTTCCTTCGAGCGCGACTACCGGGAGCTTGCGCTCATCGGTTATACGCCGCATCGAGCGCACGAGTTGATGTTGAGCTTGGTGGGGGCCCGTGCGGTGCTGTCTTGGCGACAGGCCTTCGAGGATGCGGGTATCGCGCCTGAAGATGTGGAGATCGTGCCGACGCCGCTGGGAGGAGCACGCCTCGAGCACCTTGGCGGCACCAACTTCGGCAAGGTCGCCGTGCGCGCCGTGCAAGTGGAATCCATTATCTACGACCTTACGGCAAGCTTCGTGCCGCCCTCGGAGGAAAAGCTGCTGCAAAGCTTGGGAGGATCATTCTATCCACTTCTCGCGTTCGATGGATTTCAAGTGCCCGGCTATACAGAACCATTGAAGCCGTTGTTGATGATCGACGATGCGCACTGGGCGGATCGCGCACAGCACAAGGCACTGATGGAGCACCTGACCCTACGGGAAGTCACCATGGCCAGGTGGGTGCTTCAACGCATGGAGGCCCTGGATGCGAGGGACGCGTTGATTTGGGGTGAGACTGGAGCGGTGCCCGCCACTGACAACATTCAGAGACAGCGCACTGTGGTCGATGTCCGGATGACCCAGGCGCCGGAAGAAAAGCGCGGAGCGGTCCGCAAGGCGTTCCGACGCGCCGCGGCAGAAATTGCTTCCCGGTATATGGCGCAACTTCCGGACCTGTCAAGAAACGGCATCACCACCCTCTCTGGTTTGGCCGTCAAAGCGATCGCCACTGAGCGCCAGAAAGAGCAGATTCGGCAGCTATCGGAGACCGCGGCCGCCGACTTGAAAATTCCGCCCGTACAGGTGGAGCAGATCTGTCATCGTGTCTATGACTACCTAGGCCGGCAAGCCGATCTCGACACGGAAACAATCGCTCCGGCCATGGTGGCCATCTTGTTGCACCGGCAGTTCAAACGCACGCCTCAGCAGCCCCTGTTCGACGCCCAAAGTGACGAATCCTTGGCGGAGGAGGTTGTCGTCGAGGCGGATATCGAAGTTGCCGCGGGCGCGCAGGTTCATCTCTGGCACAAGCTGAAGGTGCCGTATTTGGGCGGTCTGGACACCGTCGCGGACCTTGGCACGGAGAATGTCGAGACCTTTCTCGGGCTTGCGTGGGAATTGGTCCGTTTGCTCCAAACACAGGAGATCACACGCGGCGACCAATCCACCAGCCTTGACGTGAAGCAACAGCACGACGCGATCCGCAAGGCCAGCGAGAAGATCATTCGCGAGTGGAGCTTCCCGCATGCCATTTCGGTGCGCAAACTGGTGGTAGGCATTGTCGCGATGTGTCTCACTCGAAGCTTGGAACCCACGGCGCCGCTGGGTGGGGGCGCTAACGCGATCGGCATTGAACGGGGCGACTTTGCCAAGATCGTAGATCATCCCAAGCTCGTCGAGACGCTGCGCTTTGGTGTCGGCTATAACGCCTTCACGCTGATCCATGGCCGAAAGACGAAGGGCAGGATCTGGACCATCCTGGAACTGAGCGGCCCCGTCATCGCCTTCAATGGATTGACGCCGCGCAGGGGTGGCTTCGTTCCCATCACCCTCGCTGCCCTCATGAATCTGCTCGACGGGGGTGCAGCGTGAAACGCATGCTTTGGTTGGACGGCGTCAGCCACCGTGGTCCGGAGGTCGAGCCGTTTATCCACAGTTTGCTGGGCCAACCCGAGCGTTTTGTGCTGTACATTGCCGGTGCGGGATTCGATCCCAGGGCTTCGCACCTTGCACTCATCGTCAGAAAGACGCACGCCCGGCGAAAGGGCATCTTTCTGCGGGAGAACCGCCCCGAGCCCGAACAGGCGCTTCTCGACCGCGCCCAGGCCAATGAAGACAGCCTGCGCGATGCATTTCCC
This sequence comes from Pseudomonadota bacterium, assembly GCA_021827205.1. Taxonomy (GTDB): domain Bacteria; phylum Pseudomonadota; class Gammaproteobacteria; order Xanthomonadales; family Rhodanobacteraceae; genus Metallibacterium. Next base: position 2,938 of record JAKAWV010000001.1, on the reverse strand, counting down.
GACAGCGAAGTCATCTCCATCGAAATTTTCGATGAAGACTATGCGGTCGTTGGCGGACACAGAATCGTTACCGAACTACGCCGCCGCCTCCGCGATGAGAACGGGCTGAACGGCATCACCGATGTCATCGTGGACATGAGCGCCATGTCCATCGGCATCAGCTTCCCGATCGTGGGTCTTTTGTTCGAGTTGTTACGCAATTGCGCAGGCGGCCCCAACTTGCACGTCGTGGCAGCAGCCGGTGGCCCGGAGGTCGAAACGGCGATCGTTGCCGAGCACGCGGAGAACTATCAGAACCCTTGGGGATTCAAGGGAGCCAGTTCCCCGGGCGACACACCCGTACGCCTCTGGATTCCGCAACTCGCCAATCCGAAAAAGGGCGCGTTCGGCATTCTTTTCGAGGAACTGGACCCGGCAGAGACGTGTCCGGTTTTTCCGTTCCCGGCTCGGGAGCCTAGGAGCGTCGAGCTGCTACTGGATCAGTTCGGAGATGAACTGTCCAGGTCGTGGGGCGTGGATCCGCGCCAGATGCTCTACGCAGCCGAGGACGATCCGCTGGACCTGTATCGCACGCTGTCCCGAATTCACGTGTCGCGCAAGGACGTCTACGATCGCCTTGGGCAACCGTCAGAAACGGTCCTGTCGCCCATCGGGTCGAAAGCACTGGCCATCGGCGCACTACTTGCAGCAATGGAGCACGCGTTGCCCGTAGCCTATGTCGAAGCCAGGCGATTTGAACCGCCGCCCGCAGGATTCAACGAAGACGCCGATCCAGATCGTTTCGTTCACGTCTGGGTTCTTGGAGAAGTATATCCTCAGCCCGACGCCGACTCTCTTTAACCATGGCGCGCCTTCGCCCTCGTGATACGCCTCGCATTTTTTCGGTGGGCTTGATCGCCTTGGATATCTTGCGTGTTGCTGGTCAGCCTGAACGCGCCAGTTTTCGCGCAGGCGGCACGGCTGGGAATGTGGCCGCGATCCTCGGCTCGCTCGGTTGGCCCGCCCAAGCTGCGGGGCCAGCCGATGGCTCGAGGGCTTCCTCATTGCTGCTTGACGACCTGCAGCGCTGCGGCGTCGAGTATCACGCGCGGGATGGCGCCTGCGTCCCCGTCATTGTCGAGGAGCTCGGCATGGGTGCACAGCATCACTTCTTGTTCGACTGCCCCGTGTGCGGGCGCGAACTTCCGCGCTACCGTAGGGATAAGTTCGCAGCGGGCATCGACTCCCAGGCGGGCGCTTACCCGTTCGACGTGTTCTTCGCCGATCGCTTGTCGGACGCAATTCTTGCGCTCGCTGGCGCCGCAAGGAACCAGGGCGCTTTTGTCGTGTATGAGCCCTCCGACCCGGCGGATGAGCCTTGGGCAGGTGCGATGTTCGCCTTGGCCGACATGGTGAAGTATTCCGGTGATCGCGCATCCGCACTGCCCTGGCTGCAGGCTGGCGACTACCTGGAAGTCCGGACATCCGGCGCCCAAGGCCTGCAGTGGCGCTGGCCTGGCAAGGCAGTCCCCGGATGGAGGTCGATGGAGGCCGTCCGTGCATCGCGCGTGGTCGACACGTGCGGCGCTGGCGACTGGCTGACGGCAGGGATCCTGGTCGGCCTGCTTGAGCCACTGAAGTGCCTACAAGACCAAACATCGCCCTCGGTACTGGAAGAGGTCCTGCGCAGTGCACAGCACTTGGCGGCCTGGAGCACCGGCTATGCCGGGGCGCGAGGTGCGCTCTACGAATCCGGCCCCGCCGTGGCGAGAACCATCATGCAGCGCGCCGCCCCGGCCGAGCCAGACCCGTTTGGGGAATCGACGGCCGCGGTCACTTGCCTCGTGTGCCAGGCTTGAGCGTCACCTGACCGGAGAGCAAGTCCGCCATGTCCCGGAACACCGCCGAGAGCAGCACTGCGGTCTCCGGAGCCCGCAACGCCAGATCACGCGCATGCTTGGTGAGCACAGCCTCGGTCGGCGGGAATAAATAATTAAAAATATCCCGAAGCGTGTCCGAATTGCGGGCTGGCTTGGCCGAAAGGGCCGCACCCACAGCGCCTGGTGAACGGCCAATGTACTCTGCCAGGGCCTTCTTTTTCAGCTTTGACTCCTGCAATGCCGCAACTGCGCGCGCCTGCATGCGTGCGGCTTCGTCGTCGCGAGGAGCAGGCGGGCGGCCAGGCTTCTTCAATTAAAAATATCTTGATGACAATTCTTAATTAGTATATATTGCGATTTTAAGGAGGGCAACCATGGCCGCTGAGATTCGGTTCTACCGGGCTAACGAGCGACCCTACGGGGCGTTCAGCAATCTTTACCGGCGTCCGGTGGAGCTGGACGGCGTGGTCTACTCGACGGCCGAACACGCCTATCAGGCGGGCAAGGCCCGCAAACCGGCCGTGCGGGACTGGCTTATGTCCGCCCCGTCGCCCGCTCTTCTGGCGATGGCCGCCCACGGTCTATACTACTGGGACATCACCCCCGGCTGGTCCACAAACAAGTTCGATCGCATGCGCCGGGTGCTCCTGGCCAAGTTCTCGCAGCACGAGGACTTAAAGCAGCTGCTGCTGAGCACCGGAAACGCTCGCTTGGCGGAGTCCGCAACGATCGACAATGAGGTGAATCGACTCTGGGGCGAGGTCAATGGTGTCGGCCGCAATATGCTCGGAACCTTGCTCATGGAGATCCGCGAGCAACTGCGGGCACAGCAGATCGTGACACGAGTCCGCCCATCGAGCAGCAAGTTGGCCCAACCAATTTGCGCGACGGCGTGACGCGCCGGCCTCAAGCATGTCATTGGGTCAGGGTCAGGGCATTTCATCCCTCCCCATTACCTTACGAGAAACAAGTGGCTGAGGTCGCGGTCATGTGGCCGCCGAAGCAGTCGGCTCGAGTTGGAATCCGAGGGCGGCAGCGCGGCGTTTGAGCACAGCAATCGAGCGGTCGCGTTGCTGCGC
>JAKAWV010000005.1 GCA_021827205.1 Pseudomonadota bacterium | reverse complement strand
ACCGCTGCTGCCACAGCACCCGCTTCTGCGCCCGACTCGTCATCACCACGTCCGCTTCCGAAATCCAGGCGCGAGCGTGCAACAGCCAAACCGTCAAACAACAGGTGCGGTCGCCGCACGCTTACCGTCATCCTTGATGTTGTCTCTGTCCTTTTTGGCGAACAGGTATTCGTATATCCAATGCTTGCCACCCTTTGCGAGGATGATGGCTCGGTGCAGGTTCTTGTTCAGGCGCTTCTTGAACACGCCACCGCCCAAGTCTTCCGCCTGTCCTCTCATCACTTGTTGGATGGCTTCGCAGAGATCTTCATCCGCGATGGCGGCCTTCTTCGCCGCCTTGGAAAACTGGGCAGTTTTGAATGCACGAGCGACCGGCGGGGTTGCTTGAGGCATACGCAAATGTAGCACCTGGTGCTTCGTTTAGCAAACCTACCTACCCAGCTTCTTCGCCAGTTCCTCTGCCTGCGGATGGTAGTACCGCATGATGGCCGGCGGCCGAATCCCTTTCCGGGACGCCATCCGCCGGGGTGCGGTTGACCCGGCGGGCGGGAGACGGTGGCTCAACCGAGCTTCTTGGCTTTTGCTGGCCCTCGGGGAGGGGCGGCGGCAGGCTGCTGATGTAGTGACTTGAGATCTGCAATCTTCCGCGCCAGGTGCGCCGGGTCGATGTGCGTGTAGCGCTTGAGGCTGCGCAGGTCTTTGTGGCCGGTGACCGAGGCCACTTCCATGACATTCAGATCGAAAAGGCTTGACGCCAAAACCCGGGTCAGGTTGCACTTTTCCGAAACTGCACTCTGACCCCGGTTTTTATCGCATCGTGCACGGATCCTCGTGCCGGTGCCGGTGCGGCGAGGATTGCCTACGCCGCGTCCAGCCCGATCACCAGCCGCTTGCCCAGCAGCGCCACCGCCTGCGCAATGCGCGGCAGCTTCGATGCGTAATGCGGATCGAGCAGGCGGCGCACTTCTTTTTCGTCGACGCCGAGTTGGCGGGCCAGTTGCACATTGCTGGTCCCTGATTCACGCATGGCCACGTACAGCGCGGCCTTGGCGACGGTCTCCGCCGGCGGCGCGAGGCGGTGTTCGCCGCGTCGAGCCTTGCTTGGGGCAGGGAAGTCGAGCTTGGCCAGCATGGATGCTGCGAACACCTCGTCCATCGCATCGGCCGCCGCGGACAGCGCATCGGCCACGGTCTCGCCCTGCGTGATGAGTTGGGGCAGATCGCGGCACGTGACCACGAATCCGCCTTCATCGGCGGGAGTCAGTGCAACCGCGTATTCAAAGCGTTCCATGGTGGCCCTCAAAGGTCGGTCGGCTTGATGCCGAGTTGTGCGCACATGGCACGCAAGGTGCCGGTCTTGAGTTCGTCCTTTGGGTTACGCACCACGGTGAAGACGGCACCGAAGTAAAGCGTCTGATGGCTGCCCTTGCCGCGGGAAGCATCCAGCCTGGCAGGAAGGCCGCGATCCTTGCCGAGCGCTTTGACCTTGCGGATGAACTCATTCCCTGTCATGCCAGAATGATCGGTCGAAAACGTCCGAAATGCAAGGACCAATCACCCCGGCTTTTTCGCCAGCTCCGCCGCTTGCGGTTGGTAGTACCGCATGATGGCCGCAGACCGAATCCCTTTTCGGGACGCCATCCGCCGGGACGCGGTTGACCCGTGCGGGCGGGCGACGGTGGCTCAACCGAGCTTCTTGGCCAGATCTTCGGCACGCAGATAGTAGTAGCGCTTGAGCAGGTGCAGATCCTTGTGGCCGCCGTTGCCATCCCCGGTTTTTCGATAGCGCGTGTCCAAGGTGTGATCTCGCGCAGGGCGCTGGCGCTGCGCATGACGCGTACGAGTGGAACGGCGCCGATGTCGACATGGCCGCCTCTGCGCCGGTCAATGAACTGCAGCTGGCTTCGCGGACAGCTCGATCCCGAGTGCCTTCATCACGGCCAAGGTCGTGCGCAGCGTCGGGTTGCCCTCCGCGCTGAACGAGCGGTAGAGCTGTTCGCGCGATAGTCCGGTCTGGCTGGCGATCTGCGCCATGCCCTTGGCGCGGGCGACGACGCCCAGCGCGTGGGCGATGTAGGCCGGATCGTTCGTTTCGAACGCAGCCGCCATGAAGTCGGCGATGGCCTGGTTGGATTGCAGGTGCTCGGCCGGGTCGAAGGTGGTCAGTTTCTCGGTCATGGTCATTCGCTCCAATCATCGGCGAGGCGCAGTGCGGTCTTGATGTCGCGTGCCTGCGTGCCTTTGTCGCCGCCGCACAGCAGGACGATGATCGTGTCGCCGCGGCGCTGGAAATACACCCGATAGCCGGGGCCATAGTGAATCCGAAGCTCGCGGACACCCTTGCCCACCGGCTCGGCGTCGCCGGCGTGGCCGAAGACCAAGCGGTCGAGCCGCGAGGCGATGGCCGTGGCGGCCCGCTCATCCCGGAGCTTGCCGAACCACTTGCGGAAGGTTTCAGTCTGCTTCAACTCGATCATGCCGCAAGTGTAGTCTAAAAACTACGTCAAACCTCACGAGGCTTAGCGTGTGCGGGGCGGGTCAAGTTCGGGTTCCATGTCTACTGTGTGCCCAATCACCCCGTAGATATCCAGTAGACCCGTGTCCAGCCAGGTATGAAAAAGGCCCGATTTTAGGTCGGGCCTCGTTCGTAAGTACTTGATTTTGGTGGAGCGGAGGAGGATCGAACTCCCGACCTTCGCATTGCGAACGCGACGCTCTCCCAGCTGAGCTACCGCCCCACGCGAGCAGCGCAGTCTACTTGGCCGGGCCGGCGCCGCCAAGCCCCGGCGCGCGCGCGGGCTGTCTGGCACCCGTACCCCACAGGCGCAAACGCAAATGGTGTCCTGCACTTGGCTGATCGCCATGCTGATTCAGGGCAACAGCGGCGCCAACTGCGCTTGCAGCAAACCCCGGCGCCAGCCGTGCAGTTCTGCGGGCCAGTCGCGCGCGGCGATGTAGCGCTCCAGGGCACGGCGCGGGCACAGCAAGCCGGTGGGCAGGTCGAGGCGTGTGGCTTCCTGGTCGACGCGCTCGCGCATGGCATCGAAGGCGCGCCTGGCGCTGCCTTTGAGGAAATCATCCGGGCGCTGCGTCGCCGCGATGAACGCGGCTTCGACAGGCTGCTGCAAGTGTTCCCACAGTTCGGCGCGAACGGGTTGGCGCAGCGCACGCTGGCCACGCGTGCGTGCTTCGAGCACGGCGAGATCGGCAGGCGGATCGAGCGTGAGATCGGCGCAGTGCTCGTCACGCAGCAGCCAGTTACGCGGTACGTCCCAGCGGCGCGCGGTGGCGTCCCGCCACAGCAGCAGGGCGCGCAGACGCGCGAGGTTGGCGTCCGGCCAGTGCGCGACGCTGCGGAAGCTGCGTTGCGGTTGTGCATCGGCGGGCGCGTCAGCGCGACGCAGCAGGCGCGCGCAGTCTTCCGCGAACCATTCCATGTAGCCGCGCGCGCTCAGTTTGGCTTCGAGCAACTCGTGCAGCGCATGCAAGTGCAGCACGTCCTGCACGGCGTAAGCGTGCTGCTGCGCGCTCAACGGGCGACGCGTCCAGTCGGAGCGCGTAGCGTCCTTGGGTAGATCGATGCCGAGCAAATCAGACACCAGGCGCTGATAGCCGACGCCAGCGCCCAGCCCGGCGAAAGCCGCGGCAATCTGTGTGTCGAACAGATGCGGCGGGCCGTGCGGCAACAAGTCGCGCAGCGCTTCGATATCCTCGCTGGCGCTGTGCAGCACGCAAGCGCGCGGCGCGGCCTCGAGCCAGACGCGCAGCGCCTGCGCGTCGAAGGCCAGCGGATCGATCAGCGCGATGGCTTCGCCCACGGCGATCTGCAGCAGCGCCAGCCGCGGATAAAACGTCGACTCGCGCACGAACTCGGTGTCGATCCCCGCGCTGGACTCATGCGGCGGCAGTTGCGCGAGCCAATCATCGAGGCCGGCCGACGTATTGATCCATTGCGCTTCGCTCACAGTGCTCCGATTCAGCGCGCAGGCATTGCCCTGCGACGCCGCTTTGCCTAAGGTGGCGCGCACCCTAGCAGGGAACCTCGAAAAACCCCATCCCGGTGTTTTCGAGATGCCCAACCATTTATTGAATCGGACCGTAGCCCCATGGCAGGACAATCCGCGACTGGCTGGCAGCGCAAGGCGGGCATCGGCGCAGCGGTGGCGCTGCTGCTGCTCGCACTCGTCTACCGATTTTTGCCAAGCTGGTTGATGCTGCCTCCGACCGTGCCGGCCACGAGCACTTCGGTCAGCAGCAGTTCGGCGTCACTGGGCAACGCGGCCATGAGCTTGAACAGCGCGCCGGCGAGTGCCGGCACGTCGATCTACAGCGCCGGTCCGCCGCTGGCACTGGCGCCGCTCGCGGCGCGCGTCGCGTCAGCGCCGCAGTATGTCGGCGCACCGGCCGTGGTGGATCTACTCAAGCAGGCGCACGCCGCGGAATTGGCGGAACGCTGGGCTGGCACGCCGGACAGCGCCGCGGCGTTGTATCAACGCGCGCTGGCGCTGGCACCCGGCAATGCCGATGCCCGCGCCGGACTGAGCGCGCTGAGCCAGCGTCTTGCCAGCAACGCGGGGCAGGCCATTGATGACGGTGACGCCAGGGCTGCGCAGGCACTGCTGAATCTGCTGCGCAAACTGCCCGGCGGGCTGACGGCGACGACGCCGTTGCAGGCGCGTTTGTTCGTGCTCGAGCATGTGCGGCCGCTGCTGCGTGAAGCCGCCGAACAGGAGCGCGCGGGGCATGCGTTGAGTCCGGCCGGCTTCAGTGCCCTGGATCTTTATCGGCGCGTGCTGATGCTCGACCCAGGCAATGTGGTGGCCACGCGCGGGGTGCGGCACTTGCAGCATGACGTGCTGCTGCAAGCGCGTGCCGCGCTGGCCGGCGAGGATTACCCGCGCGTCAGTCGCTTGCTGGCGAGGGCGGCCAGCGTAGCGCCCGACAGTCCGGAACTGATCGCCATGCGCGCGCAGTTTGAACAGGCGCGCCGCGAGCACGCGCGCGCGCTGGTTGCGCGCGCTGATGCTGCGCTGCAGGCGCATGCGCCGCAATTGGCGCAGCAACTGGCCGCACAGGCACGGCTCATGGATTCCACGCTGCCGGAACTGGCGAATTACGCCGTACGTTTGCGCGACACCAGGCTCTACGACGGCTACCGGCCGGGCCAGGTGTTCGCGGACAATTTCATTGATCGCGCAGGCAGCGCGCCGACCATGGTGGTGATCCCGGCCGGGACATTCATGATGGGCTCGCGCCCCGGCCGACCTGGTTTCCGCAGTGATCAGGCGCCAGCGCACACGGTGACTTTCAGCAAGGGTTTTGCGCTGGCGCGCAGCGAGATCAGCGTGGCCCAGTTCCGCGCTTTCGTGCGCGCCACCGGCTATGTGACCGATGCGGAGCGCGATGGTGGCGCCATGGTTTACGACGAACTCAGCGGCCGCATGCGCATGGACCCCAGCGCCAACTGGCGTGATGGCTACAACGGCCAACCGGCGGCCGGCGACCTGCCGGTGATCAACATCAGTTGGAGCGACGCGGAGGCCTACTGCGACTGGCTGAGCAAGGCCACCGGCAAGGATTACCGGCTACCCAGCGAAGCCGAGTACGAATACGCCGAGCGCGGCGGCACCACCACGCCATACTGGTGGGGTTACGGCAGCCCGAAGCAGCGGGTCGAGAATCTGGCCGGCTCGCTGGATCGTTCACCCAAGGGCCGGCACTGGGACAACAGTTTCAGGGACTACGGTGACGGCTACTGGGGTCCGGCGCCGGTCAGAAGCTTCCTGCCCAATCCGTATGGACTGTTCGACATCGACGGCAATGTCTCGGAATGGACCGAGGATTGCTGGCACGACAACTATGTGCGCGCACCCGACAATGGCAGCGCCTGGGTCAATCCCGGGTGCCAGAACCGCGTGGTGCGCGGCGGTTCGTGGGCCAGCACACCCGATCAGGCGCTGAGCGCCTGGCGCATGGACGTGCCGGCGGATTTGCACAGTGCGCGCATCGGCTTTCGCGTGATGCGCAGCCTGTAGCCCGGGTTCGCGCCTCAGCGCCGCGCCAGCGTGCCGCCGCTTGCGGCCCAGCTCATGACACCGCCCATCACCGAGGCTGCGGTTTCGCAACCGGCATGACGCAAGGCCATGGCGGCGTGCCGCGAGCGCCCGCCGCTGGCGCAAATGCACAACACATCGCCTGCGGCGGGGTCAATACTGTGCCGGGCCAGCACCGCGGCGATGTCACCAGCGAGCGTGCCCAGCGGGATGTGCACGCTGCCCGGCACCATGCCGTGCGCAACTTCGTGCGCCTCGCGCACATCGATCATCCTTGCGCCTTGCCGCAGGCGCTGCTGCGCGGCCTTGCAGTCAATGTCGAGCGGATGCTTGCTGCTGGAACCAATGCCGAACATGGGCTACTCCGAAAGAACTGGATTTCATTGTATTAGATGACACGGATATCAAAAACACCGCATTCAGCGCGCGGCCAGCGGCGCAGACAGACCAGGATTTGAGCGCGCGCGATATTCGTCCGGCCCGTCGAAGAAGACGCCGAGAAATGCGCGCAGATGCGCCTCGACCTATTGCATGCTCATCGGGTGCATCGCATACACCACGGCGACTTCAGGCATTTCGCGCGGCTCAACGTGGAAACCGCTGGCCCGTTGATCGAGCGTGGCCGCGCTGTCCAGACGTGCGTACAGGGTGCCTGCGTCGCTCATGCTGGCTTTCTCACCAGGCCTTGCAGCGGCACTTTCAGGTATGCCAGACCGTTGTTTTCGGCGGGCGGCGACTCGCCGCCGCGCACGTTGACCTGTATCGACGGGTACAGCAGCGCGGGCATGCCCAGCGTGCGATCGCGCGCGCTGCGCATGGCGATGAACTGGCCGCGATCGGTGCCGTCGCGCACGTGGATATTGCCGCGGCGCTGCTCGCCGATGCTGCTCAGACAGCGATGCGCGCGGCCACCGGGCGCGTAGTCGTGGCATACATACAGGCGCGTGTCCTCGGACAATTCGTAGAGATTGTGGATCGAGTCGTACAGCAGCCCGGCATCGCCACCGGGAAAGTCGCAGCGCGCGGTGCCGCCATCGGGCATGAAGACGGTGTCGCCGACGAACAGCGCATCGCCAATCAGATAGCTGACCGAATCGCGAGTGTGACCGGGCGTGGCCATGACGCGCGCGTCCATGCCGCCGATGCGAAAGCGCTCGTCATCCTCGAACAGGTGATCGAACTGCGAGCCGTCGCTGCGGAAACCCGGCTCGAAATTCAATGCCGCGCTGAAATGCGCCTGCACCCGGCGGATGCCCTCGCCAATGGCGATGCGGCCGCCGAGGGCGCCGCGGATATGCGGCGCCGATGACAGGTGATCGGCGTGCGCGTGGGTTTCGAGGATCCACTCCAGTTTCAGGGCCAGCGCGCGGATACGCGCGATGACGTCCGCGGCGCTGTCGGTGGCGGTGGCGCCGGATGGATAATCGAAATCAAGCACCGGATCGATCAGCGCCGCAGTTTGCGTCGCAGGGTCGATGACCAGGTGGGTCCAGGTCGAGCTGGGCGCGTGCAAGAAACTTTCGACGACGGGACGCATGGCATGTCTTGATTTAGATTAGAACATACTAAATTTATATGAGGCTTGCAGCGCATCGAGACAAGAGCCAATGCTTGCGGCGGTTATTCGCGGTGCATTTCGACCCCTGCGCGGCGACGGCGGCAGAATCACCGCATCGCGCATGGCGCGATCCACCTCAACAGGAATCCACATGACCACTGGTGACATCCGCTTTATCGAAGGACGTCTGTATTGCATGGGGCAGCCCGATCTTGAAGATTTGCAGGCACTGGCGCGCAAGGGTGTGCGGCGCGTGATCAATCTGCGCCCGCACAGCGAGTTGAACTGGGATGAGGCTGCCTGTGCCGCCACCTGTGGACTGGATTACATCAACATTCCGGTCGCCACGCCGGCCGACCTCGATCGCACCCACGCCACCGCGCTACGCGAGGCACTGCAGGGCGATGCGCACGTGCTCGTGCATTGCGCCACCGCCAATCGCGTCGGCGCGCTGCTGGCGCTGGTCGCGGCGTGGGACTGGGGTCATTCGCCAGAGTCCGCTTTGGAGTTGGGTTGGCGTGCCGGGCTGGCCGCGCTGGAACCCGCGGTACGCATGCGCTTGAACTTGCCACTCGATTAACTGCATCGAGCACTTGCGTGCTCGATACGCGACAAGCCATCCATGGTTTGGGGCAGGTCTGAACTTGTTCAGACCTTCTGTAAGGCTTGTGTCGCGCGCGCGGCATGGCGAGGTTGCGCGGGGCGTGGTCGAAGCCACACCCCGCGCATGGGCGGTCAGCACGCGATCACGCGCGCGTACGGCGATGGGTCAAGCGAGGTCGAAGCGGTCGAGGTTCATCACCTTGCCCCAGACCGCGGCGAAGTCCTGCGCGAACTTGGCCTGTGCATCGCTGGTGGCATAGACCTCGGCCAACGCGCGCAGTTGCGAGTTGGAGCCGAACACCAGATCGACCACGGTGCCCGTCCACTTCAGCGCGCCAGTCTTGCGGTCGCGGCCTTCCAGCACGCCGGCGCTGGTGGTGGACTGCTGCCACTTCGTCCCCATGTCCAGCAGGTTGACGAAGAAGTCGTTGCTCAGCGTTTCAGCCTGCTTGGTGAACACGCCATGCTTGCTGCCGCCGAAGTTGCTGCCCAGCACGCGCATGCCGCCGATCAGCACGGTCATTTCCGGCGCGGTGAGATTGAGCAGTTGCGCCTTGTCCACCAGCAGCTCGGCGGCATAGCCTTCATAGCCCTTGCGCGCGTAGTTGCGGAAGCCGTCGGTCTTGGACTCCAGCACCGCGAACGAGGCCACGTCAGTCTGTTCCTGCGAGGCATCCATGCGGCCCGGCGCGAATGGCACCCTCACCTCCACGCCGGCCTTCTTCGCTGCCGCCTCGACCGCGGCGCAGCCACCCAGCACGATCAGGTCGGCCAGCGAGACTTTCTTGCCGCCGGGGGCCGCGGCGTTGAACTCTTTCCGGATGGCTTCGAGTTTGCCCAGTACCTTGGCCATTTCGGCTGGCTGGTTGGCTTCCCAGTCTTTTTGCGGGGCCAGGCGGATGCGCGCGCCGTTGGCGCCGCCGCGCTTGTCGCTGCCGCGGAAGGTGGACGCCGAGGCCCAGGCGGTGCTGACCAGTTGCGAGATGGACAGGCCGGATGCGAGCAGCTTGGCCTTGAGCGTGGCGATGTCCTTGTCATCGAGCAGCGGGTGGTTGACGGCGGGAATCGGGTCCTGCCAGGTCAGGTCTTCCTTGGGTACCAGCTTGCCGAGGTAGCGCGAACGCGGTCCCATGTCGCGGTGGGTGAGTTTGAACCAGGCGCGGGCGAAGGCATCGGCGAATGCGTCCGGATGCTTGTGGAAATGGCGCGAGATTTTCTCGTAGACCGGGTCCACGCGCATCGCCATGTCGGCGTCGGTCATCATGATCGGTACTTTTTTCGAGGCATCGCTCGCGGCCGGCGCCATGTTGCTACCGGTCGATTGCTTCGGGGTCCACTGGTGCGCGCCGGCCGGTGTAGTGGTCTGCTCCCACTCGTTGCCGAACAGCATGTCGAAATAGCTCATGTCCCACTGCGTCGGGGTAGGCGTCCACGAGCCTTCCAGACCGCTGCCGATCTGATCACCGCCTTTGCCGCTGGCATGGCTCGATATCCAGCCCAAACCCATCTCCTCGACCGGGGCGGCCTCGGGCGCAGGCCCAACCGCGCTGGCGGGTCCGGCGCCATGGCACTTGCCGAAGGTGTGGCCACCGGCGGTAAGCGCCACGGTCTCCGCGTCGTTCATCGCCATGCGCGCGAAGGTTTCGCGCACGTCGCGGGCGGACGCGAGCGGGTCCGACTTGCCGCTTGGGCCTTCGGGGTTGACGTAGATCAGGCCCATCTGTACGGCGGCCAGCGGGTTTTCCAGATCGCGCTGGCCGCTGCTGTAGCGTTTATCCTCGGCCAGCCAGGTGGTTTCGGCACCCCAGTACACGGCAGCGTCCGGCTCCCACTGGTCCACGCGTCCGCCGCCGAAGCCGAAGGTCTTGAAGCCCATGCTCTCCATGGCCACGGTGCCGGCCAGCACCATGAGGTCGGCCCAGGAGATCTTGCGGCCGTACTTCTGCTTGATCGGCCACAGCAGGCGCCGGGCCTTGTCGAGGTTGACGTTGTCCGGCCAGCTGTTGAGCGGGGCGAAGCGCTGCTGCCCGCCGCCCGCGCCGCCGCGCCCGTCGCCGATGCGGTAGGTGCCGGCGCCGTGCCAGGCCATGCGGATGAACAGTGGCCCGTAGTGACCGTAATCCGCCGGCCACCAGTCCTGCGAATCGGTCATCAGCGACTTCAGATCCTTGACCACGGCATCGAGGTCGAGGGTCTTGAATTCCTCGGCGTAGTCGAAGTCCTTGCCCATCGGGTTGGACTTGGCGGAATGCTGGTGCAGGATCGCCAGGTTGAGCTGGTTGGGCCACCATTCGGCGTTGCCCATGGCGCCGGCGACTGTCTGGGTGTGGGTGTTGTGCGCGACTGGGCACTTCGCTTCGGTTGCCATGATCACTCCTCCGTCATTGCGCGCGACGCGCGCGGGATGCACACGTAGTGCGGACGAAGGGCAGCATGCGCCACAGTCTTGAATTGTTGAAATCGATTGTTTTTAGTGCAGCGATAGGCTGTGACTTCAGAGCCTGCGCCGCGCCAGCAAACGCAGCACCCGGCCGGACCCGCGATGTCCCGGGCCTTCATCAAGCAAAACCTCACCGCCGAGCAGTTCCAGAATTTCCAGACCTGCGAAATCCGCGCGCAACATGGACTCGGAGTAGAGCAAGGCGAGATCTCTGGGACCGCCGGACGAGCAGGCCAGTTGCTCGGGCGTGAAGGCTTCCAGAATCAGCAGTCCACCTGGGCACAGCGCACGCATGATGCCCGCGTGGGTGCGCCGACGCAGCGCATCGGGCAGATGCACGTAGATGCTGGCGATGACCGCATAAGCGGATTCGGGCCAGGCCCAATCGGCAAGATCGGCATGCTCGGCATGCAGCGTCACGCCGCACTGTTGCGCCAGGCGCTGCGCTTTGGCCAGGCCCACGACGGATTGATCCAGACTCGTGGTATGCAACCCTTGTTGCGCCAGCCAGACGCCGTTGCGGCCCTCGCCGTCGGCCAATGCCAGCGCCGTGCCAGAACGGGGCAGGCGCCACGCCTGACTGATCAGCCAGGCATTGGGCGCTGTGCCGTAGTGGTAGTGATCATCGGCGTAGCGCTGATCCCACTGCGCCGCGCTCACTGGCCGACCACTTTGTCGATGACCACGCTGATCGGCTGGGTGCGGTCGACCGCGATCGGGCCGACGCTGCCCTCCAGATCGCCCGGCTGCGGCAGCGCTTGGCCATGCGCGGACAAACGCGCGCCGATGATCACCTGCTGCGCCGACGACAGGTTCGGACCCTGCGCCATGCTCATCGCATCGGTCAACGTCACCGTGACCGGCAGCGCACTGGCCGGCAGCCGCGCAACCGCCAGCGGCATCGACGGTCCACTGGGATTGCGCGCGTACACGAACAACACCGAGTCGGGGTCAAGTTTTTGCGCCAGCTGCGGCGCGAGCGACACCTGCACGGTGAGATGCGGCGCACTGCTGCCAGCCGCCGCGGGGGTCTTGGTCCCAGCGGTGGCGGCGGACAACACCTGAGTCTGCGCGGCGGTGAGTTGCAGCGCACCACGCCGCGCGGCCAGCTCGACCTGGTGTGCAACGCCGCGCGCGACATCGGAGTCCGCTGGCAGCAGCTTGAGCAGGCGCGTCCAGATGGCGATAGCCTCGCTGTAGCGCTGCAACTGGAAATCGCTGATACCCAGCAACCACAGCCCGCGCTGGTGCGTGGGATCGACGGCCAGTGCCCGTTCGAGGCGCGCGCGCGCCTCGCCGACGATCATGTGCTGTGGCTGTGCCAGCGAGTCGGCTTGTGCCCATGCCACCAGCAAATCGGCATCGTCAGGACGATATTTCAGCGCGTGCTCGAAAGCATTCGCGGCAAGAGCGGGTTCGTTCTTGGCGCCGTAGGCCTGGCCGAGCAGCGTCCACAGATTCGGATCGGCGCTGTCGTGGTCGAGCTGCGCCTTGATCTTGGTGATGGCCTGATCCAGCGTCAGCGGCTGTTCGGTGGCGCCGGGATTCAGCGCCGCCGGGTTGCCGACCAGCTCATACAGGCCGGCGCTGGCCAGCGGCAAGCCGAGTACGAACAGTACCGCGAGCGCGATCAGGCCGCGCCGACGCGTTTGTCGTCCGGCCTGGCGCAGCAGCGGCCACAGCACGAGCGCCAGCGCCAGCGCCACCATCAGGCCACTGGCAGTCAGGAACATAACATTCACCAGTCTTCTTCCTCATCAGGCGCGGAGGCCATTTGCGGCTGCGCACGACGGCGCAGATAAATCACGACACCGAGCGCGCCCAGCAGCAGCACCACGAAAGGCCCGAACCACAGTGCGTAGTTCGAGGGCTTCAACGGCGGTTTGTACAGCACGTAATCGGAGTAGCGATCGACCAGCCATTGCTTGATCTGCGCGTCGCTGCGTCCGGCCTGCATCTGCTGGAAGATCACCAAGCGCAGGTCCTGGGCCAGCTTGGCGTTGGAATCGGCCAGATCCTCGTTTTGACAAACCAGGCAGCGCAACTGGCGGGTGAGGTTCTGAAAACGCACTTCCTGTGCGGTGTTCTTGAACGGCAGCGCATCGATGGCGGTGGCCGCAAAAGCCACACCAAGCATCAATCCGAGCACAGCAAAACGCAGCCGGCGCATCATGCGGCCGCCTTGGGCCGCACGCCCAGCTTGCGCAGTTGCGGCAGCAGCTTGTCGCGGATCACCCCGGGCGTGAGCGGGCCGATGTGCTTCCAGCGGATGATGCCCTGTGCATCGATCAGGTAGGTTTCGGGCGCGCCGTACACGCCGAAATTGATTGCCGTGCGCCCGCTTTCATCGCTGACCACTTGCGTGTAGGGATCGCCATGCTTGCTCAGCCAGGCCAGCGCATCGGCGCGCTTGTCCCGGTAGTCATAGCCGATCAGTGGCACGCCCAGATCATGGCCCCAGGCCATCAGCACCGGTGCCTCGTCACCGCACACGTAGCACCAACTGGCGAATACGTTGATGACGTAGGGACGTCCGAGCATGGCGGTCTTGTCCAGCGTTTGCGTGGGCTGGTACAGCAGCGGCAGCTTCCAGTCCGGGGCCGGTTTGCCGATCAATGGCGAGGGCACCAGCGTGGTGTTGTGGCCGCTGTTCCACCACAGGCCGAAACCGAACAGCCCAACCACCGCCAGAAATCCAAGCAACGGCAGATACAGCTTCATGCGTCGGCCTCACGCAGCTTGCGCAGTGTCGATGTCTGCTCGCCACCCGCGTCTGCGTCGGGGGCGGCATTGCGCACGCGCACGCGGAAGCGGCGGTCGAGCAGGGTCACGAATCCACCCAACGCGATGAACAAACCGCCCAGCCACACCCAGCGCACGAAGGGTTTGTCGTACAAACGCAGTGCCCAGGCGCCGTGTGTGCCGAGGCCCTCGCCCAGGGCCACGTACAAATCGCGGAACAGTCCGGCGCTGACCGCGGCTTTGGTCTGCACGATGCCGCCGGAATACTCGCGTTTTTGCGGATGCAGCACGGCCACCTTGTGACCGTCCTGGCTGACCACGACAGTGCCTTGATGCGCGATCCAGTTCGGACCGCGTACGTCGATGACCCCATCGAATTGATAGCTGTAGCTGCCGATTTGCGCGCTTTGTCCGGGCGCCAGGCGCACGTCGCGTTCCACGCTCAGGCTGTTGGTGAGCAACGCACCGGCGAGGAACACGCCGACGCCGAAATGGCCCAGCAACATGCCCGCGAGTTCGGCCGGATAGCGGCGCCCGGCGCGCACCGTGGTCCAGCGCATCCACGCATACTGCGCCACGCCGGCGAATACCCAGGCCGAGGAAATGCCGCCCAGCCATGCCTGCCAGGTCGGCATGCCGCCGCTGGCCGCCCACGCGAACAAGCCGCCACCGAAGATCGCCGCCAGCGCGCTGATGATGCCGACGCGCTTCCATTCGCGCAGATCCGCGCGGCCCCAGCGCGCAAAAGGCCCGAACGGCAGCAGCAGCACGATCGGCGCCATCATCACGATGAACAACGGCCCGAAGTAAGGCGGCCCAATCGACACCCGGCCCAGGTGCAGCGCATCGCCGATGATCGGATACAGCGTGCCGATCAGCACCATGGCACCGCTGACCACAAACATCAGATTGCCGATCACGATCAGTGTTTCGCGCGAAGCCAGCGCAAAGGGCTTGCCGCCGACGACCTTGGGCGCGCGCAGCGCATACAGCAACAGCGAGCCGCCGATGGCGATCGCCAGCAGGATCAGCAGGTAGGCGCCCTGACGCGGGTCCGAGGCGAAGGCGTGCACGCTGGTCAGCAGACCCGAGCGCACCAGGAACGTACCCAGCAACGACAACGAGAACGCGAAGATCGACAACAATAAGGTCCATGCGCGCAGTCCGCCGCGTTTTTCGGTGACGGCTTGCGCATGGATCAGCGCCGCGCCGACCAGCCACGGCATGAACGAGGCATTCTCGACCGGATCCCAGAACCACCAGCCGCCCCAGCCCAACTCGGCGTACGACCACCAACTGCCCATCACGATGCCAGCTGAAAGAAATCCGAACGCGGCATTGGTCCACGGTCGTGCCCAGCGCACCCAGATGTCATCCAGAGCGCCGCCCAGCAATGCCGCGATGGCAAACGCAAAAGCCACCGAGAAGCCGACATAACCCATGTACAGCATGGGTGGGTGGATCACCAGGCCGGGATCCTGCAGCACCGGGTTGAGGTCCATGCCGTTGGCCGGCGCCGGCAGCAGGCGCAGGAACGGATTGGAGGTGATCACCATGAATGCAAGAAAGCCCACGCTCACCAAGCCCATCACGCCCAGCACGCGCGCGGCGAATACCTCGGGCAGGCGCCGCGAAAAAATCGCCACGGCCAGCGTCCAGAAATTCAGGATCATCACCCACAGCAGCAACGAACCCGAATGTGCGCCCCACACCGCCGACAGGCGGTAGTACCAGGGCAGGGTGAGATTAGAGTTCTGCGCGACATAGGCCACGGAAAAATCATTCACCAGGAACGCGTGCGTGAGCACGGCATAGGCCAGCGCCACGAACACGAACTGGCCGGCCGCGGCCGGGCGCGCCATGCGGATCAGCGCCGGCGAGCCGCGCCACGCGCCCAGCAGTGGGAACACGGCCTGCACGGCGGCCAGCAGCAGCGCCAGGATCAGGGCCATCTGGCCCAATTCGGGAATCATGGCGTGACCTCAGCGGCGGGCAATTCGACATGGTGCTTGGCGTGTGCCTGGGCCATGGCCTGCTTCAGCTCACGCGGCATGTAGGTGGCGTCGTGCTTGGCCAGCACTTCGCTGGCCACGAACACGCCATCGTGCATGCGCCCGGTGGCGATCACCGCCTGTCCGGCGCGGAACAGATCCGGCAGGATGCCGGTGTATTGCACCGGCATGGTGTGGTCGCCATCGGTCACGGTGAAATCGACCAGCAGGGAGTGCTGATCATGTCGGATCGAACCGTCAACGACCATGCCGCCGAGTCGGAAGCTGCGGTAGTGGCTGGCTCTGCCGGCCAGAACCTGGCTGGGCGTGAACAGGTAATTCATGTTCTGCGAGAGGCCATAGACCATGGCGCTGGTGGCCAATGCCACGGCCCCCAGGATCAGCGCAACCAGAATGATGCGGCGGCGGCGGAGCGGTCTCATGCGGATACCCTCGGGCGACGGGTGCCTTGACGGGCGAGGCGGCCGCGCAGTTCGCGCAACACGCGACGGCGGCGTACGACGGTGGCCAGCACATCGCCCGCAAGGATGACAAAAAACGCGGCATACGCCGGCCACACATACTGGGCAAAGCCGCCCATGGCGAGAAACTTATCCATGCGCAGTGTCTCCACGGACCTCATCGGCCACCCAGTCCTTGCCGCGCTCCAGGCTCAGCAGCGCGACGCGCGAGCGACCCATCAGGCTGGCGCCATAATAAAACTTGGCGGCAATCGTCATCAGCAGCAGCGGCCACAGCATGGATGGGGCGATGGATGAAGGGCCGAAATAGTGCACCGTGGTGCCTTGGTGCAGCGTATTCCACCACACCACCGAGTAATGCACGATGGGCAGATTGACCGCGCCGATCATGGCCAGAAACGACGCCGCGCGCGCGCCTTGGCGGGGGTCGTCGAAGGCGTGATACAGGCCGATGATGCCCAGATAGATGAAAAACAGCACCAACTCGGAGGTCAGGCGCGCATCCCAAGTCCAGTAGGTGCCCCACATCGGTTTGCCCCACAGCGAGCCGGTGATCAGCGCGATCAGGGTGAACGCCGCACCGATCGGCGCCGACTCCATGGCCAGCACCTCGGCCATCTTCGGGCGCCAGATAACGGCAACAAAGGCCGACACCGCCATCACGCCGTATACGAACAAACTCATCCACGCCGCGGGCACGTGCACGAAAATGATGCGAAACGCATCGCCCTGCAGGGCATCCGGCGGCGCCAGCACCAGCCCGCCATACAAACCAACTGCGGCCAGCAGCAACGCGATCGTCCACAGCCAAGGTTGGATGTAGCCGGCGAAGACGTAGAAATACGGCGGCGAACCGAGCTTGTGGTACCAGAGCTTGAAGGCGTTCATGTATCCAGCGCGATACGCAATGCCGTGGCGCAGGCCAGCGGAGCCAGAACCAAGGCGAGGGCGAGCGCCGCCGCCAACCAAGCCAAGGGCGCGACCCACGGCAACCCTTGTTGCGCGGCGCCCACGGCACCGGCGGCAAAGATCACGATCGGAACGGCCAATGGCAACAACATCAGCGACAAAAGCATACCAGAGCGCCGTGTACCGGCCGTGAGCGCGGTCAATACGATTCCGAGCAGCGCCAGTAACGGAGTCGCCAGCAACAGCGCCAGCAGCAACACCGGCTGCGCGGCGGGTTCCAACCCCAGCATGTAGGCCAGCACGGGCGCCACCAGCAGCAACGGCAACGCCGTCACCAGCCAGTACGCCAGCATGCGCGCGGCCAGCAGCAAGGACAACGGCTGCGGTGCCAACAGCATCTGCTCCAACGCGCCGTCGTCCAGGTCCCCTCGAAACACGTTATCCAGTGCCAGCAGCATGGCCAACAGTACCGTCACCAACACCACGCCACCGGCGATGCGCGCCAATAGCGCGTGCTCGGGACCCAGCGCGAACGGGAACAACGTGGCCACGATGATCGCGTACAGCACCGGCAGCATGGCATCACCGCGCCGACGCCAGGCCAGCAACAGATCGCGTACCAGCATCGTGCGAAATGCGCCGCCGAGGCTGGCCGCGCTCATGCCGCCAACCGCACGGTGCAGGTCACGCCCTGATGAAAACTCACCGCACCGTGGCTGGTGACCAACGCCGCGCCACCTGCCGCGGCATGAGCGGTGAGCAGATCATTGACCAGGTTGATGCCGTGCCGGTCGAGATTGGCGTAAGGCTCATCCAACAACCACAACCGTGCCGGCAGCAGCGCCAGACGCGCCAGCGCGACGCGCTTTTTCTGTCCCGCCGAAAGACTGCGCACCGGCTCGTCTGCGTAACCCTCCAGACCAACTTGCGTCAGCATCGCGAACGGTCCAGGCGTCGGCTTGTGTCCATACAGCCCCATGCCGATGCGCAGATTCTCCAGCGCGCTCAAATCGGCTTTCAAACCCAGCAGATGGCCCATGGTGGCGGTACCTTCGCGCGCCGTTTCGCTGCCCGGCTCCGCGCCCAACACCCGCGCCGTGCCGAAGCTCGGCCGCAGCAGGCCGGCCAGCACGCGCAGCAGCGTGGTCTTACCGCTGCCATTGTCGCCTTCGATCAAACCGATCCCGCCGCCGCTCAAGGCAAAGTCCAGTGGCCCGAACACGCCCTCGTCGCGGCGCGCGAAGCCCAGTCCGCGGGCTTCGATCATCGGGGGCGTGCTGCTGGCGAGGGTGGGGGTCATGCGACCGCGGATTCTGCCCATGCCGCCGCGTCGCTGTCCATGCGCGCCAGCCGCGCACCGAGCCCGGTGTCCAGTCGGCGCAGGCGTACGCGACCGCCACAGCGGCCGTCAAGGATGGCGATCTGCCCGAAGCGCCAGGCCAAGATCGCCAATGCATGCCGCGCCGCGCCCGCAACCAGCAACTGCACCTCGCGCCACTGCCCATCGGGCGCTGTGCTCTGCGCTGGCAGCCAGCGCGCGGCGGGAAAACGCCGCGTCAATGCAATGCGCAACGCGCGCGTCGCGGCACGATTGTCGGCCGCGGGGCAGGGCTCCGATCGCGGGTTCCATGCTGTGAGCATGGCCCACGATTTATCGACACCCAGCCATGAACACAAGGACGCATGGGGTGCGACATCGGGCCGCAGCATGATGCGCGCGCCGCCCGGCATGCGCACCGCGTAATGCGCGGCGCGATACGCTTCCCATGGCGCTGGCGTGGCTGCGCTCACGCTGACTCGGACTTCGGCGCATAGCTGATCATGCGCACTGCGAAGCGGCGCGCGCCGCCGGGCAGGATGGCTTCAGCGCCATCATCGATGTGCTTGCCCAGCAGGGCGCGCGCCAGCGGCGAGTCGATGCTGATCCAGCAGCGCGCCGGGTCGATCTCGTCCGGCCCGACGATGCGGTAGCCATGGCGCGCGCCTTCCTCGTCTTCAAGCTGCACCCAGGCCCCGAAGTACACCGTGTCGGTGCGCGTCGGGGTCTGCTCGATCACGCGCAGCACGGGCAGGCGTTTGCTCAGATAACGCACGCGCCGGTCGATCTCGCTCAATTGCTTCTTGCGGTAGGTGTACTCGGCGTTCTCCGAGCGATCGCCCTCGGCTGCGGCTGCGGCCAGCGCCTTGACTATCTCGGGCCGGCGGCGATGCCACAACTCATCCAATTCCGCGCGCAGCACCTCGAATCCGGCGCGCGTGATCACCGCGGTGGAGCCGGGTTGTGGCGGCCGCCAGCGACTCATGTGCCTGGCTCGATGCCGCTCAGCGCCCGCGTGCGGGCGAACTCGGCAAGCCGCACGGCAATTGCCTGCCGGATGAGTTTTCTGTGATGCCGTGGTCCGTTTTCGCTGCCATGACATATCTCCTTGGGTTTCGATTCTAGCCCCGCACCCACGGCCGGCACGTGTCTGTGTGCCGCGCTGCGGGTTGCGCAAAACCTGCATGCGGAGCTTGAGCTAAATCGCGCGCACGGCTACCGTGCGCGCATTGCATGCGAAGCGGAGTGGTACGACGTGGCAATCCGATACGGCAGTTCCAGTATGACGATCACGTTGGTGGCGCTCATCGCAGTGGCATTGTCGGGTTGCGCCAGCGTCAATGGTCCCGCCCAGAGCCCGGGTGCAGGTGGCAATGTGGCGCGATCCGGCGCGGGCAAGGTCGGCGCCATCTACACCGCGCTGGATCAGGGCGTGCAGTCGTATCAGGACGCGCTGGCCGCGCAGCATCGCGATGATCCCGGTGCCGGGCAGGCCATCCTCAATGCGCTCGATCAGGTTTCCGCTGCAGCGCAGTCTTGCGCCGGCACGCCGGGCTGCGACATGCAGCGCGTCAGCGCCACCTACGATCACATGATGCATTTGCGTGAGCACGTCGGCGGTGATCGCGCCGCGCTGGTTGGCACCGATGCCGATGCGCTGGCCGGAGAGTCCTCGCCGGTGCTGCAAGTCGTGCCGCAGTCGCAGCGTGCGGTGGCGCTGCTGAAAAACGGCGGTTTGTCGGATCTGGTCGCCAACAACGATGCGGTCAAGGCCGCCATCGAGGAATGGCTGACGCAGATGCGCGGGCAACTGATGTCGAGCTACGTCAATTACCAGTTCCTGCGCGCCGAAATGGAGCCCGCGTATCACAAGGCCGGCCTGCCCGAGGCGCTGCTGTTCGGCATCATGGCCAAGGAATCGGCTGGCAAGGTGCACGCAGTGTCGCGTGCCGGCGCTGCCGGCCCGCTGCAATTCATGCCGGCGACCGCCGCGCAATATGGCCTCAAGGTGGTCAACGGTTTTGACCAGCGTTTTGATCCGCGCATGGAGGCACTGGCCAATGCCGAGTTCATCAACCAGCAATTGAAGGCGTTCAACGACAATCTCGAATTGACGCTGGCGGCTTACAACGGCGGCCCGGGTTTCATCGGACGTTTGGCAGGGCCCACGGATGCCAGCTTCTGGTCGCCGCAGGTTTACAACGAGCTACCGCCGGAAACCCGGGAATATGTGCCCATGGTGCTGGCTGCGGCGTGGCTGTTTCTGCATCCGGATCGCTACAACCTCAAGTTTCCGCGGATCAACGGCGTGCCAGGTCAGGTCAGCCTGCTGGCCCCCGCTTCGCTATCCGAATTGACCGTGTGTCTGGGGCAGGCTGGAGGCATGCAGGACGGCTGGTTTCGCACGCTGCGCAACCTCAATCCACAGCTCGATCCGCAGGCGGTGCAGCCGGCCGGCACGAGCTTGCGCATTCCCAAGCAATTGGAAGGTGCTTACGCCTCCGAGTGCGCGCCCAACAGCCGCTGGACGGCATTGGCCGACACCTTGCACGCGGCGGCGCCACCGCCGGTCTGGGCTGCGCCCACGCCGCGTCGCGAAATGGCCGTGGTGAGGCGCTACCAGGTGCGCCCCGGTGACACTTTGAACGGCATCGCGCAGCACCTTGGTTGCGCGGACCCGCTGGATATAGCGCGCGCCAATCATCTGCGCGCACCTGCATACATGATCAGGCCGGGCATGGATTTGCGCGTTCCAGCATGCGGGGGCATGCCGCAGCGCGATATGGCCGCCGCGCGCAGCTATCGCGTGCAGCCGGGCGACACATTGAACGGCATCGCGCAGCATTTCGGTTGTGCCGATCCCTTGGACATTGCGCGCGCCAATGATCTCAGCGCGCCGGCGTACATGATCAAGCCGGGCATGGATCTGCGCGTGCCGGCCTGCGGAGCCATGGCACAACGCGATGTGGCGGTCGCGCGCACCTATCACGTGCGACCTGGTGACACCTTGAACGGCATCGCGCAGCGCTTTGGCTGTCAGGATGTGGCGTCGATTGCGCAGGCGAACGGATTGGGCGCGCCGTACCTGATCACCGCCGGCATGGAGTTGCGGCTGCCGTCCTGTCGCCGCAGTTGAGGGGAATCCGCGCGCTCAAGGACTGCACACGTACCAATCATCCGCAAGCCGTGGACGGTTTACCGCGCAACGAGCATGCGAGCGGACGCGGCGCTTTCTGGCTTCGGCAAACGCATGATGGGCTCCTCGCCCCGGGGCGCCGATCGCGTGCGCCGATCAAGTGACAAGTGGTGTCTCAGGCTGCTTCGCCGCGACCATCGGCGGCCCACTGCGCGTAGACCTCGGGCTTGGCTCCGGCGGATTCCTTGATCACGCGCAACAGGCGCAACACCTGTTTGTGCACGCTGGTCAAGGCGGCGTGATCGGCGTTTTCGGTCTCGTGGTAGACCACCGCGATCCACAGCGCGATGCCACGCACGCGCACCTGGGCGTTGTCCGAGCGCGCGCGCTCAAGGCCGACGTCGGCACCTTCCCCCCACGTCTGGTAGACCTTGTCCGGCGTCGAACCGTACAAGTGCGGAAACTCGGCGCGCGCGGCATTGGCCAGTTCCTTCACGGTGAGCGAAGCCAGGGTGTCGCGCAAGGGCGCGGACAAGTCCGTGATCGCAGATTCGATTTGACGCAACTGGCGGCTCAGGCGCAGCGCCCGGCTCATGGCAACGACTCGTGCGACTAACTGCATAGTGCTCTCCCCATCTCCCGATCCCGGGTGTTCGTGGCAGCGGGCGTCAGCCTAGACGGCTCGATTGCGAGTATACGCGCTTGGCGTCACAAAGTGACGCGGCGGGTCAGTTGGCCGGGCTGGACAATGTGCCCAGCCGCTGGCCCATACGCACGGTCAACTCGGGCACCAGGTTAGCCCGCAGGCTGACCGCGCCCGCGGGCAACAATACGATTACCGTCGAGCCCATGTGGAAGCGCGCCATTTCAGCGCCGGCTTCCAGTTGCGGCCCTGCGTGGCGCACGCGCTGCGGCGCATGTGCATACGGCGGTATGGCATGACCTGCCCATATCGTGGAGATGCCCGAAACCAGCAGTGCGCCGACCATGATCACCACGAACAGGCCATGCTCGCTTTCGAAGTGGCAAACCAGGCGCTCATTGCGCGCGAATAACCGGTCGACCCCGGCGACCGCGGCCGGCGCCACGCCGAACAGGCGCCCCGGGATATGCAGCGTCTCAACCAGCCGCCCGGCACAGGGCATGTGCACGCGGTGATAGTCGCGTGGCGAGAGGTAGACGTTGACGAAACTGCCCTCGGCATAGCGCTGCGTCGCGGCGGCATCGCCCAGCAGTTCAGCCACGCTGTAATCGCGGCCCTTGGCCTGCACGATGCGCCCGTTGCGAATCGCGCCGGCCTGACTGATGCGCCCGTCGGCCGGGCACAGCAGGCTGCGTGGATCGGCATCCAGTGGGCGCACGCCAGGCTTGAGCGCGCGCGTGAAAAAGGCATCGAAGTGCGCGTAGCTGGCCACATCGGCGCTTTCCGCCTCGGCCAGATCCACACCATAACCGCGTACCACGCGCTGGATCAGCCAGTTCTTCCACGGCCGCCAACGCCAGCGCGCGGCCACGCGCACCAACGCGCTCAAGGCGTGTTGCGGCAGCATGTGACTTACCGCTACCGAAAAGCGCATCAGGGCTTCCAGGCGGCCATGCGCTGCAAATCGACGGCCATGGGCGCGGCGTGCAGCGGCGGCATGAACACGCCGATCTCGCGCGCATCCGGCCCGATGATGGCCACCGTGGCGCTGTGATCCACGCTGTAGTCGCCGTGCGCGCCGGGCACGATCTTGAATGGCAGCAGCAGCGCCTTCGAGAGCTTTTCAAGCTGCGCCTCACTGCCGGTCGCGCCGGCAAAGGCCGGATCGAACCCGTGCACGTACTCGGCCAGACGCTTGGGTGTATCACGCTTGGGGTCCACCGATATGAATTCGACTGCGACCCGGTCAGTGACGCCGGCCTTTTCCAGCTCGGCCCACATCCTGTGCATCGTCAGCAACGTGGTCGGGCAGATGTCTGGACAATTGGTGTAACCCATGAACACCAGTGTGTAGCGGCCTTTCCAGTCGGCGTTCGTTAGCGGTTTGCCGTCGCTATGCGTCAGCGTGAATGCGGGCACATCGCGCGGCGTCGGGAACAACTGCGCGACCTCCAGCGCAGGTGGTGGCGCGGCACGCTGGTTGCAACCGGCGAGGGTCAGCACGGCCAGAGTCAGCGCAAGGCCGGCGAGCTGCGCAAGGGTTCGTTTCATTGCGCCAGTATAGCGATGCCACCATGCGCAATCGGACCGCGCGCGGCGCCCTGGATATCGCGCCGCGACCTTCATGCAACGCCGATCGAAGCGCCGGAAACCGCGCCAATCCACCTTATACTGGCGCGCCCACTGCAGCGACTCACCGTGACCGACGCGCTTGCCACCTTGCTCGATTTCATCCGCTACGCGGCGAGCCGTTTTGATGAAGCCGGCCTAACCTTCGGTCACAGCCACGACAACGCGCTGGATGAAGCCACGAACCTGGTGCTGGCCAGCCTGCGTCTGCCGCCCGATTTGCCGCCGGCCTACGCACAGGCGCATCTGACGTGCGCGGAGCGTCTGCGCGTGCTGGCGCTGATCGAGCGCCGCATCGCCGAGCGCATCCCGGTGGCGTATCTGGTGGGTACAGCCTGGTTCGCCGGGCTCAAGTTCAAGTCCGATGCACGCGCGCTGGTGCCGCGCTCACCCATCGCCGAACTGATCGAAAACGGCTTCGCGCCGTGGCTGGATGACCGCGACATGCAGCGCGCGCTGGACCTGTGCACCGGCTCGGGTTGCATCGGTATCGCCATGGCCGCGCACAACCCGGACTGGCAGGTGGATCTGGCCGACATCAGTGAGGATGCATTGGCGCTGGCGCGCGAGAACATCGCCTTCCAGCACGTCGAGGAGCGCGTGCGCGCACTACAGTCCGATTTGTTCTCGGCGTTGATGGGCGAGCGCTACGACGTGATCGTGTCCAATCCGCCCTATGTCACCGAGGCTGAATACGTGGTCATGCCCGGCGAATACGCGCACGAGCCCAAGTTGGGGCTGACCGCGGGTGTCGACGGGCTGGATCTGGTGCTGCGCATCCTGCGCGACGCGCCGCAGCATTTGCGCGATGACGGGCTGCTGATCGTCGAGGTGGGCGAAAGCGCGCGCGCGCTGACCGAGTTGCTGCCCGAATTGCCCCTGCTGTGGCTGGATTTCAAGGTCGGCCCCATGGGCGTGTTTCTGATCGAACGCGCCGCATTGCTCGAACACGCCGCCGCAATCCACTCTGTCGCCGCCACGCGTGCATAATTTTCCGCACTTCCCACTTCCGACTCATCCCATCCGTGTCCAGCAACGCCTTCGGCAAACTCCTCACCGTCACCACCTTTGGCGAAAGCCACGGCCCGGCCATCGGCTGCGTGGTCGATGGCTGCCCACCGGGACTGCTGCTGGCCGCCGAGGATTTCGTCGCCGATCTCGCGCGGCGCGCCACCGGGCGCACGCGCCATACCTCGCAGCGGCGCGAGGAGGACGCCGTCGAGATTCTTTCCGGCGTGTACCAAGGGCAGACCACAGGCACGCCGATCGCGTTGCTGATTCGCAACACCGACGCGCGCTCGCGCGACTACGACGATCTGCTCGACACCTTTCGCCCGGCGCACGCCGATTACACCTACTGGCACAAGTACGGCATCCGCGATCCGCGTGGCGGCGGACGTAGCTCGGCGCGCGAGACCACGATGCGCGTCGCCGCCGGCGTGATTGCCAGGAAATGGCTGGACGAGAAGCACGCTGTGCGCGTGCGCGGTTATCTGGCGCAACTCGGCGCGATCACGCCGCGCAGCTTCGACTGGGACGCGGTCGAGCGGAACGCCTTCTTCTGGCCCGATGCCACGCAGGTGCCCGAACTCGAAGCCGCGATGGACGCGCTGCGCAAGGCCGGCGATTCAGTCGGTGCGCGCGTCAACGTGCTGGCCGAAGGCGTGCCGCCGGGCTGGGGCGAGCCGGTCTACGGCAAACTCGATGCCGAACTGGCCGCCGCGCTGATGAGCATCAACGCGGTCAAGGGCGTCGAGATCGGCGACGGCTTCGCCGCCATCGCCCAGCACGGCAGCACGCACCGCGACGAGTTGACGCCGCAGGGTTTTGCCAGCAACCACGCCGGTGGCATCCTCGGCGGCATCAGCAGCGGCCAGAATGTGACCTGCTCGATCGCGCTGAAGCCGACGTCCAGCATCCGCATCCCGGGGCGCAGCGTGAACATGCAGGGCCAGCCAACCGAAGTCGTCACCAGCGGCCGTCACGATCCCTGCGTCGGCATTCGCGCCACGCCCATCGCCGAGGCGATGGTGGCACTGGTGCTGATGGATCAGGCCTTGCGCCAGCGCGCGCAATGCGGCGATGTCGGGCCGGTCGCGCCGCGCATTCCGGGTGGCTAGGATCACGCATCATCATCCGTACCCCCACGGCCTGATCAGCGCCCCGATCAGGATCCATCGTGTTCGCACATTTCGTCATGATCACCCCTGAGCCCCGAGTCCCGCATGAGCAAGAAAAATACCTACATCGTCGCCATGGCCGGCGCCACCGGCGCCGTCGGTGAAACCCTGCTGCAAATCCTCGCCGAGCGCGAGTTCCCGGTCGGCGATCTGGTGCCGCTGGCCAGCGAGCGTTCGTCCGGCGAGACGATCAGCTTCGGCGGCCGGCGCATCACGGTGCGCAACCTCGCCGGATTCGATTTCGCCGGCGTGGACATCGCGTTCTTCTCCGCCGGCGGCGCGGTCAGCCGTGAACATGCGCCACGCGCGGTGGCGGCGGGCGCGGTGGTGATCGACAACACCGCCGAGTTCCGCTATCAGGACGACGTGCCGCTGGTGGTCAGCGAGGTCAATCCGCATGCCATCGCGCAGCATACCGCGCGTGGCATCATCGCCAACCCCAACTGCTCGACCATGCAGATGCTGGTGGCGCTGGCGCCGATCCACCGCGCCGTGGGCATCGAGCGTATCAATGTCGCCACCTACCAGTCGGTTTCGGGCGCCGGGCGTTCGGGCATGGAAGAGCTGGGCAGGCAGACTGCGGCCATGCTCAGCTTCCAGAGCGTCGAGCCATCGAAGTTCCCGGTGCAGATCGCATTCAACGTGATTCCGCACGGTGGCGACTTTCTTGAAAACGGCTACACCAGCGAGGAGATGAAGCTTGTCTGGGAAACGCGCAAGATCCTCGATGACGGGACTATCCAGGTGAACCCGACCGTGGTGCGCGTGCCGGTGTTCTACGGTCACGCCGAGGCCGTGCACATCGAGACTCGCGACAAGATCACTGTCGCACGTGCCCGTGAGCTGCTGCAGGCCGCGCCCGGTGTGGCGTTGGTTGACGAGCGCATCCCCGGAGGCTATCCCACCCCGGTGACTCACGCGGCCGGCACCGACCCCGTGTATGTCGGTCGCATCCGCGAGGACATCTCGCATCCGCGCGGACTGGACCTGTGGGTGGTGGCCGACAACATCCGCAAGGGCGCCGCGCTCAACGCCGTGCAGATTGCTGAAATCTTGGTGAAAAGCTCAATCTGATCTAAAGTTGCGCCACTTTGCTCAGGCGCCATCGCATGTTGGCGTCGGCATCCAACGACTGGGGGCTTGACGATGAAACGTGTGGCATCGCTGGCTGTTGCGGTAGCACTGGTACTGGGCACGCAGCAAGCCCTAGCGCTGGGTCTGGGCCGGATCCAGGTCAAATCTGCGCTGGGGCAGCCCCTGCTGGCCGAGATTCCGTTGCGCTTTGATAACGCGAGAGAAGCCAAGAGCCTGCACCTGGCGATCGCCTCGCCGGCCGATTATCAGCGTGCCGGCATCAGCACCAACCAGATGGCGATTCCGCTGCAGTTCGCCGTGATCACCACGCCCGACGGCGGCAAAGCCATCCGCGTGACCACGGCCGATCCGGTGCGTGATCCCTACATCGATTTCCTGCTGGATGCCGGCTGGGCCAACGGCAAGCTGATCCGCGAATACACGGTACTGCTCGATCCGCCGGGGTTTGCCAGCAGCGCGCCGGTTGCGGTACCAGCACCGCACTCGGCGCGCTTGCATAGCCCGCCGATACAGCAGACTGCTATCCCCGCGACGTCTGCGACGCCCGCGACCACAAGCAGCACGAGCGTGCCATCGAGCGCGGTGGCGAGTTCCGCCGGCAACGGCAGCTACACCGTGCACAGCGGCGACACGCTGTACGCCATCGCCCAGCGCAATTTGCCCGCTGGTGTGAACATCGATCAGATGCTGCGCGCGCTGCAACAGGAAAACCCGCAGGCTTTCATCCACGACAACATCAATGAACTCAAGCGCGGCGCGATTCTGCGTATCCCTTCCGCAGCCACGGCCAGCGCGATTCCGCCCGCAGCGGCACGCGCTGCGGTGCGCCGGCAAATCGAGGACTGGCGAGGTCGTGCCCCGCAGCCGCTGCTGAATGCCTCCAGTGCAGCCGCCACGCACGCGCCGACACGGCAAGCCCCCGCGCCTTCTGGTGGACGCCTTGAACTGGTGCCACCCGCTCGCGGCGGTGGCGCGGTCACCCGCGCCGGGGTCAAGGGCGGTACCGGTGATGCCGCCGTGGCCGGACTCAAGCGGCATCTGGCACGTGCCGAGGAAAGTCTGGCCAGTGAAAAAATGAACAGCGCGGATCTCAAGGCGCGCGTCGAGCAACTGCAGCAGCTCACCACCAACAACGCCAAACTATTGGCGCTGAAGAACAACGAAATCGCGCAATTGCAGGCCAAGCTGGCTCAAGTCGAGTCCAGCGCAACCGCCAGGGCGGCTGCAGTCGTCACGCCGGCCAGTCCGGTCAGCGCGATGACCCGAGCCGGCGCCCCGGCGGTGACCCGCAGCAGCACGCCCGCGCATGCGGGCAGTGTGGCGATAGCAATGCCGGCAACGCCAGCCAGCGTCGCCGCCACGCCACCCACCACAGTCGCCAAGCCGGCGCTCAAGCCGGTGGTCAAGCCCCGGCCGCTACCCGAGGTCGAAACGCCGTTCTACATGCGTCCCATGGTGCTGGGGGGGGCCGCGATCGTGATTCTGCTGGGGCTGCTCGGGTTCACGCTGGGTCGCAAGCGCAAACCGGCGCCCGCGCCGCGCGCCTCGCTAGCCGACGAGTTCGCGGCCGATGGACCAATGTTCGCAGACGCCGAAGCCAGCGCGTCTGCAGATGCCGGACACGTGGACGAGGACGCGGCACAACTGCAAACCGAATTGCAGCAGCATCCGCACGATCTGGGGTTGTACCTGGAACTGGCCTCCCTGCAGTACGCGCGCAGCGATGCCGATGCCTTCGTCGCCACCGCTGAAGCCATGCACGCACAAGTCGATGATCCGGGCGCAGCCGAGTGGCAGGCCGTGGTCACCATGGGCGCCGAATTACGTCCTCAGCACGCTCTTTTTGCCGGCGCGGCCGCAGCGACCGAGACACGCGCGGATTCTTTCGACGCCGCTTTCGATCTGGCTGAATCCGCCCCCGAACTCGCCGAGCCGGGCATGGCGGCGACGCAGCCGCCCTTGCATCAGTTGGACGCGCACGTCGAGCAGGGCTTTGAGGATCCCTATGCGCCGATGACTGGCACCAGTTCCGGTTTCGACAGCGATCCCATCGATACCAAACTCGACCTGGCGCGCGCGTATCTCGACATGGGCGACCGCGAAGGCGCGCGTTCCATGCTCGAGGAAGTGCTCGCCGAAGGCAGCCAGCTGCAGAAGGACGAGGCGCAGCGGCTGCTGGATTCCGCGCATTGAGCGGAGCTGTGCAGGTCTAGTTCATGCGCGCGCCGAGCGGCGCGGAATTCGGCCTGCGCCAGCAGCAGGAGTTGCATGAAACCATGCGCATCGCATTGGGTATCGAGTACGCCGGGGACGCTTTTCTCGGCTGGCAGCGCCTGAGCCATGGCGCGTCGGTGCAGGCTGCCGTCGAGGCCGCGTTATCGCGCGTGGCCGATCACATGCTCGAGGTGACCTGCGCCGGCCGCACCGATGCACGCGTGCATGCGCGTTGTCAGGTAGTGCACTTCGATTCCGTTGCCGTGCGCACGCCGCGCGCGTGGATGCTCGGTGCCAACAGCGTGCTGCCGGCGAGCGTGGCAGTGCGCTGGGCACAGCCGGTGACCGCGGAGTTTCATGCGCGCTTCAGCGCGACCTCGCGGCGTTACCGTTACCGCATTCTCAACCGCGCGGCGCGTGCTGCGCTGGAGCACGATCGCGTGGCCTGGGAGCGCGCGCCGCTGGATGCCGAGCGCATGCATCGCGCCGCGCAGGAGCTACTGGGCGAACACGATTTCTCGGCCTTCCGCGCACTTGCTTGTCAGGCGCATCACGCGCGGCGCACGCTGCTGCAAGCCGAGGTACGGCGTGTGGCGGACGAGGTGATCGTGGACATCGAGGCCAACGCGTTCCTGCATCACATGGTGCGCAATATCGTCGGCTCGCTGTTGCCGATCGGTCGTGGCGAGCAGCCCGAGTGCTGGCTGCGCGAGCTGCTGCAGGGCCACGATCGCGCCATGGCCGGGCCGACCGCGCCGCCGCAGGGCCTGACTTTCATCGGACCGCGCTATCCGGCTTTATTCGGCCTGCCCGAGGAGGTCAGCGCATGAGGCCGCGCGTCAAGATTTGCGGTATCACCCGCGCCGAGGACGCGCGACTTGCCGCAGCGCTGGGCGCGGACGCCATCGGCCTGATTTTCACGCCACGCAGCCCGCGATGCCTTACGCTTGCGCAGGCCTTGGCCATTCGCGCGGCGTTGCCGCCGTTGGTAGCCATCGTCGCACTATTCATGGATGCACCGGCGGCTGAAGTGATCGAGGTCAGCGCGGCGCTGCGGCCGGATTTGCTGCAGTTTCACGGCGCCGAGGACGACACTTTTTGCACGGATTTTGGGCGGCCGTGGTTCAAGGCTTTGGCCATGCGCGAGGCGAGTGACGTGCCCGCGCGCATGGCGCAATATCCGCATGCAGCCGGTTTCGTGCTTGATGGCCACGCGATCGGTGAACCGGGTGGGCAGGGCCAGAGTTTCGACTGGGCGCAGTTGCCGCCGCTGACCACGCCGTGGTTCTTGGCGGGCGGGCTGACTGCGGATAACGTGGCGCGGGCTGTGCGTTTTGCACGACCGTGGGGTGTGGATGTATCCAGCGGCGTGGAAAGCGCCGTCGGAATCAAGGATGCACACAAGTTGCAGCAATTCTTCCGAGAGATTCATCGTGAAACCGCAGCGCAAGACCGAGCCTGAGATCGACTTCAACGCCTACCCCGACGCCATGGGCCGCTTCGGCGCCTACGGCGGCGTGTACGTGGCCGAAACCCTGATCGCGCCGCTGGCCGAGCTCACCGCGACTTATCTGAAACTGCGCGATGACCCCGCGTTCCAGGCCGAGCTTGCGCACGACCTCAAGCATTACGTCGGCCGCCCCAGTCCGATTTATCACGCGCAGCGTTTGTCGCGCGAGGTCGGTGGCGCGCAGATCCTGCTCAAGCGCGAGGATCTGAATCACACCGGCGCGCACAAGATCAACAACACCGTGGGTCAGGCCATGGTGGCCAGGCACATGGGCAAGACGCGCATCATCGCCGAGACCGGCGCCGGCCAACACGGCGTAGCCAGCGCCACGGTGGCCGCGCGTCTAGGCCTCGAGTGCATGGTGTACATGGGTGAGACCGATATCGCGCGCCAGGCCATCAACGTGTTCCGCATGAAGCTGCTGGGTGCCACGGTGGTGCCGGTCAGCTCCGGCTCGCGCACGCTCAAGGACGCACTCAACGAAGCGCTGCGCGACTGGGTGACCAACGTGCGCGACACGTTTTACATCATCGGCACGGTGGCTGGTCCGCACCCGTATCCGATGATGGTGCGCGATTTCAACGCCGTCGTCGGGCGCGAAGCGCGAGCGCAAATGCTGACGGAATACGGGCGCTTGCCGGATGCGCTGACCGCCTGCGTCGGCGGCGGCTCCAATGCCATCGGCTTGTTCCATGCGTTTCTCAATGACCGCGACGTGCGCATCGTCGGCGCCGAGGCCGCTGGCGAGGGCCTTGCCACGGGCCATCACGCGGCTTCGCTGGCGGCTGGCCGGCCCGGCGTGCTGCACGGCAATCGTACCTATGTGCTGTGCGACGACGACGGCCAGATCACCGAGACGCACTCGATCTCGGCCGGCCTCGACTACCCCGGTGTCGGCCCCGAGCATGCGTTTCTGAAAGATGCCGGCCGTGCCGAATATGTCGGTGTGACCGACGCCGAGGCCATGCGAGCCTTCCATCAACTGGCGCGCAGCGAAGGCATTCTGGCCGCGTTGGAATCAGCGCATGCTGTGGCCCAGGCCATCAAGCTGGCGCGCGAGTTGCCGCGCGACGCGCTGGTGCTATGCAATCTGTCCGGCCGCGGCGACAAGGACGTGCATACCATCGCACAGCGCGAAGGCATTGCGCTGTAATGGACTGACACACACACACTCTCTTTGCACATCACCCGACATTCAGTATGCCCCCAGTATGCCCCGACATGAATCGCATCGATCAGCGTTTTTCCCAGCTCAAGTCCGCCGCGCGCACCGGGCTGATCCCCTTTGTGACTGCGGGCGATCCTGACCCCGCGGCGATGGTGCCGCTGCTGCACGCCTTGGTCGATGCCGGCGCGGACCTGATCGAGCTCGGCATGCCGTTTTCCGATCCGATGGCGGATGGTCCGGTGATTCAGCGCGCCAACGAGCGTGCGCTGGCGCGCAAGATCGGACTCACGCAGGTGCTGGAGATGGTGCGCACCTTTCGCCGCGACGACACGCACACGCCGCTGGTGCTGATGGGCTACCTCAACCCGATCGAGATTCGCGGCGTCGAGCACTTTGCCGAGGAAGCCGCCAACGCTGGCGTCGATGGCCTGCTGCTGGTGGACAGTCCGCTGGACGATGCCGCGCTGTGCGCGCAAATGCAGGCACGGCACCTGCACCTGATCCGTCTGCTGGCGCCGACCAGCAGCGCCACGCGCACGCACGATCTGGCCGCGCGCGCCTCGGGTTTCCTGTATTTTGTTTCCATAACGGGCGTTACCGGCGCGGCGCGCGCCGACGCTGCGGCGATTGCCGCGCAAGTACAGGCGCTGCGCCAGCAGGCGCGGGTGCCGGTCGCGGTCGGCTTCGGCGTCAAGGATGCTGCCGGCGCGCTGGCCATCGCCAGTTTCGCCGATGCCGTGGTGATCGGCAGTGCGCTGGTCGAGTATTTGCAGGGCAGTGGCGGCGACACCGATGTTGGTGCGCGCGCGCGCGCGTTTCTCGCCCCGATTCGCGCCGCGTTGGACGCGCGCAAGGCGGCCTGACGCACAGGCCGCATCCGTAGCTTTTTCAGGAGTACCGCATGAGCTGGTTGCAAAAACTCGTTCCCGGCGGCGCGCGGCGCGAGCGCCGTGCTGCACCGCGCGGCAAGGTGCCCGAGGGTGTATGGGAAAAATGCGCGGGCTGTGGCGCGGCGCTGTATCGCCCCGAACTAGAGCGCAATCTGATGGTCTGCCCCAAGTGCAGCCATCACCATCCGCTGTCGGCGCGCATGCGTCTGTCCGTGTTTCTGGATGCCGAAGGCAGCCGCGAACTGGATGCTGGCGTGACGCCGATCGACGCGCTGGGCTTTCGCGACGCCAGGAAATACCGCGATCGCATCAGCGTCGCGCAGCAGTCCACCGGCGAAAAGGACGCGCTGATTTCCATGCACGGGAACCTGTGCGGGCAACCACTGGTGGCGGTGGCGTTCGAGTTCGCATTCATGGGCGGCTCGATGGGTTCGGTGGTAGGCGAAAAATTCGCCCGTGCCGCCGAGCATGCGCTGGAGCAGCATTGCCCGCTGGTGTGCTTCTCAGCCACCGGCGGCGCACGCATGCAGGAAGGCCTGCTGTCGCTGATGCAGATGGCCAAGACTTCGGCCGCGCTGGCGCGCCTGCGCGAGGCCGGGCTGCCGTATGTCTCAGTGCTGACGCATCCCACCACGGGCGGCGTATCGGCCAGCCTGGGCATGCTGGGCGATATCAACATCGGCGAGCCCAAGGCGCTGATCGGCTTCGCCGGACCGCGCGTGATCCAACAGACCGTGCGCGAAACGCTGCCCGAGGGCTTCCAGCGTTCGGAGTTTTTGCTCGAACACGGCGCCATCGACATGATTGTGGATCGCCGTCAGCAGCGTCAGCGGATCGCCGATTTGCTGGCGCTGCTGCAGCGCCAGCCGGCGCGTGCTGCCTGATCCACCCCACGTCGCATGGCTTCAGGGTTTGTTGCCGCCGCCGCGCCGCGCGGATGCGCGTGCCAGCGCTGCCGTCAAAGCTTGCAGGTCACCGTCGACGCTGCTTGTTGCGGCATGGTATGTCTGCTGCACGAGTTCTTCGCCGAGGCGCTGCCGGCGCGCACGATGACGCAACCGCGCCGCGTTCGATTCTGCAACGCTCATGCGCGGCAAGACGTTCGGGAGTAGTTCGATACAATCCACGGGGCAGGGCGCAACGCACAGTTCGCAGCCGGTGCATAGCGCTTCCAGCACCGTGTGCATGCGCTTGCTGGCGCCGACGATGGCATCGACCGGGCAAGCCTGAATGCACTTGGTGCAGCCGATGCATTCGGCTTCGCGGATGTACGTCAGTGTACGTGGTTTGTGCTCGCCACATGCGGGATCCAGCGGCAGCGGCAACTGACCGAGCGCGCTCGCCAGCGCGGCAATAGTGGCGCTGCCGCCGGGTGGGCAGCGGTTGTGCGCGGTGTCGCCACGCGCCATCGCCTCGGCGTAGGGCATGCAGCCGCCGTAACCACATTGCCCGCACTGCGTCTGCGGCAGCAGCGCATCGAGGCGATCGGCGAGGGCGGAATCGGCAGTCATGATGAGTACGCTCGATGCGCCGTGTGGGTCGGAGTGTGCAGGTGCTCCATTGTGCAGTCAGCGCCACATCGTTGCATCACGCGCTGATGCCCGGGCTGCGCCAGGTTCGGCACCATGCGAGCATGCGCGTTGATGAATGCAATCCATGAGCTGGTTGGTTTGCGCAAGATCACCCACGTCGACATGGCTGCGTTTTATGCATCCGTCGAACAGCGTGATGAGGTGTTCGTGGCGCCAGACTTCACGCGTTATCGCGCCGTCTCGCAGCAGGTGCGCGCGTCGAACTGCCGGCGTCCACGCGCTATCGTCTGGTCGGTGTGGAACTGTCGGGATCCGTCGACGCCGATACGGCGCAGCCCTATTTGCTTTTCGCTGCGGTCGACACAGTCCCGGGCGCTCAGCGCACCGGCATGCCCGGCTTCGCGCCGGCGTCGGCGTCGAGCAGGAACAGATCGGCACCACCGCTGCCGGCGGACAGGATCATGCCCTCCGACACGCCGAAGCGCATCTTGCGTGGCGCGAGGTTGGCGATGAACACGACCTTGCGGCCGACCAGCTTCGCGGGTTCGCCGTAGGCAGCGCGGGTGCCGGAAAAAATCTGCCGCTTGCCCAGTTCGCCGGCATCCAGCTCGAAGCGCAGCAGCTTGTCCGAGCCGTCCACGAATTCACAAGCCAGCACGGTTGCGATGCGCAGATCGAGCTTGGCGAAGTCGTCGATGGAAATGAAAGAGCCGGGACTCGGAACTCGGGACTCGGGACTCGGGGTAGAAGAGCCGAAGTTCGTAGATGCGGACGCGGGCGGGGAGTTCATCGGTCGTGCCCTCGGTTCGGCGGCGGGTGCTGCCGGCTGCAGGGAATCGGTGGAGGCCGTGACCATGGCCTCGACCTGCTTGGGGTCGATGCGTGTGAGCAGGAGTATGAAGGGCCGGATGCGGTGGCCCAGCAGCGGCCGCGCGGCGTCGTCGAAATCCTTGATCGGCGCATCGAGAAATACCTCGGCGCGCGCTACCGTGGCGGGCAGGATGGGTTTGAGCCAGCCGGCCAGCAGGCGGAAGGCCGACAGCGCGAAGGTGCAGACCTGGTGCAGTTCTGCGCGCTTGGACTCATCCCTGGCCATCTGCCAAGGCGCCTTCTCGGCGATGTAAGCGTTGACCATGTCGGCCATCAGCACAAAGCCGTTGCAGACCTTGGCGAAGTCGCCGTCTTCGTAATAGCCCGTAGAGCTACCGGCATATGGACTTTTGTGCGCCACGTAACCGAGGTTCACCTTCAGGTGGTTGTTCCAGAGTTCCTGCTCGGTGTCTGAAAAGTTGCTTGCTGTGCGGCCGTCGAAGAACCTGTGCACGAATCCTGCCGTGCGGCTGGCGATG
The DNA here is from genome assembly GCA_021827205.1 of Pseudomonadota bacterium. Lineage (GTDB taxonomy): Bacteria > Pseudomonadota > Gammaproteobacteria > Xanthomonadales > Rhodanobacteraceae > Metallibacterium. The sequence goes on along the minus strand of JAKAWV010000005.1, from coordinate 111,414 downwards.
TTCACCCACTTGCCGACGAGGTGGGAGTTGACGCGCTCCTCGAAGGCGACGAGGTCGAGATCGACATCGGTGGGCGCTGGCCCCAGCATGCTGGCGAAGTAGTAGCGCAGGTATTCCGGCTCCAGCCCGGCGTCGAGGTAGGTGCGCGCCTGGATGAAGGTGCCGCGCGATTTGGACATCTTGGCTCCGTTGACGGTCAGGTAACCGTTGACGTGCAGCGCGGTGGGCAGCCGGTAGCCGGCGCCGTGCAGCATGGCCGGCCAGAACAGGCCGTGGAAGTTGATGATGTCCTTGCCGATGAAGTGGTGCAGTTCGGCTGTGCTATTCGCGCCGAGAAAATCATCGAAGCTGGCTGCATTCAGCGCGGACGACTGACCACCCTCGCACAGCGCCTTGAAGCTGGCCAGGTAGCCGATCGGCGCGTCCAGCCAGACGTAGAAGTACTTGCCTGGTGCGTCGGGAATGGGAAACCCGAAGTAGGGTGCATCGCGCGAAATATCCCAGTCGCGCAAACCGCCCTCAATCCATTCCATGAGCTTTGCGGCGACTGCTGCAGCCATGCGAAGCCGGCCTTTCTCGTGGCCAACAGGTGCGCCGCCGACCCATTGAAACAGCAGATCCTGGAAATCGCCGAGCTCGAAGAAGTAATGCTCGGAATCGCGCAACTCGGGCGTGGCGCCAGAAACCACGGAATACGGGTTCTTGAGATCGGTGGGCGCGTAGGCCTTGCCGCAGACCTCGCAGTTGTCGCCGTACTGGTCGGCCGCGCCACAGTGCGGGCAGGTGCCTTTGATGTAGCGATCGGGCAGGAACATGCCCTTGAGTGGATCGTAGAACTGCTGTACCGGGCGCCGCGCGATGTGACCGCCGTCGCGCAGGCGCGTGTAGATCAGGCTGGCGAGCTGCTGATTTTCTGGGCTGTGCGTGCTGTGGTAATGATCGAAGGCCACGCCAAACGCGGCGAAGTCGCGCTCGTGTCCGCGTTGGATGTCGCGGATGAAAACCTCCGGCGCGACACCGGCCTTCTCTGCGGCCAGCATGATCGGCGTGCCGTGCGCGTCATCGGCGCAGACGAAGTGCGCCCCGAGCCCGCGCATGCGCCGCGCGCGCACCCAGATATCGGCCTGGATGTAGCCCAGCAAATGGCCCAGATGCAGCGGGCCATTGGCGTAGGGCAGGGCGCAGGTGACCAGCGAACGACTCATGGCGGCGGCAGTGGAGGATGGCCGCCGATTATGCCATGCGTCCGCGCGCGTCCTCACGCCGCGTGAGCGGCGCGATGGCGCTGGAGTGGTGCTATTCCGTCGTGGCGCTGACGGCTGGCGCAACGTGCGCGGATTCGCGCAACCACACCTGGGTGCGCCCGAACAACGAGAAGCCGATGTAGCCGCGCACCTTGAGCTTTTGTCCGCCGTCGATCACTTTCATGTCGCAGCGATAGGTCCGGCCCGATTTCGGATCGAGGATGGTACCGCCGCTCCAGCTGGAACCATCGGGCTTCATGCCGCGCAGGATTTCCATGCCGGTCACCGGCTGGTTCTTGAGCGCACCCGAGCACTTGTCGCACAGGGGGTTGGGGCCCTTGCGCGACTTCAGCACCTTGAGCACTTTGCCGGTCAACTCGCCGTTGACCTCGCTGATCTGGATCAGCGACTTGGCCTCCCCAGTCTTGTCGTCGATCTGTTTCCAGATGCCCACAGGCGACATATCGGCCGGCGTCGCGGTTTGCGCCAGCGCGCGTTGCCCCGCAAGACCCGACAGCACCAGCAACATCGCGGCGAACGCCGGCCATCCGAATGAACGCAGCACACGCATGAGTGGATCTCCAGAAATGAGTTCGGTGAGCCTGCGAGCGGCGCGCGCAGGCGTCAAGCCGCATCGCCGCACGGCGCGTGGCCGCGCGGGGCTCTCTGGCATACTTGCATGTCTGTCTTGACGTGATGCCGCGATGTCCACTGCTGAAACCCGTCTGCGCGAGTTCCTGGCCGCGCTGCCCGATCCGCACCACGGTGGCGCACTGGGCGCCGAATTCGTGCGCGCCGTGGGTATCGATGGCACGCGCGTCGCACTGGAACTGGAGCTGCCGTATCCGGCGCGGGGTTGGTGGCCAGAGTTGGAACAAGCCGTGCGTGCCGCTGTGCAGGCCGATGGCTTGCAGGCGGTGAGCGTGTCGATTGCCACGCGCGTGCGCAGTCACGGCGTGCAGCAAGGGCTGCAACCATTGCCGGGCGTCAAGAACATCATCGCCGTGGCTTCGGGCAAGGGCGGCGTGGGCAAGTCCACGGTATCGGCCAATCTGGCGTTGGCCCTGGCCGCCGAAGGCGCGCACGTGGGCGTGCTCGATGCCGATATTTACGGTCCCAGCCAGCAGCGCATGCTGGGCCTTTCCGGGCAGCCGGAGTCGCCCGACGGCAAGCGCCTAAAACCCATGCAGGCACATGGCTTGCAGGTAATGAGCATCGGCGTGCTGGTGAGCGAGGACACGCCGATGATCTGGCGCGGTCCCATGGTCACGCAAACCCTCATGCAACTGCTGCAGGGCACGGCTTGGGACGGTCTCGATTATCTGATCATCGACTTGCCGCCGGGTACCGGCGATATCCAGCTCACCCTGGCGCAGCGTGTGCCGGTGTCCGGCGCGGTGATTGTCACCACGCCGCAGGACATCGCCCTGCTCGATGCGATGCGCGCGTTGAAGATGTTCCAGAAAGTCTCGGTGCCGGTGCTGGGCATCGTCGAGAACATGGCCACGCACGTGTGCTCGCAGTGTGGCCACGAGGAACATGTTTTCGGCGCTGGTGGCGGCGAGCGCATGGCGCGCGAATATCAACTGCCGCTGCTGGGCGCCCTACCGCTGGATATCCGCATTCGCGAACAGATGGATGCCGGCGTGCCGACCGTGGTCGCCATGCCGGAGTCGGACTTGACCCTGCGTTATCGCGAGATCGCGCGCCGCGCGACCGCGCACCTGGCGCAGCAGACGCTGAACAAGGCCATCGCGTTTCCCAAGATCGTCGTCGAGTAAGCCGCGCCCGCCGCCCACGGAAGTTACTCATGTCCATCAAGTCCGATCACTGGATCCGCCGCATGGCCGCGCAGGGCATGATCGAACCGTTCGAGCCCGGCCAGGTGCGCGAGGCAAATGGTCAGCGCATCGTGTCCTATGGCACGTCGAGCTACGGCTACGACGTGCGTTGCGCGGACGAGTTCAAGGTGTTCACCAACATCAACTCGACCATCGTCGATCCCAAGGCCTTCGATGCGCGCAGCTTTGTCGACATCCAGGCCGATGTATGCATCATTCCACCCAACTCTTTCGCGCTGGCGCGTACTGTGGAGTATTTCCGCATCCCGCGCAGCGTGCTCACCATTTGTCTGGGCAAGAGCACCTATGCGCGCTGCGGCATCATCGTCAACGTCACGCCGTTGGAGCCGGAATGGGAAGGCCATGTGACGCTGGAGTTTTCCAACACCACGCCGCTGCCGGCGCGGATTTACGCGAATGAGGGCGTGGCGCAGATGCTGTTTCTGGAGTCCGACGAGATCTGCGCCACCAGTTATCGCGACCGCGGCGGCAAATATCAGGGGCAGAAGGGCGTTACACTGCCGCGCGCTTGAATCCAGTCACCGGAGAGTTCGTTCGATGAGTCACCGCAAAACCGCCATTCGCGCCGCGCTGGCTGCCGGCGCTCTTTCCGTCACCTTGTTGCTGGCCGGCTGCAACGGCAATGTGCGCTCCGGTGGGCCGGTGGTGGCCAACGTGCCACTGCACTACGACATGGTGCTGGAGTCCTACAAGGACGGCCAGTTCCTCCTCGACGGCGCGCTGCTCTCGCCCGCGGATCTGGCCAGCCACTTCCGCTATCTCGACGAACAGAGGAAGCTGCCGAAGACAGTGCTGCTCAAGCCCAGCTCCAAATCGGGTGTGAAGGACAGCCAGCTGCGCTGGTTCGCCGGTCTGCAGGTGACTTTTGGTTTCACCGGCTATGCCGATCTTGGTGGCAAGCTGACGCTGGTCAACGCGCGTGTCCATCCGGCAGACGCGAAGCACAAGCCCGAGGCCGGGCACTGATCGTTGCCGGGCTGGCGCTGCATCCAGGGGCAGCGCCGGCCCGCTGAACTCTCACACCTCGCTGTTGCGGCGCCTGAACCACACCGCACCGGCGATCATCGCGATACCCGCCAGGGCGCCGATCCACAGCCCCGGTGATGCATAAAGCGCGGCGAGCCCGCGCCCGGCGGCCTCCCAGCCGAAAATATTACCGCTGCGCAATGCCTCGTCGCCGACGGATAGGGTTTGCCCCCACGCGCCGTAAAGGCCAAACATACCCAAAAGCATCCGCGCAATGCCTTCGCGCCACAGGAACCAAACGGGCAGGTTGGGCACGCCCATCAGACCGATCCAGCCATTGGCAATACCAAACAGCACGGGGATCAATACCGCCCACAGAAAGGGTTTGCTGCGCACCGCCGCCGAGCACAGCAACAGCCAGCCAACCGCAAGCAAGGCCCACAGCATGTGCGCGGGCAGGTCTGCGAGCAGCACAGCGAGCATCGGCAGAAAGCTGTGCTGCCCCCAGATCAGTGCCCATGGGCTGCCACCGTGGATCAACACGAATATGCTGAGCAAGATCTGCAGCAGCAGCCATGTGACCAGCATCAGAGCGAACACCAGTAACGGGATCAACACCGTTGCCATCAACGCTTTGCTGATCACCGTGCCGGCATCGGATACGGGCAGCGATTTCCAGAACAGTGCACTGCGATCTCTGCGGTCGTCGTAAAGCGCACCCAGCAGATAAAAAAACAGCACGACGCCCATGACCAGGCCGAACAGCGCGTTCACACCAAGCAACGAACCATTGAGCAATTTGGCGGCCTGTTCGATCTGCTTGGGCGTTTGCTCGGAAAACAACATGGAGATGGCCGAACTCGATCCACCGCCGTTGACCTGCAGCATGCGCACTTCGCCGGCGAGCAGGCCGAGCAGGGTCAGCGCCAATACCGCCACGCCGGTCCAAAAAGGAGCCCAGAGGAACCCGCCGCGGTGTTCCCAGAATTCACGCTTTAACAGCCAGGTCAGATTGTTCATGTGTAGGAGCCCTGCATGGTGGCCACGAAGATGTCGGCCAACGATGGCCGGCGCACTTCACCCAGCGCCTGCAACTGCTGTCGTTCGACGCCGTCGAACAAATAAACCGTCTTGCCGAATACGCTGCGTTCGCTGAGCGGTTTCAGCGCGCGCGCGGCCTCGTCATGCTCGGCCGCGACCATGACTTCGGCGTAACGCTCGCCGAGACTGTCCATATCGGTCTGCAGCGTGATGCGTCCATCGCGGATGAACATCACGTCACTGAGGATATGCTCGATCTCCTCGACCTGATGCGTCGTGATCACGATGGTGCGCTGCTCGTCGAAGTAGTCCTCGAGCAGGTTCTGGTAGAACTGCTTGCGGTACAGCAGATCGAGGCCCAGCGTGGGCTCGTCCAGCACCAGCAGGCGCGCGTCGATGGCCATCACCAGCGCCAGATGCAATTGCACGATCATGCCTTTCGAGAGCTCGCGTACGCGCGCAGTTTTTTGCAATTGGGTGCGCGCGAGAAAACTTTCGCAGCGCGCGCGGTCGAATTTCGGGTGTACGCCGGCGACGAAGTCGACGACTTGGTGTACGCGTATCCAGCGCGGCAACACCGCCACGTCGGCGATGAAGCTGACCTCCTGCATCATGTGCTCGCGACCGATGCGTGGATCGTGTCCCAGCACATTGAGCTGGCCCTGGAAATCGGTCAAGCCGAGGATGGCCTTGAGGGCGGTGGTCTTGCCCGCGCCGTTGGGGCCGATCAGGCCCACGATGCGCCCGGGCTCGATGCTGAAATCGATCCCGCGCAGCGCCTCCGTGTTGCGATACTGCTTGCGCAAACCATGCGCCTCGATCATTGCGCTCATCGGTCATTCTCCTTGCGGTCGCCGGCCTGCAGCAGGCTTGCGGGCTCCAGGCCCATGCGCTGGATGCGTTCGAGCAGGGCCGGCCACTCGTCACGCAGAAAACGTTCGCGCTCACTACCCAGCAGCTTGACGCGCGCGCCATCGATCACGTACATGCCCATGCCGCGGCGTTTCTCGACCAGTTGCTCATCGACCAGTTCCTGATAAGCCTTGGAAACGGTCAACGGATTGATCTGGAAGTCAGCCGCGACCTGGCGCACGGAAGGCAGCGCATCGCCTTCCTTCAGGGCGCCGTCGAGGATCATCGCCACTACGCGCTCGCGCAGCTGGCGATAGATCGGAACGCTGTCGTTCCAGGTGACGGTCATGGGCGCGTACTCGTCAAAGACGGATGCTGCGTCGGGCAAACGAATAGTAGGGCATGCCCGTATCCGGTCCGGCGTCTGCGCGATCCGACGCGCTGCGCAGTGAGGCGCTGATCGCCACCTCGGGCAGCCGAGTTCTGGAACTGGTTACGCTGGCCGCAGGGTGGTGGCGCGTCACGCCAAGCTCGCAGCCAGTGCGCACGCCCAACAGCGTCAGCGCAGACAAGGCGACAGCGGCGACAGCGGCATAGGCTTCGGGTTTGACATTCATGGCGGACTCCGCTCAGGCCGACTGCGTGATGGCGGGGGCGGTATGCGCCGCGATGGTGAAACCGGTGAATCCGCCGCGCATGCCGGCAAGCATCAGCAGGGTGATCAATACGGCAGCGGCGATGATGGCGATCCTGGACACGTTCATGGTCAACTCCTGGGGTTGTTCGGTCTGCGATCCGGCGCCCGTCCGATCAACGGATCAGGGCATGTGGCGCGGTGAGTTGCGGCCCTTCGAAACCAGCGTGTACGCCGGCGAGCATGGCCACGGTCATCAGGATCGAGGCCAAGACAGCTAAGGTTCGGATGTATTTGATGTTCATACGGCGCTCCGTTTTGGTCAGTTGCTAAAGTGGTGTTGTATATAACTATAACACCATGTCAGAAGGAATCAAGCATGTACTTGGCTTTGTTTATCTATTGTTCAGTATCCAGGCTTGACAGCGGGCGTAACAGCAAGTGCAGGCAGATCCTTACCCAGATAAGCCCATCGTGGCGCCTCGCAAGCACGACCATCGTTTTGCAGGCCAGTTGCAAAACCGGCCGATGCGCAGGGGTTGGCAACCCGCTCTGCATGCTGTGCTGATGGGTGCTTCATCTATGCTCTGAGGTCTTTTGACGGATCTGCGCATGAACGCACCGAGTACCCACCCGTCGTCTGCAACAGCAGGGGCTGCGAATGCATCGATGCGCATGGCATGGGCCCTGAGCCTGGCCGGGTTGCTGCCATTGCTGGTGGCATGCATCTACGCCGCCAGTCCCGCGGAGCGCTGGCTGGCGGGCGCCATCGTGTTCGAGCTTTATGCCGCGATCATTCTGAGTTTTCTGGGTGGCATGCGCTGGGGCAGGGCATTGGCCTTGGACGAAGAGGGTGCGCGTTTGATCGAGGCGGTTATCCCCGGCTCGCTTGGCTTCGCTGCGCTTTTGCTGGTGCCGGTATGGATTCCATTGGCGGTCGCCATGACGGGCATGGGTTTTGCCATCTGGCTGCGTCGCGATGCCGGCGATGCGGCATGGTCGATGGCTTTCAGGCGCTTGCGTGTGGTGATTTCACTAGCCGTGCTGGGCTTGCATTTGGCGCTGGCGGTGGTTCTTTACCTGCGCTTGCCACATTAAACGTGCTGCACCGCAAACACCTCAAAACACCGCGCGCAAAATCTTGATGCCGGCGATGTATTCACCGGCAAGCGCGCCCAGATTGACCAGCATGAACAAGAGCAGGATGCGCGCTACGCGATTGCGCCACCAGCCGCGCCAGTGCACCAGATCGGCCTTCAAGGCTTCGAAATCGGCTACGCGCGGGCGCCGCAGCAGCAGTTCGGTCATTGCCGCGAACGCGCCCGGAGGCAGGATGCGGATCGGCTTGAACGGCGCCACCGCGGCGCCCACCAGAATGCTCAAAGGATGCCCGCCGGCCAGCACGCCGCCCAGCGCGGCCAGACCCGCGGTGAACAGAGCCCAGTCAAGCAGGGTGCTGAACCCCAGCGCGGGGCTCCTGAAAAACGCATAGGCGATCACCGCGAACAGCGCCAGCACCATGCCGATCGCGATCCATTTCGGCCAGCGGGATGCCGGCGGAATGCGATCAAGTTCGAGCAATTCGCGTCCAGTCTGCAATTCGCCCTCGCGCAGCCATTGCGACAGGCCAGCCAGGTGCCCGGCGCCAATCACCACGAGCACACGTCGCACCTGTGGTGCGCGTTCGACCTGCTGCTGCAGGACTGCAGCCATGTAGCGGTCGCGCTCCTCGATCAGGCTGCGGAACAACGTGGCCGAATCGCGCGCGAACTCGCCGAAAGCGTCTTCAAGCATGTCGCCCTGTTTCAGCGCCTCGATCTCGCTTTCACTGGCATCTTCGCCGCCAAATACACCGGCGCCAAGGCTGCCGAGGATGCGCATGCGCTCACGGAAGCCGACGTTGCGCCAGGCGCGCTTCAAGGTCGTGCCGACCTCGCGATCAATCAGCCAGCACGGCAGCGCACGCGCAGCGGCGCCGTCCATCGCGACCAGCATCTCGGCGCCCGGTTCGACGCCGAAACGCTCGGCCAGGCGGCGCTGAAATGCGCCCAGCGCCAGGCTGGCCGCGACCATGCCGACCTTGCCGTCGCGGATCACGCGGAACAAATCCATCTGCCGGATCCGCTCGGGATCGCGCAAGCCGGCGGCACGACTGGTGCATAGCTCTACCGCCACTGCGTCGAAGTGCTCGGTTTCGAGCAGAGCGCGCACCGCGTCGGCGCTTTGCCGCGATACATGCGCCGTGCCCAGCAGCACGAACTCCACGCCCCAGCGCTCGACGCGCGCGATGGGCTGCGTGGGCAAGGGCAGTGGCATATCGCTGGCGGGGAGACGGGTGTCCATCAATCACGATACCGCTGCAGAATCTCGCCGTAGGCGTCGATGCGCCGGTCGCGCAAAAACGGCCAGATGCGGCGCACACCCTCGCTGCGCTGCAGATCGAGTTGCACCACGAGGCGTTCGGGCTGTTCGCTACCAGCCTGGGCCAGCAGCTCGCCCTGCGCGCCGCACACAAAACTGCTGCCCCAGAACTGGATGCCCCCCGCGCCCTCTGGTTGCGGTTCGAAGCCAACACGGTTGCACGCCGCCACTGGCAGGCCATTAGCTATGGCATGTGCGCGCTGCACGGTGATCCATGCCTCGCGCTGGCGCTGCTGCTCGGCGCTGGCGTCGGTACGATCCCAGCCGATGGCGGTGGGGTAGAGCAACACGTCTGCTCCCGCCAGGGCCATCAGCCGCGCGGCTTCTGGATACCACTGGTCCCAGCACACCAGTACGCCGAGTTTTCCGACCGAAGTCTGGATAGGCTCGAAGCCGAGATCGCCGGGCGTGAAGTAGAACTTTTCATGGAATCCAGGATCGTCTGGTATGTGCATTTTCCTGTACTTACCAACGATTCCAGATGTTTTATCGAGAACGACTGCCGTGTTGTGATACAGCCCCGGCGCGCGCCGCTCGAACAGCGAAGCGACGATCACCAGCCCCAGTTCCGCAGCGAGTCTGGCGAGAAATTCAGTGGACGGTCCAGGGATGGGCTCGGCGCGGTCGAACTCGGCCACGGCCTCGTGCTGGCAGAAGTACGCGCCGTTGTGCAATTCCTGCAGCAGGACCAGTTCTGCTCCCGCTACTGCGATGGCGCGTAGTTCCGCTGCAATAACCTCAAGATTGGCTGTGGCTGAGCCGTGATCTCGCTGTTGCAACAGCGCCAGGATCAGTGGGGTGCGACGCATGGAAGACTCGCGGACAAAGCACAAGTTTAGCCTGCGGGCCCGCGCAACGCGCCGGCAGGGATTTGCATGGTCACGCAGTGCAGGCTGCCGTTCTGCCAGATCAGCGCACGGCAGGGAACTTGCTCCACACTGCGACCCGGATGCGCCGCGCCGATGATACGCGCTGCTTGTGCATCAGCTGGGTCGTCGTAGCCAGGCACCAGTACGGCGTCATTGATGACGAGATAGTTTGCATAGGAAGCCGCCAGGCGCCGTTGGCCATCGCGGATCGGCCGCGCCCAGGGCAGCGCATGTAAACGATACGGCCGGTCTTGTGCGTCACGCAGTGCGGCGAGTTCGTCACGCATCGCGCCGAGTTCCGCGTAGTGGACATCATTCGGATCATCGCAGGCTTGAAACACGATGCCACCATCGGGGCTGAAACGCGCCAGCGTGTCGATGTGCGCGTCGGTGTCGTCGCCTTCGAGATAGCCATGCTGCAACCAGAGTACGCGCTGCGCGCCGAGATCCTTGCGCAGGATGCCAGCCAGCGCGTCGCGGCCCAATTGCGGATGCCGCTGATGCAGGCAGCGCCAGGTGGTCAGCAGCGTACCGGCGCCATCGCCCTCGATGGCGCCACCTTCAAGCGCGAAGTCGTGCCGTGCATGCCGGCCCGTCACAAAGACGCCTTGATCAAGCAGGCGCTGGATCAGGGCGTCGTCCTGTTCAGCGCTGAATTTGCCGCCCCAGCCGGTGAAGCGAAAATCGGCGTACTCGTAAGCCAATTCGTCGCGCAGCACAATCGGGCCGGAATCACGTAGCCAAGTGTCATTGTAGGGCGCCTGCACGAACTGTACACGCTGCAATTGGGCGCCAGCCGTAATCAGCAGATTCTGTGCGTGCGCCTGCAGTTTGGCATCAGCGACGCAGATCAGGCAGCATTCGTGGCGCGTGATGGCGGTAACGAGCGCGGCATAGCTGGACTCAACCGCTGCTAGACGCGCCACCCAGTCGGTTTCTGCGTGTGGCCAGGCGACAAGAACCCCGGCCTGCGGCTCCCACTCGGCAGGCCAGCGCAAAGCCCGTTGCACCATCAACGCACCGGGTGCTCACCCACAGGGGCATCGGCCACGCTGTGGATCACGATCTTGTGCTCGAAATACACGATGTAGCCGGGATACACCCAGCGATGGATCGGTGGCTGCCAGCGACTGCCGCCGCCGCGCACCGGGAGCTTGCGCTCGGGAGCGCCGAAACGCTTTTCGACCTGCGCCATGCTCAGGCCGCGTTGCGGCAGATCCATGCGCGTTTCGCGCTGTACCTGTCGATGCAGCGTATCGGCATGGGCGGCGCTCGAAGCCAAGAGCATCGCTGCCGCTGCGCACAGCCCCAAGAATGCATTCGAATGAATCATGGGCAATCCTCCCCCGACGCCAAGACGGCGTCACGCGTGCTATTTAGCAGATGTTCCGACGTAATGCAGCGATGACATGCGCTGATTGGGGGCTCCGGCGCGAATTGCCAGTGCTTGCAACATCCAGAAACACACAAGGCCGCTTGCGCGGCCCCGACGTGAGATTGCGAGAGTCCGCCTCTTAGCGCTGCCGTGCCTTGAAACGCGGGTTGCTCTTGCAGATCACGAAGACCTTGCCGCGACGACGCACGATCTTGCAATCGCGATGACGCGCCTTGGCAGACTTCAGCGAGGACAGTACTTTCATGACAAGCTCCAGCCCAAAACGAGCATTGGCCCGAAATAATATGAAATTATTCGCCGACAGACAAGAGCTGAGCTTGTTAAGTCTCGCAGCCATGCAAGCACGCGCCGTGCCAGCCCCGCCACTTTCGCATATGCATAGGACGTCATGCATCCACCCCCGCGCTCGCCGCCGCGCCCGCGCTAGACTCGCAGGCATCAGGGGCAGGGTGCAAATCGTTCACCGGCGGGCCTGAAAAAACGGGCACGGGATCGAACGCAGGACGCCCGGGCGGCTCGTACCAGCCCAGTTCCGAAGTCGCCGAGCCGGGCGAGCGCAGGCGCTGACGCGCCGCCACGAGGCTAAGCCGGTGCGTTATCTCGTGGTGCAGCTGCCACAGGAAAACCGAGCGATCCGCCCAAGGCTGCCCGTCCACGTCCCAAGGTTCCCCGGACGCCTTGAAATCCTCGAGGATCGCGCGACCGGCCGCGTAATAGGACTGCACCGCGATGGAAACCAACTGCTCCGCCAACACGCAGCGGATCGACGCCAACTCATCACGCCGTTTCATGCTACAAACTCCATGGGGGCCACGCCCCCGGTTATGGTTGTAACCGCGGCACCCGGTGAGCCGTCGAACTGGCCGGGTGCCGCACCCTCTGCGCCGGTTACCGCACGCCGGGCGCGCCGTGACACCGCTTGTACTTCTGGCCACTGCCGCACGGGCAGGGCGCATTCAGCGCCACCCTGGGCACGTGCTCCCGCCTGGAGACCGCCGGCGCCGACGAAGGCGGGGCGGTCGGGGCCTGAAGGCCGGCCGGGACCACAGGAGGCGGGCGGTAGGTGCGGGACAGGTAGGGCACCTGCGAGCGCAGGGCCATCACACACAGGGCGTTCAAGCTCAAGCCCATGTGCTGGGCCAAGGCCTCGGCCTGTTCCTTCAAGTCCACAGGAAGACGCAGGTTGAGCTTGGAAGTCGGGGGCATGGGTGCCTACTCCATGGGGCCATAGTGGCCCCAGATTGCCACCATGACCACCAGCGCGCAAGCTAGGAAAATGCTCACATTCGGCATGTCGCGTTGCCTTTGTTGAATAGGAGACAAGCCCCGTGGAGCAGGCGGGGCGCGCACGCGCGCCCCCGCCTTCGCTCCACACAGCGGCCCAGCCGCTACGAACCGGCAGCAGCACCCCTTCCAGAGCGTTCAGCGGGAAGACGCCCTGCCCATGCCCGGCCGCGTCTGCGTCCTGCCGTCCGGCTTCCCCGGCTTCGGGTTGAAGCGGGACGGCCTGCGGCCTCGCGGGGGCTGCCGCCCCCACACCCCCGAGCCGCGCCCGGCCCTCCACAAACGCGCGCGCCTGCGCCACCAGCAGCGCCCACCATGCCGATTCGTGCGGTGTGAAGGCGCGGCCTTCCGGGCTGCGCAGCGCGCCGCCATGCAAGGACCAGCCCGACCAGTCCCGCGACAGCGCGCCGAGATCGCCCAGGCGAACGATGCGCAGCAGCCGCACCACCGACAACGGCACCCGGCAGCGCCCGGCCTCCCAGTAGGCCACCGTGCGCAGGCTCACCCCGAGAAACTCGGCCGCCGCCTTGCGGCTCAGCAGACAGGACCGGCGCAGCTCGCCGAAGCCATCCGGGCTGACGTGCCACAGACGCCGGGCGCGTCGGCCCGGAACAACGTTGCGACGCAGCTTACGACCCCGGGCGATCATGTTTGCCTCCCGCAGCCTCTGGCGATGTACCGTACGCTCGCCAGACCTGCTACAGAGAATGCCCATGGCCCGTATAAGGTTTCTCGCACCCACGACCCACCAAGACGTAGTCGAAGCGCATGCCCTATGGCAGCGTACCGAACAGGTGGGTGTAACAACGATGGTCTTCCATGACAACTACTCACCGATGACTGTGGACGACGCATTCGTGCGGTGGCTAGAAGCGCAGCGTCTCGACGTGCACATCGAAGTGCTGGACGGTGACTCGCCCGCGACATGACTTTTGCATATGCATAGGACGTCATGCATCCACCCCCGCGCTCGCCGCCGCGCCCGCGCTAGACTCGCAGGCATCAGGGGCAGGGTGCAAATCGTTCACCGGCGGGCCTGAAAAAACGGGCACGGGATCGAACGCAGGACGCCCGGGCGGCTCGTACCAGCCCAGTTCCGAAGTCGCCGAGCCGGGCGAGCGCAGGCGCTGACGCGCCGCCACGAGGCTAAGCCGGTGCGTTATCTCGTGGTGCAGCTGCCACAGGAAAACCGAGCGATCCGCCCAAGGCTGCCCGTCCACGTCCCAAGGTTCCCCGGACGCCTTGAAATCCTCGAGGATCGCGCGACCGGCCGCGTAATAGGACTGCACCGCGATGGAAACCAACTGCTCCGCCAACACGCAGCGGATCGACGCCAACTCATCACGCCGTTTCATGCTACAAACTCCATGGGGGCCACGCCCCCGGTTATGGTTGTAACCGCGGCACCCGGTGAGCCGTCGAACTGGCCGGGTGCCGCACCCTCTGCGCCGGTTACCGCACGCCGGGCGCGCCGTGACACCGCTTGTACTTCTGGCCACTGCCGCACGGGCAGGGCGCATTCAGCGCCACCCTGGGCACGTGCTCCCGCCTGGAGACCGCCGGCGCCGACGAAGGCGGGGCGGTCGGGGCCTGAAGGCCGGCCGGGACCACAGGAGGCGGGCGGTAGGTGCGGGACAGGTAGGGCACCTGCGAGCGCAGGGCCATCACACACAGGGCGTTCAAGCTCAAGCCCATGTGCTGGGCCAAGGCCTCGGCCTGTTCCTTCAAGTCCACAGGAAGACGCAGGTTGAGCTTGGAAGTCGGGGGCATGGGTGCCTACTCCATGGGGCCATAGTGGCCCCAGATTGCCACCATGACCACCAGCGCGCAAGCTAGGAAAATGCTCACATTCGGCATGTCGCGTTGCCTTTGTTGAATAGGAGACAAGCCCCGTGGAGCAGGCGGGGCGCGCACGCGCGCCCCCGCCTTCGCTCCACACAGCGGCCCAGCCGCTACGAACCGGCAGCAGCACCCCTTCCAGAGCGTTCAGCGGGAAGACGCCCTGCCCATGCCCGGCCGCGTCTGCGTCCTGCCGTCCGGCTTCCCCGGCTTCGGGTTGAAGCGGGACGGCCTGCGGCCTCGCGGGGGCTGCCGCCCCCACACCCCCGAGCCGCGCCCGGCCCTCCACAAACGCGCGCGCCTGCGCCACCAGCAGCGCCCACCATGCCGATTCGTGCGGTGTGAAGGCGCGGCCTTCCGGGCTGCGCAGCGCGCCGCCATGCAAGGACCAGCCCGACCAGTCCCGCGACAGCGCGCCGAGATCGCCCAGGCGAACGATGCGCAGCAGCCGCACCACCGACAACGGCACCCGGCAGCGCCCGGCCTCCCAGTAGGCCACCGTGCGCAGGCTCACCCCGAGAAACTCGGCCGCCGCCTTGCGGCTCAGCAGACAGGACCGGCGCAGCTCGCCGAAGCCATCCGGGCTGACGTGCCACAGACGCCGGGCGCGTCGGCCCGGAACAACGTTGCGACGCAGCTTACGACCCCGGGCGATCATGTTTGCCTCCCGCAGCCTCTGGCGATGTACCGTACGCTCGCCAGACCTGCTACAGAGAATGCCCATGGCCCGTATAAGGTTTCTCGCACCCACGACCCACCAAGACGTAGTCGAAGCGCATGCCCTATGGCAGCGTACCGAACAGGTGGGTGTAACAACGATGGTCTTCCATGACAACTACTCACCGATGACTGTGGACGACGCATTCGTGCGGTGGCTAGAAGCGCAGCGTCTCGACGTGCACATCGAAGTGCTGGACGGTGACTCGCCCGCGACATGACTTTTGCATATGCATATTATGTAAAATAAGTGAATCGCATCATAAAGCAACAAAGAGTTTCTCAACGCCGTCGCCGAAAGAATTCGCGTAGCAGCTCTGCTGAAGCGTCAGCCAGCAAGCCCTGTCGTACTTCGACGCGGTGATTGTGATGCGCAGAAATCAGCGTATCGAATACGCTGCCCGCAGCACCAGTCTTGAGATCCGCCGCCGCATACACCACGCGCGCGACGCGCGCATGTATCAAAGCCATCGCACACATGGCGCATGGCTCCAGCGTGACGTACAGCGTGCTGCCGGTGTATCGGTAATTGCCGAGCAGTTGCCCGGCGGCGCGCAGCGCCACGATCTCGGCATGCGCGCTGGGGTCATGTTCGATGATGCTGCGATTGCAACCCGCGCCAATCAGTTGGCCGTTTTGAATAAGCGCCGCGCCGACCGGAACCTCGCCTAATTGCTGGTCAGCATGTTGCGCCAGCTCCAGCGCGTGCAGCATCCAGCGCTGATCCTCGGCGCTCCACTCGCAATTCGGAAGTTCATGGATCTCGCTGCCCATCCCGTACCTCAGGCCCGCAAGGCATCTGCCAATGCAGAAAGCGCATCGGCAAGGCGTCTCGCCGTTTGCGGGGGTGGCAGTGGCACCTTGAAGTGGCGCGCACCTGTGGCAGGATCGCACTCGATCCATGGATGCACCGGAGTGGTTGCGTCGCGTGTCGCCACCAGAGCAGAGAGCAACTGGGCGCCGATCTGCACCAAAGCCGGCCAGGGATTGGCGTCCATGTTTGTCGGAGCCTGTGCCGCACCGTGCTCACCCCCTATTTCCGCACCTGTTCCCGTAGGAACCACGTGCGCTCCTCGCATTGGGGCTGCTTGCGTTTCAGCCGCCATGCCTGCCGTTTCCTCGACGGGAGTCATAGCCTCGCCTTCGCTCATGTGACCAGTCACGCTTTCGACATCCCTCATGAAGCGGCTGAGGCGCGAGCCCCCCAGCGATATTTCGCTCGTTCCGCCATCGAGAATCCCCGCCGACAGCGAGCGCTTGAAGGCCAGCACCGAAAGCATGCCTTCCTCGATCGTGCCCTTGGCTACAAAATTGACGATGCGTACCGGCCGTTTCTGGCCCATGCGATGAATGCGCGCGATGCGCTGTTCGAGACTCGCTGGGTTCCACGGCAAATCCATGTTGACCAGCGTAGATGCATGTTGCAGAT
Source organism: Pseudomonadota bacterium (assembly GCA_021827205.1). GTDB lineage: Bacteria > Pseudomonadota > Gammaproteobacteria > Xanthomonadales > Rhodanobacteraceae > Metallibacterium. The sequence goes on along the minus strand of JAKAWV010000005.1, from coordinate 94,860 downwards.
TGAGACCGGTACTGCCGGCGTCAGTCGAGAGGAATACCCGGCAGCCGGGATCGTCGCGGAAGCGCTTCACAAGCGACGGCCGCTTCTCCGATGGCACGCCGCCGTGGAAACTGACGTAGCCGATCCCGCGCGCCTCCAAGCGCCGGATCACGATGTCGTGGGTGCGAGTCCATTGGCTGAACACCACGGCCTTGGCGTCTGGCTGCTCGAACAGCTCGTCGAACAAGGCCGCCAGTTCGTCCGCCTTGACGCCATGGTCGCTCTCCTGATCAAGCAAATAGGTGCTGTTGCACGACATGCGCATGTTCTGCAAGGCGCAGGTCAGCCGCCGCTGGTCCTGGTCGGAAAGAAACTTCACTCTGCGCCAGCGCTGGACGATCTTGGTCACGACCTCCGCGTTTTCCTGATGGTAAGTCATCTGCAATTCAGTCATCGGCACCAACAGGTTCTGGTCGGTGCGTTCCGGCAATTGCATCAGCACTTCGGTCTTGCGGCGGCGGATCATGATCGGCGCCAGTGTCTGGCCGATTTTTTCCAGCCCGGTATAGCCGGTGACACGTCCGCTCTCGTCCTTGACCTGATGCTCATGCAGCAACTTCCAGGTGGGCCCCAGGCGGTGTTGATCGACGAACTGGACGATGGAGATCAGCTCTTCCAGCTTGTTCTCCAGCGGCGTGCCGGTGAGGACCACGGCGTAGGGGCTGTCGATACGCTTCAGCGCGCGGGCGGCGACGGTGTTCCAGTTCTTCACCCGCTGCGCCTCGTCGACGATGACCAGCTCTGGCGCCCATGCAGTGATCAGATCGAGGTCGGGCTGGAGCTTTTCGTAGTTGGTGATTTTGCAGAAGTCATCCAGTGCGTAATCTTTCTGCCGCTGGGCACGCCCACTGGCAATCACGCGCGAGTCACGACCGGAAAAGCGCGCAATCTCGTTTTGCCACTGATACTTGAGCGAGGTCGGGCAAATCACCAACACTTTCGATACGGCAAAATGTTTGGCCATGATTTCGGCGACGGCGAGAGCCTGGATGGTTTTGCCCAGTCCCATTTCGTCGCCAATCAGCGCCCTGCCCGCGCGCACGGCGAACAAGGCGCCCTCGGTCTGGTACGGGTATAGCGGCACTTTGAGCAGCTTGTTCAGTGACGGATCGGCAGCGCCACGCGGGAACAGGCTGTCGAGTGTCAGCGACCGTCGATCCGCATCGCGTCGCCCGGCAAGAAAATCGAGCGCGTCGTCATGGGCACGCAACTCGTGGCCATTTTCAGCAGCCAAGGCCATCAAGCGATCCAGAGTAGCTGGCCGCTCATCCCGTAACCGCCAGTCGCATCCCTCGTCGAATGACAGCGCCGCCGCTTTGCGAACGGCTGCCGGACAATCCGTGCCGGGACGGAAATGCACGGTGCGTGTGCTGTCGCTGCGCAAATACAGCTCTGAGAACGGCGGATGGTAGCCGTGCGCAAAGGTGGCTTTGGCGCCGCGTTTTTTCTCCAGCGTTGCGAGAGTGAATTCGATGTGCTTGCAGGTGCCCAACTCGTTGCTTGCGTAGTCCGGGCAAGCGCAGTCGTTGTCGCCCGAATGCTTGCCGCGCATGGTGACGCGATAGGTACTCTTCGTTTGTGGATTGCTGACGCGGAACTCGGAAAAGAAAGGTTGCATGCCAACATTTTCCAAGCTGAAAGCCTGTTCGCCGCCGAACTGACGGCGTAGCGCACGCTGCCAGTCGGCTGGAGAAAGCTCTGCCGGAACGTGCGTGCGCGACAGCTTGGGCTTCCTTGCCGACTTGCTTGCCCGGGTGGCTTTGACACTGAACGGCTTTGTTTTCATGAGCAGAGGCTTCTTTCAGCAATGAATTCCGGGAGGCTTGAAAAACCGTTCAAGTACACGGGCGTGCCGCGCCGAATATCGCAAACCGCGGCAGGACGCCAGGCGTGCAAACTGCCGGTTCTTCTCACTCCCACTCAATAGTGGCAGGCGGCTTGCCTGAAATATCATAAACAACGCGAGATATACCGCGTATTTCATTAATTATTCTCAATGAAACCAATTCAAGAAACTCGTAGGGCAAGCGCGCCCAGCGCGCGGTCATGAAGTCGACGGTTTCCACGGCGCGCAGCGCGATCACCCACTCATACGCGCGCCCGTCGCCGACCACGCCGACGGATTTCACCGGCAGAAACACCGCGAAAGCCTGACCGACCTGCTCGTAGAGATCAGCCTTGCGCAGCTCCTCGATGAAGATCTGATCAGCCCGCTGCAATAGCGTGACATGCTCGGCGCAGATTTCACCCAGCACACGCACCCCAAGCCCGGGACCGGGGAACGGATGGCGATACACCATGGCATGCGGCAGCCCGAGTTCAACACCGATACGGCGCACTTCGTCCTTGAACAGTTCACGCAGCGGCTCGAGCAGCCTGAGGTTCATGCGCTCGGGCAATCCGCCAACATTGTGATGGCTCTTGATCACGTGCGCCTTGCCGGTCCTGGCGCCGGCGGATTCGATCACATCGGGATAAATCGTGCCCTGCGCCAGCCAGCGCACATCCTGCAGCTTGCTGGCTTCTTCCTCGAAGACTTCCACGAACAGCAGGCCTATGGCCTTGCGCTTGGCTTCCGGATCGGAAATGCCGGCCAGCGCGCTGAAAAAACGCGGCGCGGCGTCGATGCGAATCACGTGCACGCCCATGTGTTCGGTCATCGTGGCCATGACCTGATTGCCCTCGTCCAAGCGCAACAGCCCGGTATCAACGAATACGCAGGTCAACTGCGCGCCGATGGCACGCTCCAGCAGCGCCGCGACCACGGACGAATCGACGCCACCGGAGAGGCCCAGCAGCACGCGCTGTGTGCCGACCTGCGCGCGCACGTTCTGCAGCGCGTCGGCGATGATGCCGGCCGGCGTCCACTGCGTGGCACAGCCGCATACATCGACCACGAAACGCCGCAGAATCTCGCTGCCCTGGCGCGTGTGCGTGACCTCGGGATGGAACTGCACGCCGTACCAGCGTCGCGTTGCGTCGGCCATGGCTGCGATCGGAATGCTCTCGGTGGCCGCGGCCAACGCAAAACCCGGCGGCATGGCGGTAACGCGATCGCCGTGTGACATCCACGCATCCAGCTTGCGCGCGCCTGTCACGGCGTGCGCATCGGCGTGATCATCGAGCCCGTCGAACAACGCGCACGGCGCGGTCATGTCGATCGCGGCGTAGCCAAACTCGCGCGCGTGGCCACTCTCGACCTTGCCACCAAGCTGCGCGGCCATGGTCTGCATGCCGTAACAGATACCAAGCAGTGGCACGCCCAGTTCATACACCGCATGCGGTGCGCGCGGTGATGCGGCCTCGGTGACCGATTCGGGGCCGCCGGAGAGGATCACGCCACGCGGCGCGAAGCGCGTGATTTCCTCGGGATCGTGGTCCCACGCCCAGATTTCGCAGTAGACGCCAATCTCGCGCACGCGCCGCGCGATGAGCTGCGTGTACTGCGAACCGAAGTCGAGGATCAGGATCTTGTCGGAGTGAATATTGGTAGGCATCGGGACTCGGGATCTCTGCGCGGTAGTGTCAATGGGCCGCGATCCGGAACCGGGTCCGGAATCGCAGCAGTCGCTCAATCCGCTTCCTTCATCAATCCATGCGGTAATTCGGCGCTTCCTTGGTGATCTGCACATCGTGCACGTGCGCTTCGCGCGTGCCGGCGCCGGTGACGCGCACGAACTGCGGACGCGTGCGCATCTGCTCGATGTTGGCGCAACCGCAGTAGCCCATCGCCGCACGCACGCCACCGACCAGTTGATGCACGATCGCACGCAACGGGCCGCGATACGGTACGCGGCCCTCGATGCCCTCTGGCACCAGCTTGTCGGCGTCGGCTTCTTCTTCCTGGAAATAGCGATCCTTGGAGCCAATCTGCATGGCGCCCAGCGAGCCCATGCCGCGATAACTCTTGTAGGAGCGGCCCTGGAACAGCTCGACCTCGCCGGGGGCCTCCTCGGTACCGGCGAACATCGAGCCCAGCATCACCGTGGATGCACCCGCGGCGATGGCCTTGGCGACATCGCCCGAATAGCGCACACCGCCATCGGCGATCAACGGTACGCCGCTGCCTTCAAGGGCTTCGGCGACCATGGCGATGGCACTGATTTGCGGCACGCCGACGCCGGCGACGATGCGCGTGGTGCAGATCGAGCCGGGGCCTACACCCACTTTCACCGCATCCACGCCGGCGTCGACCAGCGCGCGCGCGGCGTCGCCGGTGACGATGTTGCCGGCGACGATCTGCAACCCTGGAAACTGGCGCTTGATCCAGCGCACGCGCTCGATAACGCCGTGCGAATGACCGTGCGCGGTATCCACCACCACCACGTCCACGCCGGCCTCAGCCAGGGCCACGACGCGCTGTTCGGTTTCGCCGCCCACGCCCACCGCAGCGCCCACGCGCAGGCGTTCGTGCGCATCCTTGGCAGCGTGCGGATTGTCGCGCGCCTTCTGGATATCCTTGACCGTAATCAACCCGCGCAGTTCGAAGCCGTCGTTGACCACCAGTACTTTCTCGATGCGGTTGCGGTGCAGAAGTTCCAGCACTTCGTCGTGCCCTGCCCCTTCGCGCACGGTGATCAGCTTCTCCTTGCGCGTCATGATGTTTTTCACCGGGTCTTCCGGCTTGCGCTCGAAACGCAGATCACGGCTGGTGACGATGCCGACCAACTGATTGCCCTCGACCACGGGCACGCCCGAGATGTTGTGCGAACGCGTGATGTGCATGACCTCACGGATGGAGGTTTGTGGCGTCACCGTGATCGGATTGCGGATCACGCCGGCCTCGAACTTCTTCACCAGGCGCACCTCGGCGGCCTGCTGCTCTGGCGTCATGTTCTTGTGAACGATGCCGATGCCGCCGCTTTGCGCCATGGTGATGGCCAGACGCGCTTCGGTCACGGTATCCATCGCCGCCGACACCAGCGGAATGTTGAGCCGGATCTGCCGCGTCAGTTGCGCGCTGATGTCGACATCGCGCGGCAGCACCTCGGAGTATGCCGGCACCAAGTACACATCGTCGTAAGTCAGGGCTTCGGTGAGGATGCGCATGGCAGAAGTCTCAAGAGAGATAATTCATGGATCGAGCGCCTCGGCGGCCTCGAGCGTGTTTTCCATCAACGTGGCCACGGTCATCGGCCCGACACCACCTGGCACCGGCGTGATCCAGGCGGCGCGCTCGGCGGCGGCGGCGAATTCAACATCGCCAATCAGGCGCCCATCTTCGAGACGATTGATGCCCACATCGATAACCACCGCACCGGGTTTTATCCACGCGCCAGGCACCAGCGCCGGCCGGCCGACCGCGACGATCAGGATGTCGGCATCGCGCACGTGATGTTCAAGCTCGCGCGTGAACTTGTGGCAGCAGGTCGTGGTGCAGCCGGCGATCAGTAGTTCCAGTACCAGCGGCCGGCCGACATGGTTGGATACACCCACCACCACCGCATGCTGGCCACGTACCGGGCGATCGGTGTGCGCCAGCAGTGTCATCACGCCCTTGGGCGTGCATGGGCGCAAGCCAAGCTGGCGCAGTGCCAAGCGACCGACGTTCTCGGCATGGAAGCCATCGACGTCCTTGCGCGGATCGATGTGGTTGATCAAAGCAGTGGCGTCCAGATGCGGCGGCAGCGGTAGCTGCACGAGAATGCCGTGCACCGAGGCATCACTATTCAATTCGCTGATCAGCGCCATCAGCTCGTGCTGGCTGATCGTGGCCGGAAGATCAATGTCGCGGGCGCTGAAACCCACCTGCTTGCTGGCACGGCGTTTGTTGCGTACGTACACCGTCGAGGCCGGATCGGCCCCCACCAGCACCACGGCGAGATTCGGCGGCACATGACCGGATGCGCGGCGCACGGCAACCCGCGCGGCAATGCGTTGCAGCAATTCGTCGGCGACCTTGCGACCGTCGAGCAGGCGTGCGCTCATGGAGTGACCTGCCAAAAAGTGATTATCCCAGCCCAGCGTGCGGCTGACAAATCGAGGCGCGCCGCGACCAGCCGTCAGACCCCCATGCAAGCGTGCACCGAGCTATTTGGGCGAGGCCGCGCCAGCGCGCGGCTCGATCAGGCTGTGCGCTTCCATCAAGTGCGCCAACGCGATCAGGTTCTCCACTTCCAGCTTGTTCATCAGCCGCTGCTTGTAGGTGGAGACGGTCTTGGGGCTCAGGTGCAATTGCTCGGCAATCACGAAAATGGGCTTGCCGCGCACCAGCATCATCGCCACTTCCATTTCGCGCGCGGACAGTTGCTCGAACGGCGAACCCTCGCCATCAAGCGTGGCCAGTGCAAGCTGCTGGGCGACGTCCGGCGCAAGATAGCGGCGTCCATCGGAAACCTGACGAATCGCAGTCAGCAGTTCATTGGCGGCGCACCCCTTGGTCAGATAACCCAGCGCGCCGGCTTCAAGCAGGCGACGCGGGAAACGCGCGTCATTGACCACGGTCAACACCACGATGCGCGTGGACAGTTGCGCGCGAATCACGCGCTCGGTCAGTTCGATGCCGCTCATGCCGGGCATGTGCACGTCCACCAGTGCAACATCGGGGGCGAGCGAGCGGATCAGGTGCAGCCCCTCCTCGGCGCTGGCTGCTTCACCGACGACCTGCATGTCGGATTGCTGACCGAGAATGAGCTTGAAGCCGGTGCGCACCAATTCGTGATCGTCCACGAGCAACAGGCGGATCATGACTACCCCCCACGTTTCCCCTTCCGCAACATAGGCAGGGAGTGAGCGTTTGGCAAGCGCTGCGCGCATGCGCATCGCGCGATCATTGATTGCGCACAGCGCACGGAGACTATGCGGAACGGGTTGTTGCGGGTTTCAATCAATGCAAACCGGCGCTTCCGGTCATGCGCGGGCATGCTTACGTGATTGCGGTCGCGGCATTGCTTGATCAGGATCAAGCAACGTGGTCCAGAACAGACGCATCCTTGATTCTTGCACCGTAACCTACAGCGACCCCATCTTGAAATCGCCATCAACTGACGTGCCGCGTTGGGCGCGGGTGAAGTGGCCGTGACGCGGTACGACCATGCGCAGGACTCGCGTGCGCAGATCTACGGCGAGACGCAAGGCTTCATCAAACTGGTGTTCAGCCGCAAGGACGCACGCTTGCCGGGCGCGCAAATCGCCGGCATGGACGCCGCCGCGCAACAGATTGCACCGCTGGCGCTGGCACTCGAGCGCAACCTTGATGCACGCGCGCTGGCGGCCGCCAGTTTTCCGCACCCCATGCCCGGCGAGGGCATCAACAAGGCCGCGCGAGCCTTCCAGCCCTGAGCTGCACCGCACCCGGCGCCAAGGAACACCCCGATGAGCGTATTACCCAAAGCCCGGACGGCACACGTGCCGCAAGCGCCCGATCTCCCGCCCACTGACCACGCGCAAGGATTGACCAGTATCGAGGCCGCGCAGCGCTTGCAGCACTTCGGTCCCAATGCGATTGCCGACAAGCCGGTTCCCGCCTGGCGGCAACTGCTGGTCAAGTTCTGGGCGCCGGTGCCGTGGATGCTGGAAGCGGTGATCGTGCTGCAGGTGCTGCTGGGGCGCGTCACCGAGTCCATCGTGATCGCCGCGCTGCTCGTGTTCAACGCGCTGGTGGCATTCGCGCAGGAGCAGCGCGCGAAAGATGCCCTGACGCTGCTGCGCAAGCAATTGCACGTCAACGCACGCGTGCTGCGTGACGGTCACTGGCATGTGCTGGCAGCGGAACAGGTGGTGCCGGGCGACATCGTGCATGTGCGCGCGGGCGACATCGTGCCGGCCGATCTGGCCTTGTTCGACGGCGCCGTGTCGCTGGATCAGGCGGCGCTTACCGGCGAGTCGCTGCCGGTCGATGCCGGTTCCGGCAAGCCGGCCTGGACCGGTTCCGTCGTACGCCAGGGCGAAGCCAGCGGCAGTGTCACGGCCACCGGCGCACGCACCTTTTTCGGGCGCACCGCCGAGCTGGTGCGCAACTCGAATGCACCCAGCCACATGCAGCGCACCATCTTCGCCATCGTCGAGCGACTGATGATTTTCGACGCGGGGCTGGTCGTGCTGGTCGTGGCGTTCGCGCTCTGGCATCACTTGCCGCTGGCCGACACAACGATTTTCGCCTTGATGCTGCTGGTCGCTTCTGTCCCGGTGGCTTTGCCTGCCACCTATACATTGGCTACCGCGGTCAGCAGCCTGCAACTGGCGCACCAAGGCGTGCTGGTCACGCGCCTGCCCGCCGTGGAAGAGGCTGCGGCCATGGATACGCTGGTGTCGGACAAGACCGGCACGCTGACGCAAAACACGCTCACCCTCGCCGGCGTCACGCCGCTTGCCACGGGCAGCGACGTGAGCGTCGTGCTGCGTGCCGCAGCCTTGGCCAGTGACGACGCGACGCAAGACCCGTTGGACTTGGCCGTACTCACTCCAGCGCGTGCGCAGGGGTTGCTCAAGGACGCACCCGAGCGGCAAGCCTTTCATCCGTTCGACCCAGGTACGCGCCGCAGCGAGGGTGTTTATAGCGTGGACGGTCAGCCCTGGCGTGCGGTGAAGGGCGCGGCCAACGTGATCGGCCCGTTGTGCAAGCTGGATGCCGCGCAGCAGAGCACGCTGGACACCGCGGAAAAAACGCTGGCCACCAGTGGCGCACGCGTACTGGCGGTAGCCGCGGGTCCAGCGGGCGCATTGCAACTGCTGGGCGTGGTCGGTCTGTCCGACCCGCCACGGCCGGATGCCGCCAACCTCATCCAGCAGATCACGCAACTGGGCGTGCGCGTGCACATGGCCACCGGCGATGCGCTGGAAACCGCACGCGCCATCGCTGCCCAACTCGGCCTGGGCACGCGCGTCTGCGAGACCAGCGGCGAGTCCCTGCAGCACCCCGAGAACTGCGACTTGTTCGCGCGCGTGTTGCCCGAGGACAAGCACGCCATCGTGCAGGCCTTGCAACGCGCCGGCCACGTCACCGGAATGACCGGTGATGGCGTCAACGACGCGTCGGCGCTGCGTCAGGCCGAACTGGGCATCGCCGTGGCCAGCGCGACCGACGTAGCCAAGGCCGCCGCCGGCGTGGTGCTCACCGCCCCAGGCCTGGGCGGCGTGCTCACCGTGGTACGCAGGGGGCGCGAAGTGCATCGGCGCATGCTCACCTACACCCTCAACAAGGTGCTGCGCACGCTGGTCATCGTGGTGTTTCTGACCTTCGGCGTGCTGCTGACCGGGCAGTTCGTCATTTCACCCCTGCTCATCGTGCTGATGCTGTTCGCCAACGATTTCGCCAGCATGAGCATCGCCACCGACCGCGTGCTGCCCGCAGTCAGACCGCAGCGCTGGCAGGTCGGTCGACTGATGGGCGCGGCCGGGTTGCTGGCCCTGCTGTCGCTGCTGGCCTCGCTGCTGATCTACCTGTGGGCACGGGCGCTGGGCTTGAGCGCCGTGCAACTGCAGACGGTGGTGTTCCTGATCCTGGTGTTCACCAACCAGACCGGCATCTACGTGCTGCGCAACGACGCGCCCATGTGGCGCCTGGCACCTTCGCGCTGGATGGCTGCCGCGAGTCTCGGTGACATCGTCATCGTGAGCCTGTTGGCCGGTTTCGGCATCTTGATGGCGGCGCTGCCCTGGGTCGTGGTCAGCGGCGTGCTGCTTGCCAGCGTGGTTTTCGCGCTGCTGCTTGATCTGATCAAACGCCCGCTGTTCACCCGTTTTCACATCGCATGAGAAGGAGTTCGAGCATGAACACCCCCGCACCAGGCAAAGTACAACCCAGCCTCGACGTGCCGTTTTTCTGGCCGGTGCAATTGGCCAGCAGCATGGCCGAACAAGGCATGGAGCTGGCCGCGCGCAACGTGAAATTTCTCGACGAGGAACTGCGCCTGCACGACGGCAGCATCAAGCCCAGACTCGCCACCGCGCACAGCGTGCGGCTCAAACTGCGCACCCTGGACCTGTGCGACTACTCCGCGCCGGGCGCCAAGGGCATCCCCACCTTGGTCAACGCGCCCTATGCCGGGCACACCTCGATGATCGCCGACTACCACGAAGGCCAGAGCTTGATGCAGACGCTGAAAAACAACGACGTCGGCCCGTTGTTCCTCACCGACTGGCACAGCGCCGCGCCGGACATGAAAGACCTCGAGGTCGATCAATACCTCGGCGACTTTCTCGCCTGCATCGACGACCTCGGCGGCCGCGTCAACCTGGTCGGACTGTGTCAGGGCGGCTGGATGGCGGCGATGCTGGCCGCGCGTTTTCCAGGCAAGGTCGCCAGCCTGGTGCTCGCCGGCTCGCCCATCGACACCCACGCCGGCAACGGCCCGCTGGTCAAGATGGTGCAGGAAAGCCCGATGAGTTTCTACGCCGATCTGGTAGCCAGCGGTGGCGGATTGATGCCGGGCAAATACATGCTGGCGGGCTGGAAAAACATGCATCCCGAGCAACACTACGTGCAGGATCAGATCGATCTGTACGAGCACATCGACGACCCGGTGTGGCTGTCCAAGACCGAAGCCTTCGATCGCTGGTACGAAAACCCGCTGGACCTGCCCGGCCGCTGGTATCTGCAGGTCATCGACCAGTTGTTCAAGCGCAATCTGCTGGCCAAGGGCGAATACGTCGGACTGGGCCGTACGCTCAAGCTCAAGGACATCACCTGCCCGTTGTATCTGCTGGCCGGCGCGAGCGACGACATCACCGGCCATGAGCAGGTGTTCGCCGCCGAAACCCTGTGCGGCACGCCCAGGGACAAGATTCAAAAGCGCATGGTGCCCGGCGGCCACGTCGGCCTGTTCATGGGCGGGCGCACGCTGAAAGAAACCTGGCCTGAAATCGCCGCGTGGATCATCAAGCAGACCGGCTGAGCATCCCGTGCAGACGTTGCCCGACGGCAAGTCGGGCGGCAGCACGCACGGCACGCAACACGATCGCGGGCAGATCGCTGCGCGGCGATCCGCCCGACTCATGCAGCCATTGCGGATCGATGCGGGCGCCGATGCAGATCGTGATCACCACGATCAGCAGCACGCGGATCATGTGTGGGGCCTCCCTGATGTGAGGCTCGCGCGCGGCGAGCCGTCGTAGCTCAAGCCATGCGGTGCCGGAACAGCCAGACCGCGGCGCTCATGCTGACCAGGCCGATCAGCGCCAGCGGCGCGTATTGCGACAGCAGCATGGGGATAGTGCTGCCTTCCAGGAACACGCCGCGCACGATGATCAGGAAATAGCGCATCGGGTTGATGTAGGTCAGCAGTTGCACCGCCTCTGGCATGTTGGCAATGGGCGTGGCGAAGCCCGACAGGATGATCGCCGGCACCAGAAACAGAAACACGCCGAGCAGCCCCTGCTGCTGGGTGACGGCCAGCGAGGAGATCATCAACCCGATGCCGATCGCCGCCAGCAGGAAAAAGAACATGCCCAACGCCAGCGCCGCCACGCTACCGACGAAGGGCACGTGGAACCACAGCACCGCCATCAGCGCGATGAAGCCGCCCTCCAACCCGCCGATGACGAAGCCCGGTACGGCCTTGCCGATCAGGATTTCCAGCGGACGCATGGGCGTGACCAGCAACTGGTCGAAGGTGCCCATCTCGCGCTCGCGCGCCACCGAAAGGCCGGTGACCAGCAGCGTGACCACCAGGGTGAGCTGGGCCACGAGGCCGGGCACGATGAACCAGCGCGAGCGCAGATTGGGGTTGAACCAGGCGCGCATCACCAGTTGCGCCGGCGGCCCGCGCTGGCTGTGCGCCGCGGCCCATTGCTGGTTGAAATCGAGCAGCACGCCGCTGACATCGTTGAGCGCCAGCGCCGCGGTGTTGGAGTCGCGTCCGTCAATGATGATTTGCAGCCTGGCGGGTTTTTGCGTCAACAAGTCGCGGGTGAAGTGCTGGCCGATATGCAGTACCAGCAGCGCGTCCTTGTCGTTGATCAGTGGCGCGATCTGCGCATCGTTGTTGATCGTGGCCACTTGCCGGAAATTGGGCGAGCCGCTGAAGCGCGCCAGCAATTGGCGCGCGGCATAGCCCGAATCCTGGTTGTACACCGCGTAGGGGATGTGATTCAGATCGAAACTGGCGGCGTAACCGAACACCATGAGCTGGATCAGCGGCGGGCCGATCAGCACCGTGCGGCTGGCCGCGTCGCGCAGCACGGCGAGGAATTCCTTGATCACCAAGGCAACGATGCGCGCCCACATGCTCAGTCCAGCCTCTTGCGTGACTTGCGCCGGGCGATGCCGAAAAACAGCAGCGCCATCAGCACCAGCGCCGCGCTATTGGAAAGCACCACCGGCCACACGTTGCCGGCGAGAAACAGCGTCTGCAGGATGGCGACGTAGTAGCGCGCGGCGACGATATGGGTGAGGAACTGCACCGCCGCCGGCATCGAATTGATATCGAAAATGAAGCCGGAAAGAATGAATGCCGGCAGGAAGGTGACGATCACCGCCACCTGCGCGGCGACGAACTGGTTTTTCGCCAGCGTCGAGATCAGCAACCCCATGCTCAACGCCACCAGCAGGAACAGCGCCGAGCACGCCAGCAGCAGCCAGAAACTGCCGACCAGCGGCACCGCGAACAACCACACCGCCATGGCCACCGACAACAGCATGCCGCCCATGCCCAGCACGAAATACGGCGCCAGCTTGCCGAGCAGGATTTCACCCATGGTCACCGGGCTGGCCATCAGCGCCTCCATGGTGCCGCGCTCCCACTCGCGCGCCACCACCAGCGCGGTGAGCAACGCGCCGATCAGGGTCATGATCAACGCGATCAAGCCCGGCACCAGGAAGTCGCGGCTGCGTAGCGCCGGGTTGAACCAGATGCGGCTTTCCGCCACCACCGGAACCGCCAGCGGCTGCCCGGCCTGTTCGGCCTGCAATTGCAGCCAGTTCTGCCACATGCCTTGCAGGTAACCTTGCAGGATGTTGGCGTTGTTGGCATCCACGCCGTCCACCCACACCGCCACGGGTGCGGTTTTTCCGGCCAGCATGTCGCGCGAGAAATCACCGCGCAGCCATACGATGCCGGTGACTTGGCGCCGCATCAGCGCGGCGCGCGCGGCGCCGATGGTCGGGTAAGGTCGCGGATCGAAAAAATCCGACTGCTGCAGCCCGCCGATGAAACTGCTGGTCTGCGCCGTGGGCTGATCGACCACCACCGCGAGCGGCACGTGGTGCGCATCCAGCGACACGCCATAGCCGAACAGCAGCAGCAGAAACACCGGCAGCACAAAGGCGATGGCGATGGCCGAGGGATCACGCAGGATCTGCAGGAACTCCTTGCGCACCAGTCCGCGCAGGCGCTGGCGGTTCATGGCGCGCGGCTCACGGGGCCGATCCTCATGCCGCTCGCCGCGTCTGCGCTTCATGCGCCTGGATCAGGCCGATGAAGGCATCTTCCATGCTTGGATCGGGCATGGCGGCGGTTTTGACCCTGGCGCGGATCTCCTGCGGCGAGCCGAAGGCGAGGATCTCGCCCAGCGACATCAGCACCAGATGATCGCAATACTCGGCTTCGTCCATGAAGTGCGTGGTGATCATCACCGTCACGCCGGATTCGGCCAGATGATTGATACGCTGCCAGAACTCGCGTCGCGCCAGCGGATCGACGCCCGAGGTGGGCTCGTCGAGAAACAGGATCGATGGTTCATGCATCAACGCGCAGGCCAGCGCCAAGCGCTGCTTGAAGCCCAGCGGCAGTTCCGCCGCGCCGGCATCCAGATACGCGGCCAACTCGAATTCGCGCTGTGCCCAGTCCAGCCTGGCCTTGCGCCGCGCGCCGCCCAGTCCGTAGGCCGATGCAAAAAAAGCCAGATTCTGCGCCACGCTCAAATTGCCGTACAACGAAAACCGCTGCGACACATAGCCGATACGTGCGCGCGCCGTCGCGCGCGCCGTGCGCAGGTCCACTCCCGCCACGCGCAGCGTGCCCGAGCTGGCCGGCAGCAGCCCGCACAGCATGCGGAACGTGGTGCTCTTGCCCGCGCCGTTGGCGCCCAGCAAACCAAAGACCTCACCGCGCTGCACGGTGAATTCGATGCCCTTGACCGCCTCGAAGCTGCCGAAGAAACGACGCAGTTCGTGCACCTCGATCACCGTCGCGGCCGCGTCCTCGCCACCGTCGTTCCCGCGCAGGCGGGAATCCAGTGAAACGGCCGCAGGCCGAATACCTTGGGCGTTGCCATGGAAAGCAGGCACGGCATCGACGCTGGCCATGGCCTGCGCTGCCCCATCGCCACTCGCCGCCAGCAGCGATACGAACGCATCCTCGAAGCGCGGCGCCACGGGCTGCCAGTCTTCGCCCGGTTGCGCGGGTGTCCGCATCGACACCGCGGCCAGCACCACGCGCACGCCATCGGCCTGCACCAGAGCGTCTACCACGCTGGTGCGCGCGCTTAGCTGCGTTTGCAGCGTGCGCCGCTGCAGCGCGGCGTGGCGCACCAGAAAACAGCGCCCAACCAGCGGCGCTTGGAATGCGACAGGCGGCTGCTGTGCCAGCAGACCGCCCTCATGCAACAGCACGATGTCGTCGCACAACTCGGCTTCGTCCAGATACGCCGTGCTCACCAGCACCGTCACGCCCTGCGCGCGCATGGCCTTGATGATGCTCCACAGCTCGCGGCGCGAGATCGGATCGACGCCCACCGTGGGCTCATCCAGCAGCAGCAGACGCGGCGCGCGCAGCAGCGCGCAGGCCAGGCCCAGCTTCTGCTTCATGCCGCCGGACAGATCGCCGGCGCGGCGCTTGCCGAACGGCCCCAGCGCGGTCAGACGCAGCAATTCCTCGAAACGCGCCTTGCGCTGCGTCGCATCGAGGCCTTGCAGGTCGGCATACAGCGCGAGGTTTTCCTGAACGCTGAGGTCTTCGTACAGGCCGAAGCGCTGCGGCATGTAGCCGATGTCGCGCTGGATGGCAGCGGCCTCGTGGCGGCTGTCGCGGCCCAACACCCGCACTTGCCCGGCATCGGGCAGTAGCAGAGCGGCCGCCAGACGCATCAGCGTGGTCTTGCCGGCACCATCGGGTCCGAGCAGGCCGGTGATGCGCCCACTCTGCACCTGCACACTCAGGCCCTTGATCGCCTCGATCCGCTGCTTGCCCTGGCGAAAGCGTTTGTGCACCGCTTCCAGCACCAGCGCCGGCGCCTCCACGGCATCAGTCCTGGCAGACATGCGCGGGAATCGCGCGCGGTGCGTTGTCGTGCAGCGGCACCTGCACCGTCACCGGCATGCCCAGACGCAGCCGCCCTTGCGGATTGCAGGCGTAGACGCGCACCCGGTACACCAGCTCGGTACGCAAGTCGGTGGTTTGCACCGATTTGGGCGTGAACTCGGCGGTGGGCGAGATGAAGCCGATCCAGCCCTTGAAATGCTGCCCCGGAAAACTGTCGCTGAGAATGTCGGCGCGCATGCCGGGCGCAATGCGGCCCAGCTCGGTCTCCGGCACGTAAGCGCGTGCCCAGACCGGATTGTTCAAGGCCAGCGTCAGCACCGGTGCAGCGGGACTGGCCATATCGCCGACTTCGAGGATGCGCGTCTGGATGACGCCATCCGCCGGCGCGATCAACGTGGTGTCGTGCAGTTGCCGCTGCGCCAGCGCCAGCGCCGCGGCATCGGCCTTGACCTGCGCGCGCGCGGCGGCGATGTCTTCCTGGCGCGGCCCCTGCACGGCCAGGCTCAATGCCTGCTGCGCGCTATCGAGACCGGCGCGTGCGTTCTTGAGCGCCTGCTGGGCGTTGTCGGCCGACTGCTGCGGCAACAAATGCGCCGCGGCCAGCGCGCGCTGGCGGGCATAGGTGATTTGCGCGTTGTGCAATGTGGCCGCGGCGCTGGCGGCCGCGGCGCGCGCTTCGGCGATCTGCTGCGGACGACTGCCGGCCACCAGCGCCGCCAGTTGCTGCCGCGCGACGGCCAGCACGCCCGCGGCCTGATCGATCGCATCCTGGAAGCGCAGCGGATCGATCTGCGCCAGCACCTGACCCTTGCGTACCACGGAGCCTTCCTCGAAGCCGAGGTGCTGGATGCGGCCCGCGTCGTTGAAAGCCATGTCCACGGTGCGGATATCGATATTGCCGTACAGCGTCAGCGCGGCAGGTGTCGGATGCTGTTCGTGTCGCCACCACCATGCCGCCGTGCCCGCCAGCAGCACGACAATCACCAGCAGTGGCAGAATCTTGCGGGGTGATGGTTTCATGGATGCCCTGTTTCCTGGTGCGTTCGCGGCAAAGCACAAAACATTGTCACTCCCGCGCACCCTGCCCGGCTTGATCTGGCTCAAGAACGCACTCGCCGCAACGCGGGTGCGCGAGAGTGATCGTCGCGGCGAGGTCCAGTCATGACCTGGCGCGCGGCCTGAATGCGCAAACATCGCCTGCCAATGCTTTCGCAGCAGAAGTCCTGCGCGGACACGGGGCGGTCACCGCGACACGGCATGTCGACACGTTTCCGTAAGCGCGGGACAATTCTGCTACAAGGGATGTGGAGCGGCAGGCCAGGGGTCTGGCCGTTCGTCGTGCCGCGCAATGACTGACTCTCTGCATCGGGCCGCAGGAGATCGCATGAAAGCCGTCAGCATCGAACACTCGAAAGCCGTCTATCTCGCGGACTTCGCGTTTTATCTCGTGGCTATCGTGCTGCTGCTCGGCGTTCTGGCCGGGTTCGCGCCGCGTCATGCCCTGGTCGGTGTGGCGCTGGCGGTGATCGCCGGCGCGGTGTGCTGGAGCATGGTCGAATACCTGATGCACCGCGTGATCTTCCACGGCATCGAACCATTCCAGCGCATGCACGGCGAACATCACCAGCGTCCACAGGCATTGATCGCGACGCCCACGGTGCTCAGCGCCGTGTTCATCCTGCTGCTGGTGTGGCTGCCGGCAACGCTGCTGGGCGGCGTCTGGCTGGGTCTGGGTGCAACCTTGGGCATGACCGCAGGCTACTTCACCTATGGTTTGGTCCACCACGCCATGCATCACTGGCGTCCGCGCGGCGCATGGATGCGCCAGCGCAAGCGCTTGCATGCGCTGCATCATCATGCCGTGCAGCAGAACTACGGAGTGACCACGTCACTGTGGGACCACGTCTTCCGCAGTTTCAGGCAGTCCTAGGTCAAGGAAATGTCCAGTCTGAGTTCGCACGCCGGGCCCCCGTTCCAGTCGCGCAGTCGACTAATCGTACGCCGCGCCGACCTGCCGGATGCACGCATGGCCGCGTGCGCGCTGGCGGTGCTGCTGAGTCTTGCAACACCCGCGAAAAGATCGCCGTGATTGCGGATACTCGCAGCGTTTGTCCGCCTCGGAAGGCTTCAACATGACCTGTATCCTGGTGCTCAATGCCGGCAGTTCCAGCATCAAGTTCGCGGCCTTTCGCACGTGTGTCGACGATGCGCTCGAACTGCTGCAGCAGGGACAACTGGACGGCATCGGCAGCGCGCCGCGCTTGCAGGCGCACGACGCGGCCGGTCACAGTCTGATCGATCGTGCGCTGGACAACCGCAGCGTCCCCGACGCGGCGGCGGCAGAAACGCTGGTCAACGACTGGATCGCCACGCACCTCGGCGCGACGCCCGACGCCGTCGGCCATCGCGTAGTGCACGGCGGTGTCGATTTCTCGCAGCCGGTGCGCGTTGATGCCGCGATTCTGGACCGGCTCGCGGCGCTCAACCCGCTGGCGCCGCTGCACCAGCCATTCAACCTCGCGCCGATCCGTTCGCTGCTGCAACGCCAGCCGCAATTGCCGCAGGTGGCCTGTTTCGACACCGCGTTCCATCACGGCCACGCGCCCGAGATTGATTTGTATGCGCTGCCGCAATCGCTGATCGCCGCGGGCGTGCGCCGCTACGGGTTCCATGGCTTGTCCTACGAGTACATCGCTTCGCGCCTGCCCGGTGTCGCGCCCGCGCTGGCACGCGGCCGCACCGTGGTCGCGCACCTCGGCAACGGTGCCTCGCTGTGCGCGCTGCAGGGCGGACGCAGCGTGGACAGCACGATGGGTTTCTCGGCGCTGGAAGGCCTGGTCATGGGCACGCGCCCGGGCAATCTCGATCCCGGCGTGGTGCTGTATCTAGCGCAGGAGCAAGGCCTCGATGCCGGGCAGATCAGCCACTTGCTGTATCACGACTGCGGGCTGAAGGGTTTGTCCGGGCTCAGCGGCGACATGCGCGAGCTGCTGGCCAGCGACGCGCCCCTGGCGCGGCTGGCGCTGGATGTGTTCGCGCACCGCGTCGCACAGAGCGTGGCGGCGATGGCGGCGAGCATGGGCGGCCTCGACGGGCTGGTGTTCACCGCCGGCATCGGCGAGCACGCACCCGGCGCGCGCGCCGCGATCGTGCAACGCCTGGGCCTGTTCGGCGCCCGGCTCGATGCCGTGGCCAATGCCGGCCGCACGGGCGTGCTGGATATCGCCGCGCCCGACTCGCGCATCGCGCTGCGCGTGGTGCCGACCAATGAAGAACTGATGATCGCGCAACACACGCTCGGACTGCTGCGCAGTTGACGCCGCGCACGCCGTTTACAACGCGACGGTTGATCACCCGCCGCGCCACGCGTTTGCTCACCGCCGGGCAACCCCAACTGCGCCCGAGGCGACCCTCGCGCTGCGCGAAAGCTTCGCTCACGTAAGACGCGCCGTGGATGACGATGGCGCGCTGCAGCGCATTGTTGTTGAAACCTTCATCCAGCCCCTGCAAGCGCAGCGAATAACCGTTGTCGCCCCGATAGGTGCCCAGCGTGCGGTACAGGCCAAGGCTGGATTCGAGGCTGCCGAGGCGATCCGAAAAATGCTTCGCAAAATTGCCGCCCGAGTTGCGGCCGTGCGCCACCAGCTCGCGCATCAACAGACGCTGGTCGGCCAGATCGAAAATCCACAGGTGCCGGCGCGTGGAAGGCAGTGAATAATCGATGACCGCCAGTCGCCGCGAACCCGGCATGCCGCTGCTGACGGCGCACCGCATGGCCGCTACCGCCAGTCGCAGTACTTGCGGATTGGCCGTGGGCGCCGCCTGCGCAAGATTGCGCCACAGTGACGGGCCTGGCGTCGATGCCGCACTTGCAGGCAACGCCAGCGCGGCAGTCAACAGTGCAAGCGCGCACGCAAGCGCGCGAGACCGAAAGCGGAAAAAAACATGCTCGTGTACTGGAAAATCTCGATTTCAGCACGCTGGGGCTGATGATCACGGCGCTGATCGTGCTCACCTGGGGTGGCGCGGTGCTGTATTACCGGCGTGCCTTGCGCGCACGCGCAGCATGATCCGCCGGGCTAAGCAACGGGGCAGCCAGGCATGCATTGGATCTGCGCCCTACAAGCCGCCACGTGAGGCATCCGCAAAGCGGGGTGTGCCCGGGGCCGGAATCGAACCGGCACGGCCTTTTCAGGCCTGCGGATTTTAAGTCCGCTGCGTCTACCAATTTCGCCACCCGGGCATGGCAGCGGGCGCGGGCGGCGCGCCTTGGGGTTGTGGAGGCCAGGGTCGGAATTGAACCGGCGTACACGGCTTTGCAGGCCGCTGCATAACCACTCTGCCACCTGGCCTTGCTTGTGCAACACGATACCGCAGTGTGCGCGATCGGGGCGCGGATAGAACCCCTGAAACAACAAAACCCCGGGTTGCCGAGGTTTTGGAAAATTGGAGCGGGAAACGAGACTCGAACTCGCGACCCCGACCTTGGCAAGGTCGTGCTCTACCAACTGAGCTATTCCCGCAACGGAACGCAAATTGTAAATGCGGGGCCGTGGCTGTCAACCCCCGTCGCGGGAATTGGACTCGCTCAGGCTCGGCCAGGCCGCGCGCAAATAGCCGAAACCGGAAACCAGCGTCAGCGCCGCGGCCAGCAGCAGCAATGTCTCGCCGACCTTGTAGAAACGCAGCGTGCCGGCATCATGCTCGACCAGCAGTACGACGATGGCAACGAATTGCATGACGGTTTTCAGCTTGCCCAGCAGTTGCACGCGCACACGCGCGCGCTGCCCCAACTCAGCCATCCACTCGCGCAGCGCGGAAACGCCGATCTCGCGTCCGACGATGATCGCGCTGGTCAGTGCCAGCAGCGCCGACGGATGATCGGACACCAGCAGAAACAGGGTCACCGTCACCATCAGCTTGTCGGCCACCGGATCGAGGAACGCGCCGAAAGACGAGGTCTGGCCCAGCCGGCGCGCCAGCCAGCCGTCCAGCCAGTCGGTCAGGGCGGCGGCCACGAACACGCCCGCCGCCGCCAGACTCGACCAATGCCACGGCAGGTAGAACACCACCACGACCACGGGCAGCAACAGGATGCGGAACAGGGTGAGCCAAGTCGGAAGGTTGATGCGCATGGTCGGAGATTCAGGCAATACGCAAGTGTGGCATGCGCGGCGCGGATGCGTCAGCCATGCAGGGCAGCATAAATGCGCGCCGCGAGGCTGCGATCGATGCCACTGACACGCGCGATTTCCTCCACGCCCGCGTCTTGCAGACCGGCCAGGCCGCCGAAGGCATTCAGCAGCATGCGGCGGCGACGTGGGCCGATGCCGGGGATGTCCTGCAGCACGCTGCGCTCGCGCGTCGCCTCGCGGCGGCGGCGGTGCGCACCGATGGCGAAACGATGCGCTTCGTCGCGCACCGCGTTGATCAATTGCAGCGCCGGCGAGGCGCTGCCCGGATGCAGTTGTCCACCGCCATGCGCCAGCACCAGGGTTTCCTCGCCGCTGCGTCGCGCCGGGCCCTTGGCCACGCCGACGATCGGCACGTCGCGCACGCACAGCGCATCCAGCACTTGCTCGGCGCGCGCGATCTGCCCTGTCCCGCCATCGATCAGCAACAGGTCCGGGCTGGCCCAGTCGCCACCCTCCGCAGCGCGACGGAAGCGGCGCGTGAGGGCTTGCTCCATCGCCGCGTAGTCGTCACCCGCGACGATTCCCGCGATATTGAACTTGCGGTAATGGCCCTTCATCGGCCCCTCGGGGCCATAGGCCACGCACGACGCCACGGTGGCCTCGCCTTGGGTGTGGCTGATATCGAAGCACTCGATGCGCGCTGGCGGCTTGGGCAGCGCGAGCAGGCGCGCGAGATCGGCGAAGCGCGCCTCCAGCGTCTGCCGACTGGCCAGGCGCGTGGCCAGCGCGGCCTCGGCATTGCGTCCGGCCAGCTCGATGAAGCGCGCGCGATCGCCGCGCACCTGGGTCTTGATGCGCACCTCGTGGCCGGCGCGCTCGCCCAGCGCCTGACCCAGCAGATCGGGTTGCTCCGGCGCATGATCGAGGATGAGCTCGGTGGGTGCCGCGCGTTCGACGTAGTATTGGGCGATGAACTGCGCCAGCAGCGCGCCCGGCGTGGGTGCATCCACGCCCATGCGTGGGAAAAAATCGCGCGATCCCAAGGCCAATCCGTTGCGGAAAAACAGCACACTGACGCAGGCGCTTTCGCCGCTGATGCGGCAAGCCAGCACGTCCATGTCAGTGCTGGCACCCTGCACGTAGTGCTCGCTCTGCACCGTGCGCAAGGCCTGGATCTGATCGCGCAAACGCGCCGCGCGCTCGAATTCCTGCGCGGCGCTGGCGCGTTGCATGAGCGCGACAATCTCGTCGATGACCGCGCTGCTGCGGCCCTGCAGGAACATCTGCACGTGACGCACGTCGACGGCGTAATCCACGGGCGAGATCAAACCGACGCAAGGCGCGCTGCAGCGCCCGATCTGATGCTGCAAACACGGCCGCGTGCGGTTGCGGAAATAGCTTTCCTCGCAACCGCGCAAATGAAACAGCTTATGCAGCAGGCTCAGGCTCTCGCGCACCGCGCCGCTGCTGGGAAACGGGCCGAAGTAACTGCCTGGCGCGCTGCGCGCGCCACGGTACCAGGCCAGACGTGGATATTCCGCGTGCGCCGTGATCAGCACATACGGGTAGCTCTTGCCATCGCGCAACAGAACGTTGTAGCGCGGCTGCAATTGCTTGATCAACTGCGCTTCCAGCATCAGCGCTTCGCTTTCGGTGCGCGTGATGGTGGTTTCCATGCGCGCGATCTGCGCCACCATCGCGGCGATGCGCGGCTCCATCAGCGGACGCATGAAATAACTGCTGACGCGCTTTTTCAGGTTGCCGGCCTTGCCGACATACAGCAGCACGCCGTCGCTCGCGTACATGCGATAGACACCCGGTGCGGGGGTCAGGTGGCGGACGAAGAGTTTGCCGTCGAACGTGGCTGGCGCCGATGCATGCATGGCGGCATTTTACGCGCCGAGCGGCAGCTTCCCCAGGGCACCGCTGTCCAGGTCGAGGCGTTGCAGCAGATGCGCGTTGCGCTCGGCCAGCCACAGGCTGCGCCCGATGATGGCGAGACCGGCGGGCTCCTGCAGCGTCTGCGGCAGCACCACGCTTTGCACCGTCCAGCCGGCGCGTCCGGCCGAGTTCATGCGGCACAGGCGTCCATTGAGTGTGTCGGCGACATACACCGTGCCGGTGCCATCCACCGCCAGTCCCAGCGGATGCGCGAAGCGCGCCGCACTGGCCGTGCCATCGGCCAGTCCCGGTTGCCACGGTCCGAGTCCGGCCAGCGTAAACACGTGGCCATCGGCGACGCGCAGCGCGCGCACGGCATTCGCGCCGGCATCGGCGATCAGCAATTGTCCGGCGTGATAGGCCAGCGCCGCCGGCTGCACCAGTCCTGCCTCCAGCCCGGGGCCATCGAGCAGGCTGTTGTGACCGTTGCCCGCAAGCACCTCGACGCGGCCCGCGGCCAGGTCCATGCCCCAGATTTGATGCTGTCCGGCCATGCTCACGTACAGCAGGTTGTCGCGCACCAGTACCGCCAATGGCGCGCTGACCGCGAGCGCCGTGGGCAGTATCGCCGCGCGCGGCGAGTCGAAGCCTTCGCGACCGCTGCCGAGCACGGTTTCGATCTGTCCCGAGGCGAGGCGCACGCGGCGCACGGCGTGGTTGCCGGTGTCGGCGACGTACAGCGATTCGCCGCTCAGCGCCAGCCCTTGCGGATCGCAGAACCCGGCATCGTTCAAGCGGCCATCCCAATAGCCCGGCGTGCCCGAACCGAACTGTCGCAACACGCGGCCATCGTGCGTGCATTCCAACACGCGATTGCGGCTGCTGTCGCTCACGTACAGGCGCTGCTCGCTCACCGCCACTGCCGCCGGAAAGCGCAGGCTCATTTGCGGCTCGCCGCCATCGACGCCTGGCGCCGCGTCGAAGCGGCGCAAATCGCGCGCGGCGGCGTCTTCCAGCAGGTTGGCGGCCAGCGTCTCCAGTTCGTCGCTCATCGACTCGCCCTGCAGCACGCGCATCACGCGACCCTCGCAGTCGATCACCACCGCGCTGGGCCATGATTCGATGCCGAACGCGCGCCACGCGCGCCAGTCGGCATCGTTGGCGACCGGCATGCGCAGATGCAGCCGATGCGCCGCCTTGGAAACCGTCAGCGCCTGTCGCTGCGCCGCGTATTTCGGCGTATGCACGCCCAGCAATACGACGCCATCGTGCAGTCGCCCGGCCATTTTCTGCAGACGCGGCAGCAAGTTGATGCAGTGGATGTTGTCGTAACTCCAGAACAGCAGAATCACCACGCGACCACGCAGGCTTTCCAGGGTGAGACGCCCGCGCGCGTTGACCCAATCCAGCGCATCGGCAAGCGACGGCGGTTCTGGCATGGCGGACATGGCGGACTCCCTTGGTGTCATCGAGCTTGATGCCACAACACGCGGCTTCAGGATGTGCGATTGACTGATGTTAGCTGGCGCACGCGGCGCGCGCCGAGATCAAGCGCCGCTTGCGCGCGCGCGCAGGTATGCCTCGGCGCGCGCGAGATCCTGCTCGGTGTCGATGCCGGGTGGAAATTCATCCGCGCTCAGCGCCACGCGGATGCGATGGCCGTGCTCCAGCGCGCGCAGTTGCTCCAGCGCCTCGGCGCGTTCCAGCGGGGTGGGCTCAAGCTGCGCGAAACGGCGCAGGAAACCGGCGCGATAAGCGTACAGGCCGATATGGCGCAGCAACGGCGCGTCTTGCGGCAGGCTGCCGCGATCATGCGCCAGTGCATCGCGCGCCCACGGCACCGGCGCGCGGCTGAAATACAACGCATGCCCGCTGCGATCACACACCAGCTTGACCACGTTGGGATCGAGCAGCACGGCAACATCGTTGATTGGCGTCGCCAGGGTCGCCATCGCCGCGTCGTCCGCGGCCAGTGCTGCAACCACGGCGTGTACTCCGGCGGCGGGCACGAAGGGCTCGTCGCCCTGCAAGTTGACGACGATGTGATCCTCGGGCCAGGCGCATGCCGCCGCGCATTCGGCCAGTCGGTCGCTACCCGAGGCGTGATCGGCGCGCGTCATCACCACCTGCACGTCGAGGCCGGCTACTGCCGCGGCGATGCGTGTATCGTCGGTGGCCAGCACCACTTGCGCCGCGCCCATGGTCAGCGCGCGCCGCGCCACGTGCTCGATCAAGGGCGCGCCGGCCAGCAGACGCAGCGGCTTGCCCGGCAGACGCGTGGAAGCGAAACGCGCCGGAATGACCACGCTGAACCTGGGTAACCGTTCGCCGCTCATGCCGGCTGCGCCTGTGACACCTGTTCGAGATCAAACCCGACGCCGCGCGCCAACGCCTCGAAGCCGGGAAACGAAGTGGCGACATTGGCGCAGTCACTGATGCGCACCGCACTGTCGGCGCGCAAACCGGCGACGGCGAAACTCATTGCGCAACGATGATCGCCGCGGCTGTCCACCACGCCGCCACGCAGACCGCCGCCGCGGATCAGCGCGCCGTCGGGGGTCTCCTGCGCATCGATGCCGAGCGCGCGCAGACCGTTTGCCATCACCGCGATACGATCGGATTCCTTCACCCGCAACTCGGCGGCGCCATGCACGCGCGTCACGCCCGCGGCGCAGGCCGCAGCGACAAACAGAATCGGGAACTCGTCGATCATGTCCGCCACGTGCGCAAGCGGCACCTCGATGCCGCGCAAGTCCGCGTGGCGCACGCGCAGGTCGGCGATCGGCTCACCGTCTTGCTGGCGCGGTGCCTCGATGCGTATGTCGGCGCCCATGGCACGCAGCACCTCGATCAGACCGATGCGGCGGGGGTTGAGGCCGACCTCCTGCACCAGCAGTTCGCTGCCGGGCACCAGCGTGGCGGCGACGATGAAAAACGCCGCCGAGGAAAAATCGCCGGGCACCCGCACATCGCAGGCGCGCAGGCTTTGTCGGCCCGGCAGGGACGCCCAGCCGGGACCGAATTCGATCGGCCAGCCGAAGGCCTGCAGCATGCGTTCGGTGTAATCGCGCGTGGGCTGTGGTTCGTCCACGCGCGTCACACCCCCGGCGTACAAGCCTGCCAGCAGGATGGCCGATTTGATCTGCGCGCTGGCGATGGCCGTGGTGATCGCATGCCCATGCAGGTCCATGCCGCCGTGGATGCGCAGCGGCGGCCGCCCATCGCTGCTGTCGATGCGGGCACCCAGCGTGGTCAACGGTTCGATCACGCGCCGCATCGGCCGCTGCGAGAGCGAGGCATCGCCGATCAGCGTGCTGTCGAAACCCTGCCCGGCCAGCAGTCCGGCCAGCAGACGCATGCCGGTGCCGGCGTTGCCGCAGTCCAGCGGCTGCGCGCTGGGGCGCAAA
Organism: Pseudomonadota bacterium; assembly: GCA_021827205.1. GTDB lineage: Bacteria > Pseudomonadota > Gammaproteobacteria > Xanthomonadales > Rhodanobacteraceae > Metallibacterium. Next base: position 69,258 of record JAKAWV010000005.1, on the reverse strand, counting down.
CCGTGCAGACCGACGCCTTCGATCACGCGCTCGCCGGCGTTGGGCGCGGCGATACGCACCCCGAGTTGCTGCAGGATGCACGCGGTGGCGCGGGTGTCTTCGCCTTCCAGAAAGCCGCTGACGCGCGATTGTCCCTGCGCCAGCGCAGCGAGCATCAGCGCGCGGTGCGAGATCGACTTGTCGCCCGGCACGCGCAGCGTTCCATGCAGCGGGCCGCCCGCCTGACTGATCCAGTCCAGCCGCGCGTTCATGCGCGCAGCCAGTGCAGCGCTCGCACTGCACGCTTCATGAAATCGCCACCGGGTACGAACCGAGCACACGGATCTCGGCGGCGTGCGGGGTGAGTTCGTCCAGCGCGGCGCGCAACGCGGCGTCCTCGACGTGACCGGACAAGTCGATGAAAAACGCGTATTGCCAGGCGCCGCTGTGCGCCGGTCGCGACTCGATGCGGTTCATGCTGACCCCGTGCGCGGCGAATGGGCTGAGCGCGTTGAACAGCGCGCCGGGCTGATCCTTGACGAACACCAGCAGCGAGGTGCGATCGTTGCCCGAGGGCGGAAACAACTCGCGCCCCAGCACCAGAAAGCGCGTGGTGTTGTCGGGGCGATCCTCGATCGGGCCGGCGATCACCTTGAGTCCATAGACATGTGCCACCGCTTCGCCGGCGATCGCCGCGGCGTCGTCGGCCAGATGCGCGCGGCGCGCGCCTTCGGCGTTGCTGGCGGTCGCCACGCGCTCGCTGGCCGGCAGATGCTGGCGCAGCCAGACCTTGCACTGTGCCAGCGACTGCGGGTGCGAGTACACGCGCTCGACGTCCTCCGCACGGCCGCTGCGCGACAGCAGGAACTGGTGGACGCGCAGTTCGATCTCGCCGCAGATCTTCAGCCGCGAGGTGAGGAACATGTCCAGCGTCGACTGAATGGTGCCCTGCCCCGAGTTTTCCACCGGCACGATGCCGAAATCGGCGTGCCCGGCTTCCACTTCCTGGAACACCTCCTCGATGCTGGCCAGTGGCAACAGGCGTGCGCTGTGGCCGAAGTGTTTTTGCGCGGCCTGCTGGCTGAAAGTGCCCTCGGGGCCGAGGAAGCCGATGCACAGCGGCTCCTGCTGCGCCAGACAGGCCGACATGATTTCGCGGAACAGGCGCACCAGCTCGGCGTCGGACAGCGGTCCCTGATTGCGGTCCACGACCATGCGCAGCACCTGCGCCTCGCGCTCGGGGCGGTAGTAATCCACCGCGGCCTTGAGCGGCCCCTTGGCGCGGCCGACTTGCTGCGCCCAGCGCGCGCGCTCGGCGATCAGCGCCTGCAGTTCGCGGTCGATGGCGTCGATGCGCTGGCGCGCCTCGGCCAGATTGGCGGTGGGCGCAGGCGCCGCAGCGTCATCCACGGCCTGCGGATCGGAAGGACTGGACGCGGTGGGCTCGGGCATGGTCGCGGCGTGCGTGGGCAGAAGGCCCATACTGCGCGATTGCCCGCCGACGCTCAACCGTGGCCGCGCTGAAACTCGCTCATGAAGGCCACCAGCGCATCGACACCCTGCTGCGGCATGGCGTTATACAGCGAGGCGCGCATGCCGCCCAGCGCGCGATGGCCCTTCAAAGCCAGCAGCCCGGCTTGTTCGGCCCCGGCCAGGAAGCGCGCATCGAGCGCGGCGTCGTGCAAGAAAAACGGCACGTTCATGCGCGAGCGCGCGCGTGGCTCGACCGGGTTGCGGTAAAAGCCGCCGGAGCCGTCGATGGCCGCATACAGCGTGTCGGCCTTGCGCCGGTTGCGCGCAGCCATGGCGGCGAGGCCGCCGTGCCGAGCGATCCACTTGAAGGTGAGCCCGGCCAGATACCAGCCGAAGGTGTTGGGCGTGTTGAGCATCGACTCGTGCACCGCGTGCTCGGCGTAGCGGAAAATACTCGCCATCGGTCGCGTGGCGCGCGCCAGCAGATCCTCACGCACGATCAGCAGGGTCAAGCCGGACGGGCCGATGTTTTTCTGTGCGCCGGCGTAAATCATTCCGTAGCGCGCGACGTCCAGCGGCGCGGACAGGATGCTTGACGAAAAATCCGCCACCAGCGGTACGCTGCCAACCTCGGGGATATCGGGAAATTCGAGTCCGTGGATGGTTTCATTGGGCGTGTAGTGCACGTAGGCCGACTGCGCGTCGAGTTGCCAGTCGGCGCGCGGCGGCAGTGCTGTGTAGTTGCTGGCACGGGCGTCGGCGGCCATCTGCACCTCGACATAGGGTGCAGCCTCGCGCGCGGCTTTTTCGCTCCAGTGGCCGCTGAGCACGTAATCGGCGCGCTGTCCGGGCGCGGCCAGATTCATTGCCAGCAGCGCGAATTGCAAGGTGGCGCCCCCCTGCAGGAACAGCACCTTGTAATGCGCCGGGATCGCGGCCAGCGCGCGCAGATCGGCCTCGATCTCGGCGGTCAGCGCCATGAACGCCTTGCCACGGTGCGAGATCTCCATGACCGAGGCGCGCGCGTCTCGCCACTCCAGCAATTCGGTCTGGGCCTGAAGCAAGACCTCCTCGGGCATGGCGGCGGGACCAGCGGCGAAGTTCCAGGTGCGGCTCATATCGAAGCTCCGGCGGAAATCAGTGGTGAATGGCCAGCAGCAGCGCCAGCACCAGCGCAATCACGGCCGCGGTCAGCAGCAGCCACCACACTTCGCGGCGCGGCCCGGCAGTGTCTTCGGGGCGCGTGGCCTCGGGCGGAATGAATGCCTGCGCAGCATCGTGGCGCGCCGCGTCAGCAGGCGCATCAACCAGATAGCGCTGTGCGCCGATGGCGATTTGATCGCCATCGTGCAACCACGCGCGCGTGGCGACATGGCCGTTGATGCGCGGCCACGCACTCGCGGGCAGATCGCGGCTGAGCAGCGCCGGACGGCCGTGCACGCAGAAAACGCGCAACGAACCCGCCTTCGCTCCCAGGCCGACCGGCAGACCGTCGGCGCCCAGCTCCAGTGTCGGCGCAACGCTGAGCGCCGCACCGCTGCGCGCGCCGCCGACGCCGCGCAGACTCAGCGTTCCAGGCGGCAAATCAGCATCGGGTTCAAGATCGTCCGGGCAGGCTTCGCGCACGTGCTCGCCCAGCAGCAACACCTGCGCCGCACCAATGCTGATCTGGTCGCCCGCATGCAGCAGCGCGCGCTCACGCACTGGGCGTGCATTGACATAGATCGGCGCAACCCCTGCGCGCACTTCGAGAACGTAGCCGCGCGCGTCCAGACCCAGGCGCGCGTGCTCGCTGGCGACGCCCTCGCCAGCGAGCACGATATCGTCGCTCGCGGCGCTGCCCAGCGTGATCGCCGCAGCGGCGCTGCTGAATTCGATTTTTTCAGGTGCCAGGATGGCGATGCGCATGATGTGCTCCGGGCGCGGACTGTATCAGGCCGTATCGCTGCCGGGCGCCTGGATATGCAACCGCAAACGCTATGATCGCGCCATGCCCACCATCGACATCAGCCGCGTGCACTCGCTGCCGGCGCCGCAAGCGCGCGCCACCATTGATCAGGTCGCAGCGGCGCTGCGCACGCGCTTTGCACTGCAAACCGCATGGCAGGGTGACGTGCTGCATTTTCGGCGCGGCGGCGTCGAGGGCGGCATCACCCTGGAGGTCGGCCAGGTGCATATCCACGCCGAGTTGGGTCTGCTGCTGGGCTTCATGCAGCCGACCATCGAGGCGGAAATCCGGCGTCAGCTTGACCAGCACTTTGGCGCGGCGATTTGAGCGTTGCGCCTGTCGGAATTGCTTGCTGACGCGCGCTTTACTATCGCCGCAACGCCTGCGCGTGGCAGAATTGCGGATTGATGCGGCCTTGCGCCGCGGTTAGCCCCGAGCAATGGCCAAAGACGACGTCATCGAAATGGAGGGCACGGTTTCCGAAACCCTGCCCAATACCATGTTCCGTGTGCAACTGGAAAACGGTCACATCGTGATCGCGCATATTTCCGGGCGCATGCGCAAGAACTACATCCGAATCATCACTGGCGACAAGGTCAAGGTTGAAATGACCCCGTACGACCTGACCAAGGCACGCATCACTTACCGCGTGCGCTAAGGCGCCTCGGGAACTTCTCGCGGCACCCCAATGCCGGCTACTCCACCAGCACCGGAGTCTGCGTGCTGGCCTCGGCCTCGCTGCGCAGCTTGCCGTCACGCACGCGCAGGGTCACGCGCCCGCCCGCCGCCAGTTTGCCGAACAGCAACTCATCGGCCAGCGGGCGCTTGACTTGCTCCTGGATCACGCGCGCCATCGGCCGCGCGCCCATTTGCGGATCAAAGCCATGCTCGGCCAGCCAGTGCCTTGCGTCCGGCTCGACGTTGAGGCTGACGTGCTTCTCGTTGAGTTGCGCTTCGAGCTCGATCAGGAATTTGTCGACCACGCGCAGCACGTGATCGAAGCCCAGCGCGCCAAACTGCACGATGGCATCGAGGCGGTTGCGGAACTCTGGCGTGAAAGTGCGGCGGATGACTTCCATGGCGTCGCTGGCATGGTTCTGTTCGACGAAGCCGATGCTGCGGCGCGCCGCCAGCGATGCGCCGGCATTGGTGGTCATCACCACGATCACGTTCTTGAAATTCGCTTCACGGCCATTGGTGTCGGTCAGCGCGCCACGGTCCATGACCTGCAGCAGGATGTTGAACACATCGGGGTGGGCTTTCTCGATTTCATCCAGCAGCAGCACGCTGTGCGGATGCTTGACCACAGCCTCGGTGAGCAGGCCGCCCTGATCAAAGCCCACATAACCCGGAGGCGCGCCGATCAGGCGGCTGACCGAATGCCCTTCCATGTACTCGGACATGTCGAAGCGGATCAGCTCGATGCCGAGCTGCATGGCCAGTTGCCGCGTGACCTCGGTCTTGCCGACGCCAGTCGGACCGGCCAGCAGGAAGCAGCCGATGGGTTTTTGCGGATCGCCCAGCCCCGAACGCGCCATCTTGATGGCGCTGGTCAGCGTGTCGATGGCCTCGTCCTGGCCGAACACGACCATCTTGAGATTGCGGTCGAGATTGCGCAGCACATCGCGATCAGAAGCCGAAACCTGCTTCTGCGGGATGCGCGCCATGCGTGCCACGATGTACTCGATGTCGGGCACATCCACGCGCTCGCTGCGCGTTTCGACCGGCAGCAGGCGCTGACGCGCGCCCGCCTCGTCGATCACGTCGATGGCCTTGTCCGGTAACAGACGATCGGGCAGATGCCGCACCGAGAGATCCACCGCGGCCTTCAGCGCCTCGGCAGTGTATTCGACGCTGTGGTGCGCCTCGAAGCGGCTCTTGAGGCCGATGAGGATTTCCACGCTTTCCGCCAGTGACGGCTCGGGCACGTCGATTTTCTGGAAACGCCGCGCCAGCGCGCGGTCCTTCTCGAAGATGCCGCGGTATTCCTGGAAGGTGGTCGAGCCGATGCAACGCAACTCGCCCGAGGCCAGCACAGGCTTGATCAGGTTGGAGGCATCCATGGTGCCCCCCGAGGCAGATCCGGCGCCGATGATGGTGTGGATTTCGTCGATGAACAGGATCGCCTTGGGATCCTTGCGCAACTGCGCGATGACGCCCTTGAGGCGCTTCTCGAAATCGCCGCGGTACTTGGTGCCGGCCACCAGCGCGCCCAGATCCAGCGCCCAAACCGTGGTGTCCTTGAGGATCTCGGGCACCCCGCCCTCGACGATGCGTCGCGCCAAACCCTCGGCCAACGCGGTCTTGCCGACGCCAGCCTCGCCGACATACAGCGGATTGTTCTTGCGCCGCCGGCACAGCACGTGGATGGTGCGCTCGATCTCGTCAGCGCGCCCGATCAGCGGATCGATCTTGCCTTGCCGCGCCAGATCGTTGAGGTTGACCGCGTAATCGCCCAGCGGATTGGATTTGCTATCCGCGCCCTCTTCCTGCTCGCGCTCGCCAGGACTGCTGTTGCTGGGGGCATCCGGCTCCAGCTTGGCGATGCCGTGCGCGATGTAGTTGACCACGTCCAGCCGGCTCACTTCCTGCTGGTTGAGGAAATACACCGCGTGCGAATCCTTCTCGCCGAAGATCGCCACCAGCACGTTGGCCCCGGTGACCTCTTTGCGGCCCGAGGATTGCACGTGATACACGGCGCGCTGCAGCACGCGCTGGAAGCCCAGCGTCGGCTGGGTATCGCGCTCGTCATCGACGGGAAGCACCGGCACCGTCTGCGTGATGATCTCGCGCAGGTCGTGCTCGAGCTTGGGGAGATCGGCGCCGCATGCGCGCAACGCACCGGTCGCGGCGGCGTTGCCGAGCAACGCCAGCAGCAAGTGCTCGACCGTCATGAACTCGTGACGGTGCTCGCGCGCATCCTTGTAGCACTGGCCTATGGTGAGTTCGAGATCCTTGCTGAACATCGGATTGACCTCTGTATCAATTTGCAAGACCGGGCTTCCTGCCGCCGCTTGCGAGCAAACGGTCGCGGCCAAGCCGCGCCACTTTTGCCGCGCACGCACTCACGTGCGGTGCGTGGCGGCACATCCATGTGCCGGAGCGGCCATGCCGACCGCCCTCCGGGATGCCGCCGACATGGAGGCAGCTTAGAGCTTTTCCATATCGCAAAGTAAGGGATGCTGGTGCGCCCGCGCGTATTCGTTGACCTGATTGACCTTGGTTTCCGCCACTTCGCGCGTGAATACGCCACACACGCCCTTGCCGCGGTGGTGCACATGCAGCATCACCTGCACCGCACGTTCCTGCTGCATGCCGAAGAACACACGCAACACCTCGACCACGAACTCCATCGGCGTGTAGTCGTCATTGAGCAGCACGACCTGGAACATGGCCGGGCGTTGCAGTTCGGGCTTGGCGGTTTCCAGCGCCACGCCGTGTTCCTGTTCGTATTCATGGCGTGGTTCTTCGGCCATGGCGCTGATGCTCGATTTCATGGGCAAATCATACTCTGCGAGGCGCGCGACCAAGAGGCGTGAATGGCACAATGGCGGCGTTTCCGGAGATTGCAAACATGTCGCAGCAAACCCCTGTCGAGCCAGTGTGGCGACCGCGCGTGACCGTGGCGGCGGTGGTGGCGCGCGGCGACCAATTCCTGATGGTTGAGGAAAACATTCGCGGCGTGCTGTGCCTGAATCAGCCGGCCGGGCATCTGGAATCCGGCGAGGAGATCGTCGATGCACTGGTGCGCGAGACACTGGAGGAAACCGGCTGGCGCGTGGCGCCGCGGCACTTCATCGGGGTGATGCCGTGGCTGAATCCGCGCCATGGCGATGTCACGCTGCGCTTCGCCTTTGCCGCCGAGGCGCTGCAGCACGACGCCACGCGACCGCTGGATGCCGGCATCGTGCGCGTGCTGTGGCTGACGCGCGAGGAAATCGCCGCCGCCGCGCAGCGCCTGCGCACGTCCCTGGTGCTGGCCAGCATCGATGCCTGGCTGGGCGGCCAGCGTCTGCCGCTGGCCGCGATCGGACGCCTGGGCGCCACGGGCCGGGGCTGAGATGCGCGTTGCCGTGGGTTTGTCCGGCGGGGTCGATTCCTCGGTCGCCGCGCTGTTGTTGCAACAGGATGGACACACCGTGGAGTGCATGTTCATGCGCAACTGGCGCGCGGACGCCGACGACCCGCACTGCCATGCCGAGCAGGATCGCAAGGACGCCGTGGCCGTCGCCGGACGTCTCGGCCTGCGCTTTCATCTGCGCGATTTCTCCGCCGAGTATCTGCGCGAGGTGTTCCGGCATTTTCTCGACGAATACGCGCGCGGGCGCACGCCCAATCCGGATGTGCTGTGCAACCGCGAGATCAAGTTCAAGGTGTTTCTGCAGGCCGCGCTGGCGCTGGGCGCCGAGCGCATCGCCACCGGGCATTACGCGCGTGTGCGCGAAACCGCACAGGGCTTCGAGTTGCTGCGCGGTGCGGACAGGGCCAAGGACCAGAGCTATTTTTTGCATCAGTTGGGCCAGTACGAGTTGTCGCGCACGCTGTTTCCGCTGGGCGCGATGCACAAGCCCGCGGTGCGCGCACTGGCGCGCGAGCACGCGCTGCCGACACAGGCCAAGAAGGATTCCACCGGCATCTGCTTCATCGGCGAGCGCGATTTCCGCACGTTTCTGGCGCAGTACTTGCCGGCGCGACCGGGGGCTATCCTCGATAGCGCCGGGCGCCGCGTCGGCGAGCACCCCGGCAGCCTGTATTTCACCCTCGGTCAGCGCGCTGGGTTGGGTCTGGGCGGCGTGCGCGGCGCGGGTGGCGGTGCGTGGTACGTCGTGGGCAAGGATGTCGCGGTCAATACGCTGATCGTCGCCCAGGGCGACGTCGCGCGATGGCTGGATGCGCGCACGCTGCGCGCCTTGGCGCCAACCTGGATCGCGGGCCACGCGCCGGCCGACGTGTTCACTTGCCAGGCGCAGATCCGCTACCGCCAGCCCGCGCAGGAGTGCCATGTGGAAATCGATGCCGACGGCTGCCGCGTGCGCTTCGCGCGACCGCAGCGTGCGCCGGCGCCCGGGCAGTCCATCGTGTTCTATCAGGATGAGGTATGCCTCGGTGGCGCTACCATTGAGGCCAGCGACGCCGTGTTTGGCGGTTTGATCGCTCCGCCGCCACTCCGCCCAGAGCCCGCCGCAATGAGTTCGCAGCAATGACCACCGATCGCTCGGAAGAACGCACCCTTGCCCTGGCCGGCTTGTTTCAGGCGCTGGCGCTGGTGCGCGCGTTGGCCACCCAGGGTCAGGCCGACAGCAGCGCCTACGCGGCCAGCCTTGCCAGTGTGCTGCGCATCGACGCGCCCGACACGCTGGCGGTATTCGGCGGCATCGGCGGCGTGCGCCTCGGGCTGCAGACGCTGATTCGCCAGATCGAGGGCGAGCAGGCCGATGGCATGATCACGCGCATGGCGCTGACCGTGCTGCGCATCGAGCGTCGCCTGATGGCCGATGGCCCGCGTCTTGAACACCTGCAGCAGGGCCTGCGCGACGCGCAGCGTCAGGCCGAGCATTTCGGCAGCCCCGATCACGCCAGCGTCATCGCGCGTCTGGCCGGTCTGTACGCCGAAACGGTCAGCAGCCTGCGCCCGCGCGTGCTGGTGACCGGCAATGCGCAAATGCTCAATCAGCCGGCGCTGGTCGAGCGCATCCGCGCCGCGTTGCTGGCCGCGGTGCGCGCGGCGGTGCTGTGGCGCCAGATTGGCGGCACGCAGTGGCGCCTGCTGCTGCAGCGCAAGCAGACGCTGATGCTGGCGCGCGGTTTGCAGTCGCGCGCGACGCTGGATCAGGGCTAAGCAAGGTCTGAACAAATTCAGACCTTGCGCAAGTCATGGGTGGCTTGCCGCGCAGCAAGCACGCCAGGACTTGTTGCGGCATTCCCCGGTTTGAGCTGATCAAGCTTCGGCGGTGATCAGTTTCAAGCGCGGGCGCTGCTTCGCCACCTTGGCCAGCAGCACGGCGAAATTGTGCAGATCCGCCTGCCAGGGCGAGGCCTCGCGCCAGTACAGCGCGATCTCGCGGCCCGGCGCCTGTCCCTTGATCTGCGCCAGCACGATGCCCGGCATCGAGGCGAGGCGCTCATGCGCCAGCGTCGGCACCAGCGCGTAGCCGCCGCGCAGCGTGGTGAGCGCGGCGAGACTTTCCAGACTCACGTCCTGCACGTGGCCCTGCCCCTCAGCGTGGTTCTCGGCCATCAGCGTGGCCGCGGCGGGATCGAGTTGCGTCAGCGCGATCCGGCGCCGCCCGGCCAGCGGGTGATCGGCGCGCAGCATCAGCTCCCACGGCTCGAAGAACAGCGAACGCACGGCGATACCGCTGAGCGCCGGCGCGACGGGCGCCAGCACGGCGTCCAGCTCGGCTTCCTGCAAACGCCGCAGCAAGCCCTTGGGCTTGCCCTCGGAAAGACTCAGCCGTGCGCCCGGAAAATGCTGCGGAAACGGCGTAATCAGATGCGGCAGCAGATAAGGCCCCAGCGAGGCTGGCACGCCCAGGCGCAACTCGCCACCGAAGGCCACGGCGCCGGCGCGGGCGATTTGCTGCAAGTGTTCAGCGGCATGCAGCAGCGTGTCGATGTGCGCCAGCAGGCGCTGGCCGCCAGCCGTGGGCACGACGCGCCGCCCACCGCGCTCGAACAGGGGCGCGCCCAGGGCTTGTTCGACCTTTTGCACCTGATGCGACAACCCGGATGGGCTGATGTGCATGGCGCGTGCCGCACTGTTGAAGCTGCCGTGACGCCACACCGCCTGCACCAGCGCCAGGTCGCGCAGCGAAACCGCGGCCAGCATCGTCGAAATCATCGAATGCTGCATGTCATGAAATGCGATTGTATGGAGTGGACATTCAGCCCATGCTAGCGCGGATGAACCGCAGCCGGTGACGGCGGCGCGCGCCTGCCGAACGCATCCGCCAGCGACTTGTCTCAACTGCTGAGCGCCTGCCAAAGCCCCGATCTCGGGCCGCAAGCATCGCGAATTCAGCACTTGCTATCAGCAACAAATCCAGTCAGGAGCGAGACCCATGAAAGACTCATTTGCCGTGCGCGACACCCTTGAAGTACGGGGTCAGCGCTATACCTTCGCCAGCCTCGCCAAGCTGGGCCAGCGCTTTGATCTCGAGCGCCTGCCTTACGCGATGAAGATTCTGCTGGAAAACCTGTTGCGCCACGAGGATGGCGTGAACGTCAGCGCGCGCGAGATTGAAGCGATCGCCAACTGGGACGCCAGGAAAGAACCCGACACCGAGATCGCCTTCATGCCGGCACGCGTGGTGCTGCAGGATTTCACCGGCGTGCCTTGCGTGGTCGATCTGGCCGCGATGCGCGACGCCATGCGCGCGCTGGGCGGCGACCCCAAGCGCATCAATCCGCTGATCCCTTCCGAGTTGGTGATCGACCATTCGGTGCAAGTGGACGAGTTCGGCACCCGCGCGGCGCTGGAGGACAACGTCGCCATCGAGTTTCAGCGCAACAGCGAGCGCTACAGCTTCCTGCGCTGGGGCCAGAAGGCGTTCGGCAATTTCAAGGTGGTGCCGCCACGCACCGGCATCGTGCATCAGGTGAATCTGGAACACCTAGCGCGCGTGGTGATGACCGCGCCGCTGGACGGCACGCAGTGGGCGTACCCGGATACCGTGTTCGGCACCGACTCGCACACGACCATGGTCAACGGCTTGGGCGTGCTGGGCTGGGGCGTGGGCGGCATCGAGGCCGAGGCGGCGATGCTCGGCCAGCCCTCCTCCATGCTGATCCCGCAGGTGGTCGGCTTCAAGCTCAACGGCAAGCTGCCCGAAGGCACCACCGCGACCGATCTGGTGCTGACCGTGACGCAGATGCTGCGCAAGCTGGGCGTGGTCGGCAAGTTCGTCGAGTTCCACGGCGATGGTCTGGCACATCTGGCGCTGGCCGACCGCGCCACCATCGCCAACATGGCGCCCGAATACGGTGCCACCTGCGGCATCTTCCCGATCGACGCCGAGGTGCTGAACTATCTGCGCCTGACCGGTCGCGATGCCGCGCAGATCGCCCTGGTCGAGGCCTACGCCAAGGCGCAGGGCCTGTGGCACGACGAACGGACGCCGCACCCGCAGTTCAGCGCCACGCTGGAGCTGGACCTGGCCACGGTGCGACCCTCGCTGGCCGGCCCCAAGCGCCCGCAGGATCGCGTGCTGCTGGAGGACGTCAAGGCCAGCGCCGCCGCTGCCATCAAGCCACTGGCGGCCCTACGCAAGCCGCGCAATGGCGATGCCGCGCGATTCGCCGACGAAGGGGGCGGCAGTGCCGTCGGCAACGCCGCCAATGCCTTGTCCGAGGGCAGCGTGCGCGTCGAGATGAATGGGCAAACCTTCGACCTCGGTGATGGCGCCGTGGTGATCGCCGCCATCACCTCCTGCACCAACACCTCCAACCCGGCGGTGATGCTGGCTGCGGGGCTGGTCGCCAAGAAGGCCGCCGCGCGCGGACTCAAGGCCAAGCCGTGGGTCAAGACCTCGCTGGCACCGGGCTCGCTGGTGGTCACCGATTACCTGCAGAAATCGGCGCTGCTGGGCGCGCTGGAAAAAATCGGCTTTTATCTGGTCGGCTATGGCTGCACCACCTGCATCGGCAACTCCGGGCCGCTGCCGGCGGCGGTCAGCAAGGCCATCGCCGCAGGCGATCTCACGGTGGGCGCGGTGCTCTCCGGCAACCGCAATTTCGAAGGCCGCGTGCACCCCGAGGTCAAGCTCAACTACCTCGCCTCGCCGCCGCTGGTCGTGGCCTACGCGCTGGCCGGATCGCTCGACCTCGACCTTGCCCACGAACCCTTGGGCACGGGCAGCGACGGCAAGCCGGTGTTCCTGAAGAACGTGTGGCCGAGCAACCAGGAAATCTCCGATCTGATCGCCAGCACCATCAATCCGCAGATGTTCACCCACAGCTACGCCAACGTGTTCGCCGGCGACAGCCGCTGGAACAGCATCGCCGCGCCCGCGGGCGAGCTGTACCGCTGGAGCGACTCCACGTACATCAAGAATCCGCCGTACTTCACCGGCATGGGCATGCAGCCCGCCGTCATCGCCGCGATCCAGGGCGCGCGCTGCCTAGGCTTGTTCGGCGACTCCATCACCACCGACCACATCTCGCCGGCCGGCAACATCAAGAAGGACTCTCCGGCCGGTCGCTATCTGATCGGGCACGGCGTCGAACCCGGGGACTTCAACTCCTACGGATCGCGCCGCGGCAACGACGATGTGATGGTGCGCGGCACCTTCGCCAACATCCGCATCAAGAACCTGATGCTGGATGGCGTCGAGGGTGGCTACACGTTGCATGTGCCCAGCGCCAGACAGATGGCGATTTACGACGCGGCGATGCAGTACCAGACCGAGAAAACGCCGCTGATTGTCATCGCCGGCAAGGAATACGGCACCGGCTCCTCGCGCGACTGGGCGGCCAAGGGCACGCTGCTGCTGGGCGTGAAGGCGGTGATCGCCGAGAGCTTCGAGCGCATCCACCGCTCCAACCTGGTCGGCATGGGCGTGCTGCCGCTGCAGTTCCTCGACGGCGAAAGCGCGCAGACACACGGCCTGACGGGTCGTGAGAGCTTCGCCATCGTCGGCTTCGAGGACGGCACGGCGCGCGAGGCCACGGTGATCGCGCAAAGCGATGCCGGCGAGAAGCGCTTCCGCGTGCGCGTCATGCTGCTGACGCCCAAGGAACGCGAGTTCTATCGACACGGCGGCATCCTGCCTTACGTGCTGCGCCAACTGGCCACGCGCAAGACTGCCTGATCTCGCGCGGCAAGGCAGGCTTGCTGCCTTGCCGTATGGCATCAACCCGAGCGGGACTGCGCGCAGTTCTCGCTGATCTGGCGCCGCGCGCGCGCGTAGTCGCACAGTGCGGATTCGATCCAGGCACGCGTCTCCGGACCGAACAGTCGCTCGTATTTGCGCTCGGGCGTATTGATCCGGCCCGTGGTCTCGCGCCTCCGCCATGGTTCGTGATCGACGCTGCTGACGCGACTGCCGGGCCGCGCCAGCAAGGTGCGATCGACCGCCAGATCGAGAAACTCGCGCAGCGCATGCCATGTGCCGTCGAAGTCGCGGGTAAGGTCTTCCAGGCACAGAAGAAAATGTCGCGGGTCGTCCTGCCGCGCCAGCGACAATCCCAGCGCATGGTTCCAGCGCCGCGCCCAGGTCACCACGCCGCCGGAGAAATCCGGCCAGGGCTGGTGCAGATCGGCATCGGCGATCGAGGCCAGCACATCCCGGCCGGCGCGAATCACATGCACGAAACGCGCATCCGGCACCGCCGCCGCGATCTCGTCCAGATAAAGCAGATGTTGCGGGGTTTTTTCGATCCAGGCGCTGCAGTTAGCCCGGGCCGCAGCGTGATCGAGCATGCGCACGAAGCGCTGTGTGCATGCGCCATCACGCCACGGCACCGGCAGCCGTCGCTTCAGGCCAGTGCCATGCTCAAGTTCGCGCAGGCGCCGCCGCCCGCGCGATTGCGCCAGACGCAATCGGCGGTGATACCAGCGCCGTCCATCGCGCGCATACGGGTCGCCCCAGCGTGCCTGCGTGCCGCCGTACAGGGCTTCAAAAAAGCCGGTCTCGGGCAAGGTATGCACGTCCGGATGGCGCGCGATCAGCGCCTGTACCACGGTCGTGCCGGAACGCGGACATCCAACGACAAAAATTCGTTTCACGGCCATCTCCAGAAAGGCTCCTCCTGGATAACGCGGCCAATTCGCCACGGTTGACCGCACGGGCACCACGCCCGCACGGTCCATGGGCAACGGTGTTACTGCTTGTCGCCGGCAGCGTCAACCGCCAGCGTACTGCGGTAGAACCGGTTGAGGTCTGTGTGGTAAGCAGCCAGCGCCTGCGGGTTGAGATAAATCATGTGACCCGAATCGTAGAAGGTGAATTCGACGTGGCTGCGCAACTGCGGCTCGAGCATCATGTGGTCAAGATCGTACTCGGTGGCGAAGAATGGCGTGGCCAGATCGAAGTAGCCGTTGGCCGACAGCACGCGCAGGTAGGGATTCTTGCGCAGCGCGGCGCCAAGATCACCGGCGACATAGGGCAGCGGCAGCTTCCAGCCCAAACCCGGCACGGCATGGTGCCAATCCCACTCGCCGATAACCTTGTCATTCATGACCTTGTACGGGCGCTCGGAGTGGTACTTGAGCACGTTGCTCAGATACCAGTTGAACGCCGTGGTGAAGCCCGGTGAAACGAACTGATCGGACGGGTCGAAGTCGGGCGTCGAGCCGATGGCGTTGATATCCAGCCCGGCGTAGCGCCCGTCGTAGCGGCCGATGCTCTCGCGCTCGGGAAGCATCAGCTCCTTGCGGAAGTTGCTGGCCTCGACGCGCAAATTGGCACGCTTGATGTACTCCAGCGGCAGCCCGGTGTACTCATACAGTTTGGCGGCCACCGCGTCACGCTCGCTGCTGGAGAGGTTCTCGCCCTGCGCCAGCGCGTGCGCATACTCGCCGAGGGCGAAGGTCTGCACCTTGGCCAGCAACGCCGGCAAATCGGTACCCGGATTGCCCGGTAGCTTGTGGTGATACCACGCCAACGCGGTGTAGGTAGGCAGATAAAGCTCGTATTTCGTGTCCGAGCCCGGCATCAGCAAGCCGTAGTTGAGGATGGACGACTGCAGCACCACGCCGTTCATGCTCACGCCCTGGTCCTGCAGATACTCCACCAGCGCCGCCGAGCGCGTGGTGCCATAGCTCTCGCCCAACAGGAACTTGGGCGAGTTCCAGCGGTTGAATTGCGTGAGATAACGCTGGATGAACTGGCTGAAGGACTTTACGTCCTGATCCACGCCCCAGAACATCTTGTCGTTGCCCTTGCCGACCACGTGGCTGTAGCCGGTGCCGACCGCATCGATGAACACCAGATCGCTGTCATTGAGCAGACTGTCGTGGTTGGGCACGATGGCATAGGGCGCGGGTGGCGTGGCGCCGGCGTTGTTGAGCGCGACCTTCATCGGCCCCAGGCCGCCCATGTGCAGCCAGATCGAGGACGAACCCGGGCCGCCGTTGTACAGAAAGGTGATCGGACGCTTGGCCTCGTTGCGCACACCGTCCTTGGTGTAAGCCACGTAGAACATGGTGGCGACTGGTGCGTTCTTGTCATCGCGCAGGATGATGGTACCGGCGGTGGCGGTGTAGCGCAGATCCTGGTTGCCGATGCGCACGCTGCCGTGGGTCACCACTTCGCGCTGCTGCGGCACCGCGGTCGCGGCGGTTTCGGTCTTGGCGGACTCGGCATGCGCCGCATAGGCGCCCATGGGCAGCAGGCTCGCGGCCAGCAGCAGAGGCAGAACTTTACGTTGCAGCTTCAAGGTGTTCTCCTGGGGTCAGTAACGTGCGCTGAATGGCGCATGCGGTGCATTAGAGCCGTCAACCCCGCTGGGGTTCCGCGCCCCTGCCATAAGTCATGCCGTTGCAGCGCGCCTTGCCGGCCTTGGGGGGCTATGTTGCAATCGACCCATGCCTGCGCGCGCGGTGCGCCACCATCCTTGCAGTCGATGAGGTCAACACATGGGCGTTGAGCGTCCCTGGCTTGCGCACTACCCGAAAAGCGTCTCTGCCGAAATCGATCTGACCCGCTACGCCTCGGTCGTGGCGGTCATCGACGAGGCCTGCGTACGCTTTGCACAGCGTCCGGCTTACGGCAATTACGGCCGCACGCTGAGCTATGCCGACGTCGATCGCCTCAGCGCGCAGTTCGCTGCCTATTTGAGCGGCACGCTCGGGCTGGCCAAGGGCGATCGCATCGCGATCATGCTGCCCAACATCCTGCAGTATCCGATCGCTCTGTTTGGCGCGCTGCGCGCCGGCCTGGTGGTAGTCAACACCAACCCGCTGTACACCGCACGCGAGCTGGAACACCAGCTCAAGGACTCCGGCGCCAGGGCCATCGTGGTGCTGGAAAATTTCGCCAGCGTGCTGCAGGGCGTGATCGCAAACACCGACGTGCGCAGCGTGGTGGTCACCAGCCTGGGCGAGATGCTGGGCGCGCTCAAAGGCACGCTGATGAATCTCGTGGTGCGTCACCTCAAGAAAATGGTGCCGGCCTGGCAATTGCCCGGGGCTGTCAGCCTGCACCAGGCGCTGGCGCTGGGCGCGGGCCACGCACCCCCGCAGGTGACGCTGAATCACGACGATCTGGCCTTCCTGCAATACACCGGTGGCACTACCGGCGTGGCCAAGGGGGCGATGCTCAGCCACGGCAACATGGTTGCCAACATGCTGCAGGCTTCGACATGGATTCAGTCGGTGCTGCACGAGGGCGAGGAAATCATCGTCACCGCCCTGCCGCTGTATCACATCTTTTCGCTGACAGCCAATTGCTTCACCTTTCTGAAAACCGGCGGCTACGCCTATCTGATCACCAATCCGCGCGATATGCCGGGTTTCGTCAAGGAGCTGGGCAAATTGCGGTTCACCGCCATCACCGGCGTCAACACGCTATTCAACGGCCTGCTCAACACCCCCGGCTTCAGTGAACTGGACTTCTCGCATCTGCGCATGACGCTTGGCGGCGGCATGGCCGTGCAACGCGCCGTGGCCGAGCGCTGGAAACAGGTGACTGGCTGCACCCTGGTGGAAGCCTATGGCCTCACCGAAACCAGCCCGGCGGTGTGCATCAACCCGCTGGATCTGGCCGCCTACAACGGCTCGATCGGTCTGCCCGTGCCTTCCACCGAAGTCTGCGTGCAGGACGACAGCGGCAACCTGCTGGCCGCGGGCGAGGTCGGTGAGTTGTGCGTCAAGGGTCCGCAGGTGATGCGGGGCTACTGGAATCGCCCCGACGAAACCGCCAAGGTCATGGATGCCGGCGGCTGGCTGCACACTGGCGATATCGCGCGCATGGACGCCAACGGATTTTTCTACATCGTCGATCGCAAGAAGGACATGATCCTGGTGTCCGGTTTCAACGTGTACCCGAATGAGGTCGAGGACGTCATGGCCGCCTGCCCCGGCGTGCTCGAGGTGGCCGCGATCGGCGTACCCGATGAGAAATCCGGCGAGACGGTGAAGCTCTTCGTGGTGCGCAAGAATCCCGCGCTCACCGAAGCCGAGGTGCGCGCTTACGCCAAGGAAAACCTTACCGGCTACAAGCGCCCGCATTACATCGAGTTTCGCGACAATCTGCCCAAGACCAACGTCGGCAAGATCCTGCGCCGCGAACTGCGCGACAGCGCCAAAACCT
The DNA here is from genome assembly GCA_021827205.1 of Pseudomonadota bacterium. Lineage (GTDB taxonomy): Bacteria > Pseudomonadota > Gammaproteobacteria > Xanthomonadales > Rhodanobacteraceae > Metallibacterium. The sequence goes on along the minus strand of JAKAWV010000005.1, from coordinate 51,606 downwards.
GAACATGGAGTCCGTGCGCCTGAGCCGTTCTCAGGCGCTGAACGCTTCGACGCGGTCGGCGTAGCCGCCAAGCAGGTTCCATAACGGGATCTGGCGATCCTCGGGAATGCGCGTGAACTCGAAGCACAGCTTGTTCGCGGTCTCGCGCACGCAAGTGGCTTCCAGATTGACATGCGCGTCGCCTTCCAGCAGCAGATCCAGCGTCCACAGTTGTCCGGGACCGCCTTGCCATTGCTGCGGGCGCTGCACACACAAGCCGGTTGCGGAAATATCGACCATCTCGCTCTGCGCGCTCTCGGCGCCGCGGCTGAGCAGCACCGCGCTGACCACATGCAGGCGGGCGTGACGATAAAGGTTCTGTGCGCTCATGGTGTTGTCCGGTTCCGGCCCCTGCGCCGGGTGCGCATACACCCAAGCAGGATCCGGGCCAGCCGCGCAGACCGCGAAAATGCTGACTGGACACGGCACTGACCGCCCCTCGCCGTCACCTGACTGACGCAACTGGTCGGCTGTGTGCATGGCCGCGCCGGCGCATCACCGATGGCGTGGCGCCTGTGTGCATTGTGCGTTGACCCCCTGCAGGGTGCGTGCTACAACCCCCGCCGCCCACACCCGCAGACGCCCGTCATGGCCGATCTCGATCAGCAATTTCTCGCCGCCACCGAGGCCGTCAAAAAGCTTGGCGAGCGCCCCGACAACGACACGCTGCTCAAGCTCTACGCGCTGTACAAGCAGGGTTCCACGGGCGATGTCGATGGTCCCAAACCGGGCTTCTTCGATTTCGTCGGCACCGCCAAGTACGAGGCCTGGGCCAAGCTCAAGGGTACCGAACGCAGCGAGGCGCAGCGCAAGTACATCGAACTGGTGCGCAGCCTGAGCGCCTGAGCACAGGTTGCGCCTACCCGCATCCACCGAATTCCGCGCTGCGCCTGTACGTGGTGCCGATCGTGTCGCGCGCGCCGGATGGACAGCGTCGGATTTGAGCGCAACTCAGCGCGAGCGCAGTCCGATTTCCTCGCCCTCGTGGCGGCGGTCCCAACCGCGCAGGTCATCGCGAATGTGCTGGATGCCCTGGCGGCCCAGCCCGTTGCGCTCGGAATCCAGCAGCACGCCATCGAGCAGCTCGGCCATGCGCTGCGCGGCGGGCAGCATGGCGTCCCAGGCATCCAGTGCGCTGAGCGGCCCGGGCAGCGTCATGAAAAAGCCGAGGCCGGGCGTGCTTGCGGTATCGATGCGCGCCAGATCGAAACTGCCCGGCTTGACCATGTTGGCCACGCTGAACACCGGACCCAGCGCCGCGCTGCGGTCGTCGAGGCGGTGGAAGATGTTCATGTCACCGAATTCAAGACCCACTTTTTCGGCGGCGACCACCAGATCGACGCCGCGAAATACCCGGCCTTCGCGCGCGCTGACGAACAGGCTGACGATGCGCTCGATGTTCATCTCCTGACGCTTGCCGGCGGTCCTGGCGGGCGCGGCAGGCGCGGGCGCGGGCGGTGCTGTCGGCGCGACCGCCTCGCGCAACAGCGGCGCTTGCGTGGCAGCGGGCCTGGCGCTGGGCTTGCCAAACGCGGGAGCGATCACGCGCTCCACATCAGGTTCCGCATCCAGCGCCGCATCGCCGAAACGCGGCTCGATGCGCGCGCTCTCGCCGCGCTCGGGCTCGCTGCGTGTGGCGGCTGGCGGGCGCTTGCGCCCGATGATGTAGATCGCCAGCAGCGCGACAAGGCTCAGGATCAGCAGCGGCAGGCCGATCGCGGGGTCCCAATGCATCGTGATCTCCGGGGTCCGTGCCGATCAGCACGGAAAATGTCAGGCAACGCCGGCGAGTTTAGCGGCTTCTTCGAGATCCACCTGCACCAGACGCGACACGCCCGGCTCGCGCATAGCCACACCGCACAAATGCTGGGCCGACTCCATGCTGGTTTTGTTGTGTGTCACGTACAAGAACTGCACGCGATCGCTCATCTCCTTGACCAGTTCGGTGAAGCGGCCGACATTGGCTTCGTCCAGCGGCGCATCGACCTCATCGAGGATACAGAACGGCGCCGGGTTGAGCCGGAAAATGGCGAACACCAGCGCCACCGCGATCAGCGCCTTCTCGCCACCCGAGAGCTGCGAGATATTGCTGCTGCGTTTGCCTGGCGGGCGCGCCATGATCGCCACGCCGGCATCGAGCAAATCCTCGCCGGTGAGTTCGAGGTAGGCCGTGCCACCGCCGAACAGGCGCGGGAAAAGCTCTTGTAAGCCGGCGTTGACCTTGTCGAACGTATCGCGAAACATCTGTCGGGTCTCGCGGTCGATCTTGCGGATCGCGGATTCCAGCGTCTGCAGCGCCTCGGTCAGATCGGCCAGTTGCGCGTCGAGGTAAGTCTTGCGCTCGGCCTGCTCGGCGTATTCCTGGATGGCGGCGAGGTTGATAGGCTCCAGGCGGCGAATCTTCTGCTCCAGATCCAGCAGCGCGGTGCGAAAGCCGCCGATCTCGATATCCTCGGCGAGGCCGGCCAGCACTTCATCCAGTGCCAGACCGCTGGCGCTGATGCTCTCGGCGATCTGCGCCGCGCGCAGGCGTTGCGCCTGCTCGGCGAGACGCCACTCGGTGCCCTGCTCGCGCTGCCGCAGTAGGCGTTGTTCGGCGTGCTGGCGTTCGCCTTCCAGCGCACGTAGGCTGGCTTCAACGGACGCCAGCGCACCACGCGCAGTCACCAGCGCGCGATCGGCCAGCAGGCGCTGTTCGAGATACACCGCGCGTTCGGCTTCCAGTTCGGCCAGCGGCGCAGCGCCGGTGGCGAGTTGCGCGGCCAGCGCATCGGCGCGCGCGCGCGCCTGCGCGCTTTGCGTCTGCGTGCGCGCGATCGCCTGTTCCAGCGCGGCCAGTGCGCTGCGCCGCGATTCCAACCCCAGCGCCAGTTGTCGCTGTCGCTCGCTGGCCTCGCGCAGATTCATGCGCGCCTCTTCGCGCGCTTCCAGCAGGATGCGGCGCGCAGCTTCCAGCTCATGGCGCCGGGTTTCATCGACGCCCATGCGCGCCAGCGCGGTTTCCAGCTTGGCGCGCGCGCCGCGCGTTTCACCTTCCAGCGCCACCAGGCGCTGCGCCACGCCGCCGAGTTCCTCGTCCAGTCGTGCCAGGCGATTGCGCGCCAGTTCCAGCTTGCCGGATTGGCTTTGGCGCTGACCCGCCAATTCCGAGAGACGTCGATGCGCCTGATACAGCTCGCGCTGGGTGTCCTCGCGCAAACGTTCGTGCTCGGCGCGCGCGACGGTGGCGGCCTCCACGGCAGCGCTGGCCGCCTGCGTGGCGGCCTCGGCCTCGGCCAGCATGGTCTGCACGGATTCGATTTCGCGCGCGCGCGCCAGCACGCCGGCCTGTTTGTCACCGCCGCGGAGCACGCGCAAGAAATCGCGACCCAGCCATTCGCCACCGGGGGTGATGACACTTTGCCCCGGCGCGAGATTCGCCGCCAGCGTGCGCGCGTTGAGCAGATCGGCGGCGGTATGCACGCGCGCCAGCAGGGCCAGCGCCGCAGCCGGGCCTTGGGCGTGCGCGGCCAGCGTGTCGGCGGCCGCGGCAGTGCTACTCGCGTGAGCAAGGCCGAGCAGGGTCAGATCGAAATCATCATCCGCGGCCAGTGCCGCGACAGCGTCCAGCGGCTGCGTGGTGAGCACCGCGTCGAGCCAGCCGGCGAGCACGGTTTCCACCGCGCGCTCCCAGCCCGCATCCACCTTGAGCTGCGCGCCCAGGCGCGTGGCCTGCTGCAGGCCGAGGCGCTGCAGCCAACCGCGCAGACGCGCGTCGTCCTCGCCCAGCGCGGCGTGTTGCAAGGCTTCCAGTGAAGCCAGTCGCCCACGCAGCATCTGCACGTTCTGCCGCGCGCGATCCTGTGCCGCCTGCTGCTCGCGTTCGTGCGTCTGCGCCCGAGCCAATTCCGCCTTGTGCTGTTCCAGTGTGGCGTTGAGGCGTTCGACCCGTTGCTGCTGCGCATCGTGCTGCTGTTCGAGCACGCCAATCTCTGCGGCCAGCGCGGCGAGATCGGTGCCGCCGCGTTCGCGTTCCAGGGTTTCACGGCGGCGCGCCAAGTCCATGCCTTCGCGGTCGAGATGGCTCAGGTGCGTGCGCTCGACCTCGGCCGCTCGCGCCACGTCGGCGGATTCACGGCTGTGCGTGTCCCAATCCTGCTGCCATGTGGCCAGTTGCGCCTCGGCCTGCGCCAGCGCCTGTTCGTGGCGCAGCACGTCGGCGCGCAGGGTTTCGAGCTGCGGCGCGACCTCGTCCTGGGCGCGGCGTTGTTCGCGCTGACGGGTTTGATCTTCTTCAAGCTGATGCTCGATCTGCTGCAGTTGCGTGGCGGTTTCGGTCTGCTCGCGCTGCAGGCGCTCGCCGAGCTCGCGGTTGTGGCGCAACTGCTGTTCGACGCGCGCGACCTCGGCCCCGATCTCGTAGGTTTCGGCCTGCGCCGCGTTGAATTGCACGCCGGCTTCGGCATGCGCCGCGCGCGCGTGTTCGAGGCGGTTTTCAATCTCGGCCAGCGCCGCCTGTTCGCGCTCGATCGCCAGCTCGCTGTCGCGCAGCGCCCGCTGCTGCAGCGCCAGTTCGGTGCTCAGCGCACGGTATTCGAGCGCGCGCAGTTCGGCCTCGCGGCGCGTCTGTTCGGTCTTCAGCGTCTGCCAACGCTCGGCCGCGCGCGCCTGGCGATTGAGGTGATCGAGCTGCTTGTCGACCTCGTCACGCACGTCGCGGATACGATCCAGATTCTCGCGCGTGGCCTTGATGCGGCTCTCGGTTTCCTTGCGCCGTTCCTTGTACTTGGAGATGCCGGCGGCTTCCTCCAGATGCACGCGCAAATGTTCGGGCTCGGACTCGACGATGTCGGAGATCACGCCCTGCTCGATGATCGCGTAGCTGCGCGCGCCGAGGCCGGTGCCAAGGAACAGATCGGTGATGTCGCGGCGCCGACAGCGCGTGCCGTTGATGTAGTAGTTCGACTGGCCGTCGTGACTGACCAGACGCCGCACCGAGATCTCGGCGAAGTTGGCCCACTCGCCACCCAGCTTGCCATCGGCATTGTCGAACATCAGTTCGACGCTGGCCTGCCCGGCCGGATTGCGCGCGGTCGAGCCGGCGAAGATCACATCGGTGATGTTTTCGCTGCGCAGGCGACTGGCCGCGCTTTCACCCAGCACCCAGCGCACCGCGTCGATGATGTTGGATTTGCCGCTGCCGTTGGGGCCTACCACGCAGGTGATGTTGGTCGGCAGCGACAGCGTGGTCGGGTCGACGAAGGACTTGAAACCGGCCAGCTTGATCGAGGTCAGGCGCATGCGCGTACAGGAATCCGGTGAGCGCCGCGCTGCCCGCTGCGGCCAAGCCCGTGACTGTAGCCAATGGGCGCATGCATGCGCAACGCGGCAAGACTCGAATCAAGCTTGTAAAGTTTGTGCAACTTGCTGAAATTCATTGAATCGTGTTTCAGGTGCATCCCGCAATGGCCGTGCGCGCCGACAACCGATGCCGGGCTCAGGGCCTGGCGGGCGGTGCCGCCTCGATTTGCAGGGCGTGGATATCGCTGTCCATCAGCGCGCCCAGCGCCGCATACACGGCGCGGTGCCGCGCCAGTGGGGCCATGCCGACGAATGCGGCGCTGACGATGCGCACGCTGAAGTGCCCACGTCCATCACGCGCGCCGGCGTGACCCGCGTGCCTGGCGCTGTCGTCGATCACATCGAGTTCCAGTGGCGCGAACGCGGCCTGCAGGCACTCGCGGATCAATGCCACGCGCGCCTCGCTCATGGCAGCACCTTGCGAAATGGCTTGACCTCGACACTACGGTAAACGCCCGCGGCGCGGTAGGGATCGGCCTCGGCCCAGGTTCGCGCGGCGGCGAGATCGACGAACTCCGCCACGATCAGACTGCCGCTGAAACCCGCCGGGCCGGGGTCTTCGGCATCGATCGCCGGAAACGGCCCCGCCAGCAGCATGCGCCCCTGCTCATGCAGTGCCTGCAAGCGCGCGAGATGCGCCGGGCGTGCGGCCTTGCGCGCGGCCAGCGAGTCGGGATGGTCGGTAGCGGTGATGGCGTACCACATGGGCCTGGGCAGTCGTGAGTGGGAAGTCGGAAATGCGCGTGCTGAGTGTGTGCGCGGCTCGCTTTTCACGAGTCCCGGGTTCCAGGTTCCGGATCCCGGCCTTCTGGCCGCATATATGGGAACAACAGCACGTCACGGATCGAGGGCACATCGGCCAGCAGCATCACCAGACGGTCAATGCCAACGCCGAGGCCGCCGGTGGGTGGCAAGCCATGTTCCAGCGCGCGGATGTAGTCGGCGTCGTAGTGCATGGCCTCGTCATCACCACCGGCCTTGGCATCGACCTGCGCCTGAAAGCGCGCGGCCTGATCCTCGGGGTCGTTCAACTCGGAGAAACCATTGGCGATTTCCTTGCCGCCGATGAACAGTTCGAAGCGATCGGTGAGGCCCTGGTCGGTATCGCTCGCGCGCGCCAGCGGCGATACCTCGACCGGATGCTGGGTGATGAAAGTGGGCTGCACCAGACTGGCTTCGACCGTCTTCTCGAAGATCTCCAGCAGCAGTTTGCCCCAGCCATAATCGGGCTTGATCGCCACGCCGAGGTGCCGCGCGTGCGCGGCCAACGCGGTGCGATCGCGCAGTTGCTCGCGCTGGATTTCCGGATTGTGCTCCAGCACCGCGTCTTCCATGCGCCAACGCCGGAACGGCACGCCCAGATCGATCGCGCGCCCTTCCCAGCTCAGCGCCGTGCGCCCCAGCGTGGTCGCGGCAATCGTGCGCAACAAGGCTTCGGTCAAATCCATGATGTCGCTGTACGTGGCGTAGGCCTGATACAGCTCGAGCATGGTGAATTCCGGGTTGTGGCGCGTGGACACGCCCTCGTTGCGGAAGTTGCGGTTGATCTCGTACACGCGCTCGAAACCGCCCACGACCAGCCGCTTGAGATACAGCTCGGGCGCCACGCGCAGGTACAACTGCAGGTCCAGCGCATTGTGATGGGTGATGAACGGCCGTGCCGCGGCACCGCCTGGGATCACGTGCATCATCGGCGTTTCCACTTCCATGAAGCGCCGCGGCGCATCCTCCAGCCAGCGGCGGATGCAACCGATGACCTGCGAACGCAAGCGGAACGTGGCGCGCGCTTCGGGCGTGACGATCAGATCGACATAGCGCTGCCGGTAACGCTGCTCGACATCGGCGAGACCGTGCCACTTGTCCGGCAGCGGACGCAGTGCCTTGACCAGCAGCCGGATCGCGCTGACCGCCACCGACAGCTCGCCGGTTTTGGTGCGCGTCAGCGTGCCCTCGACACCGACGATGTCGCCGATGTCCCAGCCCTTGAACGCCGCGTAGGCGTCGCCCAGCTCGGCGCGCAGAAACAACTGGATCGCGCCCGTACCATCCTGCAACCGCGCGAAACTGGCCTTGCCCATCACGCGCTTGGCCAACAGGCGTCCGCCCAGGCGCACACGATGGCCGCCGGCGGCTAGTGCCTCGGCCGTCCAGTGCTCGGCATCGGCGTAGTCCGCGGCCAGATCGCCGGCGAAAACGTCGGGCTGGAAATCGTTGGGATAGGCGATGCCCGCTGCGCGCAGCGCCTTGAGTTTTTCGCGGCGCTCGGCGATCAGCTTGTTCTCGTCGAAAGGCGGTGCGGTTGCTTCAGACATGGAATGAACTCTTCAATGGATTGCGCACCGGCAGACGCGCGTGGAAGCGGGAAAAGTCACGGTCCGCCGTCCACAACTGGCTGACCCCGTGATCGACGCAGATGGCGGCGATGCGCGCGTCGTGAATCTGTGAACCGCAAATATCGGCATCGACGCAGAGTTCGGAAAGCGTGAGGAAGTGACCAGGGCTTTCATGCAGCAACTGCACCTGATCACTGGCCAGCCAGACCGACACCGCCTGCAGCGCCATGGCCAATGAAGTCGGTGTTTTGTAGATACGCCGATTCGTCACATTGCCGACGAACTCATGCACGCATGGCCATGGAATCGCCCATGGCCGACGGCTGTTGACCAGGGCATTCATGGCGGTCAAGGCAAGAGCATGCAGCTGCGCGTAATCGGGCCGATGCGCGTACACCAGGATGTTGGTGTCGACCGCGATCATCGCCGCCGGCTCTCTTCCTTGATCTTGCTCCACGAGGCATCGGCAAACGCCTCGGTGAAGCCTACCCTGCCGTCAAACACCAGCGATTCGACCGCTGTCGGCGCGCTACGCACGGGTTTGCCCAGCACGTGCTGCAGACCCTGTTCCACCAAGGCGCGCAACGTGGTGCCATCGCGCTGACTGACGCTGCGGGCGCGCTTGAGCAATGCGTCATTGATTTCGATGGTGGTCTTCATGTGGACTCCCGTACACCATGATATGGGCACCCATATTCTAGTTGTTGAATGCGTGCGCCATCAAGCATCCGCGCGCTTGGAGCCGACTTCCAGACCGGCCTTCAGGCTGCCCTCTACGAACTCATCGAGATCACCATCGAGCACTTTTTGCGTGTCCGTGCGTTCGATGCCGGTGCGCAGGTCCTTGATGCGCGACTGGTCGAGCACGTAATTGCGGATCTGGCTGCCCCAGCCGATGTCGGACTTGGTGGCCTCGACCGCGGCCTTCTCGACGTTGCGCTTGTGCAGCTCCAGCTCGTACAGCTTGGCCTTGAGCATCTTCATCGCGCGGTCGCGGTTGGCATGCTGGCTGCGCTCGGTCTGGCAGGCCACCACGGTGTTGGTCGGCACGTGGGTGATGCGCACCGCGGATTCGGTCTTGTTGACGTGCTGGCCGCCCGCGCCGGAGGACCGATACACGTCGGTCTTCAAGTCGGCCGGGTTGATCGCGATGTCGATGTCGTCGTCCACCTCGGGCGCGACGAACACGCTGCCGAAGCTGGTGTGGCGGCGATTGTCCGAGTCGAACGGACTCTTGCGCACCAGGCGGTGCACGCCGGTTTCGGTCTTCAGCCAGCCGTAGGCGTAATCGCCCTCGACGCGGAAGGTCGCGCTCTTGATACCGGCCACATCGCCCGCGCTGGCTTCCAGCAGTTCGGTCTTCCAGCCGCGCGATTCGGCCCAGCGCAGATACATGCGCAGCAGCATTTCGGCCCAGTCCTGCGCCTCGGTGCCGCCGGCGCCGGCCTGGATATCGACAAACGCGTTGCTGCTGTCCATCTTGCCGGCGAACATGCGCCGAAACTCCAGCGTGCCGACGCGACCGGCCAGCGCATCGACATCGGTGGCGACGGCCTTGATCGAAGCTTCGTCGCCATCGGCTACCGCCAGATCCAGCAGCTCGGCGGCGTCGTTCAGACCCGCGCCGATCGCATCCAGACCCTCGACGATCTGCGCCAGTCGCGCACGCTCGCGACCCAGTTCCTGCGCGCGTGCCGGATCGTCCCAGATCGTGGGCAATTCCAGCTCGCGGTTGACCTCTTCCAGACGCTCGCGTTTGCCCGCGTAGTCAAAGATACCCCCTGAGCGCGGCGACGCGCTCGCGCAGGTCTGCGATCAGATTCTGGATGGGGTTGGTCTCGATCATGGAAGACACGCCGTATAAAGCGCTTGAGGATAGCAGAGCACCACGCAATACCTGGAGCCTTCACCCTGCTCGAATCAGGTACGGAGCAACGCACGCACGCATTCATTGGCAACCCCACCCCTCACTCCGATTCGATGTGCTGCAGCAGCAATTGCAGACGCTCGCGGCCTTGCCAGGTGTCGAGTTGCAAGCGATAGGCCGCACGCATGGACGTGGGCGGCCGCTCGCCGGGCGGCTGAAAATGCACGGCGTCGAGCTCGGGGCCGTGCGGCAGTGCTTGCAGACGCAGGCGCCAGTGGCCGCCGCTGAGTGGGCGCCAATGCAAACAGACGAAGTGGCCCTCGAACAGTGGCTCGGGAAAACCCTGCCCCCACGGGCCGCCGTCGCGCAACGCGCGCGCCAGATCAAGGCTGAACTCGCCGGGCTGCAATTCGCCATCGGTCCACAGCACCGGGGTCAGCGCTGCGGGATCGAGCCGCGCGCGCACGGCGGCATCAAAGGCGCGCACGAAGCGCGCATAGTCGGTGCTGCGCAGGCTCAGGCCCGCGGCCATGGCGTGACCGCCGAAGCGCGGCAGCAGGCCGGGATACGCGGCGGCGACATCAACCAGCACATCGCGGATATGCAAACCAGGAATCGAGCGCGCCGAACCGCGCAATTCGCCGGGCGCACCGGCCGCGGGCGCGAACGCCACCACCGGGCGATGCAATTGCTCTTTCAGGCGCGCGGCCACCAGCCCGACCACGCCCTCGTGCCAGCCTGGTTGATACAGGCACACGCCCCAGGTATCGGCGGCGCGATCGGCGTCGGCCAGCGCCAGTGCCTCATCGAGCATGCCGGCCTGCACGTCGCGGCGCTCGGCATTGATGGCATGCAATTGCGCGGCCAGCAACGCGGCGCGCGCGGTGTCATCGGTGAGCAGGCATTCGATGCCGATGCGCATGTCGTCCAGCCTGCCCGCGGCATTGATGCGCGGCGCCAGCGCGAAACCCAGATCGCCGGCGGTGGCGCTGCGCGCATCGCGGCCGCTGACCGCGAACAAGGCCGCGATACCCGACGTGCTGCGTCCGCCGCGCATGCGCGCCAGCCCGGCGCGCGCGAGAGCGCGATTGTTGGCATCCAGCGGCACCAGATCGGCCACCGTGCCGAGTGCGACCAGATCCAGCAGCGGCGTCAGATCCGGCTCGCGGCTGTCGCGATAGTGGCCTTGCGCGCGCAGCGCGGCGCGCAGACCCAGCAGCAGATAAAACATCACGCCGACACCGGCCAGCGCGTTGCTGGCGAAGGTTTCGCCAGGCAGGTTCGGGTTGAGGATGGCATCGGCCGCGGGCAGCACGGCGCCGGGCAGATGATGATCGGTGACCAACACGCGACAGCCGTGCGCGCGTGCCGCGGCCACGCCCTCCAGCGCGGCGATGCCGTTGTCCACGGTGATCAGCAGATCGGGCGCCTGCGCCAGGGTTGCGACCAGCGCCGGGCTCAATCCATAGCCGTGCACGAAGCGATTGGGCACCGCATAATCGATGTGACGCGCGCCGAGCAGACGCAGGCCGCGCACGCCGACTGCGATGCCGGTGGCGCCATCGCAGTCGTAATCGCCAACGATCAGGATGCGGCCATCGCGCGCCAGCACGTCGCCGAGCAGCGCAACCGCGGCGGCCATGCCGGAGAAACTGTGCGGCGGATGCAGCGCAGCAAGACGCGGCGCGATGCTCGCGGCATCCAGCGCACCGCGCGCGGCATACACGCGCGTCAGCACCGGATGCAGTTCATGCGGCAACAGCGCGGCGGCGTTCACCGCGCGCTGCTGCAAGCGGCTTACGGTCGCCATGCGCGCCGCCAGAAACGCCAGCGCTGCGCAGACGTGATGCGCCAGCGCGCACCGTCGAGAAACGCCAGGCGCAGCACAGCGCCACGGCGCAATCGGCACACGGCAGCATCGAGGAATGGCTGCACATCCTGTGGCGCACGCTCAGCAAGATCGACCCACGTGTCGCCCAGCCCACGCAGTTGCGCCGTGTCGCTGCAGATCGTTACCCGCGCATGTTGCGCCAGCGCGCGCGCCAGCGGGTCAGCGGACAGCAACCGGGTGAGCGTGGTGCGCGGCCGCGACGGCAACGCGCCACCGCCCCACAGCCACAGCGCATTGACCGGAGGCAGCCCTTGCTGCGCGCGCGCGCGATTGCGCGGATGCTGGTGCAACAGCACCTGCAGCTCGGTGAACAGTGCGCGCCAGCGTCGGCCTTCGGCGCCTTGCGGCAGATGCGCCAGCAGGTGCTGGCCGAGCACCGTCTCGGGCGCGGCGAAGCTGGGCAACGGACTGCCCACGGGCAGGCGCAATTGCCAGCGATCGGGCGTGCTGATTTCCAGCAGCATGCCGGCATCACCCAGCAGCGGGCGCAGCGGGCGCGCGAGTTCTTCGGCTTCGTCACGCGCGAGGCCAAGCGCGCCACAGGCCAGCAGCCGCGCACCGGCGAGTTCGGCCCGCACCCACGCCGGATCGGCGCACAGCCATACGTTCTCACCCGCGTCGTGCGCCTGCGCCTCGCGCAACAGCGCCGCCACTGGCAGACCGGAACCGGGCACGGCAAATACTTCGGCCAGAGCCGCGAGCAAACCCGGCATCCGCGCCGGTTCGCGATCACCGCGACCGAGCAGACGCGGCAGCGCGAACACTCCAGAGAGTCGCGACAAGGGCGGCAGCAACAAGGTCTGCGTGGACATGGACACAGCCTAATCCCGCTGCGCGGAATTGCGTATCGGCAGCGCCGGCATCACGTCGCGGCGGGTTCGAGCTGCGCGTACAGATCCAGCCACTCGGCTTCGAGGCGCGCGTGTTCGCTGCGCAAGCCGGCCTGTTGCTGCAGCAGGCGCATCAGTTCGGCATCCGCGCCGGCGTACAGCTTCGGATCAGCCAACTGCTGCTCCAGCGCCGCCAGCGCATCCGCCAGCGTCTGCATGCGCTGCTCGGTTTTCTGCAACCGCTGGCGCAGCGGTTTCTCGCGCTCGCGCTGCTGCGCCGCCTGACGCCGACGTTCGCGTGCGTTGATCTCGGGCCTGGCCGCTTGCGTATCGCTGGTGCGCGCGGCACGCGTCGAGGTGGATTGCAGCGCGGCGTAATCGTCGAGATCGCCATCGAACGGCTGCACGCCGCCGTCGTGAACGCGCCAGAAGCGCTCGCACACCAGGCCCAGCAGATGCCGGTCGTGCGCCACCAGCAGCAACGCGCCGGGGTAGTCATTGAGCGCCTCGGCCAGCGCCTCGCGCATGTCCAGATCGAGGTGATTGGTGGGCTCGTCCAGCACCAGCAGGTTGGGCTTGCTCCAGGCGATCAGCGCCAGCGCCAGACGCGCTCGCTCGCCACCGGAGAATGCTTCCACCGACTCGAACGCGCGCGCGCCGGCGAACTGCCACTGGCCCAGCCAGTCGCGCAGCACCTGCGGCGCGGCGCGCGGCGCCAGATCGGACAAGTGCGCATAGGCGCTGTGCCCGGCGCGCAGACTTTCCACCGTGTGCTGGGCGAAGTAGCCGATGACCATGTCCTTGTGCGCCTGGCGCGTGCCGCCCTGCAGCGGCAGGTCGCCGACCAGCGCCTTGACCAGGGTGGACTTGCCGGCGCCGTTGCGTCCCAGCAGGCCGATGCGATCACCGGCCTGCACGCTGCAGCGCACGTTTTCCAGAATCTCGCGGCCGGGATAACCGATCGCGGCATCGTCCAGCGCCAGCAGCGACTCCGGCTGATGCTCGGGTTCCGGAAAGCTGAAACGGAACGCTTCCGCCGAACGCAGTACCGCGGTATCGCCCAGTTTTTCCAGGCGTTTCATGCGCGACTGCGCCTGCTTGGCCTTGGTCGCCTGCGCCTTGAAGCGATCGATGAAGGACTGCAAATGCGCGCGCTCGGCCTGCTCGCGCGCGCGCGTCGCCTGCTGCTGCTTGAGCTGCTCGCTGCGCTGGCGCTCGAAGGCGCTGTAGTTGCCGGCATAGGCGCGCGCGGCGCCGGCCTCGATATGCAGGATCTGCGTGCACACCGCATCCAGAAACTCGCGGTCGTGCGAGACCAGCAGCAGCGTGCCCGGATAGCGCTGCAGCCAAATTTCCAGCCACAGCACCGCATCCAGATCGAGATGGTTGGTGGGCTCATCCAGCAGCAGCAGGTCCGAGGGCGTCATCAGCGCGCGCGCCAGGTTCAGACGCGCGCGCCAGCCGCCGGAAAAACTCGCCACCGCGTGCCGGTGCGTTTCCGGCGCGAAGCCGAGGCCGTACAGCAGGCGCGCGCCGCGCGCCTCGGCGTCGTAGCCGTGCAAGGCCTCGATGCGCAAGTGCGCGTGCGCCGCGGCTTCGTGGTCCTCGGCCGCCGTGGCCTGCGTGGCGGCAAGATGCGCGGAGTGCAGTTCGGCATCACCGCCGAGCACGAAATCCAGCGCCGATTCGGGCAGCGGCGGGGTTTCCTGGTCGACCGCGGCCATGCGCAAATCGGAGGGCATGTCGAGGCTGCCGGCATCCGGCTCAAGCTCACCCTTGAGCGCGGCGAACAGGCTCGATTTGCCGCTGCCGTTGCGGCCGACCACGCCAACGCGCCAGCCGGCATGCACGTTCAGATCGAGGCCGGACAGCAGCAGCCTGCCGCCACGACGCAACGCGACACCACGAAAGGAAATCACTCGTAGCGCACGCCGACAATATCGAAACAGCGCAGACCGGCCGGTGCGTTGAAATCGACCGTGTCGCCGGCGCTTTTGCCGATCAGGCTGCGCGCGAACGGGCTGCTGACCGAGATCAACCCCGCCTTGATGTCGGCCTCGAGATCACCGACGATCTGGTAGGTGATGGTCTCGCCACTGTCGGCGTCCTCCAGTTGCACGGTGGCGCCGAACACGATGCGCGGCGCCGCGTTGAGGCGCGTCACGTCGATGATCTCGGCGAACGACAACGCGGCCTCCAGCTCGTTGATGCGGCCTTCGATGAAGCCCTGCTGTTCGCGCGCGGCGTGGTACTCGGCGTTCTCCTTCAGATCGCCGTGCGCGCGCGCCTCGGCGATAGCGTGGATCACGCGCGGTCGCGCGACGCTTTTCAATCGCTCCAGTTCGCCGCGCAGACGCTCGGAGCCTTTTCGGGTCATGGGGGCGCGCTTCATGCGTGCAGCTCCTGATGCAGTTCCTGCAGGCTCAGCACCTCGCCCTGGCCACGGAAATCCAGCGAGTGCAGCAAGGCGCGCGCGCCTGCGATGGTGGTGGAATAGGTGATGCGCAGTTGCAACGCCTCGCGCCGGATCGAGAACGAGTCAGCGATGGCCTGCTTGCCCTCGGTGGTATTGACGATGAACACGATCTCGCCGTTCTTGATCAGATCGACGATGTGCGGCCGACCTTCGAGCACCTTGTTGATGCGCTCGCAGACTACACCGTGGCCGCTCAGAAACGCAGCCGTGCCGCCGCTGGCGACCAGGCCATAACCGCGCCGCAGCAGATCCAGCGCCACCGGCAGCAGGCGCTCCTTGTCGGCGTCGCGCACCGACAGAAATGCCTTGCCCAGCGGTGGCGCCTTGATCCCGGCGGCCTCGTGCGCGCGCGCGAAGGCCGCGCCGAAACTGCGCCCCACGCCCATCACCTCGCCGGTGGAGCGCATCTCCGGACCGAGGATCGGATCCACGTTCTGGAACTTGGCGAAGGGGAAAATCGCCTCCTTCACCGAGTAGTAGCCGGGCACCACTTCGCGCGTGGTGTCCTGCTCCACCAGCGAGCGCCCGGCCATGCAGCGCGCGGCGATCTTGGCCAGCGCCACGCCGCTGGCCTTGGACACGAACGGCACCGTGCGCGAGGCGCGCGGGTTCACCTCGAGGATGTAAATGGTCTCGCCCTGCACCGCGAACTGCGTGTTCATCAGCCCGTTGACCTTGAGCGCGCGCGCCAGTTGCGTGACCTGCGTGCGCAGTTGCGCCTGCACGGCGGGCGACAGCGAATACGGCGGCAGCGAGCAGGATGAATCCCCGGAATGCACGCCGGCTTCCTCGATGTGCTCCATGATGCCGCCGACCAGGACGTTGCCGTCGGCGTCGGCGACGACATCGACGTCCACCTCGATGGCGTTGTCCAGAAAGCGATCGAGCAGCACCGGCGAGCGCTCGGACACGCGCACCGCATCGCGGATGTAGCGCGCCAGATCGGCATCGGAATACACCACTTCCATGGCGCGTCCGCCGAGCACGTAGCTGGGACGCACCACCAGCGGATAACCGATCTCGCGCGCCAGCAGCAACGCTTCGTCGGCGTTGCGCGCGGTGCGGTTGCGCGGCTGCAACAGGCCCAGCTCGGTGACCAGCTTCTGGAAACGCTCGCGGTCCTCGGCCAGATCGATCGAGTCGGGACTGGTGCCGATCACCGGCACGCCGTTGGCTTCCAGCGCCTGCGCCAGTTTCAGCGGCGTCTGCCCGCCGTATTGCACGATCACGCCGACGGGTTTTTCCAGCTCGACGATTTCCAGCACGTCTTCCAGCGTCAGCGGCTCGAAGTACAAACGATCGGAGGTGTCGTAGTCGGTGGACACGGTCTCCGGGTTGCAATTGACCATGATGGTCTCGAAACCGTCCTCGCGCAGCGCCAGCGCGGCGTGCACGCAGCAGTAGTCGAACTCGATGCCCTGGCCGATGCGGTTGGGTCCGCCGCCGAGCACCATGATCTTCCTGCGCGTGGTGGGCGCGGCTTCGCACTCGTCCTCGTAGGTCGAGTACAGATACGCGGTGCTGGTGGCGAACTCGGCCGCGCACGAATCCACGCGCTTGTACACCGGACGCACGCCCAGCGCGTGGCGCAGATGGCGCAACGCCGCCTCGTCGGTGCCGACCAGCGCGGCCAGGCGCGCATCGGCAAAACCCAGCCGCTTGAGTGCTTGCAAGCGCGCAGCATCCAGCGTCTTCAGGCCACCCTCGCGCACATGCGCTTCTTCCAGAACCAGATCCTCGATCACCGCCAGAAACCACGGATCGATGTGCGTCAGCGCGTGGATTTCCTGCAGCACCAGACCGGCGCGGAAGGCATCGGCCACATAGAACAAGCGCTCCGGGCTGGGTTCGCGCAACTCGCGCTTCAGGCGCACCTGATCGTCAAGTAGTGACAGATCAAGCCCGGTCGGATCCAGGCCGTTCTTGCCGATCTCGAGCCCGCGCAGCGCTTTTTGCAGGGACTCGTGCATGCTGCGCCCGATCGCCATGACCTCGCCCACCGATTTCATCTGCGTGGTCAGGCGCGCGTCGGCGGCTGGAAATTTCTCGAATGCGAAGCGCGGAATCTTGGTGACCACGTAATCGATGCTGGGCTCGAAGCTGGCCGGGGTCTTGCCACCGGTGATCTCGTTGCGCAGCTCGTCCAGCGTATAGCCCACGGCCAGCTTGGCCGCGACCTTGGCGATCGGGAACCCGGTGGCCTTGGACGCCAGCGCCGAGGAGCGCGACACGCGCGGGTTCATCTCGATGACCACCACGCGGCCATCCTCGGCGTTGATGCCGAACTGCACGTTGCTGCCACCAGTATCCACGCCGATCTTGCGCAGCACGGCGATGCTGGCATCGCGCAGGCGCTGGTATTCCTTGTCGGTGAGCGTCTGCGCCGGCGCCACGGTGATGCTGTCGCCGGTGTGCACGCCCATCGGATCGAGATTCTCGATCGAGCACACGATGATGCAGTTGTCCGCCTTGTCGCGGACCACCTCCATCTCGAACTCCTTCCAGCCCAGCACCGATTCCTCGACCAGCACCTCGTGCACCGGCGAGAGTTCCAGGCCGCGCCTGGCGATGTCCTCGAACTCCTCGCGGTTGTAGGCGATGCCACCGCCGCTGCCGCCGAGGGTGAAGCTGGGGCGGATGATGGTCGGGTAACCCACCTGCGCCTGCACCTCGACCGCCTGTTCGAAGCTGCGCGCCACCGCGGCCTTGGGGCATGCCAGGCCGATCTCCTGCATGGCCACGCGAAACAACTCGCGGTCCTCGGCCATGCGGATCGCATCGCGCGAGGCGCCGATCAACTCGACGCCGTGTTTTTCCAGCACGCCGTTGTCGGCCAGATCCAGCGCGCAGTTCAGCGCGGTCTGCCCGCCCATGGTGGGCAGCAGCGCATCGGGTCTCTCCTTGGCGATGATACGTTCCAGCGACTGCCAGGTGAGCGGCTCGATATACACCGCGTCGGCCATGTCCGGATCAGTCATGATCGTCGCCGGGTTGGAGTTGACCAGCACCACGCGGTAGCCCTCCTCGCGCAGCGCCTTGCACGCCTGCGCGCCGGAGTAGTCGAACTCGCAGGCCTGGCCGATCACGATCGGGCCGGCGCCGATCAGCAGGATGGTTTTGAGGTCGGTGCGTTTGGGCATGGTCAGCTCCGGGACTCGGGACTCGCGACTCGGGACTCGGATTCGAGCTTGCGGCACAGGGCTTGATGCAGGCGTGCAAGCATCTGCCCGACACGATCGCAAAGCTCCAATGCGGCAGCACCATCGGCTTCGGCAGCCAAACCCAGATCCCGCGACAAGAACAACTGAGTCTGCACTTCAGCGGTGGAGCCCAGCGCCATCGAGACGAAGCGCGCGTAGTCTTTCAGCGAACTGCGGGCATTGCCCTCCGCAATATCGGAGGGTATGGAAACCGCCGCGCGCCGCAACTGCGCCGTGAGGCCGTAGCGTTCTTCGCGCGGGAAAGCGGCGGTCGGCTCATAGACCGCGCAGGCCAGCTGCATCGCCAACTGCCAGACCTCGAGCTCGCGGAAATGCGATGCGGTCATCGCGCTCCTCCCGAGTCCCGAGTCCCGAGTCCCGAGTCCCGCATCATGTCGATGAACCGATCGAACAAGCCCGAAACATCGTGCGGTCCCGGCGAGGCCTCGGGATGGCCCTGGAACGAAAACGCCGGCGCGTCGCTCAGCGCGATGCCCTGATTGGAACCGTCGAACAGAGAGCGATGGGTGACGCGCGCGGTGGCCGGCAGGCTGGTCTCATCCACTGCGAAACCGTGATTCTGGCTGGTGATCAGCACGCGGCCGCTGGCCAGTTCCTGCACCGGGTGGTTGGCGCCGTGATGGCCGAATTTCATTTTCAGCGTCTTGCCGCCGACGGCGAGGCCGAGCAATTGGTGGCCGAGGCAGATGCCAAACAACGGCAGCTTGCGCGCCAGGAATTCGCGGATGGCGGCGATGGCGTAATCGCAGGGTTCCGGATCGCCGGGGCCGTTGGACAGAAACACGCCGTCGGGCTTGCGCGCCAGCACCTCGCTGGCGGACGTCTGCGCCGGCACCACGGTGAGCGCGCAGCCGCGGTCGACCAACAGGCGCAGGATGTTGCGCTTGACACCGAAGTCGTAGGCGACCACGTGCAAGCGCGGCGCGGGGCGCGCGCAGCCGCCGTGATCGAGATCGAGACTACCATCCTCCCAGCGATACGCCGCAGAGGTACTGACCACGCGCGCCAGATCCATGCCGGCCAGACCAGGAAACCCGCGCGCGGCGGCCACGGCGATCGCGGTGGCATCGGCGTGCGCCGCATCGGGACCGGCGAGGATGCAGCCCGCCTGCGCGCCCTGAGCGCGCAGCAAGCGCGTGAGCTTGCGCGTATCCAGCCCGGCGATGGCGACCACACCGTGGCGCTTGAGGTAATCCGGCAGGCTTTCCCGACTGCGCCAGTTGCTGGGCAGGCGCGGCACGTCGCGCACGATCAAGCCGGCGGCGTGCACGTGCGTGGACTCGTCATCGCCCGCGTTGCAACCGGTATTGCCGATGTGCGGATACGTGAGCGTGACCAGTTGCCGGGCGTAGGAAGGATCGCCGAGGATTTCCTGATAGCCGGTCATGGCGGTGTTGAACACCACCTCGCCCACGGTGTGGCCGGGGGCGCCAACGCTCGTGCCCGCGAAAATGGTGCCGTCTTCGAGGGCGAGCAGGGCGGGAACATGCATGGGGGATACGCCTTCCGGATGCGACAAGACCCGCGATCCGGCGCGGGGCGGGACCGAGGGGAAGGGACAACAGGCGAGCGAGGATTCTAGCAGGATGCCGGCGAAATGCGGTCCGGCGATTTTCCGGGGCGGGCGCTCACGGTGTCCGGCGCGACGTGAAGTCACGCGCCGCGCTGCCTGCAATCGCTAGAATGCCCTGGTCCAACCCCGGATCGCACCGGATGAATGCCGCTGCCCTGTCCGATTTCGAAGTCGATTGGCTGCCCAGCGCCACGCGCCTGCTCAGCCCGGCGCGGACGCTGTGTCACCAGCCCTTCGATTTCATCGTCGTGCCGGACCTGCTGCCCGCCGCATCCGCGTCCGCGCTGCTGAGCGACTACCCGCAGATCAACGAGGCCGGATTCTTTCCCTACTCCCCGCGGCAATGCGGACCCCGCTTCAACGTGCTGGTCGCCGCGCTGACCACGCCGGCATTCGCCGATGCGCTGGGCGCGCAGGTCAACATCGAACGCCTCAGCCAATACCCCACCCTGGTCACGCTGTGCGGGCGCATGAACAAGCGCCACGGCACCATCCACACCGACAGCCGCTCCAAGGTGGCCACGGCACTGCTGTACCTCAACACCAGTTGGCCCGACATCAGCGAGGGCTGCCTGCGCTTTCTGGCCAACGCGCACGACATCGACGCCGTGCTGGTGCCCGAGATCAGGCCGCTATTCGGCACGCTGGCGATGTTCAAGCGCGCCGACAATTCATTTCATGGCCACCTGCCCTGCGAGGGCGAGCGCAAGGTGCTGCAAATCGCTTGGGTGGTGAACGAGGAAGCCAAGGCACGCAAGATCCGATACGGACGTTTTTCGCGTGTCATCAAGAGGCTGTTCGGGCGCTGGGATCGCAAGCTCGGCGCCGGTCGCGACCGCAACGCCGGGCATCTGGACTGATGCACGCGCGCTGCGCTAAATCCCGACATCTTGGCATCACTGCCCCGGCGAATCACGGCATCGACGCCACGCGACACCTGCTTTGACTTGGCACAGACACGGGCGCAGTCGGCGCAGAGCAGGGGGTCCAAACGACTCATATCAATGTGCATTCATTCAACAAGACAAGGATCTTCGAGCGAACGCCCAGGTCGTTTTGGCTCGTCATCCCCGCGCAAGTCGGTTCGTCATCCCCGCGCAGGCGGGGATCCAGTGACTTCAGAATGCGCTGGATGACCTGCTTCGCTGTCAAGAAGCGCTTCCCGCCCCTGCCTTCGCTGGGGGCAGGCTTTGCGCGGGAATGACCGCCTGATCATTCTCGATATTGGATCGCAATTTCGTATCAGCCCGTGCCCAGCACCTGCTCCAGCTCATAGCGACCCGGCAGCTTGCGCGCCAGCCACAGCGTGGCGGCCAGGGCGCCGCGCGCGAAGATGGCGCGGTTGCCGGCGCGGTGGCTCAGCTCGATGCGCTCGCCGGTGCCCAGCAGCCACACGCTATGCTCGCCGACCACATCGCCGCCGCGCACCACGGCGAAGCCGATAGTGCCTGGCACGCGTGCGCCGGTTTGACCGTGGGGCGCGGTCTGCATCACCTCATCGAGGCGATGTCCGCGGGCGGCGGCGGCAACCTCGCCCAGCGCCAACGCGGTACCCGAGGGCGCGTCGATTTTGCGCGCATGATGCACCTCGACGATCTCCACATCCCATTCGGGCAAAGCAGCCGCGGCCTCGCGCAATAAGCGCATCAGCAGGCTGACGCCCAAGCTGAAGTTGGCCGCGTGCAGCACGGGAATGTCGCGCGCCGCGGCGTCCAGCGCAACGAATTGCGCTGCGCTGAGACCCGTGCTGCCGCTGACCAGTGCGATCCCGCGCTCACGGCAAAGCGCCAAGGCCCGATCGAAGCCGGCGGGACTGCTGAAGTCCACCAGCACATGGGCACCGACAGCACCCAGTTGCGTGCCATAGACAAGCGCTCCGGGTACGGGCGGGCTGCGCAGCGGCGTGCCTTCAAGATCGGATCCCGGCGCCACCAGCGCGGCCACCAACTTCAGGCGCGCATCCTGACGCGCCAGCTCGATCAGGCTGCGCCCCATGCGCCCGGCGGCGCCGTGGATTGCGATGCGGACAGGTTCGGCCATGGCTTGGAGGCACAGTCAAAACGTGAGCTTAGCGCGGCCGGCCGGCCATGCGCGCTGATCCGCGCATCAAGTCTGTTGAGCAAGCCAGTGCAACCACTGCGCCTCGTCCCAGACCTCCACGCCCAACTCGCGTGCCTTGTCGAGCTTGCTGCCGGCCTCGCTGCCGGCGATCACCAGGCTGGTGGCTTTGGACACGCTGCCGGCAACCTTGGCGCCGAGTTGTTCGAGCCGTGCCTTGGCCGCATCGCGCGACATGGCCAGCAGCGTGCCGGTGAGCACGATCGTCTTGCCGGCCAGCGGGCCGGTGGCTATCGCTTCGCCCTCGGCTTCGGCCAGTACGGCGCGCGCATAGACATCGGCAGCGGCAAGCGCGTCGAATGCGGACGTGCGCAGCCATTCTTCCAACGCGGCCTGCGCGCGCGTGCTCAAGCCACTGGCGGCGCCGCCTGCCGCGCGCAGGGCGCGAGCGTCGGGGTATGCAGTCGCCAGCGTTTCCGCGCCACCCTTGCCAATGTTGCGGATGCCGACGCGAGCGATCAACGCGGCCCAATGCAACTGGCCCAGCAAGACGCGCCGCGGCAGATGCTCGTCCACGGGCGCCACGCCCGCGGCGAGCAGCGCGTCCACCGCCGCGGCGTTGCCGGGCTGCGCGAAAAAGGTGGCGATGGAGTCGGCCACCGCATGGCCGATATCGGGCAGGCACTGCAGCGCCAGCGCCGGCGCGCGACGCACGCGATCGAGGCTGCCCAGCGCGTCGGCCAGCGTTTTCGCGGTTTCCTCGCCGATATGCATGATGCCCAGCGCGAACAGCAGCCGCGCCAGCGTGGGGCGCGTGCTGGCGGCGATGGCGGCGAGCAGGTTCTCGGCCCACAGCGTGGCGATCTTGCCCTGTTTCACCGTCTCCGGCGTGGTGCCGTCGCGCGCATCGGCCTTGCGTTTCATCGCCAGCAGGTCATCGCGCGTGAGCCGATACAGATCGGCCGGCGCATGCACGTAATCGAAGGCGATCAGATCCTCGATGTAACGCTCGCCCAGACCGTCGATATCCATGGCGCGGCGCGAGGCGAAATGCAGGATCGCCTCGCGGCGCTGCGCGGCGCAGCTCAGCCCGCCGGAGCATCGCCAGGCACTGGCGCCTTCCTCGCGCAGCAGTTGCGCGCCGCACACCGGACAGTGCGTGGGCATGCGCCAGGGTCGCGTGCGCGGCGGGCGCCGTTCGGCCACCACGCGCACCACCTCGGGAATCACATCGCCGGCGCGGCGCACGATCACGGTGTCGCCGACGCGCACGTCGAGCCGTTCGATCTGGTCGGCGTTGTGCAAGGTCGCGTTGGTGACGGTGACGCCGGCGACCTGCACCGGCGTCAGCCGCGCCACCGGCGTGGCCGCGCCGGTTCGCCCGATCTGCACATCGATGGCTTCGAGCACGGTCATCTGCTCCTCGGCCGGGAACTTGTGCGCGATGGCCCAGCGCGGCGCGCGCGCGACGTAGCCCAGCGCTTGCTGGTCGACATAACGATCGAGCTTGTAGACCACGCCGTCGATGCCATACGGCAAACGGTCGCGCGCCGCGCCGATGCGTCGGTAGTAGGCGATCAGGCCGGCGAATCCTTGCGCGGTGGCGATTTCCGGCGCGACAGGAAAACCCAGCGTGCGCAGCCACTGCAGGGTCGCGGAGTGCGTCGGCGGCAACAGCGATGCCGGCTCGATCACACCGATGCCATAGGCGAAAAAAGCCAGCGGACGCCGCGCGGTGATGCGCGGATCGAGCTGGCGCAGCGAGCCGGCGGCGCCGTTGCGCGGATTGGCCAGCAGTTTCTCGCCGGCGGCCAGCGCGCGCGCGTTGAACGCGTCGAAACCCGCGCGCGGCATGATCACCTCGCCGCGCACCTCAAGCACGTCCGGCGCGTCGCCGCGCAGGCGCAACGGAATGGCGCGCAGCGTGCGCAGATTGGCGGTGACATCCTCGCCCACGCTGCCATCGCCGCGCGTGGCGCCCTGCACCAGCAATCCATGCTCATAGCGCAGGCTGATGGCCAGGCCGTCGAATTTGGGCTCGACCGAATAGACGGTATCGCCATGTCCCAGCGTTTGTTCGACGCGGCGCACGAAGTCGGCCACCTCGGGGTAGCGCATGGCATCGTCGTGGCCCTCGTGGTGTTCAAAACCGTTGCCCAGCGACAGCATCGGCAGCGCATGCCGCACTTCGGCAAAGCCGCCTGCCGGGCGCGTGCCGACGCGCTGACTGGGCGAATCGGGCGTGACCAGCTCGGGGTGCGCGGCCTCCAGCGCCTGCAGCTCGCGCAGCAGACGGTCATATTCGGCGTCCGGGATATCCGGGTCGTCGAGCACGTAATAACGGTAGTTGGCGTCTTCGATGCGCCGGCGCAATCGCGCGATGCGCGCGGCCGGCGTGGACTGATCAGGCATGCGTGCGCTCCTCGGGCGCAAGCATAGCCGCTGCATCACAAGTTGCTTGCAATGCGCGCCGCGCGGCCCCGGGGCGCCCACTCTGCCGCATAATGCACCTGCCGCGGGCGTACATGTCCGCACCGGCTGCGCGCCAGGCGCGTGGCAAAGTCACCATCGAGAGTATCGAACTGATGAGCAAACCGGCCCGGATGCCCTCGCCCGCCGCCAGGCATGCGTTCAATTTTGCTGGCGAAGCGCTGCAGGGCGCATGGAAGCAACTGCATCTTGGCGACCTCGAGCCATGGCCCGATGCGCAACGCGCGAAAAGGCTGCTGGCGCTGCCCGGTCAGCCCCACGCGGGCGCCGCCGCGCTGGCCGCCGCGTTGCAAGCGGCCTGGCGTGCCTATCACGAAGGTGAATTCGAGAGCGCCCATGCACAGGGCATGGCCTTGGGCGTGGCCGGCGCCTCCGTGACGATCAAGGCTGGCGGCACACATGCGCGACACATGCTGGGCGATGCCGTCGCGCGGCGGCTGTATGTGAAGACCCTGATCCCGATCGCCGAAGCGCTGCGCAAGACATTGCCCGGCGAGGCCAACAGCCATTACCGGCTGGCTTACGTGCTGAGCCTGCACTTGCAGAACATGGCCCCGAATGCCCGCCTCGACAACGCGCAGTTGCAAGTGCAGCACATGGCGCTGCAGAGCGCCTTGCAGATCGCTCCACGCCACGCCGAAGCGCAGCTCGCGCTGGGCATTTTCCACGCCACACTGACCGGGCGCATGGGCGCGATCGCCGCCAAGATGAGATGCGGCGCCAACGCCACGGCCGCGGAGCATCATCTGGAAACCGCACGCCGGCTGATGCCCGCCAACCCGTTGGCGTGGCTGGAGACAGGCAACGCGCTGTTGACGCTTGCCGGCATGCGCCGCAGCGCGGCGGTGACCGAAGCATTCGAGCGCGCCGCGAAACTCACCCCGCATGATGCCGCCGAGGCGCTTGATGCCGCATGGGCGCGCACGCAGTTGCATTGATTTCCGGCGTCGATCAAGGCTTATCCGGAACATGCCGTAGCGTTATGATGTAACGCTATCATGGGCTTGTCGTGGAGTTGAGGCATGGGCATCAACCTCTGGGATCCCGCCCACCTTGATCTGGGTGCAGCGCTGATCACCGCATTGCTGCTGGGTGTGGTGCATGGCATCACTCCGGACGAACACACCTGGCCGATCACCTTCAGCTACGCCGTGGGCGGCTATTCCACCCGCGCCGGCCTGCGTGCAGGGGCACTGTTTTCCTTCAGCTTCATCGTGCAACGCGCACTGGGTAGCGAGCTGGCCTGGCTCGGGCTGGCGCACTGGATGGGCCAGAAGGGTCTGGATTACGCGCTGTATATACCGGTGGGCCTGCTGATGTTGTTCGGCGGCATGCTCATGGCGCGACAGCGGCATGCAGTGCACCTGCATCTGTTCGGCCACTGCGATGAACCGGCGTTGATGCAGGCCGCCGATGCGTCGCTGCGCGGCCAAGGCGCCCGCGACACGCGCGCGCGCAAGCTGGCCGGGTGGATGCCTGCGGTGCACGGTTTCGTCGCCGGCTGGGGGTTTGGCGCCTTCGCGCTGATCCTCTACACCACGCTGGCACCGGCGATGCCTTCGGCGTGGTGGGGCTGGGTGCCGGGCGCGCTGTTCGGGCTGGGCACGGCACTGGTGCAGGTGTTGGCAGGCGCGCTGTTCGGCCGCTTCGCAGCGCGGCGCAGCCTGCCGCCCGAGGCCATCCGCGCGGTCGCGCTGACTACCGCCACGCGCACCCTGATCTGGGGTGGCCTCGCCTACGCCGGCGCCGGTGCGCTCGGGCTGCTGCTGCCGCGCCTGCGCGAGTTCGGCATCGTGACCGGCCTGCACGTGCACAATCTCGATCACCTGGGCGTGCCATTCATGCTGGCCGTGGGCGTCGTGCTGGGCGTGGGCCTGACGACGCTGATCACCGAGACACGGCACTGGCAGAAACGCTTGCGCAGCGCCACGGTGGCGCCGGTGATGGCGCCCGGCGCCGCGAAGGAATGAGCGACTGCGCGCAACCCCGACGCTTAGCCCTTGCCGCGTTTTTCCAGCAGCGCCTGCAAACCGGCAAACGGCTGCGCCGTCGCGGCGGCGGGCGCGGCGGCCGCGCCCATGCTGCCCGCGGCGTGATCGACATAACGCGCATGCTCGTTGTCGTGGCAGTACACGCACAGCAACTCCCAGTTGCTGCCGTCGGCCGGGTTGTCGTCGTGGTTGTGGTTGCGATGGTGCACGGTGAGTTCCTGCACATTGGCGCGGGTGAACTCGCGCGCGCAGCGACCACACACCCACGGGTACATCTTCAGCGCCCGCTCGCGGTAGCCGTTGTTGCGCTGTTCGGCATCGCGCCGCGCCGCGGCGACGATACGATCGAGGCGGGCGTTGTCCGGTGTGGCTTTGGGTTTTTGCATGGATATGCTCCGCAATATCTCGGTACCTACGGTAACGCATCACCGCTGCATCGTGCGCGCGTTCATCCCACCTGGAGCCACGCCTGCCGATGAATACATTGCCCGCCAACCCCAACGCCACTGACCTGCTGCAGCACATCTGGGGCTACCCGGCGTTCCGCGGACAGCAGCGCGCGATTATCGACCATGTACTCGGCGGCCACGATGCACTGGTGCTCATGCCCACGGGCGGCGGCAAGTCGCTGTGCTTCCAGATTCCGGCATTGCTGCGCGAGGGACTGGGCATCGTCGTCTCGCCGCTGATCGCGCTGATGCAGGACCAGGTCGCCGCGCTGCGCGAATTGGGTATACGCACAGCGTTCCTCAACTCCACGCTCGATGCGCAAACCGCGCGCGAGGTGCAGCAGCAAGCGCGGCGCGGCGAGCTGGACTTGCTCTACATGGCACCCGAACGGCTGCTGAGTGATAGCGGCCAGCGCCTGCTCGACGATTGCCGCATCGCCTTGTTCGCCATCGACGAGGCGCATTGCGTGTCGCAATGGGGGCACGATTTTCGCCCCGAGTACGGCCAGCTTGCCATGCTGCGCGAGCGCTGGCCGCAGGTGCCGCGGGTAGCGCTCACCGCCACCGCCGACGTACCCACGCGCCATGAAATCGTGCAGCGCCTGCTGCACGACGGCACCGAGTTCGTCTCCAGCTTCGACCGCCCCAACATCCGCTACCGCGTGGTGGAGAAGCGCGATGGCCGCGCGCAACTGCTGCAATTCATCCGCGGTGAACACACGAGCGATTGCGGCGTGGTGTATTGCCTGTCGCGCAACACGGTGGAAGAAGTGGCGCAGATGCTCGCGGGCCACGGCATCACCGCACTGCCCTACCACGCCGGACTGCCGGCCGAGATGCGCGCGCGCCACTTGCGCCGCTTTCTGGATGAGGACGGCATCGTCATGGTGGCGACGATCGCCTTCGGCATGGGCATCGACAAGCCCGATGTGCGCTTCGTCGCGCATCTCGACATGCCCAAGTCCGTCGAAGGTTATTTCCAGGAAACCGGCCGCGCCGGGCGCGATGGCCTGCCCGCGCAGGCGTGGATGGCCTATGGCCTGCAGGACGTGGTGCAGCAGCGCCGACTGATCGAACTGTCCGAGGCGGACGACGCCTACAAGCGCCTGTCAACGGCCAAGCTCGACTCCATGCTGGCGCTGGCCGAAGCCGCCGACTGCCGCCGCGTGCGCCTGCTGGGCTACTTCGGCGAAGCCAGCATGCCTTGCGGCAACTGCGACAACTGCCTCAACCCACCCGAACTGATCGATGCCACCGAGTCCGCGCAAAAACTGCTGTCCACCATCTACCGCTGCCGTCAGGCCAGCAACACCAGCTTCGCGGCGACCCACATCATCGACGTGCTGCGCGGCAAGCGCAGCGAAAAAACCGAACGCCACGGCCACCACACGCTGTCCACCTTCGGCATCGGCGCCGACACATCGGAAACCGACTGGCGCCTGCTGCTGCGCCAGCTCGTCGCGCAGCATCTGCTGGAAGTGGATGCCGCGCACTTCAGCGTGCTGCAACTCACCGAAGCCAGCCGCGAAGTGCTGCGCGGACAGCGCCGCATCCACCTCAAGCGCCGCGAACCCGGTGCCAAGCGCAAGCGCCGCGCCATGGGTGGCGCCGCCGCTGCCGGCGGAAAATCGGCAACCGCGCGCGCGGCGCGGCAGGCCTTGTCCAGCGCAGATACCGCGCTGTTCGAGCGCCTGCGTGCCTGGCGCGCCGCCACCGCCAAAGAGCACGGCGTACCCGCTTACGTGGTGTTCTCCGACGCCACGCTGCGCGCCATCGCCGTCGCCCGCCCCACCAGCCTCGACGCATTACGCGGCGTCTCCGGCGTCGGCGACAAAAAGCGCGACAACTTCGGCCCCGCCCTGCTGGCGTGCATCGACGACGCATGAGCAAGCCGCCCAGCGCAATCATTTCGAAGACGACGCGGCGCCTTCCTTGCGCACGGCCGTGTCCTCGACCGACACACGGCCCGTCAGCGCAACGATGAACAGCCGAAATCAGATCGAGCCCAGTGCCCCCGCCGAAGAGCGCGCCCAGGCCCTGTGAGGCCTGGTGCCTGTTGCGCTGGAGCAACGAGGTGGCAAGCCGACGGAAATATCGCCGCTGCGCAAGCGCGCGCGCTTGAGCAACTTCATGCCGCTGGCATCCACCCAGACTTGCGGCGCCCGCGCCACGGCCACCGCGCGAAAGTTGCGCCCGTCAACAGACCCGGCGGTCGTGGCGATGACGCCGGCCAGCATCAGGATGCCGCCGACGCATGCCCCAACGACGCCGACAAGTGGCCGGCATCGAGCGCCACCAATGCGCGGCCGCCCAAGACCAGCCGGAAGACCCCGGAGAATGACTGGGCTCCGGGGCTGCATGCCGTCATCGCAATGAGATGCGGAAGAATCAGGGGGCTGGCACGCACGATCCGCGGCTGTTTTCGGCCTGAGCCGACCGCTCGAAAACGATCATCGAAAGCCGTCCCGGCCAGCTCTGGCGGTGGTGCCGCGGGCTTGCCGCCAGCGCGAGGCCGCTGACGCTTGGCATACCCCATGTGGCTAGTGGACTTCCTTCGCCTCGCCGCGTCTCTGGAATCGGTGAAATTTGCACCATAATGGCGCAATTAAGCGGAGCTTAAAGCACCTTAATGAGGCATTTCGCATGAGAATGACCGGGCCAAGACTGTATTTAACTGCATTTGCATGCATGGCATGAAAGCTGCTGGCAAGTGTTGCTTGCAATCAGGTCACATCCGCCCGTTCCAGCCATTTCGCAGAGTACTTCGCCGCACAAGTCAACGCGATCGATTGCCAGAAACTCACATGTGAGGTCTGGTCAAGCAATGCGCCGCCGTTCCCCCACCCATGTTCGCCAAAGCCATACGGGAGAATCATGACGAGCCCCAAAATATTGCTTGCTGTCGGCATGGCCGCTGTTTGCGGCTGCACCGGCCTTGCCTCCGCGCAGACCGCCCCGGCAACACCAGCCACCGCAGCCGCTGTGGCCATACCGGCCATCCCGGGGACACTTGCCGCGTCTGCGGCAACCGCAACTCCAAGCCTGGGCGCGGTGCTGGCGGCCACGCCGGGATTGAGCATTACCGGGTATGTATCTGCGGGATATGCGCACTTCGATACAACCACCCCAGGCTTGCGTCAGTTCGATACCAAGCAGAACAGCTTCAGCCTCAACCAGGCGGCAATGACGTTGTCTTATCTGCCGACAAGCGGTGCGGGCGGATTGGTCAACGTCATTGCCGGGTCTGATGCCAAGATCTTGCGCAATGCCGAACTGTTCGGCTCCACCACAAACAGCCAGTTCGACATCCTTCAGGCCTATGCTCAATATGCGACTGGCCCACTGACTTTCATGGCCGGCAAATTTGTCACGCTTGCGGGTGCTGAAACCATCAACCCGACGACGGATACAAATATTTCCCGTTCGCTGTTGTTTACTTACCTGATACCGCTGGAACATACCGGGGTGCGCGCAACTTATGCGCCCGGTAGCTCTCTGATGTTGACCGCTGGGTTGAATAATGGATGGAACTACTCATCCTCACCACCCGATGCCAGAGGCAAAACAATTGAGCTGCAAGTTTCCGGAACTCCCAGCAAGATGTTTTCTTACGCCGTCACTGCTTATTCGGGCCAATTCCCGCTCGACGCGCTCGTGAGCCCACTCGCCGTCCCTGGTGTTGCCGGTCGGCGAGATGTGGTTGACTTTCTCGGCACCATCAAGGTCACTGACTTGCTAAGTTTCGTGGGTAACGTGGATGTTTTGTCGCAAGACACCCCGCATGGAAAGCTCAAAGCCAGTGGCATCGCCCTCTATGCCAACTACGCGTTGAATACGCAGTGGGGTCTGTCGGCCCGCGGCGAATATGTGGATGACAAAGACGGATTAATCACGGGTTTGACTGGCAACCAACTCAAGGAGCTGACGTTGACTGCCAGCTACAAGCCCGATGCCCCAATGACGTTAATGGCTGAAGTGCGTCAAGACAAATCCGACCAGCCCATCTTCAACAAGAACGGCAGTCCTGCCAGCAATCAAACCTCGCTCGAGCTGCAAGCCGTCTATTTGTTCTGAACACCTCACACCACCCATCAGGAAGGAGTACCCCATGAAAATGGTCATGGCCATCATCAAGCCATTCAAGCTCGACGATGTACGTGCAGCCTTGTCTGACATCGGGGTGACGGGCATCACCGTCACCGAAGTCAAGGGCTTCGGCCGGCAGAAAGGTCATACCGAGCTGTATCGCGGCGCGGAGTATGTCGTCGATTTTCTGCCCAAGGTCAAGATCGAGGCCGCCGTGCCCGAAGCCCTGGTCGAACGCGTGATCGAAGCCATCGAGAACTCGGCTCGCACCGGCAAGATTGGTGACGGCAAGATTTTCGTCTCGGCCCTCGAGCAGATCGTCCGTATTCGCACCGGCGAGACCGGTGGCGACGCGCTCTGACATCACCCATCCAGAAAGGTCACGCACATGAAAAAATTTCTCCCGATGCTTGCGCTGAGTCTGTTCGTACTGATTAGCGCAGTCCCAGCCTGGGCGCAGGTTGCTAACGCTTCCGTCAGCACGGCTCCGGCCGCCACAACGGCTCCGGTCGCGGCACCCGCAGCCGCGCCCAATCCGGCGGCTTTCATCAATTCCGGCGACAACGCCTGGATGCTCACCTCCACCGCCCTGGTGCTGATGATGACCATTCCGGGCCTGGCTCTGTTCTACGGCGGCATGGTGCGCAAGAAGAACGTGCTGGCGACGCTGATGCAGAGCTTCGCCATCACCGCGCTGGTCACGGTGCTGTGGATGATCATCGGCTACAGCCTGGCGTTCACCACGGGCAATGGATTCATCGGAGGGGTGAGTCGGTTTTTCCTGGATGGCATGGGACTGGACGCCGTGAACCCGCTGGCGCCCACCATCCCTGAGTCGACCTACATGACCTTCCAGATGACCTTCGCCATCATTACCCCGGCACTCATCGTCGGCGCTTTTGCCGAGCGCATGAAGTTCTCCGCCATGCTGTGGTTCATGGGCATCTGGTTGCTGGCCGTGTATGCACCCATCGCCCACATGGTGTGGGGCCCCGGCGGCTGGCTTGGTAGTGATGGCGTGCTCGACTACGCTGGCGGTACCGTGGTGCACATCAACGCCGGTGTAGCCGGCTTGGTGGCCGCCCTGGTGATGGGCAAGCGTGTGGGCTACAAGAAAGAAACCATGCCACCGCACAACCTGGTGCTGACGCTGATCGGCGCTTCGCTGTTGTGGGTGGGCTGGTTCGGCTTCAACGCCGGTTCGGCAGGTGCCGCCAACGACCGCGCCGGCATGGCGATGGCCGCGACGCAAATCGCCACCGCCGCCGCCGCGCTGGGCTGGATGTTCACCGAGTGGAAGACCAAGGGCAAACCCACCATCCTGGGCATCTGCTCGGGTGCGGTGGCGGGTCTCGTGGCCATCACCCCGGCTTCCGGTTTCGTCGGTCCTGGCGGCGCGCTGGCCATCGGCATCGCCGCTGGCATGGTGTGCTTCTGGACGGCGGTGTACATGAAGGAAATGATCGGCTATGACGACTCGCTCGACGCCTTCGGCGTGCATGCCATCGGCGGCGCGCTCGGTGCCATTCTCACCGGAGTGTTCGCGGTCAAGGCCATCGGCGGCACCGCCGGTGTGCTCGAAGGCAATATCGGTCAAGTGCTGATTCAAGCCAAGGGCGTGACAGTCACCGTGGTGTACGACGCGGTTGTGTCGTTTATCATCCTCAAGCTGCTTGACATGACGATCGGTCTGCGCGTCACCGAAGAGCAAGAACGCGAAGGTCTGGATATCAGCTTGCATGGCGAGCAGGTACTCTGAGTCATGATTTGATCGTTGCTGGCTGGCTTGAATCCCGGGAGTCCCCGCCGCAACTGCACCGGAATCTTCAGCCCGGCTCCGAGCCGGGCTTTTTGTTGTTTTGGGTGTGAATCGATCCCCGGTGCGTGTACCCATGATCCTCTTTGGCCCACGCCGATCATGCCGGAACGCATCCGCCTTGATCCGCCCGCATCGGGCATCGGGGGTACCATCATCGAACCGTTGGCGACCATGACCGACGCGTGCGCACCAACTTTCAAACTCGATTGGACAGGGTAGGACATGGGCAGTGATATCCCGACTGATTTCGACACGCTCGCGGTGCGCGCCGGCCAGGTGCGTGGCCACGAGGGCGAGCACGCCGAAGCGATTTACCCGACATCGAGTTTCGCGTTCAGCAGCGCGGCGGAAGCCGCCGCGCGGTTTTCGGGAGCAGCGCCCGGCAACGTCTATTCCCGCTTCACCAATCCGACCGTGCGCACGTTCCAGGATCGGCTGGCCGCGCTGGAGGGAGGCGAGGCATGCGTGGCCACCGCCTCCGGCATGGCCGCCATCCTTTCGACCTGCATGGCGCTGCTGCAGCAAGGCGATCATGTGGTGTGTTCGCGCAGCGTGTTCGGCTCGACGGTCAACCTGTTCGATCGTTATCTGAAGCGATTTGGCGTGGCGGTTGATTTCGTTTCACAGGTTGATCCGTCGGTCTGGTCCGCCGCGATCAGGCCCAATACGCGGCTGCTGTTTGCGGAAACGCCGTCGAACCCGCTGACCGAGCTGGCTGACATTCCCGCGTTGGCCGAACTGGCGCACGCCCATGGTGCCCTGCTGGCGGTCGACAACTGCTTCTGTACCCCGGCGCTGCAGCGCCCGCTGGCGCTGGGCGCGGATCTGGTGATCCATTCCGCGACCAAATATCTCGATGGCCAGGGGCGGTGCCTCGGCGGCGCCGTGGTCGGCGATGCCGAGCGCGTGGGCAAGGATGTGTTCGGATTTCTGCGTACGGCGGGGCCCAGCATGAGCCCGTTCAATGCCTGGGTGTTTCTCAAGGGACTGGAGACGCTGCGCCTGCGCATGCGCGCGCACTGCGAGAGTGCCCAGCGCGTGGCCGAGTGGCTGCAAGCGCATCCGCAGGTCGAGCGGGTCCATTACCCCGGGCTCAGCACGCATCCGCAGCATGCGCTGGCGCGCCAACAGCAAGACGGCTATGGCGGAATCGTGTCCTTCGAGGTGTGCGGCGGGCAGGAAGCGGCGTGGCGCGTGGTGGACGCCACGCGCCTGATTTCCATCACCGCCAATCTGGGCGACGCCAAGACGACCATCACGCACCCGGCGACGACCACGCATGGTCGCATCACTGCGCGGCAGCGTGCCGAGGCCGGTATCCGCGACGGTCTGCTGCGTGTTTCCGTGGGTCTGGAATCGGTCGAGGACATCATGACCGACCTCGCGCGTGGTCTCGGGTGATGGGAGCCCGCGTCGCGAACGGACGAAGCCCTTTTGCGCCACGCAGGCCGGAATGGGGTCAGCGGGTGCGCGACCTGATCAGCCCTCGTCGCGCATAATCGCCCCGATGCGGTCAGCATCCCTGGCGCGCACTGGCGGGCGGAACCGCGGCCGCGCCTGGGCGTCGACGCTAATCATCGCCAACGAGCGGCGACGACGTACCGCCTGCGCCAGCCGCTCCAGAACTTGCACCGAACTGTCCCATCCGATGCAGCCATCGGTGATGCTCTGACCATAGACCAGCGCGCGGCCGGCCCGCAGATCCTGCCGCCCGGCGAGCAGATGGCTTTCCACCATCACGCCGATGATGCGCCCCTCGCCGGCCTCGATCTGCCCGGCAATATCCTCGATCACGCAGGGTTGGTTTTCCGGCCGCTTGCCGCTGTTGGCGTGGCTGGCGTCGATCATCACCCGCGCCGGAAGCCCGGCCTTGGCGAGCATGGCGCAGGCCGACTCCACGCTGACGGCGTCGTGGTTCGGCGCCTTGCCGCCGCGCAGGATGACGTGGCATTCCATGTTGCCGGTGGTCGCTGCGATCGCCACCCGGCCGTCCTTGGTCACCGCCATGAAATGATGCGGTTGCGCGGCCGCCTGCACCGCGTCCACAGCGATCTTGATATTGCCCTCGGTGCCGTTCTTGAAACCGACCGGGCAGGACAAGCCCGATGCCAACTCGCGATGCGCCTGGCTCTCGGTGGTGCGCGCACCGATCGCACCCCACGCGACCAAATCGGCGATGTACTGCGGCGTGATCATGTCGAGAAACTCGCAGCCGGCCGGCAGGTCGAGTTCATTGATGTCGCGCAGCAGGCTGCGCGCGATGCGCAGCCCCTTGTCGATGCGGAAGCTGTCATCGAGATCCGGATCATTGATCAGTCCTTTCCAGCCCACCGTGGTGCGCGGTTTTTCGAAGTAGACGCGCATCACGATCTCCAGTGCATCGCCCAGGCGTGCGCGCTGCGCCGCCAGTCGTTCGGCATACTCGAGCGCAGAACGGGAGTCGTGGATCGAGCACGGTCCGATCACCACCGCGAGACGGTCGTCTTCGCCGGCGAGTATCCGGTGCAATGCGTCGCGCGAGGTGCGGACGGTCGTGGCGGCTTGTTCGCTGATGGCGCAATCGCGCATCACCTCGGCCGGTGTGCCGAGCGTGGCGATGGCGCGGATGCGCAGGTCGTCGGTGGGTTTGGGCATGGTTGCGGTTCCTGGAGGGGTGACCAGGGGCGACCATGAAAAAAGCCGCCAGTGGTCGTTGGCGGCTTGTCGGGAATCCTGTTCGATCGCTGGTTTAAGTCAATCGCGCCCGTGCCTCCGCCTGTGACTGCGGATAGACGTAAAACCAAAAATATTGGCGACGGACGGCGGGGCTCATGCGGACACTGATAACACAGCAGATGCCGCCAATGCAAAGCCCGGCTGCACAACCGCGCTCCACGAGCCTTGGCAGCACCTGATTCGCGCTGAAGTTCAGCAGCCAAAAACCCCTCTCCCGTGGGAGAGGGAAAGCCAGCCGAACCTCGATGCCAATCAGGTGGCAGGCCACCGTCAGCTCAGTCATCTCCAGCGCGTCATCCACTGCGGCGCCCGGAGGGCGAGTTCCCGCATGCACTGCGTGAGCCGCGGGCGAATGCGGATGCCCCATCGCGGAGCTTCGGGGGCGTCTTCCGAGCCCCACGAGCCGGCCCTTGTTCCAGAGCGCCCGTGCCCCCGGCTCCCGTCGTTGACGTATGCTCATCGCAGCGATGTCGCGGTGATTGTTTGCTGGCGGCCTCGAACTACAGGTGCAACATCCAGAGCAAGAGATGCCCATGCTGACTCTATACGGCGCTTCGATCGTGACCTTGATGGTGTTGTTCTATGCTTTGGAGTCGCGCTCATCCTGGTTTACATTGGCCTTTTCCATTTCCTGCCTGGGCTCGGCGGCCTACGGGTTTCTTGCCGGAACCTGGCCATTTGGTGTCGTGGAATTGATCTGGAGCTTGGTGGCATTGCGCAAATGGCATGTCGCTCATGCTCAGGAATAACTGCTGCGCCTGGATGTCACAGAACGCATGACCGTCGATGACCGGGCCGGCCAGCGTCGCAAAACCGGCAACCGCATCTGCTGCATCCGCCAACTCCGGCGAATGCATGTCCAGCACCACCCCGGCCGCAGTCAAATAGCGATCCTTGGCCGCGTGGAACCAGAACACCGAGTCGTCGCGCTGGCCGACGTCGTAGAGGCGAATCGCCAGGATTCAGGAGCATCACCTGAAGCAGGCGCGGGCCGCCCGGATCTTGATGGTCTCTCGCCCGCGTGTTTCGGACGTCGTGAGCCTCAAGACGTCCAAGTTCACCATCGACACGCTGGTGGAAATGCTTACCCGTGTAGGAAAGCCTGTCCGCCCGGCAGTTGGCTGCCTGGGCGCGCTGCATCGCCGGCGCCATCACCATCACTGCCCTTCTCACCCATCACGCGCCAAAATCACTTGCCCTTCATCGTCGGACCACGCGCGTCACACCAGTACGCGGGTCACCGACCGTAGCGGCGGTCGCGGCGCTGGAACGAGCGGATCGCCCGCAGATAGTCGATCCGCCGGAATGCCGGCCAGTTCGCGTCGCAGAAATGCAACTCGCTGTGCGCACTCTGCCAGAGCAGGAATCCGGACAGCCGGACCTCGCCGCTGGTGCGGATGATCAGATCGGGATCGGGCAGTTCGGGAAGATAGAGATGCCGGTGGATCGCCGCGGGGCTGATTTCCGAGAGGATCTCGGCGATCGAGTCGCCGCGCGCGGCACGGTTGGCGATCAGGGCGCGCACCGCGTCGGTGATTTCCTCGCGGCCGCCATAGCCGACGGCCAGAATCACGGTCATGCGGTCATTGCCGCCGGTCGCCACCTGCGCCGCGTCGATCGCTTCGAGCAGGGCCGGCGGCAGGATCTCGCGCCGGCCGATCGCTGCCACCCGCACCCCCCGGTGTCGGATATGCGGATCGTCGACCAAGGCGCGGATCTTCGCCTCGACTGCGCCGAGAATGCCGTCGACCTCGGCTTCCGGGCGGCCCAGATTGTCCGGCGAGAACACCCACAGCGTCACCATCGAAATGCCCAGATCGGCACTCCAGGCCAGAATGTCGTCGAGCTTCGCCGCGCCCAGCCGATAGATCGTCTCGGGCTCGTGCAATCCCGCGGCACGCCCATGCCGGCGATTGCCATCGAGGATGATCCCGACATGCCGGGGCATCGGCCCGGTGGCGACCTGCCTGGCCAGGCGGCGCTCATAGATCCGGTAGATCGGCCACCAAGCCCAGGCGCGCAGGCGATCGGCGAACCGCGCGTTCCTGGTCATCGCGACATTCTCCTCCGGATGCCTGCGCCAGCTCGTGCCGGCGGAACCGTGGCGTCCGCCGTGGCAAGCACAACGTTGCATCAGCAATGCAACGTCCGCCCTCGCTACGTCCGGCAATGTGGACCCGCTCTGGGTCGCACTGCACCACTCGTCTATTTCGGTTTGCCACCCATGTCGATCGGCTTGCCGTTGGACAGGAAGGTCAGATAACTCACTAAATCGTTCAGTTTCTGGCTGCCGTAGGCTGGCGGCTTGCCACCGAGGCCGCCGGCAATGCACCCGCGGATCTGGTCTTCGAGGGTGATGACCTTGCCAGCGCGCGGACTGTAGCGCGGGAAAATCGCGGCGGCGTTGCTCAGGCTCGGAATCTTGCCGCCGTTGGCGAGTTGGCCCGATATTTTGCCGCCTCCCGAGTGGCAGCTCTGGCAAGTCATGCCCCTGCCGCCGAAGGTATCGGTCGTGAAGAGGTGACTACCGCTTTCGATCGCTGCGTGCAGCGAGTCCGGCCCCTTGGCCCAGACATTGGGCGCGCACAACCCAAGCACCAGGACTCCTGCGAGCAGGCGGGTACAGGAGGCGATTGGCTTCTTTACGTTCATGTCGAGTGTCCTCTGATCAATGGCTAAGCGTATTGGATGGACTGTCTGGAAACAGCCTGTCGTGGAATGCATAGCCCTCACGCCGGCTTGCGCTGCACGGCAACCCACGCCGCGAAGGCATCGAGAAACTTCTGCATGAAGCCGCGCGTGGCTTCGTTGGCGATATGGCCCTGCTCGTCGAACAAGGTGCCGGCGCCGCCGACGTAGGCCTCGGGCTGCGCCAGGGTCGGCACGTCGAGAAATACCAGAGACTGGCGCAAGTGGTGGTTGGCGCCGAAGCCGCCGATCGCGCCGGGCGACACGCTGATCACCGCGCCGGGCTTGCCGCCCCACACGCTGTGGCCATAGGGACGCGAGCCCACATCCAGCGCGTTCTTGAGCACGCCGGGCACCGAGCGGTTGTATTCGGGGGTGACAAACAGCAACGCATCGCTGGCGCGGATGGCATCGCGGAACGCGGTCCACGACGCGGGTGGCGCGGCATCGAGATCCTGGTTGTACAGCGGCAGCGCGCCGATCTCGATGAGTTGCAGATCCAGCGTGCCCCGCGCCATGGCCTGCAGCGCCAGCGCCATGCGCCGGTTGAAGGACTCCTTGCGCAGGCTGCCGACGATCACGGCGACGTTCGGTGCGCGCGTCATGCGTGAATCCTCCTGATGGGCATGGATTGCATCATCGCGACGGAGAGGCGGCAATCATCCGCCGCTCCGTCGCGCAACGCTAGAGCACGCGTTGACCCTGCGCAATGTCGGCATGCAGTTTCTGCTCGCCCGCCAGCGCCTGCTGGCTGAGGTGATCGAATACGGCGTACTCCGCCTGCGTCGGTCGGTCGTAGCTGAGGTCGATATCGGCGGCGAGATAAGCCAGATGGCTGCGCAGCTTCGTCTCGTGCATCAGGCTGCCTTCACTGGACTGGATCTGCAGCGCGACCAGGCTGGCGATGTCGGCGTCGAGCGCGCTCAGCGCCGGCTGCGCCTTCGCCCCGGTCATCCCCGCGGCGACAGCGCCGTCGAGCCGGTCGCGTAGAGCGATAGCTTGATTGAGAGTGCGGTCCAGCGTGTCCAGCGCGGCATGGATCTTCAATCCCAACGCGAGGCGCGCGGCCAGCGCGTCGGGTGCCGGATGCAGGCGCGGATCGAGCGCCACGATGAACGGCTGCGCGGACTTCTTGCCGCCGTAGTCGAGCACGGCGGTGTAGCGGCCGGGCATGACCGTCGGGCCTTCCACGGTGTCATCGAGCCCGCCGGCCGCGATCGGCGCCTGGAAACCGGTGACTTCGGTGGCGTCGGGATAGCGCAGGTTCCACTGCAGGCGGTTCATGCCGGGCGCGATCGCGGTGAGCTTGGTGTCCGCTGCGTCCTTGGCCTGGATCGGCGTCCAGTTGTCGCGCACGGTCGCGGCCGGTTTGGGCGTCGTCATCTTGAGGTGCAGCGCGAAACGGCGCACCACCTGCCCTTGCGCATCGACGAAGCTGAGCGTGACCGGCGTCTTGCCGTCGTAGCCGGCGGGGATGTGGAAGAACACCGTCGCGCCGAACGGCGGATTGGCACCGGCGTCGAGCACGAACCTGGCGTACTCGCTGACGCCATAGGCGTGGGTCAACCAGGCGGTTTCGGGCGCGAACACCTGCGCGGCGTTGGCGGCGACCGTCGGCTGCCGGGTCATCTGCTCGAGCAGGGCCAGATTGTCGAGGATCCAGAACGAGCGCCCGTGCGTGGCGGCGACCAGATCGCCCTGGCGCACAT
The DNA here is from genome assembly GCA_021827205.1 of Pseudomonadota bacterium. Taxonomy (GTDB): domain Bacteria; phylum Pseudomonadota; class Gammaproteobacteria; order Xanthomonadales; family Rhodanobacteraceae; genus Metallibacterium. Next base: position 12,031 of record JAKAWV010000005.1, on the reverse strand, counting down.
TGATGGCCAGATCGCGCACCTGCACCTTGGGCAGGTTCAGCGCCAGCGGGTGCCAGTACCGGCCGCCGTCGAAGCTGGCATAAACGCTGTTCTTGGTGCCGAGGAACAGCAGCCGCGCGTCGTTCGGATCCTGGCGCACGACGAAGGCGTACTGGTCAGCGGGCAGGCCGGTGGTGATCGGTGTCCAGTGCGCGCCGTAGTCGCTGGTCTCGAACACATAGGGATGGAAGTCGTCCCACATGTAGCGCGAGGCGGTCAGGTACGCGCTACCCTTGGCCACGTGCGAGGGCTCGATCGAGCTGATCTGCGCCCAGCCGGGGATGCCTTCGGGCGTGACCAGTTTCCAGCGCTTGCCGCCATCCGTGGTGACGTGGACCAGGCCGTCGGCCGAACCGGCCCAGATGATGTCGGCGTCCAGCGGCGAGGGCGCCAGCGCCGAGATGTCGGGGAAGATCTCCGCGCCCGACTGGTCGAGATCGACCGGCCCGCCGCTGGGCATCTCGGTGACGGGATCGTTGCGCGTCAGATCCGGGCTGATGCGCGTCCAGGTCTCGACGCCGTCGGTGCTCTTCAGCACGTACTGCGAAGCGAGCAGCAGTTCCTTGGGATTGGCCGCCGCGAACAGGATCGGATGGGTCCAGCCGAAGCGGTACTTGAGCTGGTTGGACGCCGCGCCTTCCTGGTACTCGGGCCAGGGGCTGATCTCGCGGAACTGGCCGGTGCGCTGGTCGTAACGCCTCAGGATGCTGAAGTAGCCGGCGCCGTAGGTGATCGATGGGCGGCCGGGCTGCGGTGCAATGAAGGTGGCCTCGTTGTAGGCCACCGGTCGCCAGTCACCCAGAGGAATCATCCCGGCAGGCGTCGCGCTGGGGCCTTCAAACGAACCCTCGTCCTGCTGCGCGCCGTAGATGTGGAACGGGAACTGGTCGTCCAGCGCCACGTGATAGAACTGCCCGGTGGGCTGGTTGTGGTCACCGCTCCAGGTCACGCCGCCGTCGGTGGACACGGTGGCGCCGCCGTCGTTGCCCTCCAGCAGCAGCTTGGGATCGTGGGGGTTGATCCAGACGATGTGATTGTCACCGTGCGGCGTGTGCAGCTTGGCGAACGTCTTGCCGCCGTCGCGCGAGACCCACAGCGCATCGACCTCGGGCACATACACCGTGTTGGCGTCGGTCGGGTCGGCGAAAATGCTCATGTAATAGAACGCGCGCTGGCGCAGGCTCCAGTTGGCGTTGATGCGCGTCCACGTCGCGCCGGCATCATTGGAGCGGAACACGCCGCCGCCCTTGGCCTGCACGATCGCGTAGACCACGCTCGGATCGCTGGCGGCGACGCTGACGCCGATGCGTCCCAGCACGCCTTGCGGAAAACCGGCGTGGCGCGAAATCTCGGTCCAGTGCGCGCCGCCGTCGCTGCTCTTGTACAAGCCGCTGCCGGGACCGCCGTCCTGCAGCGTCCACGGCCGGCGGTACGCCTGCCACATCGCGGCGTAGAGCACGTCGGGGTTCTTCGGGTCCATCACCAGGTCGATGGCGCCGGTCTTGGCATCGACGTAGAGGATCTTGGTCCAGGTCTTACCACCGTCGACCGACTTGAACACGCCGCGCTCGGCGTTGGACTTGAACACGTGGCCCATCGACGCGGCATAGACCACCTCGGGATTCTTCGGATCGACCACGATCGCGCTGATGGTGTGGGTGTCGGCGAGGCCCGCCGCGTGCCAGGTCTTGCCGGCGTCGTCGGAGCGGAACACGCCGTCGCCGGTGATCATGTCGCCGCGGATGTCGCTCTCGCCGGTGCCGGCGTAGATCACCTTCGGGTTCGACGGCGCCACCGCGAGCGCGCCGATACTGTTGCTGGAGCCCGGCAGGGTGCCGTCGGTGAGATTGATCCACTTGACGCCGTAGTCGGTGCTGCGCCACACGCCGCCGTCGACCGCGCCCATGTAGAACAGGTCGCGCTCGCTCGGCACGCCGGCCACCGCGACCACGCGCCCGCCGATGTACGGGCCGATACTGCGCCACTTCAGTGCCGTCATGGGCGCCACGGCCGGCGCGCTGCCGGCGAGTACGTTGCCTGCGGCCAGCGCCATGCACAGCGTCAGTGTGCAAAAGCCGGTGAACGCGAGAATCGAGCGACACACACCTGGGTACATGAGCAGTCTCCGCATGTCGGAACCGTGGCCGGCTTACGGAAACCTAATCAGATTGGATGGCTGCCGCAAAGCAATTCGATGCTTCGCATGAATACTTTTTGATGATTTTTCCGTGATATTTACGTGATATATGGCCGTGTGCTGACGGAGCCGTATGCGCCGGCTCATCCGCCACGCAGGGTGTAGCGCGTGGTGACGTAGTTTTCGAGGATGCCGATGAACTCATCGGCGATATTCTCGCCGCGCAAGGTGACGGTTTTCTCGCCATCGACGAATACCGGCGCGGCGGGCGTCTCGCCGGTGCCAGGCAGCGAGATGCCGAGGTTGGCGTGACGCGACTCGCCGGGGCCGTTGACCACGCAACCCATCACCGCCAGCGTGAGGTTTTCCACGCCGTCGTACTGCAACCGCCACTCGGGCATGCGCGCGCGCACATGTTCCTGCACGCGCTGCGCGAGTTCCTGGAAGAAACTGCTGGTGGTGCGCCCGCAGCCCGGACACGCGGTGACCAGCGGCGTGAATGCGCGCAGGCCCATGGTCTGCAGCAGTTCCTGCGCGACGATCACCTCGCGCGTGCGCGCCTCGCCGGGCGCCGGCGTCAGCGAGATGCGAATGGTGTCGCCGATGCCCTCCTGCAGCAGCACCGCCAGCGCCGCGGCGGAGGCGACGATGCCCTTGGAACCCATGCCCGCCTCGGTCAGCCCGAGGTGCAACGCGTAATCGCTGCGTGCGGCCAGATCACGGTATACGGCGATCAACTCCTGCACGCCGGAAACCTTGCACGACAACAGGATACGATCGTGGCTTAATCCCAATTCCTCGGCGCGCGCGGCGGAATCCAGCGCCGAGCGGATCAAGGCCTCGCGGCCCACGGCGGCGGCATCCCAGGGCTGCGCGCGGGCGTGGTTTTCGTCCATCAACCGCGCCAGCAGGGACTGATCGAGCGAGCCCCAGTTGGCGCCGATGCGCACCGGCTTGTCATGGCGCAGGGCGATCTCGATGATGGCCGCGAACTGCGTATCCTTTTTCCTGCCGAAGCCGACATTGCCTGGATTGATGCGGTACTTGGCCAGCGCCTCTGCGCAGGCCGGCTCGGCGGTCAGCAACTGGTGGCCGTTGTAGTGGAAATCGCCGATCAGCGGCACCTCGGCGCCAATCATGTCCAGACGTTCGCGGATGCGCGGCACGGCGGCGGCGGCCTCGGGCGTATTGACGGTGACGCGCACCAGTTCGGAACCGGCGCGCGCCAGCTCGGCCACCTGCTGCGTCGTGGTCTTGACGTCAGCGGTGTCGGTGTTGGTCATCGACTGCACCACGATCGGCGCATCGCCGCCGACGCGCACGCGCCCGACCCGCACCGCGCAAGTGTTGCGCCGTGGCGCCGTGGCGCCGCTGTGCGCGGCCGCGCTCATGCGCCGGTTTCCGCGACAGCAGCCGCTGCCACAGGACGCGGCGCAGCGCTGACGCGCAGGCTTTGATAACCCGGACCGAGGGCTTCGCTGGATTCGATCTGCGCCAGCCGCACCGAGGGCAGCGGTTGCCAGTCACGCGGATCTTCGGGCAGGCTCACTTCGAGCGCGGCGGGAATGGTTTCATTCAAGGTCGTCAGCAGCAATTGTTCGTGATCGTCGCCGCGCAGCAGCAGCGCGCGTACCGCGTTGCGCAACTGGCCGCGCGCATCGGGGACACGCACGGCCGCCGGCAGCGCTTGTCGCGCCAGCAGTTCGACGCCGGTATCCAGTTGTCCGGATTCCTCGATGCGCAGCCAGCGCACGATGCCGACCATCCACTCCTGCGTGTCACCGCGCTCGGCGGGCGGGGCCAGACCCACGATCTCGCCGACGCGGATGCGCATGCCCGCCTCGGCATGCCACAGCAGGCGATAGCCACCGAGGCTTTGATCGAGCACCTGCACGCGCTGCACGGCGACGACGCCGGCGTCGGCGGGCGCGGCCCAGGCCGGGCTTTGCGTCTGCGCGCCGATGCTGATACCGGCGCCACGCAATCCGCTGAGAAAAGTCTGGAATTGCTGCCCGCCGGCCAGCAGCATGTGCAGCGCATGCAGGCCGATGACGGCTTCGAGCGGGTGCCCGGCCCGCAAACGCGCATGGCCGCGCTCGGCGTTGCCGCTCCACGTCGACTGCAGGCGTTCGAGGAAGGCGTGGCTGATCTCCAGGATCTTGCCACCATGCAGACGATAACTGCTGCGCGAGATGCCGCCGGGCTGCATCTGGCGATCGGCGGCCAGCGCCGCGCGCGCCGGTTCGGCGTCGAAATCCTGCAGGCCGGGCGCGGCGGCGCGGCGCTCCTCGGGCAGATAGCCGGGTCCGGCGTCGGCGGCCAGATCGAGCGCGATGGCGCCGCTGCCGCCGGCGTGCAGTTGGCAGCGCGCCGCCATCACGCCGGTGACCTCGTAGGCATCGGACAGCTCGCGCGCCGAGAAGCGATACGGGTTGGACAGCGCCAGCAACAGTGCATGCTTGTAGATCGTGCTCGGCGACAGACGCTGCGCCTCATCCAGCGCCACGGGCTTGTCGGCGATGCCGCTTTCCAGCGCGAACGCATGGGCCGCGTGCATGTGTAGCCAGGCGCCAGCGGGCGGATTGCGGTACAGGCGGTAATGCCACAACAGGCTCAGGCCCCCATGCCACAGTGCGCGCGCCAGCCCCTGCGCGATCGCCTTGCTGCGCATCCAGCCGACCTTGCCGGCCGGCGCGCACAGCTCGTACACGGCTAGCGCGTAACCTTCGGCCAGCGCGCGCTGAAAACCGCTGACGGTTTCCGCCAGCGCCAGCTTGGCCGGCGGCAACGGAAAACTTTCGCTGGCGAGCTGGCGCTCGAAGCCATCGGACAATTGCGCGACGGTGATGCCGAGCGCATTCAGTGCCTCAAGCCGCTCGCCGCCCGGCCACACGGTGGTCAGCATGCGTTCGAGCAGATGCGTGAGCTCGCGCGCGGCCACCGCAGGATTGGCCATCGGCAACTGCGCGATGTTCCGCTGCATGTGCCGGGCACTGGCGGGCGTCGCGCCCGTGGCCGGTACGCGCGCCGGCATGCCCGCGATCAGGCGCGTGTAGGCCTCGCTCATGTGTTCCCCCCGTGACGGTATGCGTGCATGCCGTGATGATCCTCGCTCGTGCAGGGCCGGCGCCATTTTAGCCCCAGCGCGCCATCAATCGTTGGCACTATCGGTGCGCCATGGCATCACTGCCATCCGGGGCACCCCGAAAAGGTTTTTCGAGGCGCCCTACACTGCGCAGCATGAGTCAAGCGAACGCTTCCCCGTCACCGCATGCTTCGACCCCGACCCTGCGCCTGATCGCCGGACAGGCGCTGAGCCGTGCCGCCGGCGCGCCGCTGATCGCCGGCAACAAGGTCAAGCTGCTGATCGATGGCGCACAGCATTTCGAGGCCTGGGCGGCGATGATCGAATCGGCGCGCGGCTACGTGCTGCTGGAGAATTACATCGTCGCCGACGACGCGGTGGGGCGACGCTTCCGCGAGCTGCTGATCGCGCGCGCGCGCGCCGGGGTGCGGGTGGCGCTGATACACGACTGGTTCGGCACTTTCGGCAATGCCAGGCGCGCGTTCTTCGAACCGCTGCGCGAGGCCGGCGCCGAGGTGCGCGCGTTCAACCCGCCGCGCATGGACAGCCCGCTGGGGTGGATCGGCCGCGATCATCGCAAGCTGCTGGTGGTCGACGGGTGCATCGGCTCGCTGTCCGGCGTGTGCGTGGCCGCCAAGTGGCTGGGTGATGCGGCGCATGGCGTGCCACCGTGGCGTGATACCGGGCTGCTGATCGAAGGCCCGGCCGTGGCCGATCTGGAAGTTGCGTTCCGCGAGAGTTGGCATGGGCTGGGCACGGCGCTGCAGTTCACCGCCGCAGCGGTACCCGAGCCGCAGGGCGAGGTCGCGCTGCGCGTGATCGCCACGGTGCCGGCGCAGGGCGCCATGTATCAGCTTGAGCAACTGATCGCGGCCATGGCCACGCGCACGCTGTGGATCTCCGATGCCTATTTCGTCGGCGTGCCCACCTACGTGCGCGGGCTGGCCGCGGCCGCGGCCGATGGCGTCGACGTGCGCCTGCTGGTGCCGGGCAACAACAACCTGCCCGCCGTCGCCGCGCTGTCGCGCGCCGGCTTTCGGCCACTGCTGGAAGCCGGCATCCGCGTGTTCGAGTGGAACGGCAGCATGATGCACGCCAAGACCGCGGTGGCCGACGGCCGCTGGGCGCGGGTGGGTTCGTCCAATCTCAACCTGTCGAGTTGGCTGGCCAATTGCGAACTCGACGCCGCGATCGAAGACGTCGGCGTCGCCGAGCAAATGCAGGAGCACTACCTGCGTGATCTCGACAATGCCACCGAACTGATGCTGGCCGGACGCCGCCCGCGCCCGCAGGGCGAGCGCCGTCGCCGCGCGCGTGGCGGCAGTTCATCGCGCGCTGCGGCCACCGCCTTGCGTCTGGCCAACACCGTCGGCGCGGCCATCGCCAATCGCCGCGTGCTGGCCGATTCCGAGCGCGGCGTGCTGTCGCTGGCCGGCATCGCCCTGCTGCTGCTGGCCGCGCTGGGCGCGTGGTGGCCGCGCGTGCTGGCTTGGCCGCTGGCTCTGTTCGCCGCATGGCTGGGCGCCAGCCTGCTGTGGAAGCGCATCCTGCGCCAGCGCGAAGCGCGGCGACGCGCTGGCGAGCGCACGCGTTCGCCTTGAAAAATAGTGCAGCGAACCTTGACGTGGACGCGCGGAATGCATCCACTGCCGCCACGCACATTACTGATATGCGATTCGCGGATGCGCTACATCGGCGCGAGGAGCCCATCATGGTCACATCCATCATGCGTTTGCGGTCTGTTTCGATCATGGCTGTTGTTGCGCTGCTGCTGCCGTTGCTGGGCCTGAATCAAGCCAGCGCCGCAGAGCGGCTCAAACCGTTCGAACTGGCCTACACCACCAGCGGCGACATGGCACAGGTCGTCACCCAGGTCGAGAAACGACTCACGGACCACGGTTTCAAGATCGTCGGCAGCTATGCCCCGTACACCAATGCCGCGTTCCCGGAAGGCGAAACGGTATCGGCCGAAGTGATTGGCGTCACCAACCCCGCGCTGTTGGCGGCGGCCGCGGAAACCAGGTTTGGCGGCTACGCCGCGGTGCAGCGGGTCACGGTCACCCAAGTGACCAGCAAGGGCGCCACGCAAATCCAGGTGGCCTATACCAATCCGACCTACATGGCCAACGCCTATCGTCTCAAGAGCAATCTGACCGACGTGGCCGCTGATCTCGGCAAGGCGCTGGGCACGCAGCAGGCCTATGGTTCCAGGAAGGGTCTGACGGCATCGGACCTGCGCGATTACCACTACAAATTCCTGATGCCCTACTTCGATGATCCCCACCACCTCGCCAAGTACGACAGCCATGAGCAAGCCGTGAGCGCGGTGAAGGCCGGCCTCGCCGCGCACAACGGCGGCACCAGCGAGGTCTATGAGGTCGCCATCCCGGGCAAGCAGCAAACCGTGTTCGGCGTGGCGCTGTCCGGCCCCGCCGGCAACAAGTGCAGCGGCGACCAGTACATCATGAGCCGCATCGACTTCAAGGCGCCCAAGTCGACCGGGCACCTGCCCTACGACATCCTCGTGTCCGGCGACAGGGTTTATGCGCTGGCGGTGAAATTCCGCATTGCCATCAACTTCCCCGATCTCAGCATGATGGGCTCGAACAGCTTTATGAGCATCATGTGCGCGCCGGGTGCCATCGAGAAGGCCCTGAAGGAAGCGGCGCGAGGAACCGCCGCTGCAACGGCCACCCAGCACTCCTGAGTGACATGCACACCCGCGCGAGATCGCGCGGGTGTGCATGCTTTGCGGGTTGCGCGCCCGCGGTCCGCGGCGCCAGCCCAGGGCCAATCCCGATAGCCGGAGCGCGGCTCAGCGCGCGCCGAGGTAATCGCCCTTGCCAATCGCGACGCCGTTGTGGCGCAGGATGGCGTACGCCGTAGTGATATGAAAAAACAGGTTGGGCAACGCGTGTTCGAACAGATACGTGCGCCCCGCGAACGTCACGTCCTGCTTGCGGATCTGCAACACCACGCTGCGATCCTCGCTGCCGGAAAACGCCGCGACCGGAATACCGTCGACAAACGCCAGCGTCCTGGCGATGCGCGCCTTCAACTCGGGAAACGTGGCCTCGATATCCTCGTGTCTGGGCACCTCGATGCCGGCGAGGCGCGCGGCGGCGCCCTTGGCGGTATCGCAGGCAATCTGCACCTGACGTGTCAAGGTGAACATGTCCGGCGCGAGCCGGTCGTTGAGCAGGATCGCGGGATCGAAGCCCTTGGCCTCGGCGTGCGCCACGGCCTTGTCGAGAATCGCGGCAAGCGCGCTCAGACTGCGATCAAAAACCTTGACCGAGGCGTCATACATCAGGGGGTTCATGGGGCTGTTTTCTCCAAGACAAGTTATTGATTAGATTATTAAATTTCAGTGTGTTATAGATGTATTTGACTGTTAAATCTACATCGAGGCTCCAGACGCCTGCGTCGAACCGCGCGGGTTCTCGCCCCCTCCCTTGATTGCTGCGATCCAACCGCACCGCAGAACAAGCCGCTTACGCACGCCAAACTTGGCGGAGAAGGGGCGCTCCCATCAAGACCAGGAGTCTTGCATCATGTACCATAGAGTGGTACATGCACTTGCCATAGAGCTGCCGTATGATCGCGGGCTTTCGGGACGAATGGCTGCGCGTCTTTTTCGTCGAGGATATCCACTCTCGGAATATCCCGCCCGATTTCGAAAGCCGCCTCTTTCGCAAGCTCCAGATGATCGATGACGCGACGGCCGATCAGGACTTGCGCGTGCCGCCCAGCAATCACTTCGAGAAGCTGCGCGGCAACCTGGCGGGGTTCCGCTCGATCCGCGTCAACAGCCAATGGCGGTTGGTCTTCCGCTGGGGCAGCAACCGGGGCGAGGCGGAAGGCATCTATCGCGACGACCACAGCTACAGATGAGGCGAACGATGCTGACGACGAAGCGCAAGCCGACCACGGTTGGTGAGATTCTGGTCGAGGAGTTCATGCGACCCATGGGCCTGACGCAGGCCGCGCTAGCCGAGGCGATGAGCGTTCAGCGCAAGCATGTCAACGAGCTGTGCAACGACCGCCGGAACGTGACGGCGGCGACGGCCCTCATCCTGGCCCGCGTGTTCGGCAACAGCCCGGACTTCTGGCTAAACGTGCAGCGGCGCAGCGATCTTTGGCAAGCGATGCACAGCCCTAAGGAGCGGGAGCGGATCGAGCGTGCCCGGCCAGTCACGGCCGCCGCGTAATGCCTGCCACCGGAACGCCAGCGCCCCGAGAACCGCCATTTTATCCCACGCTACGCGGAAGCCTGCGATGTGAACGCGTTAGGTAATTGCGAGCGCCGCGCGCAGCAGGTGCAGCGACTCGTCCGCCTTCAGCACGCAGCCGTCCACCACGATCACCGTCCGGCAGCGCGGCCACGGCCGCTGCAGCGCCGCGCCATACAAGACACCACGTGCCTCTTGCAGGCGCCGGTTCGACAGCAGATCAAGCGCAATGCGCACACCACGTCGCTGATCTCGAACAATCCATCCGCAATGACATCGACACGCACAACGCCGACCCCAAACCCTTTGTCTGGCGCAGTCTGGCGTAAGACCTCCGATGCCATGCTTGCTTCCGTGGCACGTGGCGCCACTAAACTAATTTGAAGTTATTTATGAGACGCCACACTAGATGAGCATGCAGTCCTCACGTCACGCCATGACAATCCGGCCGCGCCTGATTGTCACTGCAGATGACTACGGACTGCACAAAGCCGTCAACGAAGCCGTCGAACGAGGCCATCGCGAGGGCGTGCTGCGAACGGCCAGCCTGATGGTTGCGGCGCCCGCAACAGCCGATGCCGTCGCACGTGCCCGACGACTTCCGGATTTGACCGTGGGACTGCATCTGGTCCTGGCCGATGGCCGCGCAATACTGCCTCCGGCGCGCATTCCTGATCTGGTCGATGCGCACGGCCAGTTCAGCCACGCCATGGTGCAGAACGGCTTCCGCTACTTTTTCCTGCCTCGCGTACGCCTCCAACTGGCCGCCGAGATACGCGCCCAATTCGAAGCGTTCGCCGCAACCGGATTGCACCTCGATCACGTCAACGCGCACAAGCACTTCCATCTGCATCCAACCATCCTGTCATTGATGCTTTCAATCGGCAGGGAGTTCGGCCTGCGCGCCATTCGACTGCCGTCCGAGCCCGGCATGGGGCCGTGGTTGCAACCATGGCTGGCACTGATGCGTCGCCGCATGGACAAGGCCGGCATCACCTACAATAACCACGTCTTCGGTATCCGGCATAGCGGCGGCATGGATGAAACCGCGCTCCTCGACATTCTGCGAGATCTGCCTGACGGTCTTTCGGAACTGTATTTGCATCCGGCGGTGCACGAAGGTCTGGTCGCCGGCATGGCCGATTACCGGCACGTCGATGAACTGGCCGCGCTACTCTCGCCGCGCGTGCGCGAGCTGATCAACGAACGCTGTCTGTTGTGCCACGGATTTTCAGATCCTGCGGCGACGCCCGCATGAAGAACATGAGGCGACTGGGCTATGTTGCCGGCCTCCTGGGCCTCGCCACTGTCATCGCGCTGGTGATACACCAAGGCTGGTCCACGATCTTCAGCGCCATCGGCCATGCGGGTTGGCGCTTGCTGTGGCTGCTGCCTTTCCATGTGCTGCCACTACTACTGGATGTGATCGGTTGGCGCGTGCTGCTGGCGCGACGCGATCCGCACCGGCAAGCCACGATCCCCGTATTGTTCTGGATCGCGGCGATACGTGAAGCATGCAACCGGCTGCTGCCGGTGGCCAACGTTGGCGGCGAGATCATCGGCATACGCCTGATCAGATGGCGTGGCATCGATAGCGCGGTCGCCGCCGCGAGCGTGATCGTGGAAGTACTACTGTCCTTGGTCAATCTGTACCTGTTCGCGGTACTGGGCATGGTGCTGCTGATCGAGCTGACACACAGTATCAGCATCCCGAGATCGATTCTGCTTACGCTGATTGCCAGCTTGCTGGTACCTGTCGTATTGATCGTGCTGTTGCGCCACGGAAAGGTGTTCTCGCGGCTGGAGATCTTTGCGGAGAAACTGCTAGGTGGCCGTTCCCGACTGAGCAAACTGATCGACGGCTCGCATCTCGACATGGAGATACGGATACTCTATGGCCGGCCAGGGCGCCTGCTCGTCGCCTGCACCTGGCAGTTCCTCGGATTGCTGGTGGGCAGCTTCGAAAGCTGGCTGGCGCTGCGACTGCTGGGCTATCCGGTCAGCGTATGGGATGCCATCGCCATCGAGGCCGTGACCCAGGCCTTGCGCCAGCTCAACTTTGTTACTCCGGCCGGGCTGGGCACGCAGGAAGTCGGTCTGGTTCTGTTCGGCAACATGATCGGCCTACCGCCGGATGCCAGCATCGCGCTGTCCCTGGTCAAACGCATGCGTGAGATCACGTTCGGTGTTCCCGCCTTGATTTCCTGGCAGTGGGCGGAAACGCGTAAACTGCGCACGGAATGGCGCAGCAGTACTTCACCCGATCTGTCCAATACCCGCAACGTATGATGCGACCTGATTAGCGCCCTATGTCAGCAACTCGCATCCCCTGCGACAGGCGGGGGCCACGCTGGCCTCCCCGCCTTCGAGGAGAAATGGACTGTTGGCAGGTCTTCCTGCGCAAGGTCACCGGTGGAGTTCCCAGGATTCTGTGGACACCCAAATCTCTATAGCTGTGTCGCCGCCTCGAACTGCTCGGGACTGACGCCAGCCAGATGCTGATGTCGACGCATCCGATTGTAGAAGTTCTCGATATAG
>JAKAWV010000039.1 GCA_021827205.1 Pseudomonadota bacterium | reverse complement strand
TGAGCTGCGCCAGGTGTAGGGCGTCGCTGTGGTCATCGCCATGCTTGAGGCCGTCGTACTGAGGAATGGCGGTGGTGTTGACCAGATGCACGGCATAACCGTGATCGATCAGGCCATCGACCAGCCAATACCAGTTGTACGTGGACTCGACGGCAATGCCTGCCAAGTCCGACTGATACGGTGCCAGGTCGGCAAGAATCCGCGGCAGATCATTGGGGCGTCGACACCGCAGCACCGCTTTGCCGTCGCCATCCATGACGGCCAACACGCTGTTGCTGGAATGCAGATCAATGGCTGCGTAAAGTGACATGGCTGCCTCCTGTCGCGGGGCGACGTTGAAACCGTGGTAGTTCCAACGTACCGCCAAGCGCAGGAGGCGGCGACATGAGTCTTCAGAGTGCACTTTCCTGACCGTCTTTTTCGGGTCGTTCTCAGCCTTTCCCAACATATCGGCAGATGGGCATGGTTCGCAGGCTCGGAGGCTGGCACCGGCTCTCCACCCGAAGCGGTGGGCCGTCGCTGGCTTGACGCCACGCTGGCCGGCCAGAACCGTGAACCCGAAGTCGTGCCCTACGAACGCGCCCGGCAATGGCGCTCAATGTACTGCCGGTGCGTGGGCATGGCCTGTACGGCTTCGGCGATGACGCGGCGCAGGCTGCCGAGCAGGCGCGGCGCATCGACGTCGCTGCGCAGGTCGACCAGCGGATCGTAGCGCTCGGGCCAGATCTCCTGACCGGTGAGCACCGCCAGCCAGTTCGGGTTCTGGAACAGCTCCAGGCTCTCGGCGACGAGGCGACCGTGGCGGCGGAAATGGTCGATCTTGTATTGCAGCGTCTCCGGGATCGGCATGCTGCGGGTGTACCGCCACAGCGGCGCGTCGTCGCGCCGGGTGGCGTGGTAGTGCAGGATCAGGAAATCGCGGATGCGCTCGTATTCCGCATGCGTGATGCGGTTGAATTCCTGCGCCGTGATCGGGTCGAAGTCGCGATCCGGAAACAGCGCCAGCAGGCGGGTGATCGCCGACTGGATCAGGTGGATGCTGGTCGATTCCAGCGGCTCCATGAAGCCCGCGGCCAGGCCGATGGCGACGCAGTTGCGGTTCCAGAACTGCCTGCGCCGCCCGGCGCCGAAACGCAGGAACCGGGGTTCGGCCAGCGGCGTGCCTTCGAGGTGGTCGAGCAGCACCTGCGCGGCCTCGTCGTCGCCGATGAACCGGCTGCAGTAGACGTGGCCGTTGCCCATGCGGTGCTGCAGCGGGATGCGCCACTGCCAGCCGGCCGCGTGCGCGGTGGCGCGGGTGTACGGAGTGGGTTCGGAGCCGTGTGTGCAGCCCACGGCCACCGCGCGGTCGCAGGGCAGCCAGTGCTGCCAGTCCTCGTAGCCGGTCTGCAGCGCGCCCTCGATCAGCAGGCCGCGAAAGCCCGAGCAGTCGATGAACAGGTCGCCCTCCAGCACGGCGCCGCCGGCGAGCGTCACGCTGCTGATGAAGCCGTCGTCGGCGCGCAGAGACACATCGACGACCTTGCCCTCGCTGCGCAGCACGCCGCGCTGTTCGGCGTAGGCGCGCAAGTATTTCGCATACAGCGCGGCGTCGAAGTGGTAGGCGTAATCGTAGGTCGATTGCACGCGCTGCCGGTCGGCCAGCGGCCGCTCGAACTTGCCGTTGCGCGCCGCCACCCAGGCCATGGCGTAATCCTGCAGCGGCGTGGCGTCGCCGCGCGCACGCTCGCGCAGCCAGTAGTGATGCAGCGGCACGGCGTCGAACTCGGCGCCGAACTGGCCGAACGGATGGAAGTAGCGCTGCTCCTTGCGCGTCCAGTCGACGAACTCGATGCCCAGCTTGTAGCTGCCTTGTGTGTAGGCCAGGAATTCGTACTCGTCCAGTCCCAGCATCTGGTTGAAGCGTTTGATCGGCGGGATGGTGGCCTCGCCCACACCGATGCTGCCGATCTCCTCTGACTCGATCAGCGTGATTGGGCAGCCGCCCGCGCTGGCGTGCACCAGCGCGGCGGCCGCCATCCAGCCCGCCGTTCCGCCGCCGACGATGACGATGCGGCGCAGGCTGCGATCATCGGAATGCCCAGGCATGGCCTCAGTCACCAGTGTTCTCCTCTACGATGGAATGCGCGTCCCCGGCAGGTACGGCGCGCCCAGGCGCTGCGCGCAGCAGGTGCACCGCCTGGCGGGTGAGAATGGTGCTGTGTGCGGCCGCCCGTGGCAATGCCGTGAAGGTGACACTGCCGATCAGGCCAGCGTCGAGCAGAATATTGGCGTGGATGATCATGTTCAGCGCCGTGGTCTGCAGCAGCCGGCCGATGCGCCCATCATCGCCGATCTCCGCGCCGAACCAGCCGCCGCGCCATGCCAACAGACCGATGATCAGCGAGGCGTCCAGCGCCAGAGTGGCGGCGCACCCGTCGCACCCGTGGCGCTCTGGCAACTCAGTGCATGCGCCTGCAGGCGTTGCTGCCGGCACTGCTGAGCGGACGCATGAATACGTATGCAGGGGCTGCCAGCGCAGGCATGGCGACCTACCATGACGGCCTGCGCATCCGGTTGTGCCAGCAGCGCGGGCGTACCGGATGTGCGCTGTCATACGAATCCTCGCTGGAGATGCCCGTGACTTGCCCGTTCCGCTTCGTCAAGGCCCTGTTGCTCGGCGTCGTACTGACGCTGGCGAGTGGTGCCATGGTGGCCTGCGCCGCGCCTGTGGCCTCGGCCGCGCAGCCGCACTATCCCGGCATCGGCGCGCCCGCCCCCTCCGGCGTGTACTACGAGATCTTCGTGCGCTCGTTCTACGACAACAATGGCGATGGCATTGGTGACTTGAACGGCGTGACGGAGAAATTGCCGTATCTGAAGTCGCTGGGCATCAGCGGCATCTGGCTGATACCGATTTTCCCGTCGCCCAGCTACCACGGCTACGACATCACCAACTATCGCGCGATCAATCCGCAGTACGGCACCATGGCCGACTTCGAGCGCCTGGTGAAGGCCGCGCACGCGGACGGCATCAAGGTGATCCTGGACATGGTGATCAATCACACCAGCGACCGGAATCCGTGGTTCATCGCCGCGCAGAATCCGGCCAGTCCCTACCGTGACTGGTACATCTGGGCCGGGCCGCATACGAACCTCAAGGAAAAAAACCCGTGGGGCGGCCCGGTGTGGCGCACGCTGGGCAAGCAGCATTACATGGGCATTTTCTGCGGGTGCATGCCCGATCTGAACTACCACACGCCGGCGGTGCGCCGGGAAATGATCGCGATTGGACAGTACTGGCTCAAGAAAGGCGTCGATGGCTATCGTCTCGATGCCGCCCAGTACCCGTTCGACAAGTTCTGGAACCAGCGCCACAGCATGCGTGCCATCGACGCGGATGTGGCCTGGTGGAAGCAGTATCGCGAAGGCCTGGACAAGGTTGATCCGCAGGCTTACCTGGTGGGTGAAGTGTGGGCGCACTATCACCACATGGCGCCCTTTGTCGGCTCCCTCGACGCGGTGTTCGACTTCCCCATGGCCAAACGTCTGGTGACGGGCGCGGAGACCGGGCGCGACGATGGCATTGGTCGCACCCTGGTGCATGTGCAACGGATCTATCGCAAGGCCGCCGGCCACTACGTCATGGACGCGCCGCTCCTGAGCAACTTCGACCAGCAGCGCGTGATGACCGATCTGCACGGCAATCTGGACAAGATGAAGGTGGCCGCGGCCATGCTGTTGACCCTGCCCGGCAACCCTTACGTGTATTACGGCGAAGAGATCGGCATGCGCGGCACCAAGCCCGATCCTTTGGATCGTGAGCCGATGCGCTGGGACATCAGCCCGACGGCGCCGGGCGAAACGACATGGGAAACGCCACCGGCATGGCTGCACGAGGATGTCTCGGTGCAGGCCGAGCAGGACGATCCGCACTCGCTGCTCAACCGCTATCGCGAGCTGATCCACTGGCGCATGCACATCGCGCCGCTGCGCGATGGCGTGGCCGGCGTGTACGCCACCGGCAATCCGGCGCTGGCGGCGTGGCGGCTGACCGATCGCGAAGGCAGCGTGCTGGTCGCACACAATCTTTCGGGCCAGACGCAGCGCCTGGCGCTGCGCGGCGTGGATGGCCTGCATTACAAGACGCTGCTGCGCACGACCAGCACGCGGACTGCACTTGACGGTGACGTGCTCAGCCTGCCGGCCTACAGCAGCGCGGTGCTCGAGGGCAGCACGGCAGCGACGGATGCAAACTCACGGAGAACACCATGAAGGTACGTGCTGCTGGCGCGGCCTGGCCGGGCCTGGTTCTTGCGGCAATGCTGGCGATGAGTGCGCCGACCCAGGCGCAAACCACGGCTGTCGCGAGGGCCGCGCCCACTGCGGCAACGTTCTCGCACACGGCTGCTGTTCCCGTGTTCGTCACCACGCACCGCTACGGTTTCGATCTGCGTCAGGGTGCGGATGTGATCACCGTGCGCTGGTGGGCGCCGGACATCCTCGAGGTGCACCTGCTGCCCGATGCGCATGCCAGCGCGGATACGCTGGTGCTGGACCCGCACGCCGGCTTCATGCACTTCGCCCCGCAGGTGCGCAGCGACGCGGCGGGCGACGTGTTGCAAACCTCGCCGAAAATGCAGGTGCGCTGGCAGCAGGCGGACGATCGCCTGAGCATCCGCGATGCGCAGGGCCGCACGCTGCTGCGCGTGGACGATCTGGCCGCGCTGCGCGAAGGGCGCATCGATCTGCGCGCCAACGCCGGCGACGCGCTGTACGGTCTCGGCGGCTACGGCAAATCCAATCCTTCCGAAGCCGGTCTTTTGCGCGACGGCCAGTGGACGATCAAGGCCGGCATGCAGGGTCATCCCGGTGCACCGTGGCTGTGGAGCACGGCCGGCTGGGGCGTGCTGGTGGATACGCTGGGCGCGCAGGTGCAGATGCACGATGGCGCGATCAACTGGACACGGCTGTCCAAGCCCGATACGCATTTCTTCGTCATTGCCGGCGCGCCCGATGCGCTGTTCGCCGGCCTGCGCAGCCTCAGCGGCGCCGCGCCGCTGTTTCCCAAGTGGTCGCTGGGCTTCATCAACAGCCAGTGGGGCATCGACCAGACCGAGCTGCTGCACATCGTGCGCAAGTACCGCGCGCTGCATATTCCGCTGGATGCCTTCGCGCTGGATTTCGACTGGAAGGCCTGGGGCCAGAACGATTACGGCGAATTCCGCTGGAACACGAAGAAGTTTCCGGGTGGCCCGGATGGCGCGCTGAAGAAGCAGCTCGACGCGCTGGGCGTGCACCTGATCGGCATCCAGAAGCCGCGCATCGGCGTGCATACCATCGAGGGCCAGTACGCCAGCGAACACGACTTCTGGTTTCCGGGGCTGAAGGCCGAGCCGGATTATTTCTCGCACAAGCTGGTGCAGGATCTGGATTTCGACAACCCCGCCGTGCGCGCGTGGTTTTTCAACCCGGCGCTGCGCCACAGCTTTGCCACCGGCATCGTCGGCTGGTGGAACGACGAAGCCGACACCACGCCCGACGACACCCAGTTCATGAACATGCAGCGCGCCGAGTACGACGGTCAGCGCAAGTATTTCCCTGACACGCGCGTGTTCTCGCTCAATCGCGATTTCTATCTGGGCGCGCAGCGCTACGCCTACGCGCTGTGGTCGGGCGACATCGACACCGGCTTCGCCAACATGGCCGCGCAGCGCGAGCGCATGCTCAGCGCCATCAACACCGGCGAGATGTGGTGGGGCATGGACGGCGGCGGCTTCCAGGGCCATCCCAGCCCGGAGAACTACGCGCGCTGGATCGAGTTCGACGCGTTCTGTCCGATCTTCCGCGTGCACGGCGATCACGATCAGCGCCGTCAGCCGTGGATTTATGGCCCCAAAGCCGAGGCCGCGGCAGTGGCGGCGATGCGCCTGCGCTATCAACTGCTGCCGTACATCTACAGCTATGCGTGGCAGGATCACAGTGCCGGCGTCGGCGTGGTGCGCCCGCTGGCCATGGCCTTCCCGGACGATGCCGCCGTGCGCAACGACATCAGCGCCTGGATGTTCGGCGACTGGCTGCTGGTGTCGCCGGTGATGGACCCGGGCCAGACGCAGAAATCCATCCTGCTGCCGCCCGGCCAGTGGATCGCCTGGGACAGCGGCAAGACCTATCGCGGCGGCCAGCGCATCAGCGTGCCGGTGGATGCGCGCACCTGGTCCGACATTCCGCTGTTCGTGCGCGCCGGCGCGATCATCCCGATGCAGCCGGTGATGGAGTACGTGGGCCAGCATCCGCTCACCCAGGTGAGCGTGCAGGTGTTCCCCGCCGATACGCTCAGCGCCTTTGAGTATTACGACGACAACGGCAGTAATTACGCCTACGAGCAGGGCGATTACTTCCTGCAGCGCATCGACACGCAGCGCGAGGCGGCGGGCGTGCGCCTGTCGCTGGCACCGGCGCAGGGCCACTACAAGCCGGCACTGCAGACCTTCCTGTTCGCGGTGCACGGCATCGCCGCGCGCGCGGTGCAGGCCGCGGGTACGCCGCTGACGCAGCACGACAGCCTCGCGGCGCTGCAGGCCGGCGCCGCGCCCGGCTGGGCCACGGGGCATGACCGCTACGGCCCGGTGACCTGGCTCAAGCTGCGCGCGGGCTTCGGCCAGTATCTGCTGCTGGAGAGGCGCTGATGCGCCGTGCGCTGGGTTTGGGTCTGGTGCTGGCGCTGACCGTGGCAGGCACACAGGCTCACTCCGCGCCGGAGTGGCACGAGCAGCTCAGCTTCGGCCAGCGCACGGCGCGCATGATGCCAGCGCCCGCGGGCGGCTTCGTGCTGCACGCGCCGGATGGCACGCGCGCGATTGCGGCACAGGCGTGGCGTGCCGATACGGCCAGCGTGCTGTTCGATGGCTTGTTCGCGATGGCGCAGGACGATTTGCGCAAGGATGCGGTATCCGCCATCACCGATCCGGGCTGGAACCACGGCCAGCCCATCGCCTGCGACTGTTTCATCGCCGGCAAGCAGTGGCCGTTCACGTGGACGCGTGATCTGTCGTATTCCACCGATCTGGCGTTGTGGCGTTTCGATGCGCCGCGCGCGCGGCGCTCGCTGCTGTTCCGGTTGTCCACGGTGCGCGACGCGGCGGCGCCGCAGGGCCTGTACGTGATGCAGGACACCGGCTCCGGCGGCAGTTGGCCGATCAGCACCGATCGCGTGGTGTGGTTTCTCGGCGCGCGGCATTTGCTGGATGATCCGATGTTTGCGCAGCGGACCTGGCGCGCGCTGCGCGACACGCTGGCGCAGGATCGCGAATACGCCTTCGATGCCGGCGTGGGCCTGTATCGCGGCGAAACCTCGTTCATGGACTGGCGCCAGCAGACCTATCCGGGCTGGACGGCGGACGACGTGCGCTTCATCGCGCAGTCCTATGCGCTGTCCACCAACGTGCTGCATTACGAAGCCCTGCAACTCGGTGCGCGGCTGGCGCGGCTGCGCGACGATGCGCACCTCGCACGGCATTACGCGCGGCAGGCATGGGCGCTGAAGGTGGCGATCAACCGCTGGTTCTGGAACCCGGCGCGCGGGTTGTATCGCAGCTACCTCGGTGGCGGCGATACAACCTTGCCGGTCGATGCCTACGATTTGCTGGGTACCGCGCTGGCGATCACCAGCGGGGTGGCCGGAGGCACGCGCGCGCAACAAGCGCTGGACAATTATCCGACCTGGCCGGCCGGCAGCCCGGTGATCTGGCCCGAGCGCGCCGACCAGCCCGTGTATCACAACCGCGCGCTGTGGCCCTTCGTCAGCGCCTACGCGCTGCGTGCCGCGCGTGTCACGCGCAATCCGCTGCAGATCGCGCATGCGCTGCGCTCGCTGATGCGTGCCGCGGCGCTCAGCGGCTCGAACATGGAGAACTTCGCGCTGCCGCAGCTCAGCACGCATCTGCCGGGCAAGCTCGGCGGCCCGGTGGTGGATTCGCGCCGGCAACTATGGTCGGTGGCCGGGTATCTCAACATGGTGGTCGAGGGCGTGTTCGGCATGGAAAGCAATGGCCGCATCGCGCCCGAGATTCCGGTCAGCCTGGCGCCGATGCTGTTCGGCACGCGCGATCGGATCACCCTGCGCACGCCGACGCAGAGCGTGATTTTGCTGCGCCCGGCCGCGCTCGACGGCAACCTGCTGGTGGCCGATAGCGTGACGCATGACGGCAGCATCGTGCGCGTGCAGCTCAAGGCCATCACCGTGTCGGCACCACCGCTGCGCGCGCCGCAGCCGGTCTATGCACCCGTCACGCCCGCGCCACCGCGCATCGAACGCGTCGGCGATCGCTGGCAGGTGCGCAGTGCTGTGCGCGCCACGCTATGGATGGATGGACGCGCGCTGGGAGCGGCCGCCAAACGCTGGCGCGTGCCAGCCAGCGCCGCGCGTCAGTGCTTCAGTCTGACCACGCGCGCGCAGGGCGTCGATTCACTGCCCAGTGATCCCGTCTGCGTGGGCGAGACCCTGCGCATCGACGGCGCCTGGCCGCGCGCGTGGACCGCGCTGGCCACGGGGGATTATTTCTTGCGC
>JAKAWV010000024.1:12702-45360 GCA_021827205.1 Pseudomonadota bacterium | reverse complement strand
CGGTCACTTCCCTCAACTAAGTAACCGTAAACCGTCCCATCCTCTACTTCTCCGTGACCAATCACATATCGGGGATTCACGATGGCTTCTGAGTCCGACAAAGCTGCGTTCGCGTCATCGATCCCACACGCGATCTGCACTAAGGTTTCTGTTATGAAGCTCTTTAGTTCCATACGACCCCCGGAACAATTTCTAACAAGAAGTAGACCCCGGAACCGGGGAATAACGCCGGATGCTCAGCCTCCTCCGGCGCCGTGTCAATCGGGCAATCGCTGCATCGATCCAGCGGAAGGACCATGGCGGCCGAGTCTCTGCCGGGAGCAGCATCGCGCTGCGTATCGCGCGAAGCGGGGCGCCATGAGTCATCACTCTGATCCGCAGGGATCAACGCGCCGGGTCCATCCCGCGCGCAAGGCATGCAGCGTTCGCAGCGCATCCACATCCACGCGCGGCGACGCGCAGGGCCAGCTCGGTGCAGCATCCAGATCATCCACCACTGCCGCGGCGCCGCTGAAATCGGCATCGGCAAAATACACGCTGCGCGTGATCAGGCAGGCGATGCCGGCGGCGCGCGCGGCGGCGAGGCCGGCGGGGGAATCCTCGATGGCGATGGCCGCGGGCGCGGCGATGCCAAGGCGCGCGATGGCGATTTGGTACACCTGCGGGTCGGGCTTCTTGCGTGGGGCATCCTCGGCGCAGACCAGCGCGGCGAAGCGTTGCGGCCAGTCGGCGCCGAACAGGTGCGGGAACAAGGTATCCAGATTGGCGCGGCCGGTGGTGGTGGCCACGGCCAGCAACACACCCTGCCCCGCGCATTCGTCGATGAGGCGGCGCACGCCGGGGCGCGGTGCGATGCCGCCCTGCGCCACCAGCGCGCGGAACTCGGCGTTCTTGCGCTGGTGGATGGCGCGCGCCAGCGCTTCGCGTTCGGCCGCGATCGGCGGCGCATCCGATTGCCCCGCCAGAAAGGACAGCAGCCGCTCGTAGCCGCCGGCCACGCGCAGCAGCGCACCGTAGCTGGCCGCGTCCCATTGCCAAGGCAGGCCCAGCGCGGCGAAGGCCCGGTTGAAGGCCACGCGGTGGCCGTCGCGTTCGGTTTCGGCCAGGGTGCCATCGACATCGAAGATCAGCGCGCGCAGCGCGGGCATCAAACCATGCGCCACTTGATCGAGCAGCCCATCGACGGATGCTGCGGCGGCAGCGGCAGTTGCCCGCTGGCGATGCGCTGCATGGCCTCGAACAGCTCGCGCGGCGCCGCGTCGACCGGCTGCTTGCGGCCGGCATCCAGGCGGCCGCGATAGCGCAGGCGCAGCTCGGCGTCGTAGCCGAAAAAATCCGGCGTGCACACGGCGCCATAGGCGCGCGCCACCTGTTGCGTCTCGTCGTGCAGGTAGGGGAAGGGCCAATCGCGCGCCGCTTCCACCATGCGCGCGTAGCTGTCCTCGGGATAGGCCTCGGCATCATTGGGATTGATGGCGATGACGTTGCCGCCCAGCGGCGCCAGCTCGCGCGCGTCGCGCAGCAGGCGCGGCAGCACTGCCTGCACGTAGGGGCAATGGTTGCAAATGAAGGCCACCAGCGTGCCGCGCGCGCCGCGCAACTCGTGCAGGCCGTGCATGCGGCCATCGGTGCCGCGCAGGGTGAACTCCGGCGCGGCTGCGCCCAGGGCAGTGGCGGGGCTTTCGACGGCCACGGCGCGCGCTCAGCGGTAGCGCTTGGCCATGGCTTCCAGCGGCACGGGCTTGATCTTGCCCGCCTGACCGGCGCAGCCGAAAGCCTCGAAGCGCTGCTTGCAGATGCCGCGCGCGGCCTTTTTCGCGGCGAGCATGGCCTTGCGCGGATCGAACTCAGAAGGCTGCGTGGCGAACAACTGGCGCATGGCGCCGGTCATGGCCAGGCGGATGTCGGTGTCGATGTTGACCTTGCGCACACCGCTACGGATGCCGCGCACGATTTCTTCCACCGGCACGCCGTAGGTCTCCTTGATGTCGCCACCATGCTCGCGAATGATCGCCAGCCACTCCTGCGGCACGCTGGAGCTGCCGTGCATCACCAGATGTGTGTCGGGCACTGCGGCGTGGATGGCGGCGATGCGTTCGATGGCGAGGATGTCGCCGGTGGGCTGGCGCGTGAATTTGTAGGCGCCATGGCTGGTGCCGATGGCGATGGCCAACGCATCGACGCCGGTTTTGGCAATGAAGTCCTTGGCCTGCGCCGGATCGGTCAGCAGCATGTCGCGGCTGAGCTTGCCGATGGCGCCGACGCCGTCCTCCTCGCCGGCCTCGCCGGTTTCCAGCGAGCCCAGGCAACCCAGTTCGCCCTCCACCGACACGCCCACCCAGTGCGCCAGCTCGCAGACCTTGCGCGTGACCTCGACGTTGTACTCGTACGACGAGGGCGTCTTGGCGTCCTCACGCAGCGAGCCATCCATCATCACGCTGCTGAAACCGGAGCGGATCGAGGCCTGGCACACCGCCGCCGTGGCGCCGTGGTCCTGGTGCAGCACCACCGGGATGTCGGGGTGCGTTTCCACCGCGGCCAGCACCATGTGGCGCAGATAGGCCTCGCCGGCATAGCCGCGCGCGCCGGCCGAAGCTTGCAGGATCACCGGCGCCTGCGCTTCCTGCGCCGCTTCCATGATCGCCTGGATCTGTTCCATGTCGTTGATGTTGAATGCGGGCACGCCGTAGCCGTGCTCGGCGGCGTGGTCCAGTACCTGACGTAGCGAAACGAGGGCCATGCGGCAAGTCTCCGGTCGGTCTCAGTGGATGGCGGCGGTGGGGCGCGCGGGCGCCGCGGAAGAGGCCAACGCGGCTGCGGCGATGGCGGCGAAACTGTCGAACAGGCGCGTGGGCCGCGCCTGCGCGATGGGCGTGCCGGCGTTGTAGCCCCAGGGCACGGCCCAGTCGGCCACGCCGGCGCTGCGCGCGGCGACGAGGTCGGTTTCCGAATCGCCCACGTGCGCGGCGCGCGCGGGCACGCTGCCCAGCGCAGTCACCACGTGCCGCAGCACACGCGCATCGGGTTTCTTGAACGGCAGCGTGTCGCCGCCGATGAGCAGCGTGAAGTACGGCGTCAGCGCGCAGGCCTCCAGCACGCGCCGCGCGTGGCGCTGCTCCTTGTTGGTCACGCAGGCCAGGCGCACGTCGGCCGCACGCAACTGGCGCAGGGTTTCAACGCAGCCGGGATACGGCTGCGCGGCGCCGCCGGCGTGCGCGGCGTAGTGCTGCTCGAAGCGGCGCAGCACGGCAGGCTCATGCAGACGCTGCCGCGGATCGACGCGCGCCAGCAACCGGCGCATCAGCTCGCGCGTGCCGGCGCCGATCAGCGCCTCGATCTCGGCCTGCGCGCGCGGCGCCAGGGCGAAATCGCGCAGCGTGTCGTTGACCGCGGCGGCGATCTCGCCACCGGTGTCCACCAGCGTGCCGTCGAGATCGAAGCTCAGTACCTCGATCATGCGCCCAGCACCCCGCGCACGGTTTCCACCAGCTTCGCGGCGGTCAGACCGAAATACTCGAACACCGCGGGCGCGGGCGCGGACTCGCCGAAGCTGTCCACGCCCAGCGCGGCGACGCAGCCGTACTGGCCCCACCAGCGCGTGACACCGGCCTCGACGCCGATACGCGGCAGCGTGCCCAGCACCGTCGCGCGATACGCGGCGTCCTGACGATCGAAGCGCGTGACGCTGGGCAAGGACACCACGCGCACGGCGATGCCCTGTTGCGCCAGCAACTGCTGCGCCCGCATCGCAAGGCCCACCTCGGAGCCGGTGGCCAGCAGCGTGGCGCGCGCGCCAGCGGGCTCGCTGAGCACGTAGCCGCCGCGCGCGATCGCCTGCGTCTGCTCGACGCTGCGCGTTTGCGCCGGCAGCGCCTGGCGCGACAACAGCAGCGCGCTGGGCATGTGCAAGGCATCCAGCGCGGCGGCCCACGCCAGCGCGGTTTCGGCGGCATCGCAGGGGCGCCAGACCTCCAGGTTGGGGATCAGGCGCAGGCTGGCGGCGTGCTCGACCGGCTGGTGCGTGGGGCCGTCCTCGCCCAGACCGATCGAGTCGTGGGTGAACACGTGCACCACGCGCAGTTTCATCAGCGCGGCCATGCGGATGGCGTTGCGGCTGTAATCGCTGAAGGTGAGGAAGGTGCCGCCGTAGGGAATCCAGCCACCGTGCAGGGCGACGCCATTCATGATCGCGGCCATGCCGAATTCGCGCACGCCGTAATGAATATGACGCGGCCCGGCATCGGGGAAATCGGTGAGGTTGGAGCCGGTGAGATCGGCGCTGCCGCCGAGCAGCTCGGGCAGGCGCGGTCCCAGCAGGGCCAATACCTGCTGCGAAGCCTTGCGCGTGGCGACGTTCTCGGTGGCCTGCGCGAATTGCTCCAGTACGCTGGCGCGCAGGTCTTGCCAATCGTCGGGTAGCGCGCCGCTCATGCGCCGCTCGAACTCGGCGGCCAACTCGGGAAATTCACTGCGATAGGCATTGAAGCGCGCCTGCCACTCGCCCTGGCGCCGCGCGCCGCTGGCGCGTGCGTCCCACTGCGCGCGGATCTCGGCGGGAATCTCGAAGGGCGGATGGTTCCAGCCCAGCGCCTGGCGCGTGGCGGCGATTTCGTCGGCGCCCAGCGGCTCGCCGTGCGCCTTGGCGGTGCCGCCGCGCGTGGGCGCGCCGGCACCGATGGTGGTGCGGCAGACGATCAGCGTCGGCTTGCCGCTGGGCTGTTTGGCGCTGGCAATGGCCGCATCCAGCGCGGCCAGATCGTGGCCGTCGATGGGGCCGATCACGCGCCAGCCGCAGGCGCGGAAACGCGCCGGCGTGTCGTCGCGGAACCAGCCGGCGACCGCGCCGTCGATGCTGATGCCGTTGTCGTCGTATAGCGCGACGAGCTTGTCGAGCTGCCACACACCGGCCAGCGAGATGGCTTCCTGGCTGATGCCTTCCATCAGGCAGCCATCGCCCAGGAACACGTAGGTGCGGTGATCGACGATGCCGTGGCCGGGGCGGTTGAATTCGCCGGCCAGCAGCTTTTCGGCCAGCGCCATGCCCACCGCGTTGGTGATGCCCTGCCCCAGCGGCCCGGTAGTGGTCTCCACGCCGGGGGTGAGGCCGCGTTCGGGATGACCGGGCGTCCTGCTGTGTAGCTGGCGGAAGTTCTCGATCTCCGCCATCGGCAGGTCGTAGCCGGTCAGATGCAGCACGGCGTACTGCAGCATCGAGGCATGGCCGTTGCTGAGCACGAAACGGTCGCGGTCGGGCCAGTGCGGGTCGGCGGGGTTGAAGCGCAGGTGACCGCACCACAGTGCCACCGCCATCTCGGCCATGCCCATGGGTGCTCCCGGATGCCCGGCGTTGGCCTTCTGCACGGCGTCCATGGCCAATGCGCGCAAGGCGCTGGCGCGCGGGTCATGCGAAGGCTGGCCGCGCAGCACGCGGGCGTTGGATGCGCTGGCCATCAGATCGCCCCCAGCGCGCGCTTGCGGCGCTCCATCATGCGCCAGATGAACGGCGTCAGGATCATTTGCATGGCCAGCTCCATCTTGCCGCCCGGCACCACGATGGTGTTGGCGCGCGACATCCACGAATCGTGGATCATGCTTTGCAGATAGGGAAAGTCGATGCCCTTGGGATTGCGGAATCGGATCACGCAGATGCTCTCGTCCGCCATGGGGATTTCGCGCGCGATGAAGGGATTGGAGGTGTCGACCACCGGCACGCGCTGGAAGTTGATGTCGGTGCGCGAAAACTGCGGACAGATGTAATTCACGTAGTCCGGCATCCGGCGCAGGATTGTATCGGTCACTGCCTCCGCGGTGTATCCGCGCACGTGCTTGTCGCGGTAGAGCTTCTGGATCCACTCCAGATTGATCACCGGCACCACGCCGATCAGCAAATCCGGATGCCGTGCGACATCGGCCTCGGGCGTACTCACTGCGCCATGCAGTCCCTCGTAGTACAGCAAGTCGGTATCGGGCGGCAGGTCTTCCCAGGGCGTGAAGGTGCCGGGCTCCTGCTGATAAGGCGCGGCCTCGCCGGCATCATGCAGGTATTTGCGGCTCTTGCCGGTGCCGATCCGCGCATAGGAGGCGAATAGTTGCTCGAGTTCGGCGAACAGGTTGTTTTCCGGCCCGAAGTGGCTGAAGTGCTTGTCGCCATCGGCCTCGGCTTCGGCCTGGCGCAGACGCATCTCCTTGCGGTCGTAGCGGTGGAAGCTGTCGCCCTCGATGATCGCGGCGTTAATCAATTCGCGCCGGAAGATGTTTTGGAACGTGCGCGTCACCGAGGTCGTGCCGGCGCCGGACGATCCGGTGATGGCGATGATGGGATGGCGTTCGGACATGGCGTTTCCTTAATCGCGGAACAGGCCGCGTTCGACAAACAACGGGTTGGGCGCATCGCGCGCGACGCCATCCTGGTGATAGCGCTCGATGCGTTCGACTTCGTGCTTCGATCCGAACACCAGGCCGATGCGCTGGTGCAGCGCGCTGGGCGGCACGCCCAGCACCGGCTGACGTCCGGTACTGGCGCGCGCGCCGGCCTGCTCCATGACGAAGGCGATCGGGCTGGCCTCGTACAGCAGGCGCAGACGCCCGGCCTTGCCCGGATCCCTGGTGTCGCGCGGATACAGAAACACGCCGCCGCGCATCAGGATACGGTGCGCCTCGGCCACCATGCTGGCGATCCAGCGCATGTTGAAATCCTTGCCGCGCGGCCCGGTGCGCCCGGCCAGGCATTCGTCCACGTAGCGCTTCACCGGCGGTTCCCAGAAGCGGCTGTTGGAGCTGTTGATGGCGAATTCCTGCGCATCCTCGGGCACGCGCAATTCGGGATGGGTGAGCTTGAACTCGCCCAGGTTCGGATCGAGGGTGAAGCCGACCACGCCGTTGCCGACGCTGAGCACGAGCATGGTCGAAGGACCGTACAGCGCGTAGCCGGCGGCCACCTGCCGCGCGCCGTGCTGCAGGAAATCGGCCTCGACCACATCGCGGCCGCTGGTCACGACTTCATCGGGCGCGCGCAGGATCGAAAAGATGCTGCCGACGGTCACGTCCACATCGAGATTGCCGGAGCCATCCAGCGGATCGAACACCAGTAGGTATTTGCCGCGCGGGTATTCGCCCGGAATCTGGTAGGGCAGCTCCATTTCCTCCGAAGCCATGCCCGCCAGATGGCCCGACCACTCGGCCTGGCGCACGAACATTTCGTTACTGACCACATCGAGGCGCTTTTGCACCTCGCCCTGGACGTTGACCACGCCGCCGCTGGACGCGCTGTCGGCACCCAGCTCGCCGAAGGCTACCGCGCGCGCAATCGCCTTGCAGGCGATGGAAACATCGAGGATCAGCGCATTCAGATCGCCGCTGGCGCCGGGAAAACGACGACGCTGGTCGATCAGGTACTGGGTCAGGGTCGGGCGCTTGGACAGGGGCATGGCGTCCCTCTCAGGGTTGCGTGTCGGCGAACACGCGGCTGCCGAGCAGGTCTGCCGGCAGCAGCGTGGTCAGATCGTCCTGACTCAGCTCGCGCTCGCGCTCGGCGAACAGACGGCTGGCCTGGCGCAGGCGCGCGCGATCCAGCGCGTTGCGCACGCTGCGCGCGTTGGCGAAATGCGGCTGCCGAATGCGGCGCTCGAGGTAATCGCGAAACACCGCATCGGCGCCGGCGCCGAAGTGGTAGTGGCGCTGCGCGAGCATGCGCTGTGCGATCTGCTGCAGCTCGTCCACCGAGTAGTTGGGAAAGTCCAGGTGATGCGCGATGCGGCTGCTCATGCCGGGGTTGGACTTGAAAAACGTGTCCATGCGGTCCTTGTAGCCGGCCAGGATCACCACCAGGTCGTCGCGCTGGTTCTCCATCACCTGCAACAGGATCTCGATGGCTTCCTGGCCGTAGTCGCGCTCGTTCTCGGGCCGGTACAGGTAATACGCCTCGTCGATGAACAGCACGCCGCCCATGGCTTTCTTCAGCACTTCCCTGGTCTTGGGCGCGGTGTGGCCGATGTACTGGCCGACCAGATCGTCGCGCGTCACCGCCACCAAGTGGCCTTTGCGCACGTAGCCCAGGCGATGCAGGATTTCGGCCATGCGCAGCGCCACCGTGGTCTTGCCGGTGCCGGGGTTGCCGGTGAAGCTCATGTGCAGGCTGGGCGTTTCCGCCTGCAGGCCGAGGTTCATGCGCAACTTGTCGATGACCAGCAGCGCGGCGATGTCGCGGATGCGCTGCTTGACCGGGGCCAGGCCGACCAGATCGCGCTCGAGCTCATCCAGCACCGCCTCGACCTGGCTCTCGGCCAACACCGCGGCGACGGTACGCGCCGCGCCGGCCACGGACTGCGGCGCAGCGTCGGATACCGCTTCGGATGCGGGTCGCGGCGCGACGCTGCCGGGAATGGAGTAATCGGGCGCGCCCATCTCAGGCGTCTCCGATGGGCTCGGCGCGCAGCGCGGTGCCGACCTGTGCGTAGTCGCGCCGGCCGAAGATCGCGCTGCCAGCCGCGAACGTATCGGCACCCGCCTCCGTGGCGCGGCGGATGCTGTCGGTCCCAACACATCCCGCAAAAGCCTCCGCCTCGCCCATGACATCGAAACGCACCCGGTCGGCACCTGCAGCCGGCACGCTGCGCATCGCATCGCCCGGCCGCGTGTAGGCGGCGGAAAGAATCGACGGCGCGATCACGTTGGGCTGCTCCACGATGCGTACCTCCAGCGAGCGCGGCGTGCGGTTTCCAACGCCGGTCCGCGCGGCCGGCGTGCGCGTGATGCGATACAAGGGCCGAGTGGACTAGTAGCGCTCGCCCTCGGGCCTGGCGGTGGCGTAAGGCGTCAGCGTGTAGCGCAACGTGCGCCCCGGACCTTCCTGGCGCTGCAGGCCGAAGCCCGGCTCGCTGGGCGGACGGTTGACGATGAAGCTCATGGTGATCGACTCGATGCCACGCGTGGAATCGAAAGCCACCAGGCGGATGTAGTGATGCGGAAACGTCTTGCGGCAGTTGCGCAGTTCCAGCATCACGCCGGCGGCATCGCGCAGATCGAACATGGGCATGCCGTACATCTCCCAGAATGTGTTGCGCGGATGCGGATCGTCGGTGTACTCGATGCTCCAGGCATAGCCGCGGCGCAGGCCGTACTCGATCTGCAGATTGATCTCGGCATCGGTCAGGTCGGGCAGGAAGCTGAACTGGCCTTGCGTCAGGCGGCCGGTGGGATTGGTCATCATGGCGGGCGCTCCTCTCAGGCCACGCTGGGCGTGGTGGCGTAATCGCTGGTGTCGGTGCTGGCGTAGTTGAAGGACACGTCCTTCCAGGTTTCCAGCGCCTGCTGCAGCGGCGTGCAGGTTTGCGCCGCTTTTTGCAGGATCGCCGGGCCATCCCGCTTGATATCCTTGCCCTCGTTGCGCGCCTTGACGATGCACTCCAGCGCCACGCGGTTGGCCACGGCGCCGGCCTGGATGCCGGCCGGATGACCGATGGTGCCGCCGCCGAACTGCAGGATCACGTCGTCGCCGAACAGGTCGACGAGCTGGTGCATCTGTCCGGCGTGGATGCCGCCCGAGGCCACCGGCATCACTTTCCTGGTGTCGGCCCAGTCCTGATCGAAAAACAGGCCGCGCGGCAAATCCTGCCTGGTGTAACTGTCGCGGCAGCAGTTGTAGTAGCCCTGCACGGTCAGCGGATCGCCTTCGAGCTTGCCTACCGCGGTGCCGGCGTGCAGGTGATCGACACCGGCCAGACGCAACCATTTGGCCATCACGCGGAAGCTGACGCCGTGGTTTTTCTGCCGCGTGTAGGTGCCGTGCCCGGCGCGATGCATGTGCACGACCATGTCGTGCTTGCGCGCCCAGTTGGCCATGCTCTGGATCGCCGACCAGCCGATCACCAGATCCAGCATGATCACCACCGAGCCCAGTTCCTTGGCGAATTCGGCGCGCTCGTAGATGTCCTCCATGGTCGCGCCGGTGACATTGAGATAGGAACCCTTGACCTCGCCGGTGGCGGCGGACGCCTTGTTCACTCCATCCATCACATACAAAAAGCGGTCGCGCCAGTGCATGAACGGCTGCGAGTTGATGTTCTCGTCGTCCTTCATGAAATCGAGGCCGCCCTTGAGGCCCTCGTAGATCACGCGCCCGTAGTTGCGGCCGGACAGGCCCAGCTTGGGCTTGGTGGTGGCGCCCAGCAGCGGGCGGCCGTACTTGTCCAAACGCTCGCGCTCGGCGATCAGCCCGGTAGGCGGACCCTTGAAAGTCTTGACGTAGGCCACCGGGATGCGGATGTCCTCCAGGCGCGCAGCCTTCAGCGGCTTGAACGAGAACACGTTGCCGATCAGGCTGGCGGTCATGTTGGCGATCGAGCCTTCCTCGAACAGGATGATGTCGTAGGCCACCCAGGCGAAGTACTGGCCCGGCGTGCCCGGCACCGGCTCGACCTTGTAGGCCTTGGCGCGGTAGCTGTCGCAGGCGGTCAGGCGATCGGTCCACACCACGGTCCAGGTCGCGGTGCTGGATTCACCGGCCACCGCCGCTGCGGCCTCGACCGGATCGACGCCCTCCTGCGGGGTGATGCGGAACAGGCAGATCGTGTCGGTTTCCGACGGCACATAATCGGGCTGCCAATAGCCCATCTGACGGTATTTGAGTACACCCGCCGTGTAGCGCTTCCTGGCGTTGGCGGTGATATCGGTGGCTTCGGCATGGATCGCGGCGGAACTCATGGGCATTCCTCGGCAGGCGCGGGAGCAAGGCGCCCTACTCTAGGCTGGGCATTTCGTAAGTAAAGTCAGTTTTTATTGGTTTTAAATTAATGAAATACTTAAGACATGAACCTGAGCTTCCGCCAATTGCGCGTGTTCACCGAGGTCGCCCGGCACGGTAGTGTGCAGCGCGCCGCCGCAGTGCTGCACATCACGCCGCCGGCGGTGTCGATGCAAATCAAGGAGTTGGAAACCCAAGTCGGCCTGCGCCTGTTCGATCGCGAAAAACGCCGTCTGAGCCTGTCCACGGCCGGCGAGTATTTTCTGGTGCATGCGCGCCGGCTGCTGGCCGCACACAAGGAGGCCGAGGACGCCATGGCGCGCTTCCAGCGCCTCGATCGCGGACTGCTGACCCTGGGCTTTGTCAGTACCGCCAAATACTTTCTGTTGCAGATGCTGGCGCGTTTCCACGCCGAGCATCCGGGCGTCGAACTGCGCTTGCGCGTGGCGCACAACCGCGAGCATCTGGTGTCCTTGATGCACGGCGGCGAGATCGATCTGGCGGTGATGGGCCGTCCGCCGCGCGAGATCGACACCCGCGCCGAAGCTTTTGCCGCGCACCCGCTGGTGTTCGTGGCGCCGGCCGGGCACCCGTTGACGCATGCGCCGCACCTGCCGCCCAGCGTGCTCGACGCTTTCCCTCTGCTGGTGCGCGAGCCGGGCTCGGGGACACGCGCCGCGCTGGAGGACTTCCTTGCCGCGCAGCACATCGCACCGCGCATGGCCATGGAGATCGCCAGCAATGAAACCCTGAAGCAGGCCGTGGTCGCTGGATTGGGCATCAGCCTGCTGTCGCTGCACACCATCGGCCTGGAGCTGCGCGGTGGCCTGCTGCACATGCTCGATATCCGTGGCACCCCGCTGATGCGCAGTTGGTTCGTGGTGCATCTGCAGGCGCGACAACTCGCGCCCGCGGCGGAGGCGTTCCGCTATTTCATCCTCGAACATGGCGAGACATGGCTGGCCGCGCATGATGCCGCCTTGCTGCCGACGCCGGAATCAAAGCCGGGCTGATGCGCAAAACAGACTTTCGCGCGCGGCACTCGTTTACAATGCCGTGGTTTGTCCGCCGCCGCGAGGACCGCATGCCCGACGCGCTCAAGTACTCCCGTATCCTGCTCAAACTTTCCGGCGAGGCATTGCTCGGCGCGGCCGATTACGGTATCGATCCGATCGTGCTGCAACGCGTGGCCGGCGAGATCGCCGAGGCGCATGCCGCCGGCGTGCAGATCGGTGTGGTGATCGGCGGCGGCAACATCTTTCGCGGCGCCGGGCTGGCCGCGGCCGGCATGGATCGCGTCACCGGCGACCACATGGGCATGCTGGCCACGGTGATGAACGCGCTGGCGCTGCAGGACGCGTTGGAAAAGCTCGGCGCCAAGGTGCGCGTGATGAGCGCGATCCGCATCAACGACGTATGCGAGGACTTCATCCGCCGCCGCGCCATCCGCCACATCGAGAAAGGCCGCATCGCGATCTTCGCCGCCGGCCTCGGCAACCCGTTCTTCACCACCGATTCGGCCGCCGCGCTGCGCGCGGTCGAGATCGGCGCGCAGTTGCTGCTCAAGGCCACCAAGGTCGACGGCATCTACAGCGCCGATCCGGCGCGCCACGTCGACGCACGACGCTTCGAGACGCTCAGCTACGACGAGGTGATCGAGCGCAAGCTGGCAGTGATGGACACCGCCGCCTTCGCTCTGTGCCGCGACCACGACCTGCCGATCCGCATCTACGACATGGGCCGCCCAGGCAACCTGATGCGCATCGTGCGCGGCGAGCCCATCGGCACCTTGGTGCAACCCGCGCGCTGAGACCGCCCCCATCAATCGCCACCTTTCCCGAGGCCACGCATGAGCGATTTGAACAACATCAAGCAGGACGCGCAAACCCGCATGACCAAGTGCATCGATGCGCTACGCCACGAGCTGCAACGCCTGCGCACCGGCCGCGCCAGCACCGCGCTGGTCGAGACCATCAAGGTCAACTACTACGGCAACGACGTACCGCTGAGCCAGGTCGCTACCGTGGCCGTCACCGACGCGCGCTCGCTGACCATCACGCCGTGGGAAAAATCCCTGGTCGGCGTCATCGAGAAGGCCATCCTCGCCTCGGATCTGGGCATCACGCCGACCACCGCCGGCACGGTGATCCGCATCAACCTGCCGCCGCTGACCGAGGAGCGCCGCAAGGAGCTGGCCAGGCACGTCGCGCACGAGGGCGAGAGCGCCAAGGTCGCGGTGCGCGGCGTGCGCCGCGATGCCATGCAGCATGTCAAGGATTTGTTCAAGAGCAAGAAAATCACCGAGGACGAGGAACGCCGCGGCGATGACGAAGTGCAAAAGCTCACCGACCGCTTCGTCAAGGAAATCGACGCCGTGGTCAAGGCCAAGGAAGACGAGCTGATGGCGCTCTGAGGCGCTCGCGCGTGACCTACACCGCCACGCTGCCGCGCCATGTGGCCATCATCATGGATGGCAACGGACGCTGGGCCGAGCGCAGGCATCGCCCGCGCAGCATGGGCCACCGCGCCGGACAGAAGGCGGTGCGCGCCACGGTCGAGGCCAGCCGCGAACGCGGCATCGCCGCGCTGACCCTGTTCGCGTTTTCCAGCGAAAACTGGCGGCGCCCCAAGGCCGAGGTCGGCGCGCTGATGGAATTGTTCCTGCGTGCCCTCGACAACGAAGTGGACGAGCTGCACGCCAACGGCGTGCGCCTGCGCTTCATCGGCGCGCTGGATGCTTTCGCCGCGCCCTTGCGCGAGCGCATGCACGCGGCCATGCAGCGCACCGCGAACAATGACGCATTGACTTTGAACATCGCCGCCAGCTACGGCGGGCGCTGGGACATCGCGCAGGCCGCGCGCACGCTGGCGCAGCAGGTCGCACACGGGCTGCTCGATGCGGCCGCGATCGATGAGCAGCATCTGGCCGCGCACCTGATGCTGTCCGATCTGCCGCCACCCGATCTGCTGATCCGCACCGGCGGCGAGCATCGCATCAGC
The DNA here is from genome assembly GCA_021827205.1 of Pseudomonadota bacterium. Lineage (GTDB taxonomy): Bacteria > Pseudomonadota > Gammaproteobacteria > Xanthomonadales > Rhodanobacteraceae > Metallibacterium. The sequence continues at coordinate 31,619 of JAKAWV010000024.1, read as the reverse complement.
AATTTTCTGCTCTGGCAGGCGGCCTACGCCGAGCTGTATTTCACCGACACGCTGTGGCCCGATTTCGACGCCGCGGCGCTGGATGCCGCGCTGGATGCCTACGCCACGCGCGAACGCCGTTACGGCCGCACCGGAGCACAACTGCATGCAGGCGTCTGAGGTACTGCGCCAACGCACCCTCACCGCGGTGCTGTTGGCGCCGGCGGCGATTCTGCTGATCCTGCTGGCGCCGACCTGGTTGTTCGCGCTGGCAATCGCTGGCGCGGTGCTGGCGGGGCTATGGGAATGGTCGCGGCTGGCGGGCTTTCGCAATCACGCCGGGCGCAGCCTGCTGCTGGCACTGATGGCAGCGCTGTGCCTGGGCCTGTGGTTCTGGCGCGGCACCCCGGCCGGCACGGTGGTGATCGCGCTGGGCGTGATCGCCTGGCTACTGGCACCGTTGTGGCTGCGGCATCCGACGCGGCTGGCCGCGCCGCGCGCCGCACATGCCTGGATCAAGCTCGGCTTCGTGCTTCCGGCGATGCTGCCGGCGTGGCTGGCGCTGGTCGTGTTGCATGGCGACGGCAGGCACGCGCACGTGTGGACGTTGCTGGCGCTGATGCTGGTCTGGGCCGCCGACACCGGCGCCTATTTCGCCGGCACACGCTTCGGACAGCACAAGCTGGCGCCCCTGATCAGCCCCGGCAAGACCTGGGAAGGCGTCGCCGGCGGCGTGGCCTTGGCCGTGTTGCTGGCCGTGGTGTTCGGCTATGCGCTGGACTTGCGCGGACTGGATCTGCTGCTGCTGCTGGGCGTGGTATGGGTCAGCACGGCGTTCTCGATCATTGGTGATCTCAGCGAAAGCCTGCTCAAGCGCCAGGCCGCGGTGAAGGATTCGGGGCGCATGTTTCCCGGGCACGGCGGCCTGCTCGACCGCATCGATGGCGTGCTCGCCGCGGCGCCGGTGTTCGTGTTGCTCAAGCTGTGGCTGGGACTATGACGCCGCAACGCATCGCCGTGCTCGGCGCCACCGGCTCGATCGGCGGCAGCGCGCTGGATGTCATCGCGCGCCACCCCGAACGCTACCGCGCCAGCGTGCTCAGCGCGCACTGCAATGTCGATGCGCTGGCGGCGCTGTGCGCACGCTTTCGCCCCGAGCTGGCAGTCATCACCGACCCGGCGCTGGAAGGCGCGCTGGCGGGGCGTCTGGCGGCGCTGGAGGTGAACTGCGCGGTGGCCGCCGGTCCCGCCGCGCTGGAACAGGCCGCCGCCGGCACGCTGTGCGACACCGTGCTCGCGGCCGTGGTCGGCGCCGCCGGATTGAACTCGACCCTGGCCGCGGCGCGCAGCGGCAAGCGCCTGCTGCTGGCCAACAAGGAATCGGCGGTTTGCGCCGGCACGCTGTTGCACGCGGCCTTGCAAGAAGGCGGCGGCGCGTTGCTGCCCGTGGATTCCGAGCACAACGCGCTGTTTCAGTGCCTGCCCGGTGGGCGCCCGCCGGATCTGGCCGCGGCAGGCGTGCGACGGCTGATTTTGACTGCTTCGGGCGGCCCGTTCCGCGGACGCACGCGCTGCGAGTTGGGCCATGTCACGCCGGCGCAGGCCTGCGCGCATCCCAACTGGGTGATGGGGCGCAAGATCTCGGTCGACTCAGCCACGCTGATGAACAAAGGGCTGGAGGTCATCGAAGCGCATGTGTTGTTCGGCGCGCCGGTCGCCAGCATTGATGTGCTGGTGCACCCGCAAAGCCTGGTGCATGCGCTGGTCGAATACGTCGATGGCGCGGTGCTGGCCGAGCTCGGCCACCCGGACATGCGTACCGCGCTGGCGCAAGCGCTGGCCTGGCCCGAGCGCACCAGCTCCGGGGTGCCGTTTCTGGATCTGGCGGCACGCGGCAAGCTTGAGTTCGAGCGCCCCGACACGGCGACCTTCCGCTGTCTCGATCTGGCCTTTCAGGCGCTGGCCGCGGGCGGCGATGCCCCGGCCATTCTCAATGCCAGCAACGAAATCGCGGTCGAGGCGTTTCTCGCCGGCAGCCTGCCTTTCCTCGCCATCGCCGATCTGATCGAGACCGTGCTGAACGCCCTGCCGGCCGAACCGGTGCGCGATGTGGAGAGCCTGATTCATCGTGACTTAACCGCGCGTGCCAAGGCGCGCGCTATGCTTGCGCGAATGTGCTGTTGAACCATCACGCATGAACGAAATCCTCGGTTCCATCTGGTGGCTGGCCGTAACCCTCGGCTTGTTGATCACCTTTCACGAATTCGGCCACTACTGGGTGGCGCGACGCGTGGGCGTGAAAGTGCTGCGCTTTTCCATCGGCTTCGGCAAGCCGCTGTGGACGCACGTCGGCCGCGACGGCACCGAGTACGTGATCGCCGCGGTCCCGTTGGGCGGCTACGTCAAGATGCTCGATGCGCGCGAGGACGAGGTGCCGGCAGACCAGCGTGCACACGAATTCACCGCGCAGCCGGTGCTGGCGCGCATGGCCATCGTCGCCGCCGGGCCATTCTTCAATTTCATCTTCGCGGTGGCCGCGTTCTGGGCCATGCTGGTGGTGGGCAAGCCCGATTACCTGCCCATCGTCGGCGCCGCGCAGGGACTGGCCGCGCAGGCCGGCGTGCACGCGGGCGACCGTCTGTTGCGTATCGATGGCACCAAGGTGCAGTCCTGGAGCGGCGCCGCGCTGGCGCTGGCCGATGCAGTGGGCGCACGCGCACCAACGCGCATCGAGGTGCGCACCCCGGCCGGCACGCAGCGCGCGCTGACCCTGCCGCTGCAGGACATCCCCGCCGCATTGGGCGAGGATCAAGCGATGTTGCGCATCGGTCTGGTGCCCAGGCAGATGTTGATTCCACCGGTGCTGGGCAAGATCCTGCCCGACAGCGCGGCCGCCGCCGCCGGCCTGCGGCCGGGTGATCGCATCGTGGCGATCGCCGGCCAGCCGGTGCACGACTGGAACGATATCGTCTCGCTGGTGCATGCCCATGCCGGCCCCGGGCGCGTGCTGGATGTGCGCGTGCTGCGCGACGGCAAGACCCTCGATTTCGCCACGCACCCGCGCCTGTCCACCCTGGGCGACGGCAAACCGGAGTGGCTGCTGGGCGTGAGCCCGGCGCCTTACGAGGCACGCTACGACACCGTGCAGCGCGCCAATCCACTGGCCGCGATCCCGCAAGCCGTAGCCGAAACATGGCGCCTGACCGCGCAGACCATGACCATGCTCGGACGCATGCTGACCGGGCAATCGTCGCTGAAGAACATTTCCGGGCCGATCTCGATCGCCCAGTACGCGAATACCTCGGCCGATCTTGGCCCGGCGTGGTTCCTGTACTTCCTCGGCATCGTCTCGCTGAGTCTGGCGGTGATGAACTTGCTGCCCATCCCGATCTTGGACGGCGGCCACCTCGTGTATTACCTTATCGAGTTGGTCAAGGGCAGTCCGGTCAGTACGCGGATCATGGTGGCAGGCCAGTACCTGGGCATGGCGCTGCTGGTCGCGCTCATGGGGCTGGCGTTCTACAACGACTTATTGCGTCTGATTTCCTGAGCCCGCCGGTTCATCCCGGCACCGCCCCGTCGCGCCCGATTCACCCACCGGAACCCTTATGAAGCGTATTGCTGCCCTGATCCTGCTTGCCTGTTTCGCGGCCAAGGCCCGTGCCTTCGAGCCGTTCGTGATCTCAGGCATCCGCGTCGACGGATTGCAGCGCATCGCGCCCGGCACCGTATTCAGTTATCTGCCCGTGGACAAGGGCGAGACGCTCACTGCCGAGGGCGCCAAGGAAACCATCAAGGCGTTGTTCGCCACCGGCTTCTTCAGCGACATCGCGCTGGATCGCCAGGGCGATGTGCTGGTGGTGCGGGTGGTCGAGCGTCCGACCATCGCCAAGATCGACATCCGCGGCAACAAGGACATCAAGACCGGCGAGCTGATGAGCGGCTTGAAGCAGATCGGTTTGTCCGAGGGCGACACCTTTGATCGCCTGGCGCTGGACCGCGTGCAGCAGGAGCTGACCCACCAGTACTACAACCGCGGCAAGTACAACGTCAGCATCACGCCACACGTCACGCGCCTGGATCGCAACCGCGTGGCCATCGACATCGCCATCCGCGAAGGCAAGGCCGCGCGCATCCAGGAAATCAACCTGGTCGGCAACCACGTCTATTCCTCCAAGCAGATCCGCGGGGACTGGGAATCGGGCACGCCGAGCTGGAACTCGTGGTACACGAACAACGATCAGTACTCGCGCGAAAAGCTGTCCGGCGATCTCAATCGCCTGCAGAATTATTACCTCGATCGCGGCTACGCCAATTTCCAGATCGACTCGGCGCAGGTCACCATCAGCCCGAACAAGGAGAACATGTACATCACGGCCAACATGATCGAAGGCCATCTGTACAAGGTTTCCGGGATCAAGCTGCTGGGCAAGCTGGTGCTGCCCGAAGCCGCGTTGATGAGGCTGGTGCTGCTCAAGCCAGGCGATACCTTTTCGCGCGCCAAGGCCGAGTACACCAGCAAGGCGATCACCGCGCTGTTGGCCAACGTCGGTTACGCGTTCGCCAAGGTCACCCCGGTGCCCAAGCTGGACAAGGAAAACCACACGGTCGAGTTGACCTTCTTCATCGAACCCGGGCAGCGCGTCTACGTGCGCCGCATCGTGTTCGAGGGCAATACCAGCACCGAGGATCTGGTCCTGCGCCGCGAGATGCGCCAGTTCGAGGGTGGCTGGTATTCGCAAGCCGCCATCGATCGCTCCAAGATTCGTCTGGAGCGTCTCGGTTTCTTCTCCAAGGTCACGATCAAGAACGAGCGCGTGCCTGGCAGCACCGATCAGGTCGACCTCAAGGTCAAGGTCAAGGAAGAGCCATCGGGCGCGCTGCAGTTCGGCCTCGGCTATGCGCAGATCACCGGCATGATCGGCAGCGTGTCGGTATCCCAGCGCAATTTCATGGGCACCGGCAAGCAGATTTCGGCGCAAATCCAGGAGAGCAGCTACCTGAAGTCCTACGTCTTCAGCTATCTCGACCCTTACTTCACCCAGAGCGGTATCAGCCTCGGTTACAACCTCAGCTACACCGTGTTGAATCAGGGCCAGGCCAACATCGCTTCATATCTTTACAACACCAAGGCCTTCAGCACGTACATCGGCATCCCGATCAGCGAAACCGACACCATCAATCTGGGCCTCGGACTGAGCAGCAACGTCATCAATACCTACCCGGGACTGACACCACAGTCGCTGATCAACTACCAGAACCAGGTCGGCCACAAAACCATTCACTCGTGGACCAGCACGATTTCCTATGCGCACGACACGCGCAACCGCTACTTCACGCCCAGCCGCGGTGGTCTGCAGTACGTCTCGGCCGAGGTGGCCATGCCTGGCTCCACGGTGGAGTACTACAAGCTGTTCGCACAATCGAGCAATTACTTCCCCTTGCCCAAGCATTTCGTGCTCGGCCTCAATGGCAGCGTCGGCTACGGCAGCACCTATGGCAAGGACTCCAACCTTGCATTCCCATTCTGGCAAAATTATTACGCTGGCGGCGTGACCGATGTGCGCGGCTTCCAGCTCAACACCCTGGGTCCGAAGGAAATCGTGCCGGGTTACAGCATCGCACAACCGATCGGTGGCTCGTTCAAGGTAAGAGGTGCCGCCAACCTGTTCCTGCCCTTGCCCTTCCTCAGGGACAGCAATACCGCGCGCGTGGCCTTGTTCTATGACATGGGCAACGTATTCAGCACTTACAGCCAATTTCATTGGGGCGGCCTCGCCTCTTCGGTCGGCATCGGCCTGCAGTGGCGCGCACCGATTGGTCCGATCGACATCAGCTACGCTATCCCAATCCGCTACAGTCCTGCAGAGGCTCCATTCATCTCGCACCTGCAGTTCACCTTCGGTTCGGCGTTCTGACCCGGAGCGCGCATGCCAGGGGATGCGATTGCCGGTTACCGTCTTGACGAGCTGGCCGAGCGTTTCGGGCTGACGCTGCGCGGTGACCCCACGCAGCGCGTGCTGGGTGTGGGCACGCTGGCGGAGGCATCGTCGCAGCAGCTCGCGTTCATGGCCAACACGCGTTATGCCGCGCAACTGCGCGGCACGCGCGCTGCCGCGGTGGTGCTGGGCGCCGATGCGGCGGCGCAATGCCCGGTGCCGGCGCTGATCGGCGCCGATCCCTACCTCGCCTATGCGCGCATCGCCGCGCTGTTCGAACACGCACCGGCGGCTGTGCCCGGCATTCATGCCAGCGCGGTCATCGAGCCGGGTGCCGACGTCGATGCGACGGCCAGCATCGGCGCGCAATGCTTCGTTGCCGCCACGGCGCGCATCGCGGCCGGCGCCGTTCTCGGCCCGCAGTGCATGGTCGGTCCGGATTGCGCGGTCGGTGCGCAAACACGCCTGGTCGCGCGCGTGACCCTGGCGCTGCGCGTGCGCCTCGGCCAGCGCGTACTGGTCCACCCCGGCGCGGTGCTAGGCGGCGACGGCTTCGGTCTGGCGTGGGCCGGCGATCACTGGGAAAAAGTGCCGCAACTGGGCGGCGTGCGCGTGGGCGATGATTGCGAGATCGGCGCCAACACCACCATCGATCGCGGCGCGCTGGACGACACCGTGCTCGAAGACGACGTGCGCCTCGACAACCAGATCCAGATCGCGCACAACGTGCATATTGGCGCGCATACCGCTCTGGCTGGCTGCGCGGCCGTGGCCGGCAGCGCACGCATCGGCCGGCATTGCCTGATCGGCGGCAGCGCCGGCGTGCTCGGCCATCTCGAGGTGTGCGACCGCGTTACCATCACCGCCATGACACTGGTGACGCACTCGATCCGCGAGCCCGGCGAGTATTCCTCGGGCACGCCACTGCAGAACAACCGCGACTGGCGCCGCAACGCCGTGCGCCTGAAACAACTGGACACCCTCGCGCGCCGCATCGCCGCGCTGGAAAAAGGACACCCGAAATGACTGCAACAAGCTTCGCATTGCCGGTGGAGATCGGCACGATCCGGAAACTTCTGCCGCATCGCTATCCGTTCCTGCTGGTCGATCGCGTGATCGGACTGCAGCCTAATGCCAGCATCCACGCCTACAAGAACATCAGCGTCAACGAACCGTTCTTTCAGGGTCACTTTCCCGGTCATCCGGTGATGCCCGGCGTACTGATCATCGAGGCGCTGGCGCAAGCCTCGGGACTGCTGGTGGGACTCTCGCTGCCTGCCGACACGGTGCGCGACGAGAACACGTTGTATTACCTGGTCAAGGTCGACAGGGCGCGATTCAACCGCATCGTCGAGCCCGGCGACCGCCTCGATCTGCATGTGCAGATGAAACGCATGCTGCGCGGCATGGGCTTGTTCGACGCGCGCGCCTTGGTGGGCGACATCGAGGTCGCCAGTTGCGAGATCATGTGCGCGGGTCGCAGCGCGTGAGCATCCACCCGACCGCACTGGTTGATGCGGGTGCGCGCCTGGCGGCGGATGTCGAGGTCGGCGCATACAGCATCATCGGCGCCGAGGCCGAGATCGCGGCCGGCACGCACATTGGTCCGCACGTGGTCATTTCCGGTCCGACGCGCATCGGCCGCGACAATCACATCTGGCAGTTCGCCTCGCTGGGTGCCGACCCGCAGGACAAGAAGTACGCCGGCGAGCACACCGAGCTGGTGATCGGCGCCGGCAATACCATCCGCGAGTACGTCACCATCAACCGCGGCACCGCCGAGGGTGGTGGCGCCACCCGCGTCGGCGACGACAACTGGATCATGGCCTACGTGCATATCGCGCACGATTGCACGGTGGGCGATCACACTGTGCTGGCCAACAATGTGACCCTCGCCGGCCACGTCGAGATCGGTGACCACGTGGTCATGGGCGGTTTCGCCGGCGTGCATCAGTTTTGCCGCGTCGGCCCACACGCTTTCGCCGCGATGTACGCCGCGATCAATCGCGACGTGCCTCCGTTCTGCTACGTCGCCGGCCAGTTCGCCGAACCGCGTGGGGTCAATATCGAAGGGCTGAAGCGCCGCGGCTTCGATGCCGCGCGCATTGCCGCGATCAAGCGCGCCTACCGCGCGCTGTACATGGCCGGGCTGAGCCTGACCGATGCGCGCGCGCGCCTGGGCGAGTTGGCCATCGAGAATGCCGACGTCGCGCAACTGCTGCAGTTCGTCGAATCCAGCCAGCGCGCGCTGGTGCGCTGAGCGCCACCGCGCGTGAATAGCGCAGCACCGCCCTCGCAACGCCGCGGACCCCTGATCGCGCTGATCGCCGGCGAGGCTTCCGGCGATCTGCTCGGCGCCAAACTGCTTGACGCGCTGCGTGCGCTCGCCCCGCAGGCGCACTTTGTCGGCATCGGCGGGCCGCGCATGCGCGCGCAAGACATGGACTGCTGGCACGACATCACCGAGCTATCCGTGATGGGTTTCAGCGAAGTGCTGCGCCACCTGCCGCGCCTGTTGCGTCTGCGCCGCGAGCTGACGCAACGCCTGCTGCACGAGCGCCCGGCGTTGACCATCGGCATCGACGCGCCGGATTTCAACCTCGGCCTGGAGCGACGGCTCAAGCACGCCGGCCTGCCGATCGCGCACTACGTCAGCCCCTCGGTATGGGCTTGGCGCGAAAACCGCGCGGCCAGGCTGGGCGCCAGCGCCGATCGCGTGCTGTGCCTGTTTCCGATGGAGCCGGCGATCTATGCGCGTCACGGCGTCGATGCGCGTTTCGTCGGGCATCCGCTGGCGGATCATTTCGCGGCGCATAACGATCGCGCGGCCGCGCGTGACGCGCTCGGCATTGCCGCCGATGCGCAACTGCTGGCCGTGCTGCCGGGCAGCCGCCATGGCGAGGTGCAACGCCTGCTGCCGGTATTTCTCGACGCCGCCGCGCGGCTGCATGCGCGGCGTCCCGCGTTGAACATTCTGATTCCCGCTGCCAATGCCACGCTGCGCATGCAGATCGAAGCGACACTGGCCAACCAAGCGCCGCCGGCCCGCACCGCGCGCGTACTCGACGGCCAGGCCGACCTGCTGCTGCGCGCCGCCGATGCCGCGCTGCTGGCCTCCGGCACCGCGACGCTTGAAGCCGCACTGGCGCAATGCCCGATGGTGGTCGGCCATCGCATCGCGCCGCTGACCCACTTCATCGTCAAGCGTCTGGGCCTGCTGCGCGCCACGCGCTACAGCCTGCCCAACATCCTCGCCGGCCACGATGTGGTGCCCGAGCTGATGCAGAACGCATGCACCAGCCCGCGTCTCGCGGCGGCCTTGGCGCCGCTGCTCGACGATCCCGCCGCAGCCGCCATGCAGCGCGCGGTTTTCCCCATGCTACACGCCATGCTGCATGCGCCCGATGCGGCCACGGCCGCGTCAGCCGCCGCGCGCGCGGCGCTGGATCTGCTCGCCGTACCCACATGAAAATCCGACACACTTGCGGCGACAACGCCGATCTATTCGACAGCGCCACAGTGGTTGCGCAGCGCATCGCCGGCGTCGATGAAGCCGGGCGCGGACCACTGGCCGGGCCGGTGCTGGTAGCCGCGGTCATCCTCGATCCGGCGCGACCGATCGTCGGCCTGGCCGATTCCAAGACATTGAGCGCGACGCGACGCGAGGCGTTGTTCGAGAACATCCGCGAACGCGCGCTGGCGTATTGCATCGAGAGCGTCGAGGCCGCGGAGATCGATCGCCTCAACATCCTGCAGGCCACGCTGACGGGCATGGCGCGCGCGCTGCGCGGTCTGCTGCCGCTGCCCGAACTTGCGTTGATCGATGGCAATCGTCTGCCCACCGCGCTGCCCTGCCCGGCGCGCGCCATGGTGCGCGGGGATGCGCTGGAACCTGCGATCAGCGCGGCCTCGATCCTGGCCAAAGTCAGCCGCGATCGGCGCATGCTGGCGCTGGATATCGAATTTCCCGGTTATGGCTTCGCTGCGCACAAGGGGTATCCCGTGCCTGCGCACCTCGCTGCCCTGCGTCAACTCGGCCCCTGCCGCGAGCACCGCCGCAGCTTTGCGCCGGTGGCGCGCTGCGGCGTGTGCTGAATCAGCGTATCAACGCCGTGCTCGAATCAACCGCGGCGGCCACCGCCGTTGCGATCGCGCCAGTAGCCGTGATCACCGCCGCGGCGCCCATCGCCGCCGCGTTGGCCGCGTCCTTCATCGCGCCGACCCCGGTCATGCCAGTAGCCGTGATCACCGTGCTGGTCGCCGCGATAACCACGCCCATCCTGGTTGCGCCAGTAGCCGCGGTCGCCCTCGTGCCAACGACCGCGCCAGCCGTCATCCGAGGAGTAGTAACGCCTGGTGTAAACGCGCTCGACTACCGGCCGCCGATAAACGCGCTCGTAGCCGTAGTAGACCGGTGCCGGCTGGTAGTAAACCGGCGCGGGATAGTCGCCACCGTCGTCATCGCCAAAGCCACGATCACCCCAGCCCCAGCCAGAGTCCATGTAACCGCTGACGAATCCACCGCCGCGGCAATCGCCACAACCCGAATAGCCGAAGCCGTAGCCGGGGCCGAACAGGCCGAGGCTGAAACCCAGACCATCCGCCATGGCCAGTGGTGCAGCCAGCAGCGTCAGTGCCGCAACCAGCATCAGACCCAGACGACGCGTTTTGTTTGAGGATGCGTTCATGGCGTTTATCTCCCGTATGCGTGCATCCTCTGACGCCGGCTCTGAGCCATCACTGAACCGGCTTTGCCGCAGTGCGCCGCAGCTCAGCGCGCACGCAGCAGCCAGCAGCCGTGGATATTGCTGCGCCGGGTGAAATCGAAGGGCACGCTGGGCGCGCTCCAGTCCTCGACGCCCAGCCCGGCCGCCGCAAGCGCATCAGCATCCAGCCGGAAGCGCCGGAAATTGTTGGAGAACACGATCACCCCACCTGGCGTCAGATGCGCCGCGCAGGCGCGCAGCAAGTCCACATGATCGCGCTGCACGTCGAAATCATCGGCGCGCTTGGAGTTGGAAAACGTCGGCGGATCGACATAAATCAATCCATAGCGCCGCGTATCGGCGGCAAGAAACATGCGCGCATCGGCCCGCACCAGACGGTGCGCTGCTCCACGAAAGCCATTGCGCAGCAGATTCCATGTCGCCCACTTCAGATAGGTCGTGGACAAATCCACGCTGGTAGTACCCAGTGCGCCGCCTGCTGCCGCATACACGCTGCCGGTGCCGGTGTAGGCAAACAGATTGAGCACCTGCTGCCCCGCGGCCAATGCGCGCAACCGCCCGCGCACGTTGCGGTGGTCGAGAAACAGACCGGTATCGAGGTAATCGAACAGATTGACACGGAAATACAGCCCGCCCTCCTGCACCTCTAGCCAGTGCGCGCGCGCATCCAGGCGTCCATGGCGCGCACCGCCGTGGCCGCGTGCGCGCGTTTTCAGGGCGATGCGCGCGCGCGGCACCGCCAGCTCATGCGCGGCGGCGCGCAGCAAATCCTGCAGGCGGCGCGCGGCCAGACCAGGCTCGATCTCGGCCGGCGCCTGATACTCCTGCACGTGCAGCCAGCGCTGCGGCATGGTGTCGGGCACGGCGGCGGCGACCTCGCCGTCCACTTCACGCGCCAGATAGACATCGATCGCCGCCGCATACTCGGGCAGATCGGCATCGTACAAGCGATAGCAGTCAATGCCTTCGCGCTGCAGTCGTTTGCGCAGATGTTGCTCGCGCTTGTGCAAACGGTTGACCAGCATCGATACCGGCTCGGCCAACGGCGCCGGTGCGCGCTGCACACGCTCGGCGTGCACGCTGAACTGTAGCAAGTTGCAGGCCAGCGCGCCGTTGTACAGGCGCTGGCTGCGTTCGGGCTTGAGACCGATCATGTGGCCATCACCCTGTTCGCCGAACAGCAGTGCCACGCGCCAGCCGCCGAAACTAGCGCGCAGGCGCTCGCCCAGCGTGCGGTACAGCGCCAGCACCTCGGGCATCTCGCCCAGGCGCTCGCCGTAGGGCGGGTTGCTGATCAGCAATCCAGTGCTGTCCGAAACCGGCGCTGCCATGTGCGCGATATCGCCGCACACGAGCTGGATGAAGCCGGCCACGCCGGCGCGCTGCGCATTGCCGCGCGCGGCGACCAGCGCGGCCGGGTCGCGGTCGCGGCCGTGAAACACGGGGTGCAGTGCGGCCAGCCCCGCGTGCGCGGTTTGCTCGGCCTGTGTGCGCAGGCGCTGCCACAGCACGGCATCGTGACCGCGCCAGCGCTCGAAGCCGAAGCGTGCACGCGTGAGCCCTGGCGCAACGCCCGCGACCATCAGCGCAGCCTCGATCAGCAGCGTGCCCGCACCACACATCGGATCGAACAGCACGCCGCCGGCAGCATAGGTTTCGGGCCAGCGCGCGCGCAGCAGCATGGCCGCGGCGACATTCTCCTTGAGCGGCGCGGCGCCTTGCTGCAGCCGCCAGCCGCGTTGATGCAACGGTGCGCCGGACAGGTCCAGCGACAGCGCGGCCTGATCGCGGCGCAGGTGCAGATTCACGCGCACGTCGGGCTGCTCGCGATCCACGCTGGGGCGCACGCCACAGGCATCGCGGAACTGATCGACGATGGCGTCCTTGACCGTCTGCGCGACGAACTGGCTGTGCGTGAGTGCGCTCTGGCTGAGGTTGGCATCGACCGTCAGGCTGCCCTCGGGCGCCAACAGCGTGGACCAGTCGATGCCCTGCACACCGGCGTGCAGGTCACGCGCATCGCCAGCCGCGAACTGCGCCAGCGGCAACAGCACGCGGCTGGCCAGACGCGAGTACAGGCACGCGCGATAAGCCGCCTCCAGCCCGCCGCCGACGTACACACCGGCCACCGTGGCGCGCGCATCGGACAGGCCCAGATCGCCCAGTTCATCGCGCAACAGATCTTCCAGCCCCTTGGCGCAGGTGATGAACAGCGTGCTCATGTGGCGATGCGCGCCAGAAATCGTGCGAAGTGCGCGGCAATGGCATCTACGTGTGCGCCCAAGCGATGATCATCGTCCAGCAGCAGCAGTTCGGCACGATAGGTGCGCGCGAGATTGAATATCGCCTCGACCGGGCACAGGGTATCCCGCCAACCGTGCACCAGACAGACTGGAACACCCTCGCGCATGGCGAAGGCCTGCGCGTGGCCGGGAATCAGCGGCGGCGTGGCCAGCAAGAATAGGCCGCGCACGGGAAGCACGCAGGACACCAGTCCGGAAATGAAGGCGCCGAAGCTGGAGCCGACCAGCACGCAGGACTCTTGCGCGGGAATCGCCGCGCGCAGGCGTGCCAGTCGCGGCGACGTCGCCGCGGCAAGGCCTTGCGCATCCAGATCGCGATAATCCGGGCGCAGCGTGCGCCAGCCCAGCGCCTCGGCCACCGCGGCCAGCGCGCTGACCTTGGTGGCCTGCGGTCCGCTTTCCAGGCCGTGCGAGAGCACCACGCAGCCGCGCGACGCGCTCAACGCACAACCCCATGTACAGGCACAACCCCATATATAGACAGTGATGCACGTGCCCCATGCGCCGCGCCAACGCTTGTGTTGATCGACATGCGCGGATGTTATCAGGCCATGCGCCCGCCCCCGCGCGTGCCACACTAGGCGCGATGAGCGGCGTGATCCACTGGCCCCTGCCTTATGTCGAAGCGCTGGCGCCGCGCGCGCTGACAGCCATCGACCTGATCGTGCTGCACTGCACCGAGCTGCCCGATCTGGCCAGCGCGCGCGAATACGGCGAGCGCGTGCTGTATCCGGGCGGCGGCGGTAACAGCGGTCACTACTACATCGACCGCGACGGGCGCAGTTATCGCTTCGTGCACGAGGATCGCGTGGCACACCACACGCGCGGTTACAACGAGCGCTCCATCGGTATCGAGCTGGTCAACCGCGGACGCTGGCCGCACTGGCTGGACAGTCGCCACCAGGACATGACCGAGGCTTACTCCGAAGCGCAGATCGACGCGCTGCGCGAGCTGCTGAGCGCACTGCGCGCCGCGTTGCCCAACCTGCATGGCATCGCCGGCCACGAGGATCTGGATCGCGAACGCGTGCCGGCCAGCGACGACGCGCGCATCAGCGTGTGGCGCAAGCGCGATCCGGGACCGCGATTTCCATGGGATTGGGCGCTGCACGATCTGCCATTGCAACGCCTGCGTCCCGCCGCAACGCAGGACTGATGCACTACGCCGCCGGCTGCGCCTGACGCAGGCGCGCGATCGCGTCGCGCAATCGCGCGGCTTCCTCGAACTCCAGATTCTCGGCGTGCAGCAGCATGGCGGCCTCCAGCCGCTTGATCTCGATGTCGATCTGCGCCGGCGGCAGTGCCTCGCGCACGGCGTGCAACTGCCGCGCGGCCTGCGCCTCGCCGCCGCGCGTGCGCCCACGCCGGCCCGGCATCGGCGCCGCGTCGCGCGCGCCCTCCATGATGTCGCGCACCGCGCTGTGCACGCTGCGCGGGGTGATGCCGTGCGCCGCGTTGTACTCGGCCTGCTTGTGGCGGCGACGCGCGGTTTCATCGATCGCCGCCTGCATCGATGCGGTGATGCGATCGCCGTAGAGAATCGCGGTGCCGCGCAGGTTGCGCGCGGCGCGGCCAACGGTCTGGATCAGCGAGGTGGTGGAGCGCAGAAAGCCTTCCTTGTCGGCATCCAGCACCGCCACCAGCGATACCTCGGGCATGTCCAGGCCTTCGCGCAGCAGATTGATGCCGACCAGCACATCGAAGGCGCCGAGGCGCAGATCACGGATGATCTCCACGCGCTCCACGGTTTCCACGTCGGCGTGCAGATAGCGCACGCGCACGCCGTGCTCGTCGAGAAATTCGGTGAGGTTCTCGGCCATGCGCTTGGTCAGTGTGGTCACCAGCACGCGATCGCCCAGCGCCACGCGCGCGTGGATCTCGCCGAGCAGATCATCGATCTGGGTGCGCGCCGGACGTACCTCGATCTCGGGATCGACCAGCCCGGTGGGACGCACCACCAGTTCGACGACTTCACCGCGCGAGTGCTCCAGCTCGTACCGGGCGGGCGTGGCTGAAACGAAAATGGTGCGCGGCGCGCGCCGCTCCCATTCCTCGAACTTGAGCGGCCGGTTGTCCAGCGCCGAGGGCAGACGAAAACCGAACTCGACCAGGGTTTCCTTGCGCGAACGGTCGCCCTTGTACATGGCGCCCAACTGCGGGATGGTGACGTGGGATTCGTCCACCACCAGCAACGCATCGGCGGGCAGGTAGTCGTATAGGCACGGCGGCGGCTCGCCGGGCATGTGTCCGGTGAGGTGGCGCGAGTAATTTTCCACGCCCTGGCAATAACCGACCTCGGCCAGCATCTCCAGGTCGTACTGGGTGCGTTGCTGCAGGCGCTGCGCCTCGACCAGCCGCCCCGCGGCGTAAAGCTGTTCGAGACGCTCGCGCAATTCTTCCTTGATGGTGTCGATGGCCTGCAGCACGGTGCGTCGCGTGCTGACGTAGTGCGAGCCGGGAAACACCGTGCAGCGCGGCAGGCGGCGCAGCGTTTCACCGGTGAGCGGATCGAACTCCGCGAGGTTTTCGATCTCGCCGTCGAACAGCTCGATGCGCAGCGCGCGGGCATCGTTCTCGGCGGGAAACACGTCCACCACCTCGCCGCGCACGCGATAGCTGCCGCGACGCAAGTCCATCTCGTTGCGCGTGTACTGCATCTCGGTCAGGCGCCGGATCAGCTCGCGCTGGTCGATGCGATCGCCACGCACCAGGTGCAGCACCATGCGGAAGTATTCGTTGGGATCGCCAAGACCATAGATCGAGGACACCGTAGCCACGATCAGCGCGTCCTTGCGCTCCAGCAGCGCCTTGGTCGCGGACAGACGCATCTGCTCGATGTGTTCGTTGCGGCTGGCGTCCTTCTCGATGTACGTGTCCGAGGACGGCACGTAGGCCTCGGGCTGGTAGTAGTCGTAGTAACTGACGAAATACTCGACGGCGTTATGCGGGAAAAATGCCTTGAACTCACCGTACAACTGTGCCGCCAAGGTCTTGTTGTGCGCCAGCACCAGCGTGGGCTTTTGCGTCAACGCCACGACACTGGCGATGGTGTAGGTCTTGCCCGAACCGGTGACGCCAAGCAACGTTTGATGTGCCAGCCCAGCCTCGAAGCCGGCGCTCAGGCGGCGGATGGCCTCGGGCTGGTCGCCGGCAGGCTGATACGGGGCCACGAGTTCGAAGCGGTCGCTCATCGTCGCGCCAGTTTAACCCGCGCCGGTGCGGACACCGTGCAAGCCGCGGCGCGGTGCGCTGCGAGCGCTCCCTATAATGCCGGTCTCGCCCGCGTCGGGCCCCGCAGTTGCCGGCATGAACACGCAGCTTAATTTCGAACAGATCCCGCTCAAGGACTTCGCCGAGCGGTCCTATCTCGATTACTCGATGTACGTGGTGCTGGACCGCGCCCTGCCGTTCATCGGCGACGGTCTCAAACCGGTGCAGCGGCGCATCATCTACGCGATGAGCGAGCTGGGCCTGGATGCCACGGCCAAGCCGAAGAAATCCGCGCGCACCGTGGGTGATGTGATCGGCAAGTTCCACCCGCACGGCGACAGCGCCTGCTACGAGGCCATGGTGCTGATGGCGCAGCCGTTCTCGTATCGCTACCCGCTGATCGATGGCCAGGGCAACTTCGGCTCGCCGGACGACCCGAAAAGCTTCGCCGCGATGCGCTACACCGAATCGCGGCTGACGCCCTTCGCCGAACTGCTGCTCGGCGAGCTCGGCCAGGGCACGGTGGAATGGACGCCCAATTTCGACGGCACGCTGCAGGAGCCTTCGTGGCTGCCGGCGCGGGTGCCGCACATCCTGTTGAACGGCGCCACCGGCATCGCCGTGGGCATGGCCACCGACATCCCGCCACACAATCTGCGCGAGGTGGTCAGCGCCTGCATCCGCCTGCTCGAAGACCCGCACGCCACCCTGGACGATTTGTGCGAGCACGTGCGCGGCCCGGATTTTCCCACCGCCGCCGAAATCATCACCCCACGCCACGAGCTGCGCGCGATGTACGCCAGTGGCAACGGTTCGGTACGCAGCCGCGCGGTGTACACGCGCGAGGACGCCAACATCGTCATCACCGCGCTGCCCTATCAGGTATCGCCAGCCAAAATCCTCGAGCAGATCGCCGCGCAGATGCGCGCCAAGAAACTGCCGCTGCTGGAAGACTTGCGCGATGAATCCGACCACGAAAAACCCATCCGCCTGGTGCTGGTGCCGCGCTCCAGTCGCGTCGATGCCGACGAACTGATGCAGCACCTGTTCGCCACCACCGATCTGGAAAAAAGCTTCCGCATCAACCTCAACGTGATCGGCCTGGACGGCAAGCCACAGGTGAAGGATCTGCGCGGCATCCTCAGCGAGTGGCTGCACTTCCGCATCGATACCGTCACGCGTCGCCTGAGCCATCGCCTGGACAAGATCGAGCGCCGCCTGCACCTGCTCGAAGCGCTGCGCGTGGTGTTCCTCAATGTGGACGAGGTCATCCGCATCGTGCGCAGCGAGGACGAGCCCAGGCCGGTGCTGATGCAGCGCTTCGCGCTCAGCGAGGCGCAGGTCGACTACATCCTGGAAACGCGCTTGCGGCAACTGGCGCGGCTGGAGGAAATGAAGCTCAACGCCGAGCGCGACCAGCTCGAACAGGAACGCGCGCGCATCAACGTGCTGCTGAAGTCGCCGGCCAAGCTGCGCGGACTGATCCGCGACGAGCTGCGCAGCGACGCCGAACAATACGGCGACATGCGGCGCAGCCCGCTGATCGAGCGCCAGGCCGCGCAGGCGCTGGAGCAGAGCGCGCTGATCACCGCCGAGCCGGTGACCGTGGTGCTCAGCGAAAAGGGCTGGGTGCGCGCCGCCAAGGGCCACGACGTGGACGCCGCCGCGCTCGGCTACCGCGAGGGCGATGCGTATCTCGCCGCCGCGCGCGGACGCAGCACGCAGCAGGCGATCTTTCTCGACAACAGCGGACGCAGCTACGCCACGCCCGCGCATACGCTGCCATCGGCGCGTGGCAACGGCGAGCCGCTGACCGGGCGCTTCACGCTGCCCGCCGGCGCGCAAGTGCAGGCGCTGGTGCTGGGCGATGCACAGCAGCGCGTGGTGCTGGCCAGCTCGACCGGCTACGGCTTCGTCGCCACGCTGGAGGCGCTCAGCGGCCGCAACAAGGCCGGCAAGCAGGTGCTCAACATCGATGACGCCGCGCGCGTGCTGGCGCCGGCGCCAGTGCAGGACAGCGCGCGCGACCGCCTCGTCGTGGTGACCAGCGCCGGGCATCTGCTGATGTTCTCAGTGACCGAATTGCCTGAGCTGGAGCGCGGCAAGGGCCTCAAGCTGGTGGAGATTCCCAAGGCCAAGCGCGGCGCCGAGGGCGAGACCGTGGTCGGCATCGCGGTGGTGGCCGAGGGCGGCGCGGTCACGCTGTACGCCGGGCAACGCAAGCTGGGCCTGAAGTGGTCCGATCTGGTCGCCTACGGCGGCGCGCGCGCCAGCCGCGGCGGCCTGCTGCCACGCGGGCTGCGCGGCGTGGATCGCATCGAGGCCGTGGCGGACTGAGCGGTGACGCGCAGCGCCGGGCGCGGGTAGCCCTTGCGCGGCCGCATGTTGCGCACTGTGTCCGATATTCCCGCGCTCCCACAGCTCGTCATCCCCGCGCAAGTCGGCTCGTCATCCCCGCGCAGGCGGGGATCCAGTGATTTCGCCGCACGATTTCACGTTCTGGATGACCCGCTCCGCGCTTGTAAAGCGATTCCCGCCTGCGTGGGGATGACGAGAAATGGATGGGGCAGGCTCTGCGCGGGAATGACAGCCTGATCATTCTCGCTATTTGATCGCAATTTCGTATAAGCGGTCGTTCTTGCGCCGGGCTGCGCAAGATTGTCCTGTTCCGTGCCGCTGCCGCGGCGCGGGCTACTTTCCTTGCGGGGAAAGTAGCCAAAGCCATCCACGCGGCGGCCAGCGCCGTGCTGCGCACGGTG
>JAKAWV010000024.1:0-12602 GCA_021827205.1 Pseudomonadota bacterium | reverse complement strand
TCGTTCTTGCGCCGGGCTGCGCAAGATTGTCCTGTTCCGTGCCGCTGCCGCGGCGCGGGCTACTTTCCTTGCGGGGAAAGTAGCCAAAGCCATCCACGCGGCGGCCAGCGCCGTGCTGCGCACGGTGACTAGCTTCGCGCATCCTGCGCTACGCAAGTCACGCTGCCCTCGGCTCCTGCCTCGGGCGCTCGACGCCGCGCGACCTGCCTACTGGCAGGTCGCCAGCGCGACGTCTCACCCTGCGCTGCTCGCCGGTCGCGAGCCGGCGCGAACTCGCCCATCCATGGGCTCGAACATGCGCGCCTTTCCCTCGCGCCCGGCTGCACTGCTCGGCGCTGGCCAACGCTACGAACGTCAAGGGCAACGTTAAAGGCAACAGCGCGTGCAGCGCGCACGCTCTTGATATTCAATCCCCCTTCGGCAGCGGCGGGACTGCGCGGGAGAGGCCCGCAGGGTGAGCGCGTGGACGCGCTCACGCGCCGCAGGCCAAGGATGGCCATCGGCGCGCCCCGCGCAGGCA
Organism: Pseudomonadota bacterium; assembly: GCA_021827205.1. Taxonomy (GTDB): domain Bacteria; phylum Pseudomonadota; class Gammaproteobacteria; order Xanthomonadales; family Rhodanobacteraceae; genus Metallibacterium. Next base: position 12,082 of record JAKAWV010000024.1, on the reverse strand, counting down.
CGCGCACCCGCGCAGCGGGCGCTGCGGTCGGGGTCGGCTTTCTTTGGTTCCTTTCTTTGCCGATCCAAAGAAAGGAACCCGCGCCGCGGCAGCGGCACGGAACGGGGCAACCTTGCGAGCCACGGTTAGGCCACTGGCGCGCGAGCCCCCCATCGCTGCAGCGCACCCACGCCCGGTGCAAGGGGCGTGACACACTTGCATGCATTGCACGGGAACTGCGCATGAGCGCCGACATCGCAAACACCACAGCGGGCGCGCGCTGGCGTCGGCGCCTGGGCTGGAATGCCGCCGCGCTGCTGGCGCTGCTGCTGCTGGCGTTTGCCGCGGCATGGCTGCTGCTGGCCGGCAGCCGCCCGCGCCTCGATGGACGGCAGACGCTGGCCGGTCTGGCCGCGCCGGTGCGGGTCACGCGCGATGCGTTGGGCGTGGCGCGCATCAGCGCGCAAAACCGCACCGACCTGGCCTACGCGCTGGGCTTCGTGCACGGCCAGGAACGCTTCTTCGAGATGGACCTGATGCGCCGCGCCGCCGCCGGCGAGCTGTCCGCGCTGGTCGGTCCGGCGGCGCTGAAAGTGGACGCAACCAATCGCGTGTACCGCTTCCGCGCGCTGGCGCAGCGCATCGTCGCGCAACTGCCGGCGGATCAGCGCGGCCTGCTCGATGCCTACGCGCGCGGCGTCAACGCCGGACTCAACGCGCTGGACGTGCGCCCTTGGGAATACCTGTTGCTGGGCCAGAAACCGCAACCGTGGACGCCCGCGGACAGCATCCTGGTCGTGGATGCGATGTACCTCGACCTGATCACGCCCCCGTTCAACACGGTGCAGCGCGCGCGCCTGGATGCCACGCTGCCGCGGCCACTGGTGGATTTTCTGCTGGCGCCAGATCCGCGCTGGGAAGCGCCACTGCAAGGCGCCGTCAGCACGCCGGTGCCGCTGCCCGCGGCCAGCGTGTTCGATCTGCGCAGCGCGCCGCCGGCGCCTGCGCTGCACACTGCGGCGCTGGCCCACGCGCTGCGCGAGCGCGCGGTGATCGGCAGCAACAGCTTCGCCGTGAGCGGCAAGCTCACCGCCAGCGGCGCGGCCATCGTGGCCAACGACATGCATCTGGGCCTGGGCGTGCCCAACATCTGGTATCGCGCCGAGCTGCGCTATCCCGATCCCGCCGATCGCGCGCGCACGATCACGCTCAACGGCGTCACCCTGCCCGGCGCGCCGCTGCTGGTGGCCGGCACCAATGGCCACATCGCCTGGGGCTTCACCGACAGCTACGGCAAGTGGCGCGACTGGGTGCGCGTGCTGCGCGATCCGGCCGACCCGCTGCGCTACCGCGTGCCCGGCGGCTGGGCCACGCTGCGCGTGCACCACGAAGTGATCGACGTGGCCGGCGCCAAGCCGGTACCGCTGACCGTGCGGGACACGATCTGGGGCCCGATCGTGGCGCACGGCCCACACGGCACGCCGCTGGCCATGGACTGGATCGCGCTGCACGCGCGCGCGGTCAATCTCGATCTGCTGCATCTGGAGACCGCGAGCAGCGTCGATCAGGCGCTGGCGATCGCGCCGACGCTGGGCATCCCGCCGCAGAACTTCCTCGTCGGCGACGCGCAGGGGCACATCGGCTGGACCATCGCCGGCAATGCCATTCCGCTGCGTCGGGGTTTTGATCCGAACCTGCCCGCCGATTTCTCGCGGCCCGGCGTGGGCTGGACGGGCTGGCTGGCGCCGGCCGACTACCCGCGCATCGTCGATCCGCCCGATGGCCGCCTGTGGACCGCCAACAACCGCGTCGCCGGCGGCGCCTGGCTGGCGCTGGAAGGCAACGGCGGCTACAACCTCGGCGCGCGCGCGCAGCAACTGCGCGATGACTTGAACGCACGCCAGCGCTTCACCCCGCAGGACATGCTCGACATCCAGCTCGACGACCGCGCGGTGTTCATGCAGCACTGGTACGGCCTGCTGCGCGACACGCTCACGCAGAATCCGCAGCAGCCCGAGCTGCGCGCGCTGGCCGCCGCCACGCAAACCTGGAGCGGTCGCGCCAGCATCGACAGCGTGGCGTATCACGCCGCGCGCGCGTTCCGCGAGAAGGTCATCGCAGCCGCACTGGCGCCGTTCGTGGCGCGCGTCAAGGCGCGTTACCCGCACTTCGCCTGGCCCAGCGGCGACACCCGCGAATACGCGGTGTGGACGCTGGTCACGCAGCGCCCGCTGTATCTGCTCGATCGCCGCTACGGCAGTTGGAACGCGCTGCTGGCCGACTGCGCGCAGCAAGTCGCCAAGGATTTCGCCCAAGCACCCGGCGGTATCGCCGCGCAAACCTGGGGCCGGCGCAACACCACGCGCATCGACCACCCGCTATCCGCGGCGCTGCCCGCGCCGCTGCGCTGGCTGATCGACCAGCCGCGCACGCAACTGCCCGGCGACAGCAACATGCCGCGCGTGCAAGCCCCCGCCTTCGGCGCCTCGGAACGCTTCGGCATCATGCCCGGGCATCTGGCCGAAAGTTACCTGCACATGCCCGGCGGGCAGAGCGACAACCCGCTGTCGCCCTACTACGACGCCGGCTGGCAAGCCTGGGCCAAGGGCCAACCGACGCCGCTGCTGCCCGGCCCCGCGCAGCACACCTTGCTGCTGGTGCCGGCTCCTGGGCGAAGGTGAGATGCACGTGCGCATGTCTCGAAAATTTCCTGCATCCAGAATGCCCGCAACGGCATCTAAGCAGTACCACTCACCTGGAGACCTGCCATGTGGAGCACCGACCCAACCGCTATGCTGATCCCGATTTTCGGAATCATCTTCGTATTTGGCATTCCGATCGTCGCCATCATCGGCGGCATCATGTATGCCAGCCGACGCGCCCGGTTGCAGCAAGAACTGCTGATAAAACTGGCCGAGACTGGCCAGTCGATCCCGCCCGAGCTCTTCCATTCGGACTTGTTCAACGGACGCCGTGCGGGCAAGTCCCCGCTGCGTGGCGGCCTTGTCGTCTCCGCAGCCGGTATCGGGGTGATGCTTTATGGATGGATCCTTGGTGAAACCTCCTTGCTGGCTGCGGGCCTGATTCCTTTGGTGATCGGTCTGGCGCTGCTGCTCGCCGCCGTGATCGAGGGGCGCAAGCCCAAAGCGCCAACAGCGTCAGATACGACAGCCAATCCATCTTGAAGCGAATGAATCTGGCATCTTCATGGCAACGACGGACGAGGCGCGCTGGCTGACTCGGGCGTGCCAAGGCGACCGGCACGCCTTTGCCGAGTTGGTGCGTGCGCACCAAGGTTCGGTGCGCGCGCTTCTTCGTCGCTTGACTGGCGGCCAGTGGGCACTCGCCGATGACCTGGCACAGGAGACTTTCCTGCGGGCTTGGCAGAGCCTGCCGCGCTTCCGCAGTGAGGCCCGCTTCGGCACCTGGCTGTATCGCATCGCCTACAACACGTATCTGATGCATGTACGCCGTGCCAAAGGCACGGTCGAGGCCGATGCTGCCAAAGAGGAAAACCAGGCCACATCCTCCACGTCCAGCATGGATGGGGTGGCACAAGGTGAGGTACAGCGCGCGCTGCTGATTTTGAGCCCGGCGGAGCGCGCCACGATCCTGCAGTGCTACTACCTTGGATTGAGTCATGCGGAAGCGGCAACCGTCCTCAACTGTCCGCTGGGCACGGTGAAATCCCATCTCCACAGAGCCCTGGGCAAGCTGCGCGATCATTTGGGCGAGTCCATGAACCAGAGAGTCTCCGATGAACCTTGCGAACAACCCCTCCGTGCCTGACGCGGCAAACCCGCACGGGCTGGAACCCATCGAGGCGCTGCTACGCGCCGATGCCGAGCGCCAGCAGCCCATCGACGACGATGGATTCACGGCGCGAGTCATGGCGCACCTGCCCATCCAGCGCACCGGGTCACCCTGGCGCTGGGCGTTGCCGAACTTGATCGTCGTACTGGGCGTGATGGCGGTTCTCCTGGCCGGCACACTGCTGCAGGGCCTCGAGTTGCATCCATCGATCAGGAACGCGTTGGTGCAGCCGATCGGAATTCCATGGTCCATTCTGGTCGTCGGCGCGGCAGTGAGCCTGGGTGTGTATTTCAGTATGGATGTGCCATGGCCATGGGAACAGGAGGATCCAGAACGGGAGTCGACCTGATCCGCCAGCGCACAGATCGGGGGCCGATCGTCGATGCCCCGATATGGACGATGGCCGTGGGCCGATCGATCTGCTCCTTGCCCATCCAGCGCTTCATCCAGTGCAGCACGGTGTCGCGCCAGAGGATGCCGATTCCGTCGCCGCTCAGTGATAGTCGTCCTCGCGCTGGTGGCGCACGGCGAGGATGGTGATGGTGCGCTCGTCCTCGATTTCGTACAGGGCCACGTAGCCTGATGCCCCGAATGTGATCAGCAGTTCGCGCAGAAATGGATTGTCGGCATCGGCCTTGCGGCAACTGAACGGAAAGGCCTGCAGCAGTTCCATGCTTTGGTCGATGGCTGCGAGTGCGTCCCGTGCCGCTTCGATGTCTTGATCCAGAAGGAAGCGGTACAGGCGTCGCAGGTCATTGCGCGCGCCGCGGGTGTAGCGAACGCGGCGGGTCATCGTTTGGCGGGACGCTTGCCTGCGCTGGCCAGCATCGCGCGCAACCCGTCATGCACGGCCGTCGCGCTGTAGTACGCACCGGTCCGCCGTGCCTGCTCTCGCGCAGCCAACCCGCGCGCGATGAATTCGCGCTGGTTCTGGCGCAAGGTCACCTGGGCGCGCAAGGACTGCTCCATGAAGTTGGACAGGCTTTCGCCTTCGCGCAGGACGCGTTCGGCGGCCTGACGCAATTCGGGATCGACGCGCAGCGAAGGCAGGGATGCGGATTTCATCGGTCAGCACTCGTGCGTTGCATATGCGATGCATCGTAGCAGACGCGTCGGGAACCGGGAACCATGGATGGTGCAGGCAGGGCTTTGGCAGCGGAGCTGGATGCGTAGCTGCCAAAGTGCCGCCGCGACGCGCACGCACGTGCTCGTCGCGACAAAGGTGGTGCGGCTTTACTCCTCCGCCGTCCAGCGCTTCATCCAGTCCAGCACGGTGTCGTGCCAGAGGATGCTGTTGGCGGGTTTGACCACCCAGTGGTTTTCGTCGGGGAAGTACAGGAACTCGCTGGGGATGCCACGGCGCTGCAACGCGGTGAACGCGGCCAGGCCCTGGGTGTCGGGGATGCGGAAGTCGAGGCCGCCGTGGATCACCAGCATCGGCACGAGCCAGTCCTTGACGTGGCGCAGCGGGTTGAATTTCTCGTAGTTCTGCGGGTGCTCGTACTCGGGGCCACGGTGTTCCCACTCGTCGAACCAGAGTTCCTCGGTGCTGTAGTACATGCTGCGGCTGTCGAACACGCCGTCGTGATCGACGAAGCACTTCCACGGCGCGTTCCACTTGCCGGCCATCCAGTACACCATGTAGCCGCCGTAGCTGGCGCCCAGCGCGCAGGCGCGGTCGGCGTCGAGGAACTTGAATTTCTTCAGCGCCGCCGCCCAACCCAGCTTGAGATCGGCGAGCGGTTTGCCGCCCCAGTCGCCGGAGATGGCGTCGGTGAACGCCTGCCCATAGCCGGTGGAGCCGTGGAAGTTCACCGCCACCACGGCGAAGCCGGCGGCGGCGTAGGTCTGCGGGTTCCAGCGGTAGTGGAACTCGTTGGTCCACGCGCCCTGCGGGCCGCCGTGGATGAGGAACGCCACCGGGTATTTCTTGCCCGGCACGTAGTCGACCGGCGGCATCACGTAGCCCTCGACCGTGTGCTGGCTCCAGCCCTTGAAGGTGAAGAACTCGGCCTGCACCAGACGCAGCTTGGCCAGACGCGCGGCGTTGAAATCGGTGAGCGCGATGCGGCTTTCAGCGGCGCCGAGGCGATACAGATTGATGGGGTGGGTGAAGTCCTGCCAGGCGGCGACGATCTCGCCATCGCGGCCCACGGCGAAGCCGCGCACCGTGCCCGCGCCGCTGAGCCGGGTGACCTCGCCGTTGTCCACGCGCACCGCGAACAGCGGGTGCTGGCCGGCATCGTCCGCGCTGGTGTACAGCGTGCGCCCGTCAACGCTGATCGCCAGCGCGCCGGCCGAACGATCCCACCTGGGCGCGATCTCGCGGCGCTGACCGTCGGCCAGGTCCAGCGCCATGATGGCGAAGCGGTCGGCTTCGAAACCGGGGCGGCGCATGGCCAGGTAATACAGCGTGCCGCCATCGGGCGAGAGCAGCGGGTAGCCGTCCCAGGCGGGGTTGCCCGGGGTGAGGTTTTCCGGCGCCGCATCGCCAGCGATGGCCACGCGGTAGATATCGAAGTTGGTGCTCCACGGCTCGTCGTGACGCGCGATGCGTGCGTTGAAGTACAACGTCCTGCCGTCCGGCGAAAACACATACTCGCTGTCGTCGCCGAAGGGTTTGGACGGCACGTCGCCGTCGATGCCGCGGGTCAGCAGCGCGGGCGTGCCGCTGGCCTTGCCGTCGGCTCCCAGCGTGAGCAGGAACAGATGGTTGCGGCGGCCGTCGGCCCAGGTGTCCCAGTGGCGCACGAACAATTTGTCGTAGACGCGGCCGCTGGCCTTGTTGGCCTCGCGCGCGTTGAGCTTTTCGCGCGTGCAGGCGATATCGCCGTTGCAGTCGGTGAATACGCTCAGCGCCACGGCCAGGTGCGCGCCATCGGGTGAAACACGGAAACCCTCGACATCCAGCGGCAGATCGCTCACCTGCAGCGCCGCGCCCCCCGCGGGCGCGATGCGGAAAATCTGCATGCGCTCGCCGACCTTGGCCAGATAGAAAATGCTTTTGCCATCGGCCGACCAGCGCGGCTGGCTGCCCTCGGCGATGCGCTGCGGCGCCACGCCGGGCGTGGCGCGGTCCAGCACCCATACGCCGGGCGTGCCCTTGTTGGCGGCGATATCGATGCTGCGCACATCGAACAGCAGCCAGCGCGGATCGGCGCCGAGCTGCGGATCGCCCACGCGATCCATGGCTACCAGATCGCGCACGTCCAGCGGGTGGGTGCCTTCATCGGCGACGACGACCGGCACGTTGGCGCTCATCAGCACCAGGCCCAGAGCAAGACTGCGCATTGACATGGAATTCCTCCTGCGGCGAATAGCCGGCAACGCTAGGCCGCCGTGCGGCGCGTGGCAAGCGCCATCGGTCATGCAAGGTGGGGAGCGGGGAGCCGAGCTTCCGGATGACCAGCTCCGCTGTTGTAAAGCGATTCCCGCCCGCGCTTGCGCGGGAATGACGAAGCAGTAAGCGCGCTTGACGCGTGATGTCGCGGCGGCACTCGTGCGCGGCGAGCCGTCGCTCGATGACGACCCGGCCCGCACCGGGCCCGTGAAGGTTCCCGGCAGGCCGCAGCGGCCGGCGCTGGTCGATCCGCGTGCGTTGCGCAAACGCGGACTGGGCCATGCCGGGCGGGCAGCGCGGATCGTTCAATCTCGAAGCACGCCGTGCTGCCGGCTTCAGCACGGATGAACTGGATGTGCTGACGCGCTGAGCCTCAATGCGCGGCGCGCGGCCAGATCAGCATGGCATCGCCATAGGAAAAAAAGCGGTAACGCGCGGCCACGGCATGGCGATACGCGGCCAGCATGAACTCGCGCCCGGCCAGCGCCGATACCAGCATCAGCAATGTCGATTCGGGCAGATGAAAGTTGGTCAGCAGGGCGTCGATCTGGCTGAACCGGTAACCCGGCAAGATGTAGATATCGGTCTCGCCGGCATACGGCGCCAGCGCGCCGCCGGGCGCGGCGCTTTCCAGCGCGCGCACCACGGTGGTGCCCACCGCGATCACGCGCCCGCCGGCGGTGCGCGCATGCCGGATCTGGTCGACCAGCGCCGCGCCGACATTGATCCACTCGCGGTGCATGTGGTGATCCTCGACCCGCTCGCTGCGCAGCGGCTGGAAAGTGCCGGCGCCGACGTGCAGCGTCACATAACCGAATTGCACATCGCGCGCACGCAGCGCATCCAGCAATGGCGCATCGAAATGCAATCCCGCTGTCGGCGCCGCCACCGCGCCGGCATGGCGCGCGAATACGGTCTGGTAACGCTCGGTATCGCTGGCATCGGGCGCGCGCGTGATGTACGGCGGCAGCGGTATCTGGCCGAGCCGCTGCAGAAGCTTTTCCAGCGCTTCATCCACCTCGAAGCGCAGCAGGAAAAACTCACCCTCGCGCCCGAGCACGCGCACGCGGCTGCCATCGGCCAGCGTCAGGAAAATGCCCGGCTTGGGATTCTTGCTGACGCCCAGTTGCGCGCGCACCTCGTGGCTGCCGGTGATGCGCTCGATGAGGATTTCCACCGCGCCGCCGGTGTCCTTGCGCGCGAACAGCCGCGCTGGCAGCACGCGTGTGTCGTTGAACACCAGCAGATCGCCGGCACGCAGTTGCGCAGGCAAATCGCACACGTGCTCATCGCGCCAGGCCGCGCCGGCGACGTCCAGCGTCAGCATGCGGCTGGCGCTGCGCTCCGGCAGCGGCGCTTGCGCGATCAAATCGGCAGGAAGCGGGTAGTGGAAGTCGGACTTTTTCAAGGGCGGCCATCCGCGCGGACCAGGCGCTTGGGGGTCGGCGATTATCCGCGATTCGTGGCGGACACCGATGGGCTCCCGCATGCATCAGCACGGTTTGCCTGCAGCAGCGCCGCAGCAGTACCAGGGCGTGGTCGTGCCCGGCGCCAACTCGCGCGCCCATGCAGCGAGTGCCGGCGGCACTTTGCCGCGACCACGCGGCCATCGCCGATCGATCAGCACGCGATAGCTGTCACGCATGGATGCGCGCGTGTAAACGTTTTCAGCTTCGCCCCCCAGGCAACGCTTCTGGCTTGCCGATCATCGACTTGCGCGCGGCATGCGATGGCCGCGAATCATGTTGCAGCACAAGCTGCATCAGCGTTGGCCGCGGCCTAGACTGCGACCACGTTCATGCCGCCAGGGCTGCTCCACGTGCAGATCAAGGGCAAACCCAACTCGCTGGATATCGCGCACCTGGCCGGCGTTTCGCAGGCCACGGTTTCGCGCGCGCTGCGCGGTCACGCCTCGGTCAACCGCGCCACGCGCGAACGCATTCTGGAAGTGGCCAAACAGCTCAACTACAAGGTCGACAAGAATGCCTCGAATCTGCGCACGCAACAGTCCGGCACGCTGGCGCTGCTGCTGTTCGAGGATCCGACGGTCGATGAGTCCAATATCAACCCGTTTTTCCTGTCCATGCTGGGCTCGATCACGCGTGCCTGCGCGCAGCGCGGCTACGACTTGCTGATCTCGTTCCAGCAGCTCTCGCGCGACTGGCACGCCGATTACGAGGACTGCCACAAAGCCGATGGCCTGATCCTGCTGGGCTACGGCGATTACCTCGACTACCGCAGCCGGCTCGAGGCGCTGGTCGCGCAGGGCACGCATTTCGTGCGCTGGGGTGCGGTGCTGGCGGATCAACCGGGCCTTTCCATCGGCGGCGACAATGACGCAGGCGGACTGGCGGCGACGCGACACCTGCTGGCGCAAGGGCGGCGGCGCATCGGCTTTCTCGGCCACGCTTCGCTGCACGCGCCCGAGTTTCTGGAGCGCCATCAGGGCTACGCGGCGGCGCTGCGCGAAGCCGGGCTGACGCCCGATCCGTTGCTGCAGGCTGATGCCATCTCCACCGAAAGCGCCGGCAGCGAGGCCGCCAATCTGGTGCTGGAACGCGGTGCGCGCTGCGATGCGCTGTTCGCGGCCAGCGACCTGATCGCCATCGGCGCGATGCGCGCGCTGTTCGCGCGCGGCCTGCGCGTGCCCGAGGACGTGGCCGTGGTCGGCTACGACGATATCCCCATGGCGCAATCCACGCATCCGGCGCTGACCACGGTGCAGCAGGACACGCGCCACGCCGGCGAGTTGCTGGTGGATGCGCTGCTGCGCATGGTGCAGGGCGAAGCCGTGCAGTCGATCAAGTTGCCGCCGCGGTTGATGGTGCGCCAGTCCTGCGGTGCCGTCTTGCAGCCGGCACGCGCGCCGGCCACGGTGACACCGCTGCCGGAAGGCACGCGCCGCACCCGGCGTCACGCGCGCTGAAGCGCCGCTCAGACTCCGCTTTCAGCCACGGATTGCAGCGCGACACGCGCGGGTTCCTGCACGCGCAGCACCGCCAGCCCGGCGATGAACAGGCTCAGCGCGCCCAGCGCCAGCGCGCCCATCGGCTGATCGTGGAAGAACAGCTTCAGCAGCAGGCCGAGCACGCTGGCCGCCAAAAGCTGCGGAATCACGATGAAGAAATTGAAGATGCCCATGTACACGCCCATCTTCTGCGCCGGCACATGATCGGCCAGCAGCGCATAGGGCAAGGCCAAGATCGAGGCCCAGGCGATGCCCACGCCGACCATCGACAGCAGCAGCCAGTGCGGATTGTGGATCAGCAGGATCGACGCCAACCCGGCCGCGCCCAGCCACAGATTGATCAGGTGCGTGACGCGCAAACCCAGCGCGCGCACCACGAACGGAATCAGAATGGCGGCCAGCGCGGCGACACCGTTGTAAGCGCCGAACAGGATACCCACCCAGTTGGCGCCGGCGTTGTACGCGGCCGACAGCACATTGCTGCTGCCGAACTGCACCGAGGTTACCGCCGCGGTGGTGTAAATCCACAGCGCGAACAGCGCGAACCATGAGAAAAATTGCACCCATGCCAGGCGCCGCATGGCCTTGGGCATGGTGTACAGATCGCCCAGAATCTGCGCCGCCGCGCCGCGATCAGATTGCGCGGCGCTGCGCCCGCTGTGGCGCCACGCCAGCCACAGCAAGGCCAGCCCATAGGCCAGCAGTCCGGCCGCCAGCAGGTACACCTCGGGCTTCAGCGCGAACACATGGATGAGCACGGCCAGGGCCACTCCGGCCAGCGCCCACAGCGCGCCACTGCGCCGCGCCTTGCGCGCGTCGATCGGGGTTTCGGTCAGCGGCGTGCTGTCCGCGAACGCGGCCAGGCGTTGCGGCGGGTACTCGCGCGAGTTGGCCACCGTCCACAGCATGGACAGCAGCAGCACCGCCGCGCCGGCGTAAAACGAATAGCGCACCGTCTCCGGCACCAGGCCGCGCGCGGCGGTATTGTCGAACCCGAGCTGCGCCAGCAGCCACGGCAGCGCCGAAGCCACAACCGCGCCGACGCCGATGAAAAAAGTCTGCATGGCGTAGCCGGCGGCGCGCTGCTGCACCGGCAACTGATCGGCGATGAAAGCGCGGAACGGTTCCATCGACACGTTGAATGAGGCGTCCATGATCCACAGCGTCAACGCCGCCACCCACAACAGCGGCGCGTTGGGCATCACCAGCAGCGCCAACGTGCTGAGCACGGCGCCGGCCAGGAAATACGGGCGGCGCCGGCCCAGCCGCGTCCACGTGCGGTCCGAGTAATGCCCGATGATCGGCTGCACCAGCAGGCCGGTCAGCGGCGCCGCGATCCACAGAATCGGGATCTGGTCCACGCTGGCACCGAGGGTCTGGAAGATGCGGCTGACGTTGGCGATCTGCAGGGCGAAGCCGAACTGGATGCCGAGAAAACCGAAACACATGTTCCAGATTTGCCAGAAGCTCAGTTCGGGCTTGCGGTTCATGGGGTGATTCCGGCGTGGACCGCCGTGGATTCTGGCACCGCCGACGGCTTCGCTGCGGGCGCGGGCGAAATCAACAGCGTGCCGATTCGCACCGCGTTCAGTGGCCCACTGGCGCCGCCCTGCCCACCGGTGTACAGCGTGGCCTGCGTCAGATAGCTCATGTTGAAGCCTTGCCGCAGTGCAAACGCGCAGTGCGCGCCGGCCGCCGCATGGAAGCGCGCCACGGTTGAACGCTGCGTGCCGATCGCCTGGGGCATCACCACCGGCACGACCTGCTCGGGCGCATCGCCACAGCGGATGGCGACGCGTCTGACCGCCGCGGTGATGCCGGTGCTGATCGGGCCGTGGGTGTTTTCGTATTCCAAGCGCAAGAAATAATCCCCCGTGGCCAGCGCGGTCCACGCGCGCGGCCAGGCGCCGTCGATGCGCAGGGTCTCGCCCACGCAGACGGGATCACTGGGCAGTGAATCGACGCCCTGCGCGCGCGTGGTC
>JAKAWV010000004.1 GCA_021827205.1 Pseudomonadota bacterium | reverse complement strand
TGCTGGCCGGCTCGACCCTGATCGACATCCCCTACCACCTGGTGCCGCGCTTCGCGACCTGGACCGCGCAGGCCTGGCGCGAGCCCGAGGACCAGGCGCTGCACTTCGATCTGGCCTGGGACTGGGTGCCGGCGCACCGGCGTCACGGCCGCGAGTCCTTCTACACGCGTTTCCTGCCGTTCCGCGGCGGCAAGAAGCACCAGCCGCAGGACGCCTACAGCCTGCGCTGCATCCCGCAGGTCCACGGCGCGGTGCGCGACGCGCTGGCGCAGGCCGCGCGCGTGGTCGAGATCGAACTCAACGCCGTCACCGACAACCCGCTGCTGTTCCCCGATGTCGAGGGCGCGCAGGCGATCGAGGATCAAGTCGTCTCCGCGGGCCACTTCCACGGCATGCCGCTGGCGCTGGCGATGAGCTACGTCAAGGCGGCGATCCCGGTGCTGGCCTCGATCGCCGAACGCCGCATCGCCAAGCTGGTCGATGCCGCGACCAACGACGGCCTGCCGGCCTTCCTCACCGGCAACGAGTGCGGATTCTGGCTACGCTGTCCGGGTGTGCTGGTATTCGCTGGCCACTTTGTCGCGGCGCTGCTGGTGGTGACCGCTTTGAACAGCTCTGCGGTCATCAACAGCGTCTGGATCGACGAGAGCCAGCGTTGACGAACGGCGGCTTGCGGCTGCCCCACAGTCCTGTATTCAAGAAAGCGTGGTCTCCCGCCATGCAGGCCTTTAAAGCGGCTCCCTCGCTTCCAACTACGGCAACGATCGCCGGCGGCGGGATCCGTCGGCTGCCGCGAGGATCACTAATCACACGGCATGGAGGAGCTTCCTGGCTGCGTCTGCCCCGATGAATGTCAGGAGGCCGAACCGATCTGTCGGCGCGCTGGGTGTCCCTATGGCACCCGCCAGCGCCTGTCCAACGACGACCTCCCAGGGCTTCTTGGTGCCTGTGATGGCTACGATGATATGGCGGATGTCTTTGATCTTCTCATGCCTAAAGCGATCAACCGATGCAACGAGAGCCTGCAGATCAGGAATCGCCTTGTGTCCAACGTTGGCTGTGATCCACTTGGCGGTCTTGGCCTGAAAGTCAGCCCAGTCGGCGACATTCATCTTGGCCAAGCACTCGGTCGTCAAGAGAATGTTCTCAATGGCGTAACACTGCAACCGAAATCGTTCGACGCACCCAGTCGGGGAAAGAGTTCCATTCCTCTTATCACCGTCCCGCAGTGAATACGCCAATGGCTGATCGTAGATCGCCTTCAGCATGCGATCGGTGAAGGTCTCCAACTCAGACTGCTGACCCACCGACGTAGCGAGCACTGGGAAGAGCCGGATCTTTCCTTGGGAGGTACGCGCGGCCTGCTGCCAGACGCGCTCGTCATCCTCGCCCTCAAGGATCAGTATCGGATCGCGGCTCAAGCTCAGTGACAGCGGATGCCCGAAGAACGGGGCAACCTTGCGCAAGTTGTCTGTTGGCTTAGCTAGATCAACGATGTTGCTGTCGAATTCCTTAGTGCCGATCGAGGTCATGTCGCTGCTCGCAAGCGCGCACACCAGAGGGGTGCTGTGCGTCGCGATGCAGATTACGACCTTCTTGCGATCCTCTTCTTCGAGATTGCCCACCTGTTCCAGCAAGTACTGCCCAAAGCGCCCCTGCAGGTCTGGATGCTGATGGACATCCGGCTCATCGAGGAGTAGGACATTTAGCTTGCTCCGGTCCACGGCGGCAAGGAAGCTAAGAACCTCTGACGCGAGGCTAATTGTTTCGGATTCCCCGCTGCTCAAATTGTCGGCGTTGATTGCATCACCGTTGATCGAGTGAAACTCAAAGTCCATCTCGCCTCTTGATATGGAGACATTGCTCAACATTCGACTAATGGGATCAAGGCAGTCACGCTGGAAGCTCTTGCCGCGCGCGTCACTGTCCTCGAGCTTAATCAGATAAGCACGCTCAGCATTACGCAGAGCAAGGTGCGACATCGCTTTGAAGCCGGGTGCTTGATTGGCGCGCCGCGTATTGGCGGCCCACCGGGCCGAATTCACGGTGTTGACTTCGACGTTTGCGTCGCGCCGAAACGTGCCTGCGCGCTCCGGCGTGACGTAGCTGACGCGGTATGTCTCGTTCTTGGCAACCATCTCGGTGTCAAGTGCTCGTAGGAGCTGACTCTTGCCTGCGCCGTTGCGTCCGAGGATCACGTTGATGCAACGGAGCCCTTTCAGTTCAATGCAAGGGCTACCATCCAACCGATTGAAAGAAAAATCCATATCTGGAGCCTCTGAGCGTTCTTCTTGATGCTCTGCTGTGGCGCCGAGCGCAATATCGAAATCCAGCGGTACTGTAATCCCACCGCCCATTCGCCATTGCGTCAAATCACCAGTGATGCGATTGACAAGGTGGTTGCCGGTGTATGTGCGCGGCCTTTAAGCGGCCGCTTTCCGGCCGCGGGATCGGTACGCTTGGCGGACCGCAAAGGGCCGCACTCTGCCTCTCTGCACCTCGGGCTGCAACGTCGGCTGCCTTCAGATCTGCGGTCCTTGGCGGCGATGATGCTGGGCAGGCACTACGGGCAGCAAGTACGGAAGGTCAGCTATTGCCAGCATGTCAGTCAGTGGCTTCAAGAATCCGCAACGAGGACGCCACCGACTCCGGCTTCATGATCGTGCAGTACACCGCCGCGCAGGCGCTGGACTACCGCCGCGACATGCTCAACGCCGCGCGCCGCCTGGCCCGCCGCGGCGACTGGCGCGTGCTGGCCGCCAAGATCGGCGGCGCACCCGAGGCCGGCTACCCGCAGCACGCGCAGTTCGAACAAGAGACCCGCGCGCTGATGCAGGCCCTGGCCGACGCGCCCGAGTTCCGCCCCGGCGCCGCCGTCGCGCGCGCCCTGGAAGCCATCCGCCGCGAGGTGGCCTTCATGCCGCGCGACCGTGCGATGGACGGCGACATCGCGCGGATGGTGGCGCTGACGGGGCAGGGGTTGGACTGAGGCGGGGCAGGTGCGCGCCCACGTCGGGCCTGGCTCCGGCTGACGCTGTCCGCCTTCGTTGACATGGTGAATTTATTGCACCATGATCAGCCATGCCGAAGCTCAGGCAGTTCGCCGGTTGCCATGTCGCGATCTATCCGCGTGATCATCGACCGCCGCATGTCCACGTGGAGTTCCGCGACGGCAGCCGCTGCACGGTCGAGATCGAGTCGCTGAAAGTGTCGGGCACGATACGGCCGGCCGCCAGGCTCGCATCGGCCATGGCCTGGATCGAAGCGAACCAGACGATGCTGCTGGCAAAGTGGAAGGAGATCGTGCGATGAACAAGCCGCCCCTGATCCGTGCCGTCAAGGCGCAGCCGCCGCTGACGCTCACCATCACCTGGAGCACCGGCGAGACCCTGCCGGTGGACGTGGCGCGCCTGGTCAGGCGTTTCAAGCTCTACGGGCCGCTGCGCGACCCGGCGCATTTCCGCAAGGCCAGGGTCGATGCCTGGGGTCATGCCGTGCAGTGGCCGGGCGACGTGGACATGGGCGCCGACCAGCTCTACGAGATGGCGCGGGAGCAGGCGGGCGAATGGGGCCCCGAGCGCTTCGCCGCGTGGATGGCCCGGCACGATCTGTCCCTGAACACCGCCGCCGATGCGCTCGGCCTCAGCCGCCGCACGATGGCTCATTACCGCACCGGCAGTCGCCCCATCCCGCACGTCGTCGCTTTGGCTTGCGAGGCCTTGTCGGCACGCTGGGCCAAGAAGGCGGCGTAAGCGCTCGGGTAGTCGGTGGCCAGATGTCCCGTGACCGTGGCTGTCGGCTCTATTGTTAGCCCTGCGGTACGACTGCATTGCCTTTGCCGATGTTGCAGGGCAGACAAAGTGTTTGGAGATTCTCTAGGACCGTCTCGCCGCCCAGACTCCAAGGGATAATGTGGTCTATGTGAAGCTCAACGCCAGCTGTGACGGTGGGACTCGCTCCACACTGACAGCACGTGAAGCGATCACGCTGAAGGATCTTGAAACGCAAGCGAAGTGATGGGTCGCGGCTAGTCCGACGGCGCGCTGGGTCCGTAACCGGCGTCGGCACGGGCGTATCCAAAGTGTTTGCATATTCTACGAATGCAACAAGCGAAGCCGACCAACTGCGGAAACGCCTGTTGTACGGGCTTTGTGAAATGGTTGACGGGTGTGATGCAAGTTCGGAGCGACGGGGTTGTCTGCCGTAGTGCTGCCAAAGCACAAGTATGTTCTCGAACAGCGTCTCGTCCGAGATGTTTAACGAGTTGGACGTCACAAGCTGGGCGGCACTTAGCGCAGCATTCCATGAGCCGAATTGCCGCATTGCCGTGGATGGAGCAAAGCGTCCGTGACGTTGGTAGTCGCGGATAGTGAGGGCGGCCGTTCCAATCTGCTCTGCAACGCGACGCATATCCGCAAGTAGATCGTCCGGATTGACGGGCATGCCGTGCGTGTTTCTAAGCTCGAAAGGTGAACGTGACATTGGGGGCGGGGCTAACACCGTGGGCGTAGCGTCGGATGTTCATCCTTGCGCTGCTATGGCGTCAATTGAGAAGTTTCATTCATCACGTCCCGACGACGTTCGCAGATGGTTGAGCGCGCGGCTTGCTCGGCCCCTTACCACCCAGGCTTGCAGCCCGTCCCCTTCATCGGCTAGCATCACGTACTAACGCGTTAGTACATGAGAGCAACGATGAAGAGGCGTTCGCTGGAACCGCTGCAGCCGCGTGCCCTGGCCGAGGAGGGTCTGTGCCGTGCGCTGCTTGCCATGCGCGACGTGGGCGAGATGCGCGCCTTCCTGCGCGATCTGTGCACGCCGGCCGAGGTC
Source organism: Pseudomonadota bacterium (assembly GCA_021827205.1). GTDB lineage: Bacteria > Pseudomonadota > Gammaproteobacteria > Xanthomonadales > Rhodanobacteraceae > Metallibacterium. The sequence continues at coordinate 148,663 of JAKAWV010000004.1, read as the reverse complement.
GAGGCGCTGGTCGATCGCTGGTCGGTGGTGCCGCATCTGCTGGCGGGGACGCCGTATCGCGAGATCCACGACCTGACCGCGGTCAGCATCACCACCATCGGCCGCGTCGCGCGCTATCTGAATCAGGGCAACGGCGGCTACTTGGCGGCGGCGGCACGCGCGCAGCAGTCGCGTCGGCCGCGCCGCGCCACGAGCGCGAGCCCGAAACCGCGCACGCCGCGCCGCGCGACGCAGGTGCGGGCATGAAGCCGCGTGAGCGCCTGCGCATCGCTGTGCAAAAGTCCGGGCGTCTGGCCGAGCCTTCGCAGGATTTGCTGGCGCGCTGCGGGCTGAAGTTCCGGCAGAGTCGCGACAAGCTGTTCTGCTTCGGCGAGACCCTGGCGGTCGACTTGCTGCTGGTGCGCGATGACGACATCCCCGGCCTGATCGCCGAAGGCGTGTGCGACCTCGGCGTGGTCGGCAACAACGTGCTTGAGGAACAGCGCTTGGCCGCCATCGCCGCGCAGCGCGAGCCCGGATTTCGCGCGTTGCGCACGCTGGGTTTTGGCCAGTGCCGGCTGGCGCTGGCGATTCCGCATGAGCAGGAATGGAGTGGCGCGCAGCAGTTGCAGGATTTGCGCATCGCCACCACGTATCCGGCGCTGCTGGAGCATTGGCTGGGCGCGCAGGGCGTGCGCGCGCGCGTGGTCACGCTGTCCGGCTCGGTGGAAATCGCGCCGCGGCTGGGCACCGCCGATCTGATCTGTGATTTGGTGTCCAGTGGCGCCACGCTGGCCGCGAACCAGCTCAAGGAAGTGACGGTGCTGCTGGACAGCGAAGCCGTGCTGGCGGTGCCTGCCGTGCTGCCCACGGACGAACGCGCCGAGCTGATCGAGTTGCTGCTGCGGCGCATCGAGGGTGTCATCCAGGTGCGCGAATCCAAGCTGGTGATGCTGCATGCGCCGCGTTCTGCGTTGGACGCCATCGGCCGCATCCTGCCGCGCGGCAGTGTGCCGACGCTGCTGCCGATCGAAGGACGCGAGGATCAGGTTGCGCTGCAGGCGCTGTGCCACGGCGTGATCACCTGGCAACACCTCGAAGACATGAAGCGCGCTGGCGCCAGTTCGATGCTGGTGTTGCCGGTGGAAAAAATGCTGGCTTGACGACTGCGGAAACCCACCATCATGCAAAGTCTGATCTGGAACGATTTGAGCGCCGTGCAGCGCGCGCAGGCCCTGCAGCGCCCGGTGCGCGCGCGCGGCGATGCCGTGCGTGAAGGCGTGGCACGCATCATCGAGCAGGTACGCGCGGATGGTGACGGTGCCCTGCGTCTGCTCACGCGCCGTCACGATGGCGTGGCGCTGGACGCGCTGGAAGTCAGCGCCGCCGAGTCCGATGCCGCCGAGGCCGAACTCGACGCCACGCTCAAGCTCGCGATTGCCGAAGCCGCCGCGCGCATCGAGCAATTCCACGCCGCCACCGCGCCGCAACCCGTGCGTGTGCAGACCGCGCCAGGCGTAAGTTGCGAGCGCATGCTGCGGCCGATCGCGCGCGTCGGTTTGTACGTGCCCGCCGGCAGCGCGCCGTTGCCGTCCACGGTGCTGATGCTGGCTGTGCCCGCGCGCCTCGCCGGTTGTCCCGAGGTACTGATGTGCACGCCGCCGCGCGCGGACGGCCGCTGCGATGCAGCCGTGCTGTATGCCGCACGCCGCTGCGGCGTACAGCGCGTGTTCAAATTCGGCGGCGCGCAGGCCATCGCCGCGCTGGCGCTGGGCACGGCCAGCGTACCGCGCTGCGACAAGCTGTTCGGGCCCGGCAATGCCTGGGTCACCGAGGCCAAGCAGCAGGTCAGCGTACTGCCCGGCGGCCCGGCGATCGACATGCCGGCCGGGCCGTCCGAGGTGCTGGTGATCGCCGACGCGGCCGCCGATGCGCGCATCGTCGCGGCGGACCTGCTCTCGCAGGCCGAGCACGGCCCGGATTCGCAGGTGCTATTGGTGTCGCCCGACACGGCCTTGCTCGCGGCGGTCGCCGTCGAGGTCGAGCGCCAGCGTGCGCTGCTGCCGCGCGCGGCGACTGCGTCACAGGCGCTGTCGGGTAGCCGGCTGATCAAGGTCGCCGATCTCGCGCAGGCGGTCGCGGTCAGCAACGCCTATGCGCCCGAGCACCTGATCCTGCACGTCGCCGCGCCGCGCGCGCTGCTGCCCCTGATCTGGAGCGCGGGCTCGGTGTTCCTCGGCGCCTGGTCGCCGGAATCGGTCGGCGACTACTGTTCCGGCACCAATCACGTGCTGCCCACCGACGGCCACGCGCGCGCCTGGAGCGGCGTGTCGGTGGCCAGCTTCCAGAAGCAGATCACCGTGCAGGAGCTGAGTCCGGCGGGCCTGCGCGCGATCGGACCCTGCGCGGTGACGCTGGCGCGCGCCGAGGGTCTGGAGGCGCACGCGCGGGCGGTGACGCTGCGGCTGGAATCTCTGGAGAGCGCGGCATGAGTGTGCTCGATCTGGCGCGCGCCGACATCCGCGCCCTGGCGCCGTACTCGTCCGCGCGCATGGAGGCCCGCGGCGGCAGCGTGGCGCTCAACGCCAACGAATCGCCGTGGCCGCCGCCGGGCGATGCCGGCGCGACGCTGCATCGCTATCCCGATCCGCAACCCGCCGCATTGGTGCAGCGCCTGGCGCAGATCTACGGCGTGCGCGCCGAGCGGGTGCTGGTGGGGCGCGGCAGCGACGAGGCCATCGACCTGCTGGTGCGCGCCTTCTGCCGGGCCGGCGTGGACGCGGTCGCCATCAGTCCGCCGACCTTCGGCATGTACGCGGTGTGCGCCAAGGTGCAGGGCGCGGCGGTGCTGGAGATTCCGCTGCGGGCGGACTTCACGCTGGACGCCGACGCGCTGCTGGCGCGACTGACGCCCGCCGTCAAGATCGTCTTCGTCTGCTCGCCCAACAATCCGACCGGCGCCCTGGTGCCGCTGGCGACCATCGAGCGCCTGGCCGAGGCGTTGCGCGGGCGGGCGCTGCTGATCGTCGACGAGGCCTACATCGAGTTCGCCGACGCGCCCAGTGCGGCTACGCTGCTCGACCGTTACGAGCATCTCGGCGTGCTGCGCACCTTGTCCAAGGCCTGGGCGCTGGCCGGCGCGCGTATCGGCAGCCTGCTGGCGGCGCCCGAGGTGATCGCGTTGCTGCGGCGGATCATGCCGCCGTATCCGCTGCCGACGCCCTGCGTCGATGCCGCGCTCACCGTGCTGCAGGACGGGGGCGCGGCGCTGGTGCGCGAGCGCATCGCAACCGTGCGCGGCGAGCGCACCCGGCTCGCGGCGGCGCTGCCGTCGCTGCCCGGCGTGCGCGCGGTGCTGCCCTCGCAGGCCAACTTCCTCGCCGTACGTTTCACCGATGCGGCGGCGGTGTATGCCGATCTGCTGCGGGCCGGCATCGTGGTGCGCGACATCCGCCGCTATCCCGGGCTGGCGGACGCGCTGCGCATCAGCATCGGCACGCCGGAGCAGAACGACGCCCTGCTCGCCGCGCTGGCCGCGCGCCGGGAGGCCGCATGAGCGCGCGCAAGCTGCTGTTCGTCGATCGCGACGGCTGCCTGATCGAGGAGCCCGCCGACGAGCAGATCGACCGTTTCGAAAAACTCGCCTTGCTGCCGGGTGTGATCGCCGCGCTGCAGCGCTGCGTGGCCGCCGGCTATGAGCTGGTCATGGTCAGCAATCAGGATGGCCTGGGCACGGCCAGTTTCCCCGAGGCTGATTTCGCCGGGCCGCAGGCCTTGCTGATGCAGATTCTGTCCTCGCAGGGCATCCGCTTTCGCGAGGTGTTGATCGACCGTAGCCTTCCCGCCGAGGCACTGGACACGCGCAAACCCGGCGTCGGCATGCTGCGTCATTATCTGGCCGATGATGGCTGGAGCCGCGCCGCCTCGGCGGTGGTGGGCGATCGCGCCACCGACATGCAGCTCGCCGCCAATCTTGGCGTGCGCGGCCTGCGCGTGGGTGTGCAGGGCATGGACTGGGCACAGATCGCGCATGTGCTGTGCGACGCGCCGCGCGTGGCGGTGATCGAGCGCAACACGCGCGAAACGCGCATCCGCGTGCGCGTCGATCTGGATAGCGATGCCGCGCCCGAGGTGCGCACCGGCCTGGGCTATTTCGATCACATGCTCGAACAAATCGGCAAGCACGGCGGTTTCGCTCTGCAGCTTCGGGCCGACGGTGATCTGGCCGTGGACGAGCACCACACGGTCGAAGACTGCGCGCTGGCGTTGGGTCAGGCGCTGCGTCAGGCGTTGGGCGACAAACGCGGCATCGCGCGCTATGGCGCGGCCGATGCGGCCGACGCCGTGCCCGATTCAAGTGCAGCGCAGCCGGTGCGCCTGCCGATGGACGAGGCCAGCGCCACGGCGCTGCTGGATTTGTCCGGGCGGCCGTGGTTCGTGTTCAACGGCCATTTTCCGCGCGAACGCGTCGGCGATCTACCCACCGAACTGGTACCGCATTTCTTCCGCTCGCTCAGCGATACGCTGGGCGCCACCTTGCATCTGGACGTGCGGGGCGAGAACGCGCACCACATGGTCGAGATCTGCTTCAAGGCGGTGGCGCGCGCGCTGCGCACGGCGCTGCGGCGCGAAGGCGATGCGCTGCCCAGTACCAAGGGCGTGCTGTGAGCGCGCGATCGCCGGATGTGGTGCTGGTCGAGGCCGGTGGCACCAATATCGGCTCGCTGCGCTATGCGCTCGCGCGCCTGGGCGTGGACGCGCAGCTGACCGCCGACGCCGCGCGCATCCGTGCCGCCTCGCACGTGATCCTGCCCGGCGTGGGCGCCGCCGGGCCGGGCATGCGCCTGCTGCGCGAGGCCGGGCTGGAGGAGGTGCTGCGCGGCCTGTGCCAGCCGGTGCTGGGCGTGTGCCTGGGCATGCAGTTGTTGTTCGAGCGCTCCGAGGAGGGCGATACCGAGTGTCTGGGCCTGCTGCCGGGCACGGTGCATCACTTGCCGCAGCGCGCCGGTCTGCGCGTGCCGCACATGGGCTGGAACCGGCTGCAGGTGTCGGCGCGCGATCCGCTGCTCGCGGACCTGGACGATCCAGCCTTTGCCTATTTCGTGCACAGCTACGCGGCGCCGGTCGGCGCGCACACGCTGGCCAGCGCCGACCACGGCGGCGTCTTCAGCGCCGTCGTGCGCAAGGGCGACATCTGCGGCATGCAGTTTCATCCCGAGCGCTCGGCCACGGTGGGCGCGCGCCTGCTGCGGAATTTTCTGAGCCTATGAACTTCACGATCATTCCTGCGATCGACCTGCGCGCGGGCCGCGTGGTGCGCCTGCAGCAGGGCGACTACGACCGCGAGACGCGCTATGCCACCGATCCGCTGACACTGGCGGCGGGCTACCGCGATGCCGGCACGCTCTGGCTGCACCTGGTGGATCTGGATGGCGCGCGCTCGGGCCGTCTGGACAACCTGCGGGCCATCGAGGCGATCGTCCGCCTGGGTCTGAAAGTACAGGCCGGCGGCGGCGTGCGCGGCGAGGACGACCTGGGCCGCATCTTCGACGCCGGAGTGCAGCGGGTCGTGCTGGGCAGCGTGGCGATCCGTGTGCCGGACACCGTTGCCGGCTGGCTGGCGCGTTACGGCGGCGAGCGCCTGACCATCGCGCTGGATACGCGCCGGATCGACGGTCGCTGGACCCTGCCCAGCGCCGGCTGGACCGAGACCGAGGCGTGCACGCTGGACGAGCTGGCGCCCTGGTACGCAGGCCGCGGCGCGCACCATCTGCTGTGCACCGACATCGAGCGCGACGGCATGCTCGCGGGTTTCAACCTGGATCTGTACCGCCATTTGGCGACCGTCGCCCCGACCCTGGCCGTGCAGGCCTCCGGCGGCGTGCGTTCGCTGGAGGACATCCGCGCCGCGCGTGGCGCCGGGGCGCGGGGCGTGATCCTGGGCCGCGCCCTGCTGGAAGGCCGATTCACGCTGGCGGAGGCCCTGGCATGCTGACCCGCCGCATCATTCCCTGCCTGGACGTGAAGGACGGCCGCGTCGTCAAGGGCGTGCGTTTCCGCGACCACGTCGACATGGGCGACATCGTCGAGCGGGCGCGGCACTACCGCGACGCCGGCGCCGACGAGCTGGTGTTCTACGACATCGGCGCCAGTCCCGAGGGTCGCCGCGTCGATGCCGCCTGGGTCGAGCGCGTGGCGCGCGAGCTGGACATTCCGTTCTGCGTGGCCGGCGGCATCCGCGGCGTCGAGGACGCACGCGCGGTGCTGCATGCCGGCGCCGACAAGGTCTCGGTCAACTCGCCGGCGCTGGAGCGACCGGCGCTGATCGACGAGCTGGCCGCCGCGTTCGGCGTGCAGTGCGTGGTGGTCGGCATCGACAGCCTGCGCGACGCCGACGGCGAGTGGCGCGTGCGCCGCAACAGCGGCGACCCGGCGCGCACCGAGGCGTTGCCGCGGCGCACGCTGGACTGGATCGTCGAGGCGCAGCAGCGCGGCGCCGGCGAGATCGTGCTCAACTGCATGGGCAGCGACGGCGTGCGCGCGGGTTACGACCTCGAGCAGCTGCGCGCGGCGCGTGCCGTCTGCCGGGTGCCGCTGGTGGCCTCGGGCGGCGCCGGCGCGATGGCCCATTTCATCGAAGTCTTCCGCGGCGCCGACGTCGACGGTGCGCTGGCGGCCAGCGTCTTCCACGCCGGCAGCATCGCCATTCCCGAGCTAAAGCGGACGCTGGCGCAGGCCGGCATCGAGGTGCGGCCATGACCGTTGCAATCGACTTCGACCCCGATCGACTCGCCTGGGACAAGGGCGACGGGCTGCTGCCCGCGGTGGTCCAGCACGCGGCGGACGGCCGCGTGCTGATGCTGGGCTACATGAACCGCGCGGCGCTGACGCAGACGCTGGTCGGCGGCAAGGTGACCTTCTACAGCCGCAGCAAGCAGCGCCTGTGGACCAAGGGCGAGAGCTCGGGGCATGTCCTCAAGCTGGTCTCGATGCACGCCGACTGTGACGCCGACAGCCTGCTGGTGCTGGCCGATCCGGTCGGCCCGACCTGCCATCGCGGCACCGACAGCTGCTTCGGCGATGCCGTGGCGCCGGCGCTGGCGTTTCTGGGACGGCTTGATGCGCTGATCGCCGCGCGCGAACGCGAACGCCCCGCGGACAGCTACACCACGCGCCTGTTCGAGGGCGGCCTGCGCCGCATCGCGCAGAAGGTGGGCGAGGAGGGCGTCGAAACCAGTCTCGCCGCGGTCGCCGAGGACGATGCCGCGCTGCTGGACGAGGCGGCCGATCTCGTCTATCACCTGATCGTGCTGCTGCGCGCACGCGGGCTGGGCCTCGAAGCCGCCGTCGCCGTACTGGCGGCGCGCCACGCGAAGGGGTAAACGGTTATTCCGGGACAGGAGGGAGGGGAAGAAGGCCATGAAAGCATCGGTCTTTGTCGGCACGAGTGTGGACGGTTACATCGCGCGCTCCGACGGGGCGCTTGATTTTCTTCCGCCCGACGGTGGGGAGCCGCACGGATACGACGAGTTCATGGCATCGGTGGACGCACTGATCGTCGGGCGCCACACCTATGAAACTGTCCTGGCATTCGACGCCTGGCCCTACGGAGATAAGCCCGTTTTCGTGCTGAGCACGAAAGCGCTCAGGCCCCCGCCCGCGGGAGCGGTCGTAGAGAGGATGATGGGATCCCCGGAAGAGATCGTGGCGACGCTCGCACGCCGCGGCTTCCAGCACGCCTACGTCGACGGCGGTGTAACGATCCAGTCGTTCTTACGGGCCAAGCTCATTCAGCGCCTGACCATCACGCGCGTTCCCGTGATCATCGGCGTCGGGATACCGCTCTTTGGCCCGACAACGCGCGACGTCATGCTCAAGCACATAAGGACGCAGCAGTACCCGAGCGGTCTGGTCAAGAGCGAATACGAAGTTCTGGCATAGGCGTCGGGGCCTCGGTCAGAACATCGCCGGGCGGGTGCTCAGACCACCGGCGGCGCGCTGGCCTGCATCGAGGCGCGTGCTTCGGCCCAGACCTGCCACTCGGCCAGCGCGGGCGCCGCGGCGCGCCAGTCCCATTCCGGCAGACGCAGGTCCAGATAGGCCAGGGCACAGGCGACGCCGATGCCGTCGTGGTGGAAGTGCTCGCGGGCGCGAGCGAAGCGCTGCGCCAGCACGGGCACCGTGCGCTGGATGGTGGCGAGGCGGCGATCGAGCATCGTCTTGGATTGCTGCTCCGGCGGGCGCCGGCGTTCGAGCACGATTCCGACCGTGGTCTCGATCAGGCCCTGCGCGATCGCGGCGACGGCTTGCGCGCGGGTCAGCGCGGCTTCGTCGGTCGGCAGCAGCGACGGCTGCGGAAAGCGGCGCTCGATCCACGCCAGGATGGTGTCGCTGTTGCCGATCGCCTCGCCGCGGTCGGTGACCAGGGTCGGCACCTGCGACAGCGGATTGGCCGCGGCCAACTCGGGCGGCGTGGTCCATGGATCGACACGGATTTCCTCGAACACGGCCTGCGCGCCTTTCTCGAGCAGCGCGACCTTGACCTTGCGGGCGAACGGGGAGGTGGGGCTGAGATACAGCTTCATGGCGTTGGCCTTGATGGACGCTGCGCCGAGGGCAGCGCGATGGCGGTGAAGTCGTGCGCGCAGGGGTGCCGGCATGCAGCCGCGCACGCGGCGGGCGGGCGGCACAGTTGCGTGGTCCGCATGCCGGCGGTGCGCGCCGCATCCAGCTCGGCCTCGATGTCGGACAGGAACAGCACGGCCTGCGGCGCCGCGCCGATCGCGCGTGCAATGCGCGTGTAGGAGGCGGCCTCGCGCTTGGGCCCGGTTTCGGTGTCGAAATAACCGTCGAACAGCGGCGTCAGATCGCCGGCCGCGCTGTGCGCGAAGAACTGCTTCTGCGCTTCGATCGAGCCGGAGGAATATACGAACAGGCGCAGGCCGCGTGCGCGCCAGGCGCGCAGCGCCGGTTCCACATCGGGGTAGACGTGCGCTACGAAATCGCCGGCCGCGTAGCCTTCGCGCCAGATCATGCCTTGCAATGCCTTCAGCGCCGTCGATTTGCGATCGGCGTCGATCCAGGCCAGCAGCGCCTCGACGACCGTGTCGCGCGCGGCGGGCGTGGCCAACCCCGCCTCGCGCGCCGCCGCATCGAGCCAGCGCCCGACTTCGGGTTCGTTCGCGTGCGCCGCGATCCATGCCGGCAGACGCCGGCGCGCATAGGGAAACAGCACCTGCTGCACGAACCGGATATCGCTGGTGGTGCCTTCGATGTCGGTGAGGACAATGCCGGGCGCGGGTGCGCCTGTCATGCGGCGGCCTGGCCGGGTTCGTAGCGCGGGAAGCGCAGGGCGATGTCGCTGCCCGTGAATTGCGCCACCCACCCGGCCGCGTTGGTGAACAGGCGGATGGCCACGAAGGAGGGCGTCGGACCCATGTCGAACCAGTGCCGGGTGCCGTCGGGCACTCCGATCAGGTCGCCCTGTTCGCACAGCACCTCGTAGACACGCGTTCCCAGATGCAGCGAGAACAGCCCCGATCCGGCGACGAAGAAGCGCACCTCGTCCTCGGCGTGGGTGTGCTCGTCGAGGAATTTCTTGCGCAGTGCCTCGCGGTCGGGATGCCCGGGGTACAGGCTGACCACATCGACCGCGCGATAGCCCTCGGCCGCCATCAGTCGGTCGATATCGGCGCGATAGGCGGCGATCACATCGTCCTGGGTGGCGTCGGATCGCAGCGGCTGCACGGCCTGCCAGCGCTCGAAGCGCACACCAGCCTGTGCCAGTTCACGCGCGATGGCGGCGTGCTCGTGCAACGTGAGCAGCGGTTGCTGCGGGCGGGTGTCCTCAAAAACGCGCAGGCGGCTCATGCGGGCAGTTTCCTCAGTTCGAGCTCGCAGGCGAGCATGAAGTCGATGGCTTCGATATGGCGCATGGCTGTGGCGATGTCGTGCCCCCACGCGTAAATGCCATGGCCGGCGATCAGGTAGGCGTGCAGAGGCTGCCGCTGCGCGTGCCAGGCACCGACATGGCGTTCGATCTCGGTCATGTCCTGGCTGTTGGGGAACACCGGCAGCAGCAAATCCTGCTCATGGCTGTGGTGGCCGTGGATGGCCTTGACCAGCTCGTAGCCCGCCAGGCACACATGGCCGGCGCCGGAAAAATGACGCGAAGCCACGGTCTGGGTGACCGAGTGCGTGTGCAGAACGGCACCTGTTTGCGGCAGCAGCCGGTAGATCTGCGCGTGCAGGCGCGCTTCGGCCGAGGGCTGACGCGAATCGCCCAATGCGTGCGCCTGATCGTCCATCAGCATGATATCGCCCGGCGTCAGCCGGCCCTTGTCGCAGCCGGACACGGTGATGGCGATGCGCAGTGGGTCCAGACGTGCGGAGAAGTTGCCGCTGGCTGCCGGCGTCCAGCCGCGGCGCGCCAGATCGGCAGCGGCGCTGGAGAGTTCAAGCGCCAGGCGTTCAATCGGCGCAGATGGCTCGTTGTTCGCGAAGTTGACTGACATCGTTTGGCCGTCCAAATGCCGGGCGACTATAGCATGGCTGCAAATTGTTCCCGATCATGACGCGTGCGTGATACGGGCGTACCATGCCACGCACGTGAGCTTTTTCACCGACGGAGGTTTGCCAATGTCGCAACATGAGAACGATCCATCGCGTCGCCGTTTTCTGAAGATCGCTGCAGGTACCGCTGCGGCTGCCGCAGTGGTAGGCGCTTTGCCCATGCGCGCAAGCGCCGCCGGTCTGCCGCACCTCAGCCCCACCGATCCGGCCGCGCAGGCGTTGGGCTACGTCGAGGACACGGCGCAGGTCGATCAGGCCAAGTATCCCAACCACAAACTTTCGCAAGATTGCAGCAACTGCAATTTCTACCGGGGTGCCGCCGGCGCGCCGTGGGGGCCATGCCAGTTGTTCCCCGGCAAGGATGTGAACGCCAAGGGCTGGTGCTCCGCGCACGCCACGCGCAAATAAATCGGAGATTGGTGGCTCGCGACACATGGAAGCCGGCCTTGCGCCGGCTTCTTTTTGGTTGTCGCGCAGACAGAGCGCGGCGAAGCATCGATCGCGCTGCGCAGCTCATCGACGCGCGTCAGTCGCGGACAAAAGGCGGCCCGAGGGTCGGGCGGGAGCTGATCGCCGTTCCGTTCGGGCCGCGCATCGGGGTCCACTGCCATGGAAACCACCGAGGCCTGAGCATAGCGCGGGGTTGGACAGGTGCCAATCGCGACTTGGCGCCTGCGGCGTTATGTGGACATTAAACTCCATGAAAACAATGCGGTGTACTTCATTACGCCGAATGAGTCGAAGCAAAAACGATAGATACCATACCGTATGGTATTGATTTGAAGCAGGCTCTGCCGCAGTTGGCGAGGGCAACTGATGCGGTTTGCGTGGCGATCAAAACGGTCGGTGGCGCAACACGTGGTCGCATCGCCAGCAAGACCACGCGTGACGCTTGGCGCCGAGCGCCGATGTAGTGCGCTGGCGCCGATCAGAGTGTCTGGGTGCGAGGCCAGTGCCAGATCTTCAGTGCCAACGGGCCGCGCAACGCACGCGGCCCGCATGACCGGAGTGAGAGTGATCAGCGCGACTTGCGCGCCATATCGCTGTTGCGCATGCCGTACAAGGCATAGAGGATCAGCCCGGCTGCCGCCCAGCCCAGGAAGAAGTACTTGGTGAACTCGCTCAGGCTGAGAAACAGCACCACGCAGCCGATCACCGCGCCGACGCAGATCGGCCACACCAGCATGTTGGGAATGCGAAACGGACGCGGGCGGTTGGGTTGCGTATAGCGCAGCACCAGCACGCCCAGCGACACCATGGCGAACGCGAACAGGGTGCCGGAGTTGGACACATCGGCGAGCAGACCCACCGGAAACAGCGCGGCGAAAAACGCCACCGCGATGCCGGTGATCATGGTGATCACATGCGGGGTATGAAAGCGCGGATGCACCTTGGCCAGTCGCTTCGGCAGCAGACCATCACGCGACATGGTGAAGAAGATGCGGGTCTGCCCGTAGATCATCATCAGGATCACCGAAGGCAGGGCGATGCTGGCTGCCAACGCAACCATGTAGCCCAGCGAGGGGAAACCCAGATCCTTGAGCACGAAGGACAGCGCCTCCTTGCTGCACACCAGGTTGTGCACGCCCTGGCAAGCGGCGGCCATCTGCGGGCTGCCGGGTTGCAGCGCATGGCCGTTGACCATCATCGGCTGCGCGCCATCGGCACCGATCGCGCCATAGCCCACCAGCAGGTAGTAAACGGTACACACGACCAGCGAGCCGATCAGGCCGATGGGGATGTTGCGGTTGGGATTCCTGGTTTCCTCGGCCGCGGTGGACACGGCATCGAAGCCGACGTAAGCGAAGAAGATCGAGGCCGCCGCGCCCAGCACGCCGAGTCCACTGCCGCTGAGCGGGCTGCCCCAGCCGGTGGGCAGGAACGGCGTGAAGTTGGCGGTCTTGGCCGCCGGCACGGCGACGATGACGAACACGGTCAGTGCCGCGACCTTGAGCAGTACCAGAAAGGCATTGACCCGGGCGCTCTCGGTGGTACCCAGCACCAGCAGCGCGGTGATCAGCAGCGAGACCGCGAACGCCACCATGTTGAAGCTGCCGCCGGCATAGGGGCCAGAGCGCAGAAACTCCGGCAGGCCCCAGCCGATCGATTGCAGCAGGCCGTTGAAGTAACCCGACCAGCCCACCGCCACCGCGCCGGCGGAGACCGCGTATTCGAGGATCAGCGCCCAGCCCACGGTCCACGCCAGCGCCTCGCCCATCACCGCGTAGGTATAGGTGTAGGCGGAACCGGCGACCGGCACCATCGCCGCGAGTTCGGCATAGGCCAACGCGGCCAGAGCGCACACCGCACCGGCAATGACGAACGAGATCATCATGCCCGGCCCGGCTTTCTGCGCGGCCTCGGCGGTCAGCACGAAAATACCCGTGCCGATGATCGCGCCGATGCCGAGCATGGTCAGTTGGAAGGCGCCCAACTGGCGTGTGAGGCTATGCTTTTCGGCCGTGGCGAGGATGTCGTCGAGCGGCTTGACGCGGAACGAATTCATGCGGTCTCCGGGGCATGCGCAGCGCCGCGAACGGATGCGCGAGGGATGCAGTCGCCGTCACAGGCGCGGCCTGCGCGTCACGGCGCACGACGTGAACGGCGACTGACCGCTGCCGAGCGCCCGCGTACCATACGCGAGCCTCCCCAAACGCAGCAAGGCCCGATGCAGCAGCCCACGCCACCCGCAAGCGACACGACACCCGATCAGCAGCAACTTCTCGCCAGCCTGATGGCCTATCGCGCGGATGACGCCGAACAACGCACGGCGCAAACCCTGTTCACCGAGTTCGCGCGCAGCCATCCCGATTGCTGTCAGCGCACGCATCCGCCCGGCCATTTCACCGGCTCCGCCTGGCTGGTCGGTGCGGACGGCACGCGCGTGCTGCTCACCCATCACCGCAAATTGGGCCGCTGGCTGCAGTTGGGCGGACATGCCGACGGCGATGCCGATCTGGCGCGCGTGGCGCTGCGCGAGGCCGAGGAGGAATCGGGGCTGGCGGGCCTGCATGTCGAAGGCGGTATCTTCGATCTGGACTGCCATGCGATTCCCGCGCGCGGCAATGATCCCGAGCACCTGCACTGGGACGTGCGCTACGTGGTGCGCGCCGGCGCGGACGAGCGCTATGCCATCAGCACCGAATCGCTGGACTTGGCATGGCGCCCGATCGCCGCGATCGCAGCGGATGCAAACGCCGATGCCTCGTTGCGACGCATGGCGGTGAAGTGGCTGCAGGCGCGGTGAAGTGCAAGGCGCGGGGCAGGTCGGGCAGCATTTTTCGCCGTCGTCCTGGAGCCGCGGGCTGCGGGGACTTCGCACAGACCGATCATCTCTGTCAGCCGTCTCCAGCCCCCGCGGGATGAACGGGTACGCTGCCTTGCGCCCGCACCAACTGCTGCCATTGTGCGTAGGCATCCGGGCCCTGCGCGACCGGGGTCTGCTCCACCAGCGCCGTGACGAAATCGCCGAAGTCGCTTCCGAACTGGCCGGCGGACAGTTTCCACGCCGCGCGCATTCCGGGTGATTTCATGAGGAAGCGGACACCGGCGACGTAGCTGTCGAAGGCCTTCCGGTCGAGCTGTCCGGCCTGGTGCTGCAGAAACGAATCCTCGGCACTGAGAAACAGCGCACGGCAGATCATCATCCATTGCGTGAACTCCTCGCGCGTGAGATCCGCATGGCCAGCCGAGCCCTTGTGAAACACGCGCGCCAACTCCGGGCTCGCAATGGCAATGGAGCCATGCGAGGTGCGATCCGCCCGCCCCTGCTGCATGATCGCGCGTTGGCTGCGTTCGGTGCTGCGCACCTGCAGGCCGAGATAGATCAGCGAGCCGACCACGGCAACCGATGCCACGGACTGGCTCAGGTAGAAGATGTCTTCAAGCGACATGGTTGGCTCCAGTGGCGTCGGGTGGGCTGCAAAAATCTATCACGTGGTAGCGCATGGTCGAGCCGTGTGCCGCGCGGCTTTGTAATGACGGTGTCGTTACGCGATGTTAGACTGCACGCGACGCCCCGCACCCGGACTCCGCATGAAAGCCGCCCCCGCCCGACCGCCACGCCGCGACACACTCAACCTGCGCATTCCCGCCGCGGAGCGCAACCTGATCGACCGCGCCGCGCTGACCAGCGGCAAGACGCGCACGGATTTCATCCTCGAAGCCGCGCGGCGCGCCGCCGAGGAAGCCTTGCTCGACCATGCCATTCTGGCGGTCGATGCGCAGGCCTACGCCAAATTCATGGCGCGGCTGGACGCTCCGCCGCAACCAAATGCGCGGCTGCGACGCACCATGCAGACGCGCGTTCCGTGGTCCCGGGGCTGATGCCCTCGGCGCCGGAGCCGCTGTGCGCACGGCACCGGCTCGATCACTTCGATTCGGGCGTCGCGTCGCTCGATGACTGGCTGCGCCGTCGCGCCATGCGCAACCAGACCAGCGGCGCCACGCGCACCTTTGCCAGTTGCGACGGTGATCGCGTGATCGCGTATTACGCGCTTGCAGCCAGCGCCGTGGCGGCCATCGCTGCACCCGGACGCATCAAGCGCAACATGCCCGATCCGGTTCCGGTCGTGGTGCTGGGGCGCCTCGCCGTCGCGCGCAGCCACCAGAAGCAGGGGCTCGGACGCGCTTTGTTCCAGGACGCCGCCCGACGCGCGATTCACGCCTCCGCAGCCATCGGCATCCGCGGCCTGCTGGTGCATGCGATTTCCGAGGACGCCAGGGCGTTTTATCTGCGCCTGGGACTCGATCCCTCGCCGCTGGACCCGATGACCCTGATGACCACGATCGCCGATCTGCGAACAGCGCTGGCGCCGTAGCGGCTCCTGCTGCGTGGTGCGGATTGCAGTCCCGTCGGGCATGGGCTGAATCCGGGCTCAGGCCATCAGCCACGTCGTTTCGAGCTGGATCGCCTGCGCACGCGCGTCCTCGGGTTTGAGGTTGCCCTGCGCCAGCGCGCGCACGAGGGCCTGGCTTTCGCGGGCGCGCAGCGCGAACAGCGCGGCGCCGACCTCGTGGGCGACGTGGAACAGCAACTCGCGCTCGTCCGCGGCGTAGTGCTCGCCGGGTCGCTGGCCGACCACGAGGGCGCCGAGCAGGCTGCCGCGCACCATCAGCGGAAAGGCGTAGCCGTCCCGGCCGAGCTGGCTCCGGGTGTCATCGAGATCGAGCTCGGCGTTGCGCGCGCGCAGGCCGACAAAGGCGAGATCATCCATGGGCACCTGCTCGGGCAGTGCCGGCTCGCCGTGCTGGCGGATGCGGATGTAGGCCTCCGGCGTGCGTTCGTACAACGCGACCCGCGGTGCGCCGGCATGGCGGGCGATCTGCTCGACGGTCAGATCGAATAGGTTGCCGGGTTGGGTGATGAAAGCGCATTCCTGGGCGAAGCGGCGCAGCGCCGTTTCCATGCGGTACTGGCGGCGAAAGAGGAAGCGCTCGACGAGGGCATCGATGCGCCGGTGCACGGTGCTGAGCGCCGCACCCAGCCCCAACGGCACGGCGAACTCCAGCGCCAGGCTGGCGCCATGACCCAGCGCGCTGCGCTCGATCAGGCTCTCGAGCAGGGCAAACAGGCCCAGCACCAGGCTGGTGGTCGCCGCGTACACCAGCCCGCGGTTGAGCACCACCGTGACATCCACCACGCGGTGGCGCAGCACCGCATACAGCATGGCGAGGGCGCCGAGGGTGGTCAACCCGATGGTCAGCAGCAAGGTAACCCAAAAACTCAGCGGCAGCGGAACGTCGTTGAAAACCAGCCCCGCCATGAACACCACGCTGCCCCACAGCAGCCAGCGCAGGCGCAGGCGTTGCCGGGCATCGGCATGGCGATGGCTGGCAAACAGCAGGGCGATCGGCACCAGATAGCTGGCCGCTGGCAACAGGGCAAGCAATGGCCGCATCAGTCCGGCCCAGCCGGCGGCCACGACGGCGATTGGGCCGCCCAGTGACGTGATCGTCGCGGCGCCCAGGACCAGCGCGAACAGGCTGCGCCACAGTGCGCGCTGGCGTGGGCCGAGGGTGCCGCCGGCGATGGACTCCGCCATGACGTAGAAGCCGATCGGCGCCAGCAGGCTGAAACCCCAGTAGCCGAGCAGGCCGAGCAGGGCCAGGCCGTTGCCACCGGGCGTGAGACCGGCGCTTGCAAACGCGAGCGGGTTTTGGGCCATCATCCAGAAGGCCAGGCCCCAGGCGGCGCGATCATGGCCGCGCCACAGCGCCAGCAGGGCGATGCCCGCGAACAGGATCACACTGAGAAGTTCTAGCCAATCGACCAAGCTGGCCAGCGCGCCGGTATTGCCGTTGACCGCGCGCACGCTGACGCTGACCTGCGCCGTGCCACGCTGGATCAGCAGCGGATAGCTCGCCGTGGACGGCAGATTGGTGACTTCGCTGGTGACCAGCGCGATGCGCGTGGCGTGCGACTGCGCGGCCAGATCGAGCCGGTCGCCCGCATTCAGGGTGGCGGGCGCGAAGCGCGTGGCGCGCGACTGTGCGGCCAGATCGAGCCGGTCGCCGGCGTGCAGGGTGGCGGGCGTGAGGCCCGGGATCGGTTCAATGCGCGCGTGCTGCGCATCCGCGAAGCGCACCGTGAACGGCAGTTGTGGGAAGGGCTGAAACTGCGTCCAGCCCGCATAGGCGGTGGCCACCACCACCACGACCGTGAGCACCACCAACAGCCCGTAACGACGATGCATGGCCATCCCCTGTCAGCACGTGGTCGAAGTGCGCGCAACGTACACCAAGCCGGCGCGTGCGGCATGACGAGTCGGCGCTATCGGCCAGTCGCTGAGCCCAACGCAGTCAAGGCATTCAAGAGCACCGCTTCACGGGCACGCGCTTCCAGTAGCTGTGCTTGAATCGCGCGGGCCTGCGTCTCGCTGGCTTGGGCTTCGGCCTTGTTGGCTTGGGCTTGCGCCTCGCTCTGTTGGGCACGTGCCTCGCTCTCCTGCGCGCGCAGCGCGAACAGCGCGGCGCCGACCTCGTGCGCGACGTGGAACAGCAACTCGCGCTCATCCGCGGCGTAGTGCTCGCCGGGTCGCTGGCCCACCACGAGGGCACCGAGCAGGCTGCCGCGCAGCATCAGCGGAAAAGCGTAGCCGTCCCGGCCGAGCTGGCTTTGCGTGTCATCGAGATCGATCTCGGCGTTGCGCGCGCGCAGCTTGACGAAGGCGAGATCATCGGTGGCGACCTGCTCGGGCAGTGCCGGCGTGCCGTGCTGACGGATGCGGATGTAGGCCTCTGGCGTGCGTTCGTACAACGCGACCCGCGGTGCGCCGGCATGGCGGGCGATCTGCTCGACGGTCAGGTCGAACAGGTTCTCGGGCTGCGTGATGAAAGCGCATTCCTGGGCGAAGCGGCGCAGCGCGGTTTCCATGCGGTACTGGCGGCGAAAGAGGAAGCGCTCGACGAGGGCATCGATGCGCCGGTGCACAGTGCTGAGCGCCGCACCCAGCCCCAACGGCACGGCGAACTCCAGCGCCAGGCTGGCGCCATGACCCAGCGCGCTGCGCTCGATCAGGCTCTCGAGCAGGGCAAACAGGCCCAGCACCAGGCTGGTGGTGGCCGCGTACACCAGCCCGCGGTTGAGGGCTACCGACACATCCACCACGCGGTGGCGCAGCAGGGCGTACAGGAAGCCGCTCAATGAGAGCACCAGCGTGGAGTTGGTCACAATGGAAGAAACTTGGGGTCCCAGTACGGCTGTATTGTTCAAAAAAATGTTGACCACAAATATCACACCGCTCCACAGCATCCAGCGCAGCCGCAGCCGCCTTGCGCTGTCCGCGAAGCTATAGTTCACGATCAGCAGGGCCAGCGGGACGAGGTAACTCACGCTGAAGACCAGGCCATATTGAGGCCGCAACAGTTCCGCCCAGCCGGTGGCGACGAAGAGGCTGGGTCCACCCAGGCGCGTGATCGCCCCCGCAGCGAGCAGCAGAAGAAAGCCGCTGCGCCACAGCCAGCGCGCCCGCGGTGTGAGCGCCGGACCCAACATGGATTCGATCATGATGTAAAAACCGCAACGCGCGAGTAGATAAAAGACATTGGCCCCCAGCCAAGCGCTGAGTCCCAACAGTCCGCTCAGTTGGGCGTGTTGGAAGGCAAGACCGATCAGGAAGGCGATGGTCCACAAGGCTATGCCCGCGGCGGCCCGGTCGTGGCCGCGCCACAGGGCGAGTAGGGCGATCACGCCGAGCAACAAGGAAAAACTGAGTGTTGTCCACTCAAACCACCACGCGTTGCTGACGGCACTGAGATCCACCGTCGTGACGGAGACCGTGGCAGGGATAGCGTCCCGGCGGATCACAAATTCATAGGTCTGTCGCAAAGGGAAACTGTAATTGCTGAGGTGCATGATGCTGACCGCGATGCGCGCTGAGCGCGATAACGCTGCCAGATCAAGCCGATCACCGGCCTGCAATGCAGGCGGCAGCCGGATGTTCGCAACCGGTTCGACCACGGCGGTATGCGCATTCTCCACATTGACATCAAACGGCAGTCCGGCAGGCCTGAATGCCATGAAACCGCTGTAGGCGCAGGCCATCACGATGATGGCCGTTAGTAATATCAATAGCCCGAAGCGACGATGCATGGCCATCCCCTGTCAGCACGTGGTCGACGTGCGCGCGAAACGTACACCCAAGCCGGCATCGGCCGTTGCCGCAGCGAAGGCTGCTGTCAGCGTCGAGTACCGCCGTGTCCGGGCTTCCTGCGCTGATGGCGGACAACGATGATTCGAACGCCTGTTTCGAGGCTTCGGTACACAACCGAGTACGGAAAGACTCGCAGCGGAAAGACTCGTCGGCCCTTCGTGGTGGGTGTGCCAAAGCCCGGATGACTGACCAGGAGATTGGCGACTCGCTCGAACTCGTCGAGGAAGCGCTCGGCAACGAGCATGCCGACCTGCTCTGCATAGAAATCCATGGCATCGGCGATATCCTGCTCGGCGCCAGGGTGCAGCGAATACTTCACCGAGCAAGCCTTGACCGCAGCCGCTGCATGGCCTCCTGCGCGGAGACTTCGGTTGCGCTACCCGATTCCAGAGCAGCTTCCCTGCGATCCGCCTCCAACTCCCAGGCTGCTTCGACTTCGGGGTCGGCATCGAGGCTCGCGATGAGTCGCCCAAGAAGGTGCGAGCGATCTGCCGGGGGAAGTTTCAGTGCTTCGGCTTCCAGGACTTCGAGCTTTGTGCTCATGGGGTTCTCCGACGCCACTGCGTTGAACTTTCGGTAGCTTGCCATAACCCGCGGCGCGCCCTGGCACGGGCCGAAAGATCCTGGGCTGCGTTCCGTTTGAGTGGGCTCGAGTTGTTGGCTTGCTAAGTCCTGGCGGTTGACCCGACAGCGCGCAGGGTTTCCATCAGCAGCGCTTCACTCGTCCGGGCGCGTGCCTCGCTGGCCTGCGAGCGCGCTTCGCTGGCCAAGGCTCGCGTCTCGCTCTCCTGCGCGCGCAGCGCGAACAGCGCGGCGCCGACCTCGTGGGCGACGTGGAACAGCAACTCGCGCTCGTCCGCGGCGTAGTGC
Source organism: Pseudomonadota bacterium (assembly GCA_021827205.1). Lineage (GTDB taxonomy): Bacteria > Pseudomonadota > Gammaproteobacteria > Xanthomonadales > Rhodanobacteraceae > Metallibacterium. Next base: position 128,588 of record JAKAWV010000004.1, on the reverse strand, counting down.
TCGCCGGGTCGCTGGCCGACCACGAGGGCGCCGAGCAGGGTGCCGCGCAGCATCAGCGGAAAGGCGTAACCGTCCCGGCCGAGCTGGCTTTGCGTGTCATCGAGATCGAACTCGGCGTTGCGCGCGCGCAGGCCGACAAAGGCGAGATCATCCATGGTCACCTGCTCAGGCAATGCCGGTTCGCCCTGCTGGCGGATGCGGACATAAGCCTCCGGCGTGCGTTCGTACAACGCGACCCGCGGTGCGCCGGCATGGCGGGCGATCTGCTCGACGGTCAGATCGAACAGGTTCCCGGGCTGCGTGACAAAGGCGCACTCCTCGGCGAAGCGGCGCAGCGCGACTTCGGCGCGGTACTGGCGGCGAAAGAAAAACCGTTCGACGATGGCCTCGATGCGCCGATGCACCGTGCTCAGTGCGGCACCCAGAGCGAGCGGCACGGCCAGTTCCAGCAGCAGGCCGGCATCGTGGCCGAGCGTGGTGCGCTCGATCAGGCTCTCGAGCAGGGCAAACAGGCCCAGCACGAGGCTGGTGGTCGCCGCGTACACCAGGGCGCGATTGAGCACCACCGAGACGTCCACCACGCGGTAGCGTAGTACCGCGTACAGGAAGCCGGCCATGGCGATCGGCAACATGAGGGTGGTCGTGATATCCGAGGCAAAAGGCCCCAGTAACGGCGTGTTATACAGAAAAACCGAGGTCACGAGCACCACGCTGCTCCACAGCATCCAGCGCAGGCGTAGCCGCTGTGCTCCGTCCGCATGGCGATAGTTCGCGAACAGCAGGGCGACCGGCACGAAGTAACTGGCCGTCAAGACAAACCCATACTGGGGTAGCAAGAATTCCGCCCAACCCGAAGCGATGAAGACGAGAATCCCGCCCAAGGTCGCGACAGCCCCAGCACCGAGGAGGAGGAGAAAGCTCGCGCGCCAGAGTGCCCGGCTCCGTGGGGTCAGTGCGGTGCCCGCTATGGATTCGACCATCATGTAGAAGCCGACCCGCGCGAGCAGGTCCAGCGCATCGCTGCCCAGTTGCGCACTCAGCCCGAGTCTGCCATCGAGTGGCGCCAAGCCAGCCGCGAAGCCGAACACGTTGGCGATCGCCCAGAGCGCCAGGCCCGCGGCGGCCCGGTCGCGGCCGCGCCACGAGGCGAGCAGTGCGATTCCGCCGAGCAGTACGACGGAACAAAAAGTCCCCCACTCCCACAACCCTACGCCGGTGCTGGTGCTGGTGCTGGCGTCGACAGTCGTGACCGGCACCGTGACGATTGCCCGCCCGTGGCGTATCGCGAACTCGTAGGTGCGCCCGACGGGCAGGATGTCATCGAATTGTCGGCCGATCGCAGTGCGGGTCGAGCGTGGCGTCGCGGCGAGATCCACCCGATCGCCTGGCTCGATGGCCTTCGGCAGCGGGATGGTGGGAACCGGCACGATCACCGCGGTATGGGAATTCACGACGTTGACTGAAAACGGCATTCCGGAGGGCTGGAACACCCTGACCCCGGCATACGTAACGGCCAGCACGACGGCGGCCGTAAGCAGCAGCAAAAGCCCGTAACGACGATGCATGGCCATCCCCTGTCAGCGCCTGGTCGACGTGCGCGCGAAACGTACACCCAAGCCGGTCATGGCGCCGCCCCGGCGCCGGCGATTACGCGCTGCACTCGGGATGACAAAAGTGGGGAGTGGGGAATCCCGGCATCGTCATGCCCGCGCATGCGAGCATCCAGCGCGTTTGCGACGCTTTGACCCGAGTCCCCAGTCCCAACCTTTCTCACACCTCCAGCGAGGCCAGATCGCCCTTGCGCTCCAGCCAGGTCTTGCGCTCGCCGGAACGCTTCTTGGCCAGCAGCAGATCCATCAGGCTGGCGGTGGCGGCGGCGTCCTCGACGGTAAGCTGCACCAGGCGGCGCGTGTCGGGGTGGATGGTGGACTCGCGCAGCTGCGACGGGTTCATCTCGCCCAGTCCCTTGAAGCGCGTCACGCTGACCGCGCCGCGCATTTTCTCGCGCTCGATGCGCTCCAGCAGCACGCGCTTTTCGTCCTCGTCGAGGCAGTAGAACATCTGCTTGCCCACATCGACGCGGAACAGCGGCGGCATGGCCACGAACACGTGACCGTCGCGCACCAGCATCGGGAAGTGGCGCACGAACAGCGCGCTCAGCAGGGTGGCGATGTGCAGGCCGTCGGAGTCGGCGTCGGCGAGCACGATGATCTTGCCGTAGCGCAATCCGTCGAGTACATCGACGCCGGGATCGCAGCCGATGGCCACGGCCAGATCGTGCACTTCCTGGCTGGCCAGCACCGCGCTGGATTCGATTTCCCAGGTGTTGAGGATCTTGCCGCGCAGCGGCAGGATGGCCTGGAACTCGCGGTCGCGCGCCTGCTTGGCCGAGCCGCCGGCGGAATCGCCCTCGACCAGGAACAGCTCGGTGCGCGCCAGATCCTGGCTCTGGCAGTCGGCCAGCTTGCCGGGTAGCGCCGGTCCCTGGGTGATGCGCTTGCGCAGTACCTGCTTGCTGGCCTTGAGGCGTGCGTTGGCGCGCTCGATGGCAAGCTGCGCGATGGCCTCGCCCAGCTCGACGTGCTGGTTCAGCCACAGACTGAAAGCATCGTGCGCGCCGCCTTCGACCAGTGCCGCAGCATCGCGCGAGGACAGCCGCTCCTTGGTCTGGCCGGCGAACTGCGGGTCTTTCATGCGCAGCGACAGCACGTAAGTCACGCGCTCCCAGATGTCCTCGGGCGCCAGTTTCAAACCGCGCGGCAGCAGGTTGCGCAGTTCGCAGAATTCGCGCAGCGCGCTGGTCAGCCCGCTGCGCAGGCCGTTGACGTGGGTGCCGCCCTGCGTGGTGGGGATCAGATTGACGTAACTCTCCTGCACCAGTTCGCCCTCGGGCAGCCAGGCCAGCACCAGGTCGAGCTGGCTGTCGGTGCGCTTCGCCTGATGCGCGAACAGCCCCGGCGGCAGGTGCTCGAGGCCGGCCAGCGCGCCACGCAGGTAATCGGCCAGGCCGTCCTGGTAGCGCCATTGCTCGCGCTCGCCGCTGGCTTCATCCAGCAGGGTGACGGTGAGGCCGGCGCACAGCACGGCCTTGGCGCGCAGCAGATGGCGCAGCTTGGGCAAGGCGAACCGGGGTGTGTCGAAATACTTGGGCTCGGGCCAGAAGCGCAGCGTGGTGCCGGTGTTTTTTTTGGGCACGCTGCCGACTTGTTGCAGCGGGCTGACCGGCGCGCCATGCGCGAAGCACATGCGGTACTCGCTGCCGTCGCGGCGGATGCCGACCTCGACACGGCTGGACAGTGCGTTGACCACCGATACGCCCACGCCGTGCAGACCGCCGGCGAAGCTGTAATTGCGGTCGGAGAATTTTCCGCCGGCGTGCAGGCGCGTCATGATCAGCTCGACGCCGGAGATGCCTTCATCCGGGTGGATGTCCACCGGCATGCCGCGGCCGTCGTCGCTGACCTCGACCGAACCGTCGTCGTGCACGATCACGTCCACCTGGCTGGCGTGGCCGGCCAGCGCCTCGTCCACCGCGTTGTCGATGACCTCCTGCGCCAGATGGTTGGGGCGCGTGGTGTCGGTGTACATGCCCGGGCGGCGCTGCACCGGCTCCAGGCCGGTGAGCACTTCGATATCGGCGGCGTTGTAGCGGCTGCTCATGGGATTTCGCTGCGCAAAAGACGCGGCAGGGTGGAGAGAACGCGCGCCGCGGTCAAGCGGTCAACGGCGCGCAGCGGGCTTCGAGCCAGTCACGGTCGGCGCCGTCCAGGCGCGGCGCGAGGATGGCACGCACTCGAGCGTGGTAGGCATCCAGCCAGGCGCGCGCGGCGGCATCGAGCAGCGTGGGTTCGAGTGGGCGCGTGTCGAACGGGCACAGCGTCAAGGTCTCGAATTCCAGAAACGAGCCGAACTCGGATTGCGCGCTTGTGCGCGTGGCCGCGAGGTTTTCGTGGCGCACGCCGTGGCGTCCAGGCCGATACAGGCCCGGCTCGATCGAGGTGACCATGCCCGGCTCCAGCGCCACCAGCGCGCCGCCGGGCACCGGCGGACGGATGCCCTGCGGACCTTCGTGCACGTTGAGGAAGTAGCCCACGCCGTGGCCGGTGCCATGGCCGTAGTCGCAGCCGGCCGCCCACAGCGGCGCGCGCGCCAGCGCATCCAGTTGCGGCCCGCTGGCGCCGGCCGGAAAACGCGCGCGGCTGAGCGCGATCATGCCGGCCAGCACGCGGGTGAAATCCTCGCGCTCCTCGGAGGTCGTCTCGCCCAGCGCCCAGACGCGCGTGATGTCGGTGGTGCCACCCAGATACTGCCCGCCGGAATCCACCAGCAGCAGGCCACGCGCTTGCAATCGGGCGTGGTGCTGCGGCGTGGCGCGGTAGTGCGGTAGCGCGCCGTTGGCGGCGTAACCGGCGATGGTGGCGAAGCTGGGCGCGATGAAGTCGGCTTCGCGTGCGCGCTCGGCGCAGACGATGTCGTCGACGTCCATCTCGCCGAGTTGCTCGCCGTCGCGCACGCGTGTGTCGATCTGGCGAAATGCGCGCACCAAGGCGGCGCCGTCGCGCGCCATGACTTCGCGCCAGTGATCCAGCTCGCAAGTGCTCTTGCGCGCCTTGGCCGCGGTGCTGGGATTGCCGGCCTCGATGCGCTGCACGCTCGCCGGCAATGCGGCGAGCGTGGCCACGGCGACGCGCGCCGGGTCGACCAGCAGGCGCGCGTCGGCCGGTAGCGCGGCACAGGCCGCGGTGATGTCCGCGTAGTCGGCCAGAATGATGCCGTCCGCGGCCAGCGCCGTGCGCAGGGCAGGATCGATCTTGCCGGAGGGCACGAACAGCGTGGCGCGCTCGGCGTCAAGCAGCAGGTGTGCGAGAAACACCGGGTTGTATTCGACATCGCTGCCGCGCAGCAGCGTGATCCAGGCGATGTCGTCGAGGCTGCTGATCAGGTGGTGCGTGGCGCCGGCATCGTGCAGGGCCGCGCGCGTGCTGGCCAGGCGCGCGCCGCGCGTGGCGCAGGCGAAGGCCGGGTCGTACGCGCGGATCGGCGCCGTCGGCAACGCCGGGCGCGTGCTCCAGATCGCGCCGGGCAAATCCTCCAGCAGCAGCTCGATGCCGACGGGATCAAACGTTGCGCGCAACTGGCGCGCGCCGGCCAGGCTGAGCATATCCGCCGCGATCGACACCTTGGCGCCCGCATGCAGACGCGCGCTCAGCCAGGCCAGATGCTCGGGCGCATGGGCCACGCGCTGCTTCATCAACGCGATGTCGCTGCCGGCCAGTTCGCGCTCGGCCTGCTCGAAGTAGCGGCTGTCGGTCCACAGTCCGGCGAAATCGCCACCGACTACGAGGGTGCCGGCAGAGCCGCTGAAGCCGGACAGCCATGCGCGCGTTTTCCAGCGCGCCGGCAGGTATTCGGATAGATGAGGATCAGCGGTGGGCACGATGCAGGCGGCAACGCCACGCGCGTTCATGTGGCTGCGCAAGTGGCGCAGGCTGGTGTGATGGGTCATGGCGATTTCCGCTCGCGGGAACAGGGGCAAGCCGGTAAAGTATGGCTTTCCCGGCGCAGTCGCATCCATGACTCCCCTGATTTTCGTCACCGGCGGCGTGGTTTCCTCGCTCGGCAAGGGTATCGCCGCGGCGTCCCTGGCGGCCATCCTCGAGGCGCGCGGGCTCAGCGTCACGCTGATGAAGCTCGACCCATACATCAATGTCGATCCGGGCACCATGAGCCCTTTCCAGCACGGCGAGGTCTACGTGACCGACGACGGCGCCGAAACCGATCTGGACCTCGGCCACTACGAGCGTTTCGTGCGCACGCGGCTGTCCGGCAAGAATTCCGTGACCACCGGCAAGATCTACGAGGCGGTGATCCGCAAGGAGCGCCGTGGCGATTACCTGGGCGCCACGGTGCAGGTGATCCCGCACATCACCGACGAGATCAAGCGCGTCATCGACGAGGCCACGCGCGGCTTCGACGTGGCGCTGGTCGAGATCGGCGGCACCGTGGGCGATATCGAATCGCTGCCATTTCTGGAGGCGATTCGTCAGTTGCGCATCGAGCACGGCCCGTCGCGCTGCCTGTTCATGCACCTGACCCTGGTGCCGTACATCAAGGCTGCCGGCGAGATCAAGACCAAGCCCACCCAGCATTCGGTGAAGGAATTGCGCTCGATCGGCATCCAGGCCGACGTGCTGCTGTGTCGCTCCGAGCTGCCGCTACCCGAGGGCGAACGGCGCAAGATCGCGCTGTTCACCAACGTGCCCGAGCGCGCGGTGATCAGCGCGGTGGACGTGGAAGTGATTTACGAGTTGCCATTGTGGTTGCACCAACAGGGCCTCGACGAAATCGTGGTCGAGCAACTGCGCTTGCAGGCGCGTCCGGCCAATCTGTCCGAGTGGGAGGCGACCGTCGCCGCGGTGCGCCATCCGCGCGACAGCGTGGACATCGCCATCGTCGGCAAGTATGTCGAACACAAGGATGCCTACAAGTCGCTGGGCGAGGCGCTGCGTCACGGCGGCGTCCGCCAGGCCACGCGCGTGAACCTGCACTGGATCGATTCCGAGCGCGTCGAGGCCGAGGGCGCCGCGGCGCTGCTCGGCGAGGTCGATGCGATCCTGGTGCCGGGTGGCTTCGGCAAGCGCGGCTTCGAGGGCAAGGTGCAGGCGGCGCGCCATGCGCGCGAACGCGGCGTGCCGTACTTCGGCATCTGCTACGGCATGCACGCGGCGGTGGTCGAATTCGCGCGCAACGTGGCCGGGCTGGCCGGCGCCGATTCCAGCGAAAACGACACGCGCACGCCGCACCCGGTGATCGCGCTGATCACCGAGTGGACCACGGCCAGCGGCAGCGTCGAGCGCCGCAGCGAAGGCTCGAATCTCGGCGGCACCATGCGCCTGGGCGCGCAGGAATGCCGGCTCGCGCCGGGCACGCTGGCGCGCGAGATGTACGCCAGCGAGGTCATTCGCGAGCGCCATCGTCATCGCTATGAGTTCAACAACACCTATCAGCAGCAGTTCGCCGATCTGGGGCTGGTGATGGCCGGCAAGAGCATGGACGATCTGCTGGTGGAAATCGTCGAGTTGCCGCCCGCGCAGCATCCGTGGTTTCTCGGCTGCCAGTTTCACCCGGAGTTCACCTCGACGCCGCGCGACGGGCATCCGCTGTTCGTCGGCTTCGTGCGTGCCGCGCGCGAACACAAGCTGGTGCGCGAAGCGCCGCGCCTGGCCGCGGAGCACGTCGCATGAAATTATGCGGCTTCGAGGCCGGGCTGGAACATCCGCTGTTCTTGATCGCCGGGCCGTGCGTGATCGAGAGCCGGCAATTGGCGCTGGATACCGCGGGTCAGCTCAAGGAGATCACCGCACGCATGGGTGTGCCGTTCATCTACAAATCCAGCTTCGACAAGGCCAACCGCACCTCGCTGGCGGGGCATCGCGGTCCGGGTCTGGAAAGTGGCTTGCGCGTGCTCGCCGAGATCAAGCGCCAGATCGGCGTGCCGGTGCTCACCGACGTGCACGAGTACACACCGCTGGCCGAGGTCGCCAGCGTGGTCGATGTGCTGCAGACCCCGGCGTTCCTGTGTCGGCAGACCGACTTCATCCAGAACGTGGCCCGCGCCGGCAAGCCGGTGAACATCAAGAAAGGCCAGTTCCTCGCGCCCTGGGACATGCAGCATGTGGTCGAGAAAGCGCGCGCGACCGGCAATGAACGCATCATGGTGTGCGAGCGTGGCGCCAGCTTCGGCTACAACAATCTCGTTTCCGACATGCGCGGGCTGATGGTGATGCGCGCCACCGGTTGTCCGGTGGTGTTCGACGCCACGCACTCGGTGCAGTTGCCGGGCGGGCAGGGCGCCAGGTCTGGTGGACAGCGCGAGTTCGTGCCGGTGCTGGCGCGCGCGGCCGTGGCCGCGGGCATCGCCGGCCTGTTCGTCGAGACGCATCCCGATCCCGAACACGCGCTCAGCGATGGTCCCAATGCCTGGCCGCTGCAAAAAATGGCCGCACTGCTGGAAGTACTGGTGGAGCTTGATCGCAGCGTCAAGCGCGCCGGCTTCATCGAGCACACGCTGTAACCCTTCCATCCTGTATCCGAGAACGCCATGACCCGCATCCGCAGCATCCACGCACGCGAAATCCTCGACTCCCGCGGCAATCCCACCCTCGAGGCCGAGGTCACGCTCAACGGCGGCCAGCGCGGTCGCGCCGCGGTGCCGAGCGGCGCCTCCACCGGCTCGCGCGAGGCGGTGGAATTGCGCGACGGCGACAAGGCGCGCTTCGCTGGCAAGGGCGTGCTGCACGCGGTGGCGCACGTCAACGGCGAGATCGCGCGCGCGCTGCAGGATTTCGACGCCGCTGATCAGGCGGGCCTCGATCGCCGCTTGTGCGAGTTGGACGGGACGCCCAACAAGGGTCGGCTGGGCGCCAACGCCATTCTTGGCGTGTCGCTGGCGGCGGCGCGCGCCAGCGCCGCGGCGCGCGGTATTGATCTTTGGCAGGCATTGGCGCAGGAGCGCGCGGCGCACTTGCCGGTGCCGCAGATGAACGTGATCAACGGCGGCGTGCATGCCGACAACAACCTCGACATGCAGGAATTCATGATTGTCCCGGCCGGTCTGCCCAGTTTCGGCGAGGCCTTGCGCGCCGCATCCGAGACTTTTCACGCGCTCAAGGCGGTGCTGAAGTCGCGCGGCCTGTCGACCGCGGTGGGCGACGAGGGTGGTTTCGCGCCGGATCTGCGCTCGCACGAGGAAGCCATCGAGACCATCCTCGAGGCCATCACCCGCGCCGGTTATCGCCCGGGCCAGGACATCTGGCTGGCGCTGGATCCGGCCGCCTCGGAGTTTTTCGAGGACGGCAAGTACCACCTCGCCGGTGAAGGTCGCAGCCTCGCCGCCGAGCACCTGATCGAGTTGTACGAGGTGTGGGTGGACCGCTACCCGATTTGCTCGCTGGAGGATCCCATGGCGGAAGGCGACGACGCCGGCTGGAAGCTGATCACGCAGCGTCTGGGCGCGCGCCTGCAGATCGTCGGCGACGACAACTTCGTCACCAACCCGGCGATCTTCCGCGCCGGCATCGCCGCCGGCATCGCCAACGCCATCCTGATCAAGCTCAACCAGATCGGCACGCTCAGCGAGACGCTGGAAACCATGCGCATCGCCGAGCAGGCCGGCTATGCGCAGGTCATTTCGCATCGCTCCGGCGAGACCGAGGATACCTTCATCGCCGATCTGGCCGTGGCCGGCAGCGCCACGCAGATCAAGACCGGCTCGCTGTGCCGCAGCGATCGCGTGGCCAAGTACAACCAGTTGCTGCGCATCGAACAGGCGCTGGGCGGCGGCGCGCAGTTTCGCGGCGTCACGGCGTTTCCGCGCGTGCGCGCCTGATCGCACCGATGTGGCGCTGGCTCTCGCTGCTGCTGCTGGTGCTGGTGGTCTTTCTGCAATCGCGACTGTGGTGGGGGCCGGGCAGCATGCAGGAGGTGCGCGCGCTGCGCGCGCAGGTGCAGGCGCAGACGGCTGACAACGCGCGCCTGCGGAAGCGCAACGAGCTGCTCGAAGCCGAGGTGGCCGACCTCAAGACCGGTACCCACGCCATCGAGGCGCATGCGCGTTCGGAGCTGGGCCTGATCAAGCCGGGCGAGGTGTTTTATCAGGTCGTGCCGGTGCAGCATCCGGCCGGAGCGAGCAGTGCCGGTCCGTGAATCGACGCGCTGCTGGTGCGTGGTCCCGGCCGCCGGCCGTGGCGCGCGCATGGGCGCGGCCGTGCCCAAGCAATACCTCGATCTGGCGGGTCAACCGCTGCTGCTGCACACCCTGCAGCGCCTTGCCGCGCACGCGCGCATCGCCGGGCTGATGGTGGTGCTGGCGGCGGATGACGCGCACTGGCCCGGTATCACGCAACTTGCGGGCAAACCGGTGTTGCGCGCGCGCGGCGGGGACGAGCGCGCCGATTCGGTGCTGGCCGGACTGTGCGCGTTGCCGGACACGGTCGCGGCGCAGGACAGCGTGCTGGTGCATGACGCCGCGCGTCCCTTGCTGCGTGCGCAGGATCTGGAGCATCTCGTTCAAGCCGGCTTGGCGCATGCGCACGGCGCGATTCTGGCCGCGCCGGTGCGCGACACGCTCAAGCGCGCCGATGCCGCCGGCGGCATCGCGACCACCGAGCCGCGCGCCGGACTCTGGCGCGCGCTGACCCCGCAGATGGCGCGCCGTGGCGACCTCGAACGCGCGCTGTCGATGGCTGCGCAAGCCGGGGTGGCGATCACCGACGAAGCCATGGCGCTGGAGCGCATCGGTCTGCGGCCGCTCCTGGTCGAGGGCAGCGAGGACAACCTCAAGATCACCACGCCCGTCGATCTGGCTTACGCCGAGTTCTGGCTGGCGCGCCACGGCTGAGCCCGAATCAGGCGCGATTGCCGGGGCACCTATTCGGCGGTACCCGCGCTGGCACTAAGCTACACCATCCCCGGCGCACCTTGCCGGACCCTGCTCTGCGACAAGGAGCCTTACGCATGGCGGCTATCCGCATCGGTCAAGGTCTCGACGTACACGCTTTCGGCACGGGCGACCACGTGATGCTCGGCGGCGTGCGCATCGCGCATACGCAGGGCGTGGTGGCGCACTCGGATGGCGATGTGGTGGTCCACGCGCTGTGCGATGCGCTGCTGGGCGCGGTCGCGCTGGGCGATATCGGCCGGCACTTCCCGCCTTCCGATGCGCGCTGGCGCGGCGCCGACAGCCGCGAATTCCTGCGCAGGGTCGCGGCCATGGTGCGACAGGCGGGCTATGCGCTGGGCAACGCGGATGTCACCGTGATCTGCGAGCAGCCGAAAATCGCCCCGCACGCCGCGACAATGCGCGCCGTGCTGGCCGCCGACATGGGTTGTACGCCGGCGCAGATCAGCGTCAAGGCCACCACCAGCGAGCGGCTCGGGTTCACCGGGCGCGGCGAAGGCATCGCCGCGCAAGCCGTGGTGCTGCTGGTGGCTGCGGCATGAGTGCCGAACACGATGTCGCGCATGCGGGTTTGCCGCGCGCCTGGGGCGCGCCGCCGCTGCATGGAGTGCTGCGCGCGCAACCCGAGGACTTCGTCGTCGAGGCAGTGCTGGGCTCTGCCGCCGATGGCGCCGGCGCTTACGCCACGGCCGTGGTGCAGGAACTGCTGGATGACGCCGCTGCGCAAGCCGCCTTGGGTGACCAGGCCTGAAGCTTCAGCGCGCACTCAACAACACCAGCGTCGCGCCGCTGCCGCCCTGATTGGCGCGCGCCGAGGCGAACGCGATCACGTCCGCGCGCCGACGCAGCGCATGCGCCGTGAGCGCCTTCAGCACCGGGCCGCGTTGCCCCGAGCGCAAGCCCTTGCCGTGGATGATCTTGACGCAGCGATAGCCGGCGCGGTGGCTGTCGGCAAGAAACGTGGCCAGCAGTTCCGCGGCCTCGACGACGCGCAGGTGATGCAGGTCGATCTCGTCCTGCACGCTGAACTCGCCGCGGCGCAGACGCTTGAGCAGGCGCGGTGAGTGGCCGTCCTTGAGATGCAGCAGTTCCTCACCCACTTCGATCGTGGCCGCAGCGAACGTGCCGTCGAGCAATTCGCGCATCACCGCGGCCTCGGCGGCGGCGGCCATGTGCGCGCGCAGCGGTGGCGGCGCGCGGCGCGGCGGTGGCTCCTGTGGCGGCAGTTCGCGCAGCGGCCCCACCGCGGCGCGGAACAGTTCCGCCGCGTCCTCGGGATCGGCATAGATGCTGTTGCGCTTGCTCATGTTGGCAGATTAGCAGCGCCGCCGTGGATGTCTCGTGGCGATACATCCGACTGATAGAATCGCAATCTGAAACCGCCGCCGGTCGCGCGCGGCGATCCGGGATTCTCATGCACGTGCTGATCAGCAACGACGACGGGGTGGATGCTCCCGGCATTCATGTACTCGCCAAGCATCTGGCCGCGCTGGGGCGCATCAGCGTGGTCGCGCCGGATCGCGATCGCTCTGGCGCCAGCAATTCGCTGACGCTGGATCAGCCGATCCGCGCGCTGCGCATGGAGGACGGCCGTTTTCGCGTGGCCGGCACGCCCACCGATTGCGTGCATCTGGCGTTGTCCGGCCTGCTCGATGACGATCCGGACATCGTGGTCTCGGGCATCAACAACGCCGGCAACCTGGGCGATGACGTGATTTATTCCGGCACGGTTTCGGCGGCGATGGAAGGACGCTTTCTGGGCCTGCCGGCGATCGCCGTGTCGCTGGTCACGGCCGATCATGTCGGCGAGCACTACGCCACCGCCGCCGAGGCGGTGTTGCGTCTGGTGCGGCGTCTGGTGGCGCAGCCGCTGCCGGCCGACACCATTCTCAACGTCAACGTGCCCGATCGCCCGTGGCGCGAGCTGGCCGGCTTCGAGGTGACACGCCTTGGCCGCCGCCATCGCGCCGCGCCGTGCCTGCGCAGCGAAGACCCGCGCGGCAAGCCGGTGTGGTGGATCGGTCCGGTTGGCGCCGCCGAGGATGACGGTCCCGGCACCGACTTCGATGCGGTACGCCGCGGCTGCGTGTCGGTCACCCCGATCCAGGTCGACCTGACCCGCTTTCAAGCGCTGGAAACCGTGGCGGCGTGGATCGATGGGCTGGAAGCCGATCTGCCGCGCGCGGGGGCGCTGTGAGTCAATACCACGCGCCGGTGCTCGATCAGGGTGGGCAGGGCATGACCTCGCAGCGCGCGCGCGATCGCCTGGTGGCGCTGTTGCGCGAGGAAGGCATCCGTGACGCGCGCGTGCTCGAGGTCATGCGCACGCTGCCGCGGCATGTGTTCATCGACGAGGCGCTGGCGCCACGCGCCTACGAGAACACCGCGCTGCCGATCGGTTTCGGCCAGACCATCTCGCAACCTTGGGTGGTGGCGCGCATGACCGAGGCGCTGCTCGAGTTCGGCACGCCGGCCAAGGTGCTGGAGATCGGCACCGGCTCGGGCTATCAGGCGGCGGTGCTGGCGCGGCTGCTGCCCGGGGTCTACACGGTGGAGCGCATCGACGAACTGTTGCGCCAGGCGCGGCGCCGTTTTCGCGCGCTCAAGTTCGACAACATCCGCAGTCGCCACGACGACGGCATGCTCGGCTGGCTGGCTGAAGCTCCATTCGACGCGATCATCCTTACCGCCGCTGGCGAGGTGGTACCGCAGGAACTGCCCGCGCAACTGGCGCCCGGCGGCATGGTGCTGGGTCCATTCGGGCCGGCCGACCGGCAGCACCTGCTGCGTTTTCGGCGCGATGCCGCCGGCGTGCTGCAGCAGGAGGATCTTGGCGAGGTCAGCTTCGTGCCGCTGCTGGCGGGCACGCGTTGATGCGCCTGTTCGGTGCGATCTACCAGCGCGTGCTGGGCTGGTCGCGCCATCGGCATGCCGAACGCTATCTGGGCGGCTTGAGTCTGGTCGAGGCGTTCGCGATTCCGGTGGCGCCCGAGCTGATGCTGGCGCCGATGTGTCTGGCGCAGCCGCGGCGCGCGTATCGCTATGCCAGCATCAGCCTGCTGTTTTCCCTGATCGGCTCGCTGATCGGCTACGCCCTGGGTCATTACGCCTTCGATGCCTTGCAACCGTGGCTGCTGAAGCTGGGCTGGATGGGGCCGATCGAGCGCCTCGTCGCGGAGCTGCGCGTGGACGTGGCCAAGCATCCATGGACCGCATTCTGGCTGCTGGTGCTGGCCGGATTCACGCCGCTGCCGCTGAAGCTGTTCACCTGGGCTTCGGGCATCGTCGGCGTGCCGCTGCTGGCTTTTTTCGCCAGCATGGCGGTGGGGCGCGGCAAGCGCGTGTATCTTCTGGCCTTCTTGTTGCGCTGGCTGGGACCGCGCGCCGAACTGTTTCTGGCGCGCTGGGTCGAATGGTTGGGCTGGGGCGTCATCGGTGCGCTGGTCTTGCTGGGTTTGTGGTGGTTCGGATCCAACTGAGGTTCGCATGCGTTCGTGCCCGCGCTTCTGCCGGTTGTTGATCGTCGCGCTCGCGGTGCTGCTGCTGGCAGCATGTTCCACCGAGCCACGTGTGGTGGCGGTGCGGCGTTTTTCACCTTACGGCACGCCGACGTCGCGCGTGACCGAACGCCCTGGTTACTACCGCGTGGTCGCCGGCGACACGCTGTACAGCATCGCTTTCCGTCACCAGATGGATTACCGCGAGCTGGCGCGCATCAACGGCATCGGCCCGCCCTACACGATTTATCCGGGGCAGGAGTTGCGCCTGCATGGCGCGCCTGCGGCGCTGGCGCCGATCACGTCACCGCCGGCTGCGGCGATACCCGCGGTGGTTGCGGCGCCCGGCGCGGCGGTTGCTGCGGTGGCGGCGCCTGTCAGCAGCAGCGTGACGCCCGCGAATACCGTCGCTGCCAGTGCTTCGGCGCCGGCCCGCGCGAATACCGCGGTGATCAGCGGTGGGCCGACGCGCAGCATCGATGGCATCGTCTGGCGCTGGCCGGTGCACGGTCCGGTGCTGGCCGGTTTCGAAGCCGATGAACCGGGCCGGCAGGGCCTGGATATCGGCGGTCGCATGGGCCAGCCGGTGTACGCGGCGGCGTCCGGCATGGTGGTGTACAGCGGCAGCGGTCTGGTCGGCTACGGCGAGTTGATCATCATCAAGCACAGCGACAGCTACCTGTCGGCCTACGGCCACAACAGCGTGCGTCTGGTGAAGGAAGGCGAGAACGTCGTCGCCGGACAGGAGATTGCCGAAATGGGCAATAGCGGTGCCCCGCGCGTCGAGCTGCACTTCGAGATCCGCAAGGACGGCAAACCACTGAATCCGCTTGACTTTCTACCCAAACGTTGAACCAACGCATGGCGCTTCAGCCGGGCAGGATGAAGGCCGCGACCACGCGCCGTCCCTCGTCGGACAGCACCGTGTAGGTGCGCGCGCAGGCGGCGTTGTGCATCACCTCGCAGCCGATGCCCCGTTGCAGCAGCGCGGCCAGTGTGGCCGGCGGCGGAAACTGCTGTTGCACGCCGGTGCCCAGCAGCACGATCTCGGGCTGCAGCGCCAGCACGGCATCCCAGTGCTCGGGCTGCAACTCGGCGGCGGCGCGTACCGGCCAGTGCTCCATGGCCTGCTCGCGGCACAATAGAAAGCTATGCCGCAGTTCGCGATCGACCACGGTGATGCTGTCAGCGCCGACGTGACGAACGTACAGCCAGTTGCCGGGGCGTTGCAGCGAGAGTTCCATCAGCGTGGCAGGGCGAGCTTCGGGGCTTCCACGTTGCGCCGGAACACGCTGGCGATGTGGCCGATGCGCTGCACCAGAATGGCGCCACTGCCGGTGAGCAGGGCGTCAAGCTGTTCCGCGCGCGCGGTGCGATCCGCGCCAGCCAGGCGCACCTTGACCAGTTCGTGGTGATCCAGCGCGGTGTCGAGTTCGCGCAGCAGCGCCGGGGTCACACCGCGCCCGCCGAGTTGCAGCACCGGCTTCAGCGGGTGTGCCATGCCGCGCAGGTAGCGAACTTGAGAAGGGGTCAGGACCATGTGCGTCGATCTGCTGCGGTCGAAATATGGCCGCGGAAGGTATCATGTCCGGCCGCGTCGATGGTTTGTGTTCGTGTGAACCGCAGCAAAAGCAGTACGCGCTGGTTGCGCGAACATTTTGCAGATTCCTACGTCAAAAAAGCGCAGGCGGCGGGCCTGCGTTCGCGCGCGGCGTACAAACTGAGCGAATTGATCGAGCGCGATCGACTGCTGCGGCCGCGCATGAACATTGTCGATCTGGGCGCGGCCCCAGGCGGCTGGACGCAGGTGTTGCGCGAGCACCAGGCCGGACAACGCGGTGCAGGTGGGCGCCTGATCGCGCTGGATATCCTGCCTATGCAGGGCATCGCCGGCGTGGATTTTCTGCAGGGCGATTTTCGCGCGCCGGAGGTTCAGACCCGCCTGGAAACGCTGTTGCAGGGCGAGAAGCTTGATCTTGTGCTGTCCGACATGGCCCCCAACATGAGTGGTGTGGTTGTTTCCGATCAGGCGCGCGCCATGGAATTGGCCGAATTGGCCACCGGGTTTGCGCGGCAATGGCTGAAACCTGAAGGCGCGTTGCTGGTGAAGTTGTTCCAAGGTAACGGATTTGATGATTTCGTACGTGACTTGCGCGGCGGCTTTCAGCGCGTGAGTATGCGGAAACCCAAGGCTTCGCGCGCACGTTCGCGCGAGGTGTATGCGCTGGCAACGGGCCTGAAGCCCGGAGCGCGGACGGAGCGGAAAAAATGAACGACATGGCCAAGAATCTGGTGTTGTGGCTGGTGATCGCGGTGGTTTTGCTGGCCGTGTTCCAGAGTTTCGCGCCATCCGATCGCGGCAGCCAGGCGATGAGCTATACCAACTTCGTGCGGCAGGTCGACAACAACAACGTCGGCGCGGTGACGATCAGCGCCAGCAACCCGCCCAACATCACCGGCAAGTTGCGCGACGGCAGCGCGCTGCGCACAGTGGCGCCGTTCTTTGATGACAGTCTGGTGCCGCGCCTGCTCAAGCACGACGTGCAAGTCACCCAGGCACCGGCCGATGGCGGCAACATTCTGGTCAAGATCCTGATTGACTGGGTGCCGATCCTGCTTATTTTCGGTGTGCTGTTCTGGTTCATGCGTCAGATGCAGTCCGGCGGTGGTGGTCGCGGCGCCATGTCGTTCGGGCGTTCGCGCGCCAAGCTGCAGGGCGAGGATCAGGTCAAGGTGACCTTCGCCGATGTCGCCGGCTGCGAAGAGGCCAAGGACGATGTGCGCGAGCTGGTTGATTTCCTCAAGGATCCGGCCAAGTTCCAGAAGCTGGGCGGACGCATCCCGCGCGGCGTGCTGCTGGCGGGCTCGCCGGGTACCGGCAAGACGTTGCTGGCCAAGGCCATTGCCGGTGAAGCCAAGGTACCCTTCTTCTCGATCTCGGGCTCGGATTTCGTCGAGATGTTCGTCGGCGTCGGCGCCGCGCGCGTGCGCGACATGTTCGAGCAGGCCAAGAAGCACGCGCCGTGCATCATCTTCATCGACGAGATTGACGCGGTCGGCCGCCATCGTGGCGCCGGTTTGGGCGGCGGTCACGACGAACGCGAGCAGACGCTCAATCAGTTGCTGGTCGAGATGGACGGCTTCGAGGGCAGCGAGGGCGTCATCGTCATCGCCGCTACCAACCGCCCCGATGTGCTTGATCCTGCGCTGTTGCGCCCGGGTCGCTTCGATCGCCAGGTATTCGTGAACCTGCCCGATTTGCGTGGTCGCGAGCAGATCCTCAAGGTGCACATGCGCAAGGTGCCGGTGGGCGGCGACGTCGATGCCATGATCATCGCGCGCGGCACGCCCGGGTTCAC
The DNA here is from genome assembly GCA_021827205.1 of Pseudomonadota bacterium. Taxonomy (GTDB): domain Bacteria; phylum Pseudomonadota; class Gammaproteobacteria; order Xanthomonadales; family Rhodanobacteraceae; genus Metallibacterium. The sequence goes on along the minus strand of JAKAWV010000004.1, from coordinate 111,273 downwards.
CGGCGCCGATCTGGCCAACCTGGTCAACGAGGCCGCGCTGTTCGCCGCGCGCGAGAACTCGCGCGAAGTGCGCATGGACCACTTCGAGCGCGCCAAGGACAAGATCATGATGGGCGCCGAGCGGCGCTCGATGATCATGACCGAGGATGAAAAGCGCCTCACCGCGTATCACGAGTCCGGGCACGCCATCGTCGGCCTCAACGTGCCTGACCACGACCCGGTGCACAAGGTCACCATCATCCCGCGCGGGCGCGCGCTGGGCGTGACCATGTTCCTGCCCGAGGCCGATCGCTACAGCCACAGCCGCACGCATTTGCAGAGCCGGCTGGCCAGCCTGTTTGGCGGGCGCGTGGCCGAGGAACTGATCTTCGGTGCCGACAAGGTGACTACTGGCGCCAGCAATGACATCCAGCGCGCCACGCAACTGGCGCGCGACATGGCCACCAAATACGGCCTCAGCGAGGAACTGGGTCCGATGACTTACGGCGAGGACGAGGACGAGGTGTTTCTCGGGCGCTCGGTCACCCAGCACAAGACCGTATCCGAGGCTACCGCGCGGCGCATCGACGAGGTGGTGCGCACCACCATCGACGCCGGCTACAGCCGTGCGCGCCAGATCCTCACCGACAACATGGGCATCCTGCACGCCATGGCTGCGGCGCTGATGCAGTACGAAACCATCGACCGCGAGCAGATCGCGGCGATCATGGCCGGGCGCGAGCCGGGTCCGCCCAGCGATTGGCATGCACATGATGATGTTGCCGGCAGTAGCGGTGTCAGTACCGGGGGCAGTGCGGCCGGCAGCAGCAGCGCCGCCCAGCCCAGTGATGGCGTCGGTCGGCCCGCGCCGCAAGCCTGAGAGTACTTGTCGCAACGCCGCGAAAAGGCCAGAGTTCGCTCTGGCCTTTTCATGGAAGCGGGTGATGCTTCATGCGAACGATCCGATCGCGAGAGCACGCGCACCGCTGAAACCCCGGTGGGCCGTCGCTGTTGCGCCGGGCCTGGCGAAGTCTCCGCGCAAGCGAAAAGCCCGATGATGTTCGACACCACGCCGCAGTTGAACTGCGCCGGACGCCCGCTGCCGCTGGATCGCGCGCGTATCGCCGGCATTGTCAACGTCACCCCGGATTCGTTTTCGGATGGCGGCCAGCATGCCGATGCGGAAAGCGCCATCGCGCATGGCTTGCGCCTGATCGAGGAAGGCGCCGATCTGTTGGACATCGGTGGCGAATCCACGCGCCCTGGCGCCGAATCGGTGTCGCTCGCGGATGAACTGCAGCGCGTCGTGCCGGTGATCGCGGGTCTGGCCACGCGCTGCGGCGTGCCGCTGATGGTCGACACGCGCAAGCCCGAGGTCATGCGCGCGGCGGTGGCTGCCGGCGCCGGCTTGATCAACGATGTGTGCGCGCTGCGTGAACCCGGTGCACTGGATGCCGCCGCCGCACTCGGTGTGCCAGTGTGCCTCATGCACATGCAGGGCGAGCCGCGCAGCATGCAGCAGGCGCCGCACTACGCGGATGTGATCGAGGACGTGCATCGCTTTCTCACCGAGCGCCTGTTGTCCTGCGAGCTGGCCGGTATCGCGCGCGGCCGCGTGCTGGTCGATCCCGGCTTCGGTTTCGGCAAGACGCTTGAGCACAACCTGGCCTTGTTGCATTCCTTGCAGCGCTTCCATGGCTTGGGCGCGGGCTTGCTGGTCGGGCTGTCGCGCAAGTCGATGATCGGCGCACTCACCGGGCAGCGCGCGCCCACGCAGCGCGTGATTGGCTCGGTCGCCGCCGCGCTGCTGGCGGCGCAACGTGGCGCGCGCATCCTGCGCGTGCATGATGTCGCCGCCACGCGTGAAGCGCTGGCGGTGTGGCAGGCCGTGGAGACTGCGGCAGCGCCCGCGGGTACGCCGTCGCCGCGCAGCGCCCGACCGCGCCGCGACGACGAGGATTAAGCCGCTCGCGGCAGCAGCGCGCGGCGCTATGCTTGCGCGCATGTCCGATTCCTCTCCTGCAACCTCGGCGCTCGCCGCAAGCACGGCCACGCGCCAGTATTTCGGCACCGACGGCATTCGCGGTCGCGTTGGCACGTGGCCGATCAGCGCCGATTTCATGCTGCGCCTCGGCCACGCCGCCGGTACCGTGTTGGGCTGCGGCGCGCGTGGCACGGTGTTGATCGGCAAGGACACACGCGTGTCCGGCTACATGTTCGAGGCAGCGCTCGAAGCCGGGCTGGTGGCGGCCGGTTGCGACGTGCACCTGCTCGGGCCGCTGCCGACTCCGGCGGTGGCGTGGCTCACGCAAACGCTCGGAGCCAGCGCCGGCATCGTGATCAGCGCCTCGCACAATCCTTACGACGACAATGGCGTGAAATTCTTTGGTGCCGATGGCGAGAAGCTCGACGATGCGCTGGAGCTGGCCATCGAGGCTGCCGTCGCGCACACCTTCGCCACCGTCGATTCGCACGCGCTGGGCAAGGCGCGGCGCGTCATCGATGCGGCGCAACGCTACGAGGAATTCTGTCGCGGTACGGTGGCGGCGGATTTCAACATGCGGGGATTGCGCATCGTGCTGGACTGCGCGCATGGCGCGACCTACCACGTTGCTCCGCGCGTGTTTCAGTCCCTGGGCGCCGCGCTCACGGTGATCGGCGCTGCGCCGGATGGTTTCAACATCAATGCCGGATTTGGCTCCACGCAGCCGCAGGCCTTGCAGCGCGCGGTACTGGATGCGGGGGCTGACCTCGGCATCGCTTTCGATGGCGACGGTGATCGCGTGCTGATGGTCGATGCCCGGGGCGCGTTGGTCGATGGCGATGACTTGCTGTTCGTTCTCGCGCGCGACCTGGCGGCGCGCGGCCTGTTGCGTGGCGTGGTGGTCGGTACGCTGATGAGCAACGAGGCGCTGGCGCGCGCGATCATCGCGCTGGGCGCGTCGTTTGTGCGCGCCAATGTCGGCGACCGTCACGTGCGCCGCGCGCTGCGCGAGCACGGTGGCGTGCTCGGCGGCGAAGCATCCGGCCACATGCTGTGCCTGGATCGCGCCGGCGCGGGCGATGGCATCGTCACCGCGCTGGCGGTGCTGGAAGCGCTGGCGCGCAGCGGCCAGTCGTTGCATCAGGCCTGCGCCGAACTGGACAAGTGGCCACAGCGCACCATCAATCTGCGCATCTCCGTCCCCGCTGATGCGCTGCTGGCGGCGCCCGCGGTGCGTGCGGCGCTCGCGACCACCGAACGCGCGCTGGCCGGGCATGGACGCGTGGTGCTGCGTGCCTCCGGCACCGAGCCGCTGGTGCGCGTGACGGTGGAGGCGCGCGACGCGCGACGGGTCGATCAGCTCGCCACGCAACTTGCCGAAACCGTAAGACTGGCGGCTGGCGGCGCGCCCGGCGCCGAGGCCCTCTCATGAAGCAGGTTCCCACGCTCGCATCCCAGCCACTATCCGCAGCCGATCATCGGGCACGGTGATCGGCAACGGCGTCTGCGTGAAATTCATCTGGTCTGAGCACACCTGATTCCCTGGAGCTTCATGCATGGCTGTCGCGCAGCATCGTGAAAAGCACTTCAACGCATCCGATCGCGTGCGCGATCTGGTCATCGGCATGGCCGATGGCCTCACCGTGCCATTTGCCCTGGCCGCGGGTCTCACCGGCGCGGTCGCGGCCAATCGCCTGATCGTCACCGCCGGCGTGGCCGAGATCGCCGCCGGCGCCATCGCCATGGGGTTGGGCGGCTATCTCGCCGCGCGCGGCGATGCCGAACACTACGCCAGCGAACGCCGGCGCGAGCAGCGTGAGGTGCGCGATCTGGCCGAACACGAGGAAGGCGAGGTGGTCGAGATTTTCGAGCGCTACGGCCTCACCCGCGCGGACTGCCAGCCGATCCTCAGCGCTTTCCATCGCGACCACGATGCCTGGGTCGATTTCATGATGCGCTACGAGTTGGGCCTCGAGCAGCCGCGTCCCGGGCGCGCGCTGCAGAGCGCACTGACCATCGGCGGCGCCTATGTCGTTGGCGGCCTGGTGCCGTTGCTGCCCTACATGCTCATGACCAGCGTGGAGCGCGCGCTGGCCGTTTCCGTGGTCGCCACGCTGGGCGCGCTGGCGGTTTTCGGTGCGCTCAAAGGGCGCTACACCGGCACCGGCGCGCTGCGCGGCGCGCTGCAAACCGTGGTGGTCGGCGGACTGGCTTCCGCCGCGGCGTTTCTGGTCGCGCGCTGGATCGGCGCGTAAGCGCAGCGTTTGCGCGATCAATGGTCGCGCCGTGACGGTTGCTCTGCGGCGGCGCCATCGCTGACGCGAAACTGATGCGCGCGGCGCGCGATCAGCGTCAGTGCGAGGCGGTCGGGCAGCAGCTTGAACAGCGTCTTGATGCTGCGGTTGATGCTTCCGGGTACGTACACCAGCGCGCCGCGTTCGACAGCGACGAGGCCTTCACGCACCACGCGCGCGGCACCCATCCACATCCAGCGCGGCATGCGCGAGGCCTGCGTGCGTGCGCCGCTGACATCGTGAAACTCGGACCAGGTGAAGCCCGGGCACAGCGCGCACACGTGCACGCCGCAGGCGCGATTTTCCTGGCCCAGGGACTGCGAAAAGTGGATGAGATAGGCCTTGCTGGCGCCGTACAGCGTATGCGCGGCGGTGCCGGGAACCAGCCCGGCCAGCGAAGCGACGTTGATGATGCGTCCGTAGCCGCGTGCGCGCATGCCGGGCAGCAGTCGGTGCGCCAGTTCGGTGGGTGCGGTCATCATCACCTGGATGAAATCGGCGTGTCGTGCCCAGACGCTGGCTTCGAAGGTTCCAGGCACCCCGTAGCCCGCGTTGTTGATCAGGATATCGACGCCGATGCCGCGCGCGGCCAGTTGCGCGCACAGGTTCGCGGGCGCGGTGGGGTCGGCCAGATCGGCAGGCAGGATCACGCAGCGCGTGTCGTGCGCCTGTTCGAGTTCAATCGCAAGGGTTTGCAGGCGCTCGACGCGGCGCGCAGTAAGCACCAGCGCGCAGCCTTGCGCTGCGAGGGCACGCGCGAATGCGGCGCCGATGCCCGCCGAGGCGCCGGTGACCAGAGCCCAGCGTGGAGAATCGGACATGGTTCACCTCGACGTGGCGTGATGGAAGGCGCGCATTGTGCGCGTTGCGCGCGCCGCCAAGCGCTGGCTATTCTGCATGCGGGGAACACGGATCGGGGAAGCTCATGCACCGCAAGCTCGTTGCCGCGAACTGGAAGATGCACGGATCGAACGCGTTGACCGCGACGCTGCTCGGCACGCTGGCCGCGCAACCGCCAGCATGCGAAGTGGCGGTGTTTCCGCCGTTCCCTTATCTGGCGCAGGCGGTGCATCTGGCGCGTGGTGCAGTCGGTATTGGCGCGCAGGATCTCAGCGCGCACGCGCAGGGCGCCTACACCGGCGAGGTGTCCGGCGCCATGCTGCACGAGATCGGCGCGCGCTGGGTGCTGGTTGGGCATTCGGAGCGCCGCCAGTATCACCACGAGAACGATGCGCTGATCGCGGCCAAGCTGCAGCGCGCCATAGAGTGCGGACTGACCCCGGTGCTGTGCGTGGGCGAGACGCTGGACGAGCGCGAGCGCGGCATCACCGAAAGCGTGATCGCCACGCAGATACAGGCGCCGCTGCATCTGCTGGGCGAGCGTTTTGCCGGCGTCGTGATGGCTTATGAACCGGTATGGGCGATCGGCACCGGGCATACCGCCAGCGCGGTCCAGGCACAGGCCGTGCACGCTTTCATGCGTAGCCAACTCGCCGCGCACGATGCTAAACTCTCACGGCTGATCCGGCTGCTTTACGGCGGTAGCGTCAAGGCCGCCAATGCGCCGGAACTGTTCGCCCAACCCGATATCGATGGTGGGTTGGTGGGTGGCGCCTCGCTGCTGGCCGAGGAATTCCTCGCGATCTGCGCGGCGGCACACTGATCCGCTCCGGTTCAAGACATACGCATGTTCACCATCTTCTCCATTCTTTACGTGCTGATCGCCGCAAGCATGATCGTGCTGATCCTGCTGCAGCGCGGTGATGGCGCCAACGCCGGCGCCGGCTTTGGTGGTGGCGCGTCAGGCACCGTATTCGGCGCGCGCGGCTCGTCCAGTTTTCTGTCGCGCGCCACAGCCGTGCTGGCGGCGCTATTTTTCGTGGTCAGTCTCGGCATGGCCATTTATCTCAGTCGTGCCGGTACGCCACAAGCCAGCACGCAGCAAGGCTTGGGCGTGATGGCCGGTGCCGCGCCTGCCGCAGCCACCAAGAAGGTGACGACGCAGCCAGTGCAGAGGGCGGTTCCCGCCGCGCCGAGGGCGCCGGTTCCCGCTCCTGCCGCACCTGCGCCGAAGCCGGAGGCCGCGGGCGGCAAGTAACGGCAGAGTTCGATCCACAATCACAGGCCCAGGTGGCGGAATTGGTAGACGCACTACCTTGAGGTGGTAGCGACGCAAGTCGTAGGGGTTCGAGTCCCCTCTTGGGCACCATACTGTCACTCACTGCGCTGCGCCCGACAGGGCCGTACAGCGCCAGACGCGGAGGACGTTCGAGCCGTGCTACTCGATCAATATTGGCCGATTCTGCTGTTCATGGCCGTCGCCGCGGGATTGGGTCTGGCCCTGCTGACCATCGGCCTGCTGGTTGCGCCCAGGAATCCAGCAGCCGAGAAGCTCGCGCCCTACGAGTGCGGCTTCGAGGCGTTCGAGGACGCGCGCATGAAGTTCGACGTGCGCTACTACCTCATCGCCATCCTGTTCATCATCTTCGATCTGGAAATCGCCTTCCTGTTTCCATGGGCGGTGGTGTTCGACCGCATCGGCCTGATCGCACTGATCGAAATGGCCTTGTTCATTGGCTTGCTGGTGGTTGGCTTCATCTACATCTGGAAGAAGGGAGCGCTGGAATGGGAATGATCCAGAGCTTCGACCGGGTGATGCACAACCCGGAGCCGCTGGACCTAGTCGACGACATTCTGCGACCGGCGCCGGACAACCCGGTGATGCAGCATGGATTCGCCACCACCAGCATCGACGCGCTGATGAACTGGGCGCGCACCGGTTCGATGTGGCCGATGACATTTGGCCTGGCCTGCTGCGCGGTGGAGATGATGCACGCCGGCGCGGCGCGTCTGGATCTGGATCGCTATGGCGTGGTGTTCCGCCCCAGCCCGCGCCAGTCCGATGTGATGATCGTGGCCGGCACCCTGGTCAACAAGATGGCGCCGGCGCTGCGCAAGGTCTACGACCAGATGCCCGATCCCAAGTGGGTGATCTCGATGGGCTCCTGCGCCAACGGCGGCGGCTATTACCACTACTCGTATTCGGTGGTGCGCGGCTGTGACCGCATCGTGCCGGTGGACATCTACGTGCCGGGCTGCCCGCCCACGGCCGAAGCGCTGATCCACGGCATCCTGCAATTGCAGCAGAAAATCCGCCGCACCAGCACCATCGCGCGCTGAGGCCCATGGCATGAACGCAACCGTCTCCCTTGCCCAACGTCTGCAAGAACGCTTCGGCGCGCAAGTCCAGTCCTGCATCGAGCGCTTCGGCGAGACCACCATCGAGGTGGCGTCGAGCGATCTGCCGGCGCTGGCGCGCGCGCTGCGCGACGAGGATGTTTTCGGCTTCGAGGAACTGATCGATGTCTGCGGCGTCGATTACCTCGGCTACGGCCAGTCGGAGTGGGAAAACTCCGGGCAGGCTACCGGCACGGGCTATTCGCGTGGCGTCGAGGGTTCCTCCGGTCCGGGGCGCTTCGATTGGGATGGCCGCCCGCGCGAGGTGGACATGCCGCGCCGCTTCGCCGCCGTGTTGCATTTGCTCTCGCTGCGCCACAACCGTCGCCTGCGCGTGCGCGTGTTCTGTCCGCATCAGGGTCTGCCGGCGGTGCCCTCGGTCACCGCGATCTGGCCCGCGGCCAACTGGTTCGAGCGCGAGGCCTTCGATTTGTTCGGCATCGTGTTCGAAGGCCATCCGGACCTGCGCCGCATCCTCACCGATTACGGTTTCGTCGGTCACGCCTTCCGCAAGGATTTTCCGCTGATCGGCAATGTCGAAGTGCGCTACGACCCCGAACAACGACGCGTGATCTACCAGCCGGTCAGCATCGAACCGCGCGTGCTGGTGCCGCGCGTGGTGCGCGAGGACGCGCGCTATGCGCAGGGCGCGGCCGAAACCGCCGACCACTGGCGCCGGAACTGAGCAGCCCATGGAAGAGATCCGCAACTACACGATGAACTTCGGGCCGCAGCATCCCGCCGCGCACGGTGTGCTGCGCCTGATCCTGGAGATGGACGGCGAGGTGGTGATGCGCGCCGACCCGCATATCGGCCTGCTGCACCGGGGCACCGAGAAGCTGGCCGAATCCAAGCCGTTCAACCAGTCGATCGGCTACATGGATCGCCTGGATTACGTGTCGATGATGTGCAACGAGCACGCCTACGTGCGCGCCGTGGAAAAGCTCGTCGGCATCGAGGCGCCGCAGCGCGCGCAGTACATCCGCACGCTGTTCGATGAAATCACCCGCATCCTCAATCATCTGATGTGGATCGGCTCGAACGCGCTCGACCTCGGCGCCATGGCGGTATTTCTGTATGCCTTCCGCGAGCGCGAGGAGCTGATGGATTGCTACGAGGGCGTCAGCGGCGCGCGCATGCACGCGACGTATTACCGCCCCGGCGGCGTGTATCGCGATCTGCCCGAGCGCATGCCGAACTACCACGCATCACCGTGGCACAAGGGCGCTGATCTCAAGCGCCTGAACCAGTGGCGGCAGGGCTCGATGCTGGATTTCCTCGATGCCTTCAGCGAGGACTTTCCGCGCAAGGTTGACGAGTACGAGGAGCTGCTCACCAACAACCGCATCTGGAAGCAGCGCACCGTCGGCATCGGCGTGGTCAGCCCGGAACAGGCGCGCGCCTGGGGCATGAGCGGCCCGATGCTGCGCGGCTCGGGCATCGCCTGGGATCTGCGCAAGAAACAGCCCTACGCGGCCTATGCCGATGTCGATTTCGACATTCCGGTTGGCGCCAACGGCGACTGCTACGACCGTTATCTGGTGCGCGTGGCCGAAATGCGCCAGTCCAATCGCATCATCCGGCAGTGCGTTGACTGGCTGCGCCGCAATCCCGGCCCGGTGATGCTGGAAAGCCACAAGATCATTCCGCCGCACCGCGCCGAGATGAAGAACGACATGGAAGCGCTGATCCACCACTTCAAACTGTTCACCGAGGGCTACAGCGTGCCCGAGGGCGAGGTGTACAGCGCGGTGGAAGCGCCCAAGGGCGAGTTCGGCGTGTACATGATCTCGGACGGCGCCAACAAGCCATTTCGCGTCAAGCTGCGCGCCCCTGGATTCGTGCACCTGTCCTCGATGGACGAGATCGTGCGCGGACACATGCTGGCCGACGTGGTGGCGATGATCGGCACCTACGACGTGGTATTCGGCGAAATCGACCGCTGATCTGGAAACGAACGATGCGAGCGACAGGCAATTTCGAGCAGGTCAAGGACGTCGATCCCGAGGTCGTCCTCAGCGCGGATACGCGCCAGCACATCGAGCACTGGCTGGCCAAGTTCCCGCCGGACCGGCGGCGCTCGGCAACGCTGCAGGGGCTGATGGCGGCGCAGGAGCAGAACGGCGGTCATCTGACCGACCTGCTGATCGCGGCGGTGGCCGAATATCTCGGCATCCCACCGGTGTGGGCGTACGAGGTCGCCAGCTTTTATTCGATGTTTGCGCTGGAGCCGGTGGGCCGCAACAACGTGGCCGTGTGCACCAATATTTCCTGCTGGCTCAATGGCGCCGAGGACTTGCTGCGCCACTGCGAGCAGAAACTGGGTATCAAGGTCGGCGAGAGCACCCGCGACGGGCGCATCTTCCTGAAGCGCGAGGAAGAGTGCCTGGCCGCCTGTGCCGGCGCGCCGATGATGGTGGTCAACGGTCATTACCACGAGCATCTGGACATCGTGAAGATGGATCAGATCCTCGATGCGTTGAAATGAGGGGCGGTTCGCAATGCCGCTCCGGAGCAGGGAGGTACCGCCGCGACGAGCACGCAAGTGCTGTCGCGACAAAGGTGGTGCGGCTTTGCCGCGCCCGTTTGGATGCAAACCGCGGCAGGATGCCCGGTTTTGCAAACTGATCCGAGGTTACACATGGCAGTCGGTCCCGCCCCGCAGGAACATCAGGTCGTATTCACGACCCTGCATCTCGATACGCCGTGGTCGCTGGAGAGCTACCGGAAAACCGGTGGCTATCAGGCCTGGGAAAAAATCCTGGCCGAGAAAACCGACCCCGCGGCGATCATCGACGAGGTGAAGAAATCGGGTTTGCGTGGTCGTGGCGGCGCGGGTTTCCCGACCGGACTGAAGTGGTCGTTCATGCCCAAGGGTGCGATGCAGAAGTACATCCTGTGCAACTCGGACGAGTCCGAGCCGGGCACCTGCAAGGACCGCGACATCCTGCGCTTCAACCCGCATGCGGTGATCGAGGGCATGGCCATCGCCTGCTACGCCACCGGTTCGACGGTGGGCTACAACTACCTGCGCGGCGAGTTTCACCACGAGCCATTCGAACACTTCGAGCAGGCGCTGCGCGATGCCTATGCGGCGGGGCTGCTGGGCAAGAACATTCTCGGCTCGGGCGTGGACGTGGACATCCACGCCGCGCTCGGCGCCGGTGCTTACATCTGCGGCGAGGAAACCGCGCTGATGGAATCGCTGGAAGGCAAGAAGGGCCTGCCGCGCTTCAAGCCGCCGTTCCCGGCCAATTTCGGTCTGTTCGGCAAGCCGACCACGATCAACAACACCGAGACCTATGCCTCGGTACCGGCGATCATGCACCAGGGCGGTGAGTGGTTCCTCAATCTCGGCAAGCCCAACAACGGCGGGCCGAAAGTGTTCTCGGTGTCCGGCCATGTCAACAATCCGGGCAATTTCGAGATTCGCCTCGGCACCTCGTTCAAGGATCTGCTGGCCATGGCCGGTGGCGTGCGCGGCGGGCGCAAGCTCAAAGCGGTGATCCCCGGGGGATCGTCCATGCCGGTGCTGCCCGGTGACACGATGCTGGACCTGACCATGGATTACGACGCTATCCAGAAAGCCGGCTCGGGTCTGGGCTCGGGCGCGGTGATCGTCATGGACGAGACCACCTGCATGGTGCGCGCCTGCCAACGCATCAGCCGTTTTTACTACGCCGAATCCTGCGGTCAGTGCACGCCGTGCCGCGAGGGCACCGGCTGGATGTACCGCATGCTCACGCGCATCGTCGAGGGCCGGGGCACGGGGGATGACCTGCATCGCCTCAAGGCGGTCGCCGGCCAGATCGAGGGGCACACCATCTGCGCTTTCGGCGAGGCCGCGGCGTGGCCCGTGCAAGGTTTTCTGCGCCACTACTGGCACGAGTTCGAGTACTACGTGGAGCACGGTCGTTCGCTGGTCGACACCGATCTGGGGGTGGCGGCATGAATCGCTTCAGCGGGACTCGGGACTCGGGACTCGGGACACGATTCGCGTGTGGCGGGATCCTAGAAGCGCGGGTGGCAATGCGGGAGGCCGGATTGTACGAAGCCGGATGCAGGGCATGGGCAGACTTTTGCGAGTCCCGAGTCCCGAGTCCCGAGTCCCGGGGAGAAAACGCATGAGCGCGCAACCCGCCGCTGGCGCCGCGCCGGATCATGTCAATATCGAGATCGATGGTCATGCCCTGCAGGTGCCCAAGGGCAGCATGATCATCCAGGCCGCGGACAAGGTCGGCATTGCCATTCCGCGCTTTTGCTATCACCACAAATTGCCGATTGCCGCCAATTGCCGTCAGTGCCTGGTCGAGGTGGAAATGGGCGGCAAGCCCATCCCCAAGCCGCAGCCGGCTTGCGCCACGCCGGTGGCCGAGGGCATGAAGGTGCACACGCGCTCCGAAAAGGCGCTGCACTGGCAACGCGATGTGATGGAGTTCCTGCTGATCAACCATCCGCTGGACTGTCCGATCTGCGATCAGGGCGGCGAGTGCGAACTGCAGGACGTGTCGCTGGGTTACGGGCGCTCGGTGTCGCGCTACAACGAGCGCAAGCGCGTGGTCGCCGATGAAGACCTCGGCCCGCTGGTGGCCACCGAGATGACGCGCTGCATCCAGTGCACGCGCTGCGTGCGCTTCATGAGCGAGATCGCCGGCACTTACGAGCTGGGCGGCATGTCGCGCGGCGAGCATCTGGAAATCGGCACCTACATCGGCAAGAGCATCGACAGCGAGTTGTCGGGCAACATCATCGACGTGTGCCCGGTCGGCGCGCTGACCGACAAGGTGTACCGCTTCCAGGCGCGCGCCTGGGAGTTGATCGCGCGCGCCTCCATCGGCTATCACGACGCGTTGGGCTCCAACCTGTGGCTGCATACGCGCCGCGGCGAGGTGCTGCGCACGGTGCCGCGCGACAACGAAGCCATCAACGAATGCTGGCTGTCCGATCGCGACCGTTACAGCCATCAGGGCCTGTACGCCGGGGACCGTGCGCAGTGGCCACTGGTCAAGCGCGACGGTGCCTGGATCGAGACCGATTGGGACGATGCGTTGGACATGGCCACCGCGCGCCTGCGCGCGGTGGCCGGCAGCGACATCGGCGTGCTGGTGCAGCCGGCGACATCCTGCGAGGAAGGCGCGCTGCTGGCGCGTCTGGCCCAAGGTCTCGGTTGCGCCAATCTCGATCACCGCCTGCGCACGCTGGATTTCGCGGACGCACCGGTTGCGCAGCCGTGGACGCGCAGCGTAGAAGCGCTGCAAACCGTGGGTGCCGCGCTACTGGTCGACTGCGACCTGCGCAGTGAGCTGCCGCTGGTCAATCATCGTCTGCGCGAAGCGGTCAAGCGCGGCGCCAAGGTGTTTGCCGTCGCCACGCAACGCCACGACACCCATTTCACGCTGAGCGAGCAGTTCGTTGCCACGCCGCGCGCCTTGCCGGCGACGCTAGCGCAATTGGCGCGTGCAGTCTCCGAACTGGACGCCGCGCCCGCGGTGCCCGAGGCGCTGCGCGCCCTCGTGGCCGCAGCCAGCGTCAGCGAGCCGATGCGCGCAGCCGCACAGGCGCTGCGCAAGGCCAGTGCTGGCACGGTGTTGCTGGGCTTGCAGGCGCAGCGGCATGCGCAGGCATCGTGGTTGCGCGCGCTGGCGCATTACATCGCGGCCGCGACGGGCGCGACTTTCAACGCGGTGCCTGATGGCGCCAACGCATTGGGTCTGGCGCGCGCCGGCGTGCTGCCCACGCAGGGTGGCATGGCGCTGGACGCGATGCTGGCGCAGCCGCGCCAGCTTTACGTACTGTATGGCGCCGAGGTGCCCGAGGACTTCGCCGACGGCGGCAAGGCCCAGGCAGCGCTGCGTGCCGCCGACTGTGTGATTGCATTCTCGGCTTATGCCAGCGAGCGCGTGCGCGGGCTGGCCGATGTGATCCTGCCGATCGGGCTCACGCCGGAAATCGACGCGACGCTGATCAATCTCGAAGGCACGCCGCAGCCGTTCGCGGCGGGCGCCAAGTTGCCGGGCGAGGCGCGTGCCGGCTGGAAGGCACTGCGTGCGTTGGGTGGTCTGTTGGGGCTGCCCGGCTTTGAGTTCACCGAACTGGCCGAACTACGCGCCGAGCTGGCGCCGCTGCTGGCGCGGAACGCTGCGCCGGGCACGGCTTTGGCGTCGGCGCCAGCAAGCGTTCCCGCCGGAACACTGCAGCGCATCGCTGGCGTGCCGATATATCGCGGCGATGCGGTGTTGCGCCGTGCTGTCGCGTTGCAGGCGCACCCGCTGACGCGCCCGGCACAGGCTGTGCTCAATTCCGAGGACGCGCTGGCGCTGGGTGTGCACGGTGGCGCGCAAGTCAGTGTCGAGGGCATCAGTTTGCCGGTGGTCATTGATGCCGCCATCGCGCGCGGTGCGGTACGCATCGACGCTACCTATCCCGAAACCGACGCGTTGCCGCCACACGGCGCCGCGCTGCACATCACGAAGGCTTGAGCATGCTTGCCGATCTGCTGCTGGTGTTGTGGACGCTGATCAAGATCCTGGCCATTGTTCTCCCGCTGGTCATCGCCGTGGCGATGTTCGTGTACTGGGAGCGCAAGGTGCTGGGCTGGATGCACGTGCGCATGGGGCCGAACCAGGTCGGCCCGTTGGGCCTGCTGCAGGCTTTCGCCGACGTGGTGAAGCTGTTGATCAAGGAGATCGTCGTTCCGACCAACGCCAGTCGCTTCCTGTTTTTCCTGGCGCCGATGCTGGCACTGGTGCCGGCCCTGGCGGCCTGGGCGGTGATTCCGTTTGGCGACGGCGTGGTGCTGTCCAACGCCAACGCCGGCATTCTGTATTTGCTGGCGATGACCTCGCTGGGTGTTTACGGAATCATCATTGCCGGCTGGGCATCCAACTCGCGCTACGCGATGTTGGGCGCGATGCGTTCGGCCGCACAGGTCGTGTCGTACGAGTTGGCCATGGGTCTGGCGCTGGTCTGCGTGCTGGTGCTGGCCGGCAGCTTGAATCTGAGCGACATCGTGCGCGCCCAGCAGGGCGGACTGCTGCACTGGTTCTGGTTGCCGCTGCTGCCGATGGTGGTGGTGTACTTCGTGTCTGGCGTGGCCGAGACCAATCGCGCGCCGTTCGACGTGGCCGAGGGCGAGAGCGAGATCGTCGCCGGCTTCCACGTGGAATACTCCGGCGCGGCGTTCGCGCTGTTCTTCCTTGCCGAATACGCCAACATGATTCTGGTGTCGTTCCTGACGCCGATCTTTTTCTTCGGCGGCTGGATGAGTCCATTTCCTGCCGGTTGGGGCGCGATCGGCGACGGCAGTTTCTTCTGGTTGCTGGCCAAGGCGTTCTTGGTCAGCTTCCTGTTCCTGTGGTTCCGCGCCAGCTTTCCGCGCTATCGCTATGACCAGATCATGCGTCTGGGCTGGAAGGTGTTCATCCCGATCGCGCTGCTGTGGGTGCTGGTGGCGGGTTGCCTGAAGTACTTTCACATCGTCACGCCCGGGGCCTGAGCCATGAGCCGCGTCATGCGTTATCTGAAGAGCCTGCTGCTGCTGGAATTATTCCAGGGGCTGGGGCTGACCATGGGCTACCTGTTCAAGCCCAAATACACCATGCGCTACCCGATGGAGCACATTCCCAAGTCGAACCGCTTTCGCGGGCTGCACGCGCTGCGTCGGTATCCGAATGGCGAGGAGCGTTGCATTGCCTGCAAGCTGTGCGAGGCGGTGTGTCCAGCCTTGGCGATCACCATCGACTCGGCGCCGCGTGCCGACGGCCAGCGCCGCACCACGCGCTATGACATCGATTTGTTCAAATGCATTTTTTGCGGATTCTGCGAAGAGAGTTGCCCAGTGGATTCCATCGTCGAGACGCATATCCACGAGTATCACTTCGAGCATCGCGGCGAGAACATTGTCAACAAGACGCAGTTGCTGGCCATCGGCGACCGTTTCGAAACCGACATCGCCGCAGCGCGCGCGCAAGACGCCGCCTTCCGCTGAGCGCCGAGGACACTGCCATGACCATTCAACTTCTGGCGTTCTATTTCTTTGCCTTTTTCGCCGTGCTCGGCGCGCTGCTGGTGATCAGCTTGCGCAACCCGGTGCATGCGGTGCTCAGCCTGGTGATGACGTTTTTCAGCGTCGCCTGCATCTGGATGCTGCTCGATGCCGAATTCCTGGCGCTGGCGTTGATCGTGGTGTACGTGGGCGCGGTGATGGTCCTGTTCCTGTTCGTGGTGATGATGCTGGACATCAAGGTCGCCGCGGCGCGCGAGGGCTTCATCCGCTATCTGCCGGTGGGTATCGGCGTGGCGCTGATCATGCTGGCCGAGATGATCGCAATGATCGGTGTGCGCGCCATGCGAGTGGCGCCGCCGCCGAATCCGGCGACCATGCGCGGCGAATCCAACGTGGCATGGATCGGGCAGGCGCTATATACCCGGTACCTACTGCCGTTCGAGGTGGCTGCGCTGATCCTCACGGTCGGTATCGTCGCGGCTGTGGCGCTGACCTTGCGTCAGCGCACCGGCGTGCGCCATCAGAGCGCATCGCAACAGGTGGCGGCCGTGGCACGCGATCGCGTGCGCCTGGTCAGCATGCCCGCGGAACGCGGCGATGATGGAGCGAAATCATGATCACTCTGGCGCACTACATCGTCCTGGGCGCGGTGCTGTTCTGCATCGCCGTGGCCGGCATTTTCATCAACCGCAAGAACGTGATCGTGTTGCTGATGGCGATCGAGCTGATGCTGCTCGCGGTCAACATCAATTTCATCGCCTTCTCGCGCTTCCTGGGTGATGTTTCGGGGCAGGTGTTCGTGTTTTTCATACTCACGGTGGCGGCGGCCGAGGCGGCGATCGGTCTGGCCATCCTGACCCTGCTGTTCCGCAACAGGCGCACGATCAACGTGGCCGAATTCGATGATTTGCGCGGCTGAGGACGCTTCATGATTTCCACTTCCATCCTGCTTGCCATCGTTCTCGCGCCATTGCTCGGCGCGCTGTTGGCGGGCTTGCTGCGCAAGCAGATCGGGCGCGTTGGCGCGCACAGCGTCACCATCCTTGGCGTGGGTATCGCCTGCGGCCTGTCGCTCTGGGTGTTCTGGCAGTTGGTGTGGGGCGGGGCAGCGATCTACAACCACAACATCTACACCTGGTTCCAGATCGGCAGCATCGGTGCGCACGTCGGATTCCAGATCGACCGACTCAGTGCGCTGATGATGGTGGTGGTCAGTTTCGTGTCGCTGATGGTGCACATCTACACCGTCGGCTACATGGCCGAGGATGATGGGTATCAGCGCTTTTTCAGCTACATCGCGCTATTCACCTTCTTCATGCTGATGCTGGTGATGAGCAACAACTTCCTGCAGTTGTTCTTCGGCTGGGAAGGCGTGGGGCTGGTGTCGTATCTGCTGATCGGGTTCTGGTACAAGAAACCCAGTGCCTCATTCGCCGGCATGAAGGCCTTCGTCGTCAATCGCGTGGGCGACCTGGGTTTCGTGCTGGGCATCGCCGCGGTGCTGTATTTTCTTGGCTCGCTGAGCTACAGCCAAGTGTTCGCGCACGCACCGAGTCTGGTCGGGCGCAGCATCGAGATTATTCCCGGACACTCGTGGTCGGCGGCGACGCTGATCTGCATCCTGTTATTCATCGGCGCCATGGGTAAATCGGCGCAGGTGCCACTGCACGTGTGGCTGCCGGATTCGATGGAGGGCCCTACGCCGATCTCGGCCCTGATCCACGCCGCGACCATGGTCACTGCCGGTGTGTTCATGGTGGCGCGCATGTCGCCGCTGTTTGAACTCTCGACCACGGCGCTGAGCATGGTGCTGGTGATCGGTGCGACCGGCGCGTTCTTCCTCGGATTGATCGGCATCACGCAGTGGGACATCAAACGCGTGATCGCCTATTCGACGCTCTCGCAACTGGGCTACATGATGGCTGCGCTGGGCGCATCGGCTTATGCGGCAGGCATTTTTCATCTGATGACGCACGCGTTCTTCAAGGCACTGCTGTTCCTCGGTGCCGGCTCGGTGATCATGTCCATGCACCACGAGCAGGACATGCGCTACATGGGCGGTCTGCGCCGCTACATGCCGATCACTTATTTCACCATGTGGGTGGGCGCGCTGGCGCTGTGCGGAATCCCGCCATTCTCGGGGTTTTATTCGAAAGACGCGATCATCGACGCGGTTGGCATGTCGCATATCTGGGGGTCGAGCTACGCCTACTGGTGCGTGCTGCTGGGCGTTTTCGTCACCGCGACCTACACCTTTCGCATGATGTACCTGACCTTTCATGGCAAGGAACACTTCCGCGTCGATCAGCATGCCGGGCACGGTCACGATGACGATGCGCACCATGAGCGCGGCGTGCTGGCGCACACGCCGCATGAATCACCGTGGGTGGTGACTCTGCCACTGGTCCTGCTGGCGATTCCATCGCTGCTGGCGGGCATGTTCGCGGTGCAGCCGTTGCTGTACGGCAATTTCTTCGGCAGCGCCATCTTTGTCCTGCCGGCGCACAACGTGCTGGGCGAGATGGCCACGCATTTCCACGGCGTGCTGCCGCTGACCTTGCATGCGGTGTTCACCGCGCCGTTCTGGATTGCGATCGCCGGCATCGTGGTGAGCAGCTATGTCTATCTCTTCAACCCGGGGCTTGCGGACACCATCAAGCGCGCGTTGGGTCCGATCTACCGGGTCATCGACAACAAGTTTTACTTCGACGAGTTCTACGACGCGGTATTCACGCGCGGCAGCGTCGCGCTGGGTCGCACCTTGTGGAAGCGCGCCGATGACGGCGTCATCGACGGCGTGGTCGTCAATGGCTCTGCTTCGCTGGTTGATCGCGTCGCCACGCGCGCGCGCGCGCTGCAGTCCGGTCTCCTCTACCACTACGCGTTCGCCATGATCCTCGGACTGATCCTGCTGCTGGCGGGATTCGTGTTCGTGGGTCGCGCCTGAGCGCCGCTGCCGGGAATGTCTTGCCCATGACCCATTGGCCTTTCCTCAGCCTGCTGATCTGGATGTCGATCATCGGCGCCGCGCCCGTGTTGCTGGCTGGCGACCGGCGGCCGCGCCTGGCGCGCTGGCTGGCGCTGCTGGTCGCGCTGCTGATCCTAGCGATCAATCTGGCCATGCTGCCGGGCTTCAATGACACCACGGCGGCGATGCAATTCACCGAGTCGCACATGTGGATCCGCGCGCTTGATGTGCATTACGCGCTGGGTGTGGATGGCATCGCCATGGCATTGATACTGCTGACCACGATTACCACGGTGCTGGTGATCATCGGCGCGTGGGAGGTGATCAAAACCCGCGTGCATCAGTACATGGCGGCCATGCTGGTACTGCAGGGTTTCATGATTGGCGTGTTCGCGGCCACTGATGCGTTGCTGTTCTATGTGTTCTTCGAAGCGCAGTTGATCCCGATGTTCATCATCATCGGCGTGTGGGGCGGTCCACGCCGCGTGTATGCCTCGCTGAAGTTCTTTTTGTACACGTTTCTCGGCTCGATTTTCATGCTGATCGGGCTGATTTATCTGTATTCCAGGGCTGGCACCTTTGACATCGCCGCGCTGCAAGCCTTGCCGCTGGGCATGGATGCGCAGACGTGGCTGTTCTTTGCCTTCCTGCTGGCATTCGCCGTGAAGATCCCGATGGTGCCGGTGCACACATGGCTGCCCGATGCGCACGTCGAGGCGCCGACCGGCGGCTCGGTGGTGCTGGCGGCGGTGATGCTCAAGATCGGCGCCTACGGATTGATCCGCTTTGCCCTGCCGGTGACCCCGGATGCCGCCCAGCACTATGCCTGGCTGGTGGTTGGTTTGAGTTTGATCGCGGTGATCTACATCGGTTTCGTGGCGCTGGTGCAGGAAGACATGAAAAAGCTGGTGGCGTATTCGTCCATCGCGCACATGGGCTTCGTCACCCTCGGTCTGTTCATCGTGTTCATGCTGATTCGCAGCCAGCAGGGCAATGCCGCCGAGCTGGGCATGCAGGGCGCCATGGTGCAGATGATTTCGCACGGGTTCGTCTCGGGCGCCCTGTTCAGCTGCATTGGCGTGATGTACGACCGCCTGCACACCCGCCAGATCAAGGACTACGGCGGCCTGGCCAGGGTGATGCCGTGGTTCGCTGCGTTCATGGTGTTCTTCGCCATGGCCAACGTCGGCTTGCCGGGCACTTCGGGTTTCGTCGGCGAATTCATGGTGATACTGGCCAGTTTCGCGGCCAATCCATGGTTGGCGCTGCTGGCTGCGTTCACCTTGGTGATTGGCGCCGGTTACACGTTGTGGCTGGTCAAGCGCGTGGTGTGGGGCGAGCCACCCAATGCCCATGTTGCCGCAATGCCCGACGTCAACGCGCGCGAGGCGCTGGTGATGGCGGTGTTCGCCGCGTTCGTTCTGGCGATCGGTATCTGGCCCGAGCCATTGGTGCGCATGCTCGACGCGCCTGTCAGTCAGCTCGTGCAGACGCTGGGCCACAGCAAGCTTTGAGGATGCCATGCAATGAGCTGGAATGATGTCGTGACCCTGCTGCCGGAGCTGTATCTGATCGGCGCGATCTGCGTCCTGCTGCTGCTGGATGCCTTCTCCGGCGCGCGTCATCGCGGCGCCGTGCACTGGCTGTCGATGCTGGTGCTGGTCATCACCGCATTGCTGGTGGTGGCAGGGCACCAAGCGACTCCGGTCACGGCCTTCAACGGCATGTACATCAGTGACACGCTGGCCGAGATCTTGAAGCTGTTCGCGCTGCTGTCGGTGGCGCTGGTGTTCGTGTACGGCGAGTCCTACCTGTGCGAGCGCAAGGTGGCCATCGGCGAGTTCCACACGCTGATGCTGTTCGGCCTGCTCGGCATCATGCTGCTGGTATCGGCCGGCAATCTGGTGATGGTCTATCTGGGCGTGGAGCTGGTCACGCTGTCTTCCTACGCGCTGGTCGCGCTGGACCGCGACTCACCCAGATCGACCGAAGCCGCGATGAAGTATTTCGTGCTCGGTGCGCTGGCGTCCGGTCTGTTGCTGTACGGCATGTCGATGTTGTACGGCGCCACAGGCACGCTCGATCTGGCCGGCATTGCCAGTACCTTGCCGTTCACGCCGCATCACACCCTGGCGGTATTCGGCCTGGTATTCGTGATTGCGGGGATCGCATTCAAGTTTGGCGCAGCGCCGTTTCACATGTGGCTGCCCGATGTTTACGAGGGCTCGCCCACACCGGTCACCGCGTTTGTCGCCTCGGCGCCCAAGCTGGCCGCAGTCGGCATGGCGCTGCGTCTGCTTGACCTGGGCTTGATGCCGCTGGCGCCCTACTGGCGGGAGATGCTCGCGGTGCTGGCTGTGGCCTCGCTGGCAATCGGCAGTCTGGTTGCCATCGTGCAAACCAACCTCAAGCGCATGCTGGCCTACTCGACCATCGGCCACATGGGTTTTCTGTTTCTCGGCCTGTCCGCGGGCACGGCCTTCGGCAATGCCGCCGCCGTGTTCTACGCGATCGTCTACGCGCTGATGTCCACCGCGGCCTTCGGCGTGATTCTGGCCCTGTCCCGCGCCGGCTTCGAGGCGGACAAGATCGACGATCTGCGTGGCCTCAACCAGCGCTCTCCGTGGTTCGCCGGAATGATGGCGCTGGTCATGTTTTCGTTCGGTGGCGTGCCGCCGCTGCTCGGCTTCTTCGCCAAGCTGCTCGTTCTGCAGGCAGCAATCGAGGCGCACATGCTGTGGTTGGCCATTGTCGGCGCGGTGGCCGCGATCATCAGCTTGTTTTACTACCTGCACGTGGTCAAGGTGATGTATTTCGACAAACCCATCGATGACAGCACGCTGTCGGTCAGCAGCGATGCCTCGCTGCGCTGGGTGCTGTCGCTGAATGCCCTGGCCCTGCTGGTGCTGGGCGTGCTCTGGGGTCCGCTACTTGATTGGTGCCAGCGCGCTTTCGTGGGGTGAGGAGCTGGCCCGGACCCTTGCGCAAAAACACCGAGCTGAGTACACCTCGCGACTCTGTTGCGGGGTGGAGCAGTCTGGCAGCTCGTCGCATCCTGCATGCGGGCACGCATCACATCCATCGAGCAAGCGCGGCGGCGCGCTGCCGGGCGCACTTGCTGGTGCGAATTCGGGGTGAGACGATGCCGGCATCGTGATCGCTGCGCTGGAAAGAAGGCTGCGAGATTAGGCAGCGGTTTTAGACGTCGTGATGGCTGGAAGCCGTTGATTCATGTAGGGCGGTTCTGATTGCCGACGTCTGTACCCACGAATTAGGCGGCGGAACTAGGCTTCACTTCACAACCGAATAGTAGTAGGGGTCAAAAACATGAAGCCACAGGAACTCATGACGCTTGCGCTACGAGTCTTGGCTGTTTTCATTGCCTCGCGAGGACTCGTCTATTTAGCTGATGCTACCGTCTACGCGGTTGTGCCCACCCAAAACCAGTTCGGCCTACCGTTTCTAGTCAACGCCCTAATTTCTTTGCTCGGGCCGGCAATTGCGGCAATCGTCGTCTGGTGGTGTGCGCCTTATCTCGCACGACTCGCGGCGCGCGGCATCGCCGATGTCCCGGTAGCTGCGTTAGACCAGCAGTCAATTGTCGGCGCTATGTTCGTCGCAGCAGGCACCCTTATATTCATCCTCGCGTTACCGGGTTTGGTTGGCACCGTAATTCTCGGATTTGGCGCACCACCTGGGGTGTTCGTGCTGCCATCACTTATTGCCAGCGTCGTCCAATGCATCCTTGGGGCAGTGCTCGTTGTAGGTGCGCGGGTTACTTCTCGGCTTTTGCTCCGTCTGCGTTATGCCGGTACTGGGGCGCACGGCCTCTAACCGCTCAAGCGGACCGCTGTGAGTGGCTGCGGTAAACTCCAACTCTTCGCGGCAGCGGCCGCTTAGCCCAAGCGTTGGGCGCCCATAACGGAACGGCCATGAACATCCACATCGCCATAACCGAGACCGAGATCACCGCTTGTTATCCTGTTATGCGGGAGCTTCGTCCTCATATTGCGGAGGAGCAATTTCTTTCCCGAGTCCGGGGGCAGGAACGCGCGGGCTATCGGCTCGTCTACATTCAAGAACCAACTGGTGTGGTTGCCGTTGCCGGGTTTCGAGTTTGCGAAAACCTGTCTTGGGGGCGTTTCCTGTACGTCGATGATCTGGTAACCCTTCCCGAGCATCGTTCAAAGGGCTATGGTGCCAAGTTGCTTGCCTGGCTCAAGGAAAAGGCTGCCATGGAAGGCTGCGAGCAGATGCACCTGGATTCAGGAATTCAAAGAAAGGAGGCACACCGATTCTATGAGCGTGAAGGCATGACCATGGCAAGCCTTCACTTCGTTGAGAGAATTGCTCCCAACAAGGTGCTCCAGCCGACGTCGCCGCTGCCGCAGCGCCGCGGCTGAGCTTATTCGTTAGGTTGCTCTATGTCATCGACTACTCAACACTGGAATCCAGCACAATACGGCAAGGATGCCCGGTTTGTTTCCGATCTCGGCATGCCTGTCGTTGATCTGCTGTCGCCACAGCGGGGCGAGAACATACTTGATCTGGGTTGCGGCGATGGAGCATTGACCGCTAAACTTGTAGAGCTTGGTTGCAATGTGGTTGGTGTCGATTCGAGCTTTGAAATGATCGCGGCAGCCAAGTCGCTAGGGCTGAATGCACGCGTCATGGATGGTCAGGCACTTCGATTCACCCATGAATTTGACGCCGTGTTTTCCAATGCGGCGTTGCACTGGATGAAAAATCCTGAATGCGTTATTGCTGGTGTCTGGCGTGCCCTCAAACCGGGCGGGCGTTTTGTCGGAGAATTTGGCGGTTGCGGTAACGTCACCAGCATTGTCACCGCCCTTGAATCTGCACTTTCCTCAAGAGGAAAGATGGTCGCCAGCCCTTGGTTCTTCCCGCATCCCGAGGAATATAAGAGGCTTCTTGAAGCAAGTGGTTTCGAGATAAAGACCTTGGAGCTCATTCCGCGCCCGACGTTGTTGCCAGGAGACGTAAGCGGCTGGCTTCAGACTTTCGCGCAGCCCTATATTTCTGTCTTACCGGCAGCCCAGAGACTAGACTTTATTTCTGAGGTCGTGGAAACACTACGTCCATTACTTTGTGACACAAAAGGCGATTGGAAAGCAGATTATGTACGTTTACGGTTTGCAACTACGAAACCAAATACCGCAACCTAACCACACCATCAATTCAGACGTGATCAGTTTGCAAAACCGGGCATCCTGCCGCGGTTTGCAAGCAAACGGGCGCGGCAAAGCCGCACCACCTTTGTCGCGACAAGCCCTTGCGTGCTCGTCGCGGCGGCACATCCATGTGCCGCCGCGGTTTTGCAAACCGCTCACGTGTAAAAGCGCCGCTTTAGCTCTGCTTTTGTATGCCGGTTATGGCGAACGTTGATGTCAGTAGTGATATCGCAACTGGGCGATGAGCACTGAGTCGTCGATCATCTTGTAAACGATCCTGTGCTCGTCATTGATCCGTCGCGACCAGTAGCCGGACAGTGCATGCTTCAACGGTTCTGGCTTGCCAGTGCCAGTGTGCGGTGTTCTCGTGATCTCTTTGATCAGATCATTGATCCGCTGCACCAGCTTCTTGTCGATTTTCTGCCAGTGCAAATAGTCTTCCCAAGCTTGCTCGGAGAAGACTAGCTTCACTTGGCCAGGCTCCGTGCCTTGCCCTTGCCCGTCTCAAGCGCTGCAAGGCTTTCAAGCAAGCGCTTGGCATTCTTGGGGCTGCGCAGCAAGTAGGAGGTCTCTTCAAGTGACTTGAAGTCATCGAGCGACATCATCACAACCGCCCGCTGGCCGTTGCGCGTGATGATGATAGGTTCATGATCGTCGCAAACGCGGTCCATGGTGTCAGCCAACTTGGCTCGTGCGGTGCTGTAGGTCATTGCGTCCATTGGCATCTCCAATTGTACGTGTATTTGTACAATAGCGAACCGCTCCCGTCAAGGCCTGGCGCCGAACGATTCAAGCCGAATGACTCCATACCCGGGGTCACTTTGGCCCCGCACGCCGGGCGTGTCCGGTGTGTTGCGCGCTCAGCCGCCTTCGGCCACCGCGCGCCGACCCAGCCGGTGCACAGCGTCCACCAGCACGGCGACGCTCTCGGGATCGACCTCGGGGGTGATGCCGTGGCCGAGGTTGAACACATGGCCGGGATGCGGGCCGAAGGCGCGCAGCAGGGCGGCCACTTCGCGCTCGATGATCTCGGGTTGCGCGTGCAGCGCGGCGGGATCGAGATTGCCCTGCAGCGCCACGCGCGCGCCCACGCGACGCCGCGCCTCGCCGAGGCTGATGGACCAGTCCACGCCCAGCGCGGCGCAGCCGGTGTCGGCCAGCGCCTCCAGTTGTCCGGCGCCGTTGACGCCCTTGGCGAACAGGATCAGCGGCAGCACGGCGGCGACCACATGCGCGCGCAGATGTTGCGCGATCGCGTCGAGATAGCGCAGCGAAAACTCGGCGAACATCGGCGGCGCCAGCAGGCCGCCCCAGGTATCGAACAGCATCAGCGCCTGCGCGCCTGCGGCGGCCTGCGCGGCCAGATACGCGGCTACCGCGCGCGCCAGCACGTCGAGCAGGCGGTGCAGGCTGGCCGGATCGTTCCATGCCATCGCCTTGATGCGCGCGAAATCGCGCGAGCCAGTGCCTTCGACCATGTAGCAGGCCAGCGTCCACGGGCTGCCGGCGAAGCCGATCAGCGGCACGCGGCCATCGAGTTCGTGGCGGATCAGGCGCACCGCGTCCATCACGTAGCGCAGTTCGGTCTCGGGATCGGGCACGCCGAGGTGCGCGATGTCGGCGGCGCTGCGCACGGGCCTGGCGAAGCGCGGGCCTTCGCCCTGCGCGAATTCCAGGCCCAGACCCATCGCATCGGGGATGGTGAGGATGTCCGAGAACAGGATCGCGGCGTCCAGGTCGAAGCGCAGCAGCGGCTGCAGGGTCACCTCGCAGGCCAGCTCGGGCGTCTTGGCCAAGGCCAGAAAACTGCCGGCGCGCGCGCGCGTGGCGCGGTATTCGGGCAGGTAGCGCCCGGCCTGGCGCATCAACCACACTGGCGTGGTGTCGGTGGCCTCGCGGCGCAGCGCGCGCGAAAAGCGCGTGCGGCGCGGATCGTCGGCGGCGACCGGCAGGGCCATGCTCAGGCGCCCTGCGCGAACATCACGCGGAAGCCACGGCGCAATTGCACGTCGCGCGCGGCCTCGAACGCGGCCAGCGCGGCGTCGCGCTCAAGATAAACCTCGCGGCGCCCGCCCGGTTTGCCGCCCTGCGTGCCCCACTCGCGCACCAGCGTCCAGCCGCCGAGCAAATCCTGCTCCAGCGCAAGCTGGTAGTAGCGCGGCGCGGCGCCCGCTTCGGGCAGGGTCTGCAGATACAGGCGCATCGAGCGAATGACGGTGCATGGGGAACGCGATTGTAGCGGTTCGTCGGCGTGCACCGAGACGTATGCATTGCGGGCAAGCCGTCGCGGGCTTGCGGAAGTGTAAGGGTCGTGATCGCAACGCGGATGCCCGCGTGTTGTCTGACTTCCATCGTGGCCCGGATCAGGAAGGGATATGGATCAGTCTCGTGCGCCGTCCTTGCTGGAGTTCTGGCGCCGTCCGCGCCTGGCCACGGGTCGCTTCGCGCCGCTGCGCATCAGTGAGTGGATCGGCTGGCTGTGCCTGATGGTGGTGCTGTCGTTCATCGCCGAGGCGATTGGCTACCTCATGCTGCATCTGCTCGGCCATGCCATCCCCAATGATCGCTTCATCAATCATATGGCCAGCCATCCCTCGTGGCGATTCGCGGCCTTGCTGCTGGTTGCCCCGGTGCTCGAGGAACTGACGTTTCGTTGTTTTCTGACGGAGTCGCCGCGCGCCATGGCCGTCGGGATGGGCTTTTTCGGCGCGTTCCTGATCGGTTTGCTGATTCATGGCCTGATGGCGCTGGCCGGAAAGCACTTCCTGTCGACGCAGGATATCGCCTGGCATTACTTCATCAATCTCGCCATTGCGTTGCCGATCATCGCCGTGCAGGCAGGCGTGGCGTGGTTTTTTCGCCGGGGTTTGTTGCGTGCGCTGCGCCGCTACGCAGCATGGGCTTTCTGGATCAGCGCGCTGTTGTTTGCCGCGGCGCATTCGTTCAACTTCGGCCTCGGCTTCAAGGATTGGCTGCTGTGGCTGACGCTGCCGCAACTGATGGTGGGTCTGGTGCTGGCCTATCTGCGCGTGCGGTACGGCTTGCGCTGGAGCATCGCCACGCATCTCGCCTTCGACTGGATATTGGTCCTGCTTCTCTGGACGCATCACGACGCCACCACGATGGGTCTGCCGATGAAACTGCTGGCCGGCGTGTTCTCGCTGCTGCTGCTGGCGATGATCGTGCGCGGGCTGTTTTTTCTGTTCCGGCGCGGCGTGCTGCGTACCGTGCTGCCCGAAGAAGTGGCCGTGCCGCGCTGAATCGCGCGGCGCGTGGTTTCAGGTGATGTCGGCGCTCGTGACGGTCTGGTGGATCGCATGCCCCACGGCGGCGAGTGCCGTGTCGCGCGCATCGCCGGGCGTAGCCGCGTTCAAGCCGGGCTCGGTGCGATCCAGCCGCGTCACATCGTCGCCCAGCGCGCGTGCGAAGCGGGTGACGGCGGGCGGGCCGCCCGGCGCCATGCCCTTCAGCACCTGGCGCCGTCTCAGCATGCCCAGGCCGCGCGCACCGCGGCCTCATCGATGCCCTCGGCGATGAAGGCGGCGCCGGCGCCGCGCCACAGGATCAGGCGCAGGCCACCGCCGCGCTTTTTCTTGTCCAGGTGCATGGCGGCCAGCAGCGCGTCGGCATCCAGGCCGGGCGGCGGCTGCGTGGGCAGGCCCAGCGCGGCGAGCAGGGTGGCGAGGCGCTGCGTGTCGGCCCCGTTCGCAAGGCCCAATTGCGCGGACAGCCTGGCCGCCAGCACCATGCCGATGGCCACCGCCTCGCCGTGCAGCAGCGCGCTGTAGCCGGTGACGGTTTCCAGCGCGTGCGCGAAGCTGTGGCCGAAGTTGAGCAGCGCGCGCTCGCCCTGCTCGGTTTCATCGCGCATCACCACGCCGGCCTTGCAGGCGCAGGCATGGGCGATGGCGGCGGTCAGCGGGTCATCGGCGCGCGCGTCCAGCGCCGCGGCATCGCGTTCAAGCCGGGCCAGAAACGCGGCGTCACCCAGCGCGCCGATCTTGACGATTTCAGCGAGGCCGGCGCGATATTCGCGCGGCGGCAGGGTAGCGAGCGTGCCGAGATCGGCCAGCACCAGGCGCGGCTGATGAAACGCGCCGATGAGATTCTTGCCGGCGGCGTGATCGACACCGGTCTTGCCGCCGACAGCGGAATCGACCATGGCCAGCAGCGTGGTCGGCATCTGCATGAAGTCGATGCCGCGCATCCAGCAGGCCGCAGCGAAGCCGGCCATGTCGCCGACCACGCCGCCGCCGAGGGCGAGGATGCAGGCGTCGCGCGTGGCGCCGAGTTGCGCTAACGCGTCCCAGATCAGCGCGGTCGTGGCCAGCGTCTTGTGCGCTTCGCCATCGGGCAGCGCCAGGGCGCGCCAGTGCAGGCCGGCGAGCGCGGGTTCCAAGCGTGCCAGATACAGCGGCGCGACGGTGGTGTTGGTCACGATCAGCGCGTGGCGGCCGCGCAGCAGCGGACGCCACTGCGTGGCATCGCCGAGCAGGTCGCGGCCGATGCGGATGGAATAACTGCGCGCGCCGAGGCGCACTTCGAGTTCGCGTGGCGTGTTCATGCCGGTGCTCCCGTGATTGCGGCGCCACGCCGCCAGTGCACGTGCAGCAGCGCCAGCGCGCGCGCGCCGAGCGCGTCGATGTTTTCGTCGGTGGTTTCATCCAGCACGGCGTCAGCGCATTCCCGATACCAGATTGCGCGCGCGGCATCGAGTTGCTGCAGACGCGCCAGCAGATCGTCGCCGGCCAGCAGCGGGCGCGTGGCATCGTCAGCCAAACGCCGCGCGCGCGTCGGCGCGCTCACGCGCAGCCACAACACGAAGCCGCGTTGGCGCAGCCACGCGCGATTGTCGGCATGGGTCACGATGCCGCCACCGCAGACCAGGAGCACGCCGGCGTGCGTGCTATGTTCGAGCAGCGCCGCCGACTCGCGGGCGCGGAAGCTGGCCTCGCCCTCGTGCGCGAAAATCTCGCGCACCGGTTGCCCGGCTTGCGCCTCGATCACGCGGTCCAGATCGACGCAGGGCAGGCTCAGGCGTGGCGCCAGCCAGGCGCCCAGCGTGGTCTTGCCGGCGCCGGTCGGTCCGATCAGAAACAAATTCAACGAGGGATTCATGCCGCCGATTAGAACCCATTGCCCGCGCGCGGCCAACATGGATGGATGAGCGCGCCTCGCCCGTGCTGATCGCCGGCTGCGGCGATGTTGGCATGCGCCTCGCCACATTGCTGCAGGCACAGGGACAGAGCGTGCTGTGTCTGCGCCGCAACGTGGCCGCGCTGGCGCCCGGCTTGCCTGGATTCGCCGCGGATCTGGCGGATGCCGCTGCGCTGCGCGCGCTGCCGCGCGGCATCCGCCGCGTGGTGTTTTTGCCGGCGCCGGCGACACGCGACGCGACGGCGTATCGCTCGGTTTACCTCGGGGGTCTTGGCCACCTGCTCGATGCGCTGGACCTTGAGGCGCTGCAGCGCTGTGTGCTGGTCACCTCCAGCGCGGTGTACGGCGAGCACGCGGGCGCGTGGGTGGACGAGGACACGCCGCCCGCGCCGCTGGCGTTCAACGGCGCGATCCTGTTGCAGGCCGAGCGTGTGCTGCACGCGCGGCTCGGCGCGGGTCGCGGCGTGGCGCTGCGTCTGGCCGGCCTGTATGGGCCGGGGCGCACGCAGTTGCTCGACAGCTTGCGCGCCGGCCATGCGCGCGCGCCGCGCGACCCGCCGTTCTACGCCAATCGCATCCACGTCGACGATGCCGCCGCCGCGCTGGCGCATTTGCTGACCCTGTCGGCGCCGGCGTTGTGTTATCTGGGCGTGGACGATGCGCCGCTGCCGCTGTATGAGCTTTGCTCCGCGCTGGCGCAGGAACTGCGTGCGCCGCTGCCGGACATCGGTCCGCCGCCGTCCGGCATCGGCAACAAGCGCCTGCGCAATGCGCGCCTGCGCGCCAGTGGCTGGGCGCCACGTTGGCCGGATGCGCGTGCCGGCCATGCCGCGCTGCTCGCGGCGCGCACGTGACAATTTGTTACACTGCGTGCGCAAAGCCGTGTCAAGCTTGCAGTTTCGGGTGCAATGGTACTGCTTGTTGACTGGGGCTTCGTGGATGCCACACACAGAGGAACGCCACGGAATGAACAAGCAGCACGGTTATGTCGTCGGCGTGCTCGAAGACGATCCCGAGCAGTCCGGTCTGGTGCAGATCTGGCTGGAGAAATCGGGTTACGAGGCGCTGCTGTTCGCCAAGGCCGCCGAGTTTCGCCGCAGCCTCGGCCACGAAGCCATTGACCTGTTGCTGCTGGACTGGATGTTGCCCGATGCCAGCGGTCTGGAAGTGCTGGAGTGGATCCGCAGTGCCGGCAATCCCAATCTTCCGGTGGTGTTCCTCACCGTGCGCGCGGCCGAAACCGACATCGTGCGCGGGCTGGAGGCCGGCGCCGACGATTACGTGGTCAAGCCACCCAAGCAGGCCGAGCTGCTGGCGCGCGTGGCCGCGGTACTGCGCCGCCGCGGCGGCGCCGAAATCGACGCTACCGCGCGGTTGGACGTGCCGCCGTACACCATCGATTTCACCAAGCGTCGCGTGCGCATCGGCGCGGATGATTTCGATCTGACCCAGCGCGAGTTCGACCTGGCCAGCTATCTGTTCCGCCGCCACGGCCGCATCGTCAGCCGCGAGGCGCTGCTGGAGCAGGTGTGGAATCTCAGCCCCGGCCTGACCACGCGCACCGTCGACACGCACATCAGCCGCCTGCGCAAGAAGCTGGCGCTCAGCGGCGAGCACGGCTGGAAACTGACCGCCGTGTACCAGCACGGTTATCGACTTGAACAAGCCTGAACCATGAGCGCGAACATGATTCCGCACGGCGCGGTCACTACCGCCAATGAACTGCACGGCTACCGCGTGGTGCGCACGCTGGGCATCGTGCGCGGACTGGCGGTGCGCTCGCGCAGCGTCATCGGCAATATCGGCGCGGCCTTGCAAACCCTGGTCGGTGGCAACATCACGTTGTACGTCGAGCTGTGCGAGAAGGCGCGCGAGGAAGCCTTCGCGCTGATGTGCCAACACGCGGCGGCAATGGGCGGCAATGCCGTGCTGGCGATGCGCTACGACGCCAATGACGTGGCCGATGGCGTCACCGAGGTGCTGGCCTACGGCACCGCGGTGGTGGTTGAACCCTCGCCCTGAGCCAGGCGTTCCCGGAAGCGCCAGGCAAGCCTCACCGCGCGCACGCGGCGCGCCGCATCCAGATCCACGCAAATATCGGCCCAGCGTGGCAGCGTGGCCAGCGCGTGCACGCTCAGGCGCTGATAGTGCTGCATGAACCGATGCAGTCGCACAGCATCCATCGCGCGCGGTGCAGCCCGTGCATGCAGCGCCGCCTCGGCTTGTGCGCGCCAGCGACATGCGGCGGCAAAGCCGGGTGCGCGCAGCAGGATGCGCAAATCGAGTACATCCCACAGCGGCGCGTAGGACGCCAGGGCTGTATTGACCGCGCGTCGCCAGCGGCCGTCGGCATCCTCGTGGCGTTCCAGCGCGTTGACGGGCTGCGCCAGCCGCGCCGGGTGTTGTGGCCTCAAGCCCAGGCACCAGCCTTCCAGTACGATCAAGGCCGGTGGTGCGATGACGTTTGGCCAGCGCGAGGGCGGCTGCCGCGTGTCGCGGCCCTTGTCGAAGCGCGGCAGACGTGCGGGCTGCGCGGCGCTGGCTTGTTGCAGCGCGCGCAGCGTGGCACGCAGCAGATGCAGATCGTGCGTACCCGGCGCGCCGCGTGTCAGCCACAGCGGATGCAGTGTGCGCGCCATGTGTTGTCGTGCTGCGCGGCCCAGATAAACATCGTCCAGCGACAATCGCGCCGCCGGCACGCCATGCTGCCGCGCCGCGCGTAGCAGCGCCACCGCCAGCGTACTCTTGCCGCTGCCCTGCAGGCCGGACAATCCAACCCGCAGTGGCGCCGAGCGCCCGCGCAGCGTGGCTTCGATCAGTGGCCACAGACGCGCGCTCAGCGCCGCAACCGACGTGCTAGCATCGCGCGTTTTCAACGCATGGGCTCGCCCTTGGAACGGTCGAGCTGCAGCCGCAATCTTCAAGGACACCATGCTCAACCCCGAACTTCTGCAACACCTGCGCGATCTGCTTGAGCAGGCGCGCGCTTGCGGCGACCCCGAGGCCACCGCGATGACCCTCGCTACCGTCGGTGGTGATGGCCGCCCTCACGCCCGCATCGTGCTGCTCAAGGGTATCGAGGCCGACGGCCTGCGGTTTTACACCAATTACCGCAGTGCCAAGGGCGAGGAGATCCGCGCCCACGCCGAAGTGGCGCTGTGCCTGTACTGGAAACTCCTGGGCGAGGTCAAGGCCGGCGGCGTGCAATTGCGCGTCGAGGGCCGTGCCGCGCGCCTGCACGACGATGAATCCGATGCTTACTTCGCCTCGCGGCCGCGCGGCAGCCAGATTGGCGCCTGGGCCTCGCTGCAGTCGCAAACCCTGCCCGATCGCGCGGCCTTCGATGCGCGCGTGGCCGAGTACGAACAGCAGTTCGCCGACAAGGACGTGCCGCGCCCACCGCACTGGGGTGGTTATCGCGTGCTGCCGGACATGATCGAGGTTTGGCACGGGCGCGAATTCCGCCTGCACGAACGTCGTCGCTGGGAGCGTTTTGCGGATGTCTGGCGCGAACGCTTGTTGTATCCGTGAAGAGCCGGGACTCGGGACTCGGGATTCGAGCAGGACACGCGCCTTTGAATCTTTTGAACCTCTGATTTTGCTTTTCCCGAGTCCCGAGTCCCGGGCTCCGCTGAGGCACTTCCCATGCACGGCCCGCGCCGCATCGTTTGCCTGACCGAGGAGCCCACCGAGGTGCTGTACGCGCTCGGTGAGCAGGAGCGCATCGTCGGCATCTCCGGCTTCACCGTGCGCCCGCCGCGTGCGCGCCGGGAAAAGCCCAGGGTCAGTGCGTTCACCAGCGCGAAGATCGACGCCATACTCGAACTGCGCCCGGACTTGGCGATCGGGTTTTCCGACATCCAGGCGGACATCGCGCAGGCGCTGATTCGCGCCGGCGTCGAGGTGTGGATCAGCAATCACCGCAGCGTCGCCGGCATCCTCGATTACATCCGCCGCCTGGGCGCGCTGGTTGGCGCTGGCGATGCGGCCGTGCTCTACGCGCACCGCGCCGAGACGCACATGGATGCCGTGCGCGTCGCGGCGGCGGCATTGCCGCGCCATCCGCGCGTGTATTTCGAGGAATGGGACGAGCCCATCATCGTTGCGATCCAGTGGGTGGCCGAACTGCTGCGCAGCGCCGGTGGCGAGGACGTGTTTCCCGAGCTAAGCACGCAGTCGCTGGCGAAACACCGCATTATCGCCGATGCGCGCGAGGTGGTGCGGCGCGATCCGCAAATCATCTTCGGCTCGTGGTGCGGCAAGCGTTTTCGCCCCGAGCAGGTGGCCGCGCGTCCGGGCTGGGGTGCGATCAGCGCGGTGCGCACGCGGCAGTTGTTCGAGATCAAGTCGCCGATCATCCTGCAGCCCGGCCCGGCAGCGCTGTTCGACGGGCTGGACGCGCTGCACGCGCACATCCGCGCGTGGGCGCTGCGCCGCGATTGAGGCTGGCGCGATCGAGGTGCATCAGTGGGTACTGGCCAGCGCGCGCGCTGAATCGCTGGCGAAGTGCGGCAGACAGTTCCAGCGCAGCAGTCGCCAGGCGCCGTCCTGCACGGCGAATTCGCTGAGCGCGGCGTTGTCCAGTCCCAGATTGAGCGCGATCATGGCGTCGTCGTCGAGTTGCAGCACGGCTTGCGCGCAGCGCGCGATGGCAGCGGCCGAACTGACCACCAGGACTTGTTCCACGGAGGGTGTGGTCAGCGCTGAGCGCGCGTGGGTGATGCGCGCGGCGAAGGCGCGCCAGGTTTCGGGCAGGTCGGCATCCAGCGCGCCGTCGCGCCATGCGGCGAATACCGCGGTGAGCAAAGCGCGCGCCTGCGCGGGGCTGGCGCCTGGCGCGACCCAGGCCAGTTCGGGCGCCCGTGGTTGCGCGTTGCGAAAAGCAGCCAGCAGCGCGGCGGCATCGGCGTCGTCCCAGTCGCGCGCGATCTCGATGGCGGGTGCAGCACCGCATGCCGCCAGCACGGCATCGCGGATGGCTTGCAGCGTCAATTGATGGCGGCGGCGCGGGCCGCAGATCAGTCGCTGCGGACGCCAGCCGGATTCCTGCGCGATCCACTGCCCCAGCGCCGCAGCCTGCCGCATGCCCAGCGCGCTGAGGCGATCGTAATCGGCGCCGCCCCAGTCGGCTTGCGCGTGGCGGATCAGCAGCACGCGCATGGCGCGTCAGGGGAAGTCGCGGCTGAAATCCACCGCGATCGGCGCGCCGCCCACAGGTGTCACCGTGAGCACGAAGCGCAGCGTGTCCGGGCGCGGAATGTGCAGCGTGGCGAGGTAATACACCATGCCGGTGCCATCGATCGCGCGAAAGTTCAGCGCCAGACGCTTGCCCAGCAGCGTGTACGCGGCGCCGCGCACCATGGCCGCCACCGGCGTGCCGCGCGCGGCGTCCGGCCCGCGCATCACGCTGATGTTCACCACGCCTTCGTCAGCCGCGCGGTGCAGGCCGTGGCGCGTGGCCACCTGCATCGGAATGGTGTCGGTGGCGACCGCGCTGTAGTAGATCGCATAGCCCTGCGTCTTGACCGCATCGGCCGCGCGCAGGGTGGATAGCGGCAGCGTCAGCAGCAGGCCGAGCAGGACGAGGCGGGCACGGTTGCGCATCGGTGACCTCAGATACCGAGCGCCAGGCGCTGCGCGAAATCGAACAGCGGCTGCACCAGCAGCACGCGTGCCAGCAAGATCAACAGAATGGCGATCGTCGGCGAGAAATCCAGCCCACCCAGCAGCGGCACCACGCGCCGCAGCGGGCGCAGCGCGGGCGCGGCGATCTGGTTGATGAAGGGCACCAGCGGGTGCTGGTCTTCCACCGCGAACATACTCATCAGCGCGGCGGCGAAGATGATGCCCATGTACAGCACCAGCACGAAGTCGAGCAGATCGGCCACCGCCAGCAGCAGCAAGCCCGGCACGTGCGGCAACACGCCGGCAAGAAGCATCAGCAGCAGCATTTTCAGCACCGCCGCCACATAGGCCAGCAACAGCGGCGCCAGGCTTGCGCGGCGCACGCTGGGCACGAAGCGGCGCAGCGGTGTGACCAGTACATGCGTGGCGCGAAATAGGAACTGGCAGATCGGGTTGTAGAAGTTCACCCGCGCCAGTTCGGCCAGCAGACGCAGCACGAACAGCGCCATCACCGCGCCGAACGCGAAGGTGATCAGGATTTGCGCGGCGCTGGCGAAATAGCCGCTCATGGCGTGTTCTCGGCGCGCGCGGACAGATCGATGCCGCGCTGTGTGGCGGCGCTCAGCGCAGCGGCCACCAACTCGGCAAAGCCGCCCGCGGCAAAGGCCTGCAGCGCGGCAGCGGTGGTGCCGCCCGGCGAGGTCACGCGCTGGCGCAATTCGGCAGCGCCGGCGCCGTCTTCGACCAGCATGCGTCCGGCGCCGAGGCAGGTCTGCGCGGCCAGCGTGTGTGCGATGTCCTGCGGCAAGCCCTGCGCCACGGCGGCGGCCTCGAGCGCCTCGGCCAGCAGGAAAAAATACGCCGGACCGGAGCCGGAGAGCGCGGTGACGACATCCATCTGCGCCTCGTCCTCGATCCAGCAATGCAGCCCCGCGGCCTGCATCACGCGTGTGGCTAGCGCGCGGCCATCTGCAGCTACTTGTGCATTGGCGAAGAGGCCCGTGGCACCCGCGCCCAGCAGCGCTGGCGTGTTGGGCATGGCGCGCACCACGGCGATATCGCCGCCCAGCCATTGCGCAACCTGCGCGCTGCGAATGCCCGCCGCGATCGACAGCACCACGGGGCGCTCGGATTGCGCCAGCGGTGCCAGCCCCACGCACACTTCGCGCAAGATCTGCGGCTTGACCGCCAGCACCCACAGCGCCGCGCCGTGCGCCGCGGAAGGGTTATCGGCGTGCGTGACGATGCCGAAAGTCTGCGCCAGTTCGGCACGCGCCTCGGCGCGCGGCTCGGCCACGCGCAAGTCCGTGCTCGGCACGCCGCCGCGCAACAGACCGCTGATCAGCGCCCGCGCCATGTTGCCGCCGCCGAGGAAAGCGATGGGCCGGGACTCGGGACTCGGGACTCGGGACTCGGGTGAAGGCGGGTGCATGCGGGTGTCAGCGATTCTGGAATTTCCGATGCTGGATTCTAGGGGCATATCGGCCGCGACAGTGGATGCATGGGTCCGTAGGTTTGCGGCCATGTTTTAGTCTTTTACCGAGTCCCGAGTCCCGAGTCCCGAGTCCCGAGTCCCGAGTCCCGAGTCCCGAGTCTCGGGATTTCACCGGCGCGGCCCGAACAAGGCACTGCCCACGCGCACCTCGGTCGCGCCGCAAGCAATGGCCAGCTCGAAGTCGTCGCTCATGCCCATCGACAAGGTGTCGATGCCGGAGTGCTGCGCGCGCAGCGCATCGAACAGAATACGCATGCGGCGGAAGGCATCCGCGCGCTGCGTGCGGTCAGGTGCCGGCGCGGGTATCGCCATCAACCCGCGCAGGGCCAGACGCGGTGCCTGCGCGACAAGATGCGCAAGCCCGGCAGCCTGGTCAGGCGTGCAGCCGGATTTGCCGGCTTCGTCGTCGATATCGACCTGGATGAGCACGTTCAATGGCGGCAGCGCGGCCGGGCGTGCGGCATCCAGCAGCGGCACCAGCTTGGCGCGATCGAGGCTTTCCAGCCAGTCGAAATGCCGCGCGACCTCGCGGCACTTGTTGGATTGCAGCGGGCCGATCAGGTGCCATTGCAGGGCCAGATCAGCCAGTTCGCGCTGCTTGGCCAAGGCCTCCTGCACGTAGTTTTCGCCGAAGTGGCGCTGTCCACAGGCGGCGAGGGCGCGCACGGCGCTGGCCGGCCGCGTCTTGGACACGGCGAGCAGTCTTGCCGCTGGCGCCGCAGGTATTTGCGCGGCGGCGATACGCGCGCGGATAGCCTCAAGCGTGATACACCCGGCGTTCAAGCGCGGCGCCTGCTGCGGCAGCGCGGCGGCGGGCTATACTCAAACCTGATGCTGACGATGCCGCCGTGGGCGGTTGGGGGGGAGTCGCGCATGGATATCGCCGAACTGCTCGCATTTTCGGTCAAGAATAAAGCCTCGGACTTGCATTTGTCGGCGGGGTTGCCGCCGATGATCCGCGTCGATGGTGATGTGCGCCGCATCAACGTGCCGGCGCTGGAGCACAAGCAGGTGCATGCGCTGATCTACGACATCATGTCGGACAAGCAGCGCCGTGACTACGAGGAATTCCTCGAAGTCGATTTTTCCTTCGAGATCGCCGGATTGGCGCGCTTTCGCGTCAACGCCTTCAACCAGAACCGCGGCGCTGCGGCGGTGTTTCGCACCATTCCCTCCGAGGTGTGGACGCTGGAAGACCTGGGCGCGCCAAAAATATTCAAGGATCTCATCGACCAGCCGCAGGGCCTGATCCTGTGCACCGGGCCGACCGGTTCAGGCAAATCGACGACGCTGGCGGCGATGGTCGATTATGTCAACAAGAACAACTACGGCCACATCCTCACCATCGAGGATCCGATCGAGTTCGTGCACACCTCGCAGAAATGCCTGATCAACCAGCGCGAGGTGCACCGCGACACGCACGGCTTCAACGAGGCGCTGCGCTCGGCGCTGCGCGAAGACCCCGATTTCATCCTGGTCGGCGAGATGCGCGACATCGAGACCATCCGTCTGGCGCTGACCGCCGCGGAAACCGGACACCTGGTGTTCGCCACGCTGCACACGTCATCGGCGGCCAAGACCATCGACCGCATCATCGACGTGTTCCCGGCCGGCGAGAAACCCATGGTGCGCTCGATGCTGTCCGAGAGTCTGCGCGCGGTGGTCGCGCAATCGCTGCTGAAGAAAGTCGGTGGCGGGCGCATCGCCGCGCACGAGATCATGGTCGGCATCCCCGCGATCCGCAATCTGATCCGCGAGGACAAGGTCGCGCAGATGTATTCCTCGATCCAGACCGGCCAGCAGTACGGCATGCAGACCATGGACCAGTGCCTGCAGGACATGGTCAAGCGCGGCTCGATCACGCGCCAGAACGCGCTGGAATACGCCAAGAACAAGGACATTTTCAGGGCCTGAGACGCTCGCGCGGGCAGCGCCCCGGGTGTAGCGTTGCAGGGAGGGCACGGCGCTTGCCGCCGTGCTGGACAACGGTTGGCCGCGCCGTGGCATGCGGCGCATCTCGGGAGGGCGCGATGAGCACGCCGGATTTCACCAGTTATCTCAAGCTGATGGCGCACAAGAAGGCCTCGGATCTGTTCGTGACCGCGGGCGTCGCGCCGTCGATCAAGATCAATGGCCGCATCACGCCGATCACGCAGGGTCCGCTCACCGCCAGCCAGGCGCGCGACATGGTGCTCAACGTGATGACGCCGGCGCAGCGCGAGGAGTTTGAGAAGACCCACGAGTGCCAGTTCGCCATCAGCCTCAGCGGTGTCGGTCGTTTCCGTGTCAGCGCGTTCTACCAGCGCAACTGCGTGGGCATGGTGCTGCGCCGCCTGGAGACGCGCATTCCCACGGTGGAGGAACTGAACCTGCCGCCGATCCTCAAGCAACTGGCGATGACCAAACGCGGCATCATCATCTTCGTCGGCGCCACCGGCGCGGGCAAATCCACCTCGCTGGCGGCGATGATCGGCTACCGCAACCAGAACTCCACCGGGCACATCGTCACCATCGAGGATCCGATCGAGTACGTGCACAAGCACGAGGGCTGCATCATCACCCAGCGCGAACTCGGCATCGACACCGACAGTTGGGAGAACGCGCTGAAGAACACCCTGCGTCAGGCGCCGGACGTGATCATGATCGGTGAGGTGCGCACGCGCGAGACCATGAACCATGCGGTCAACTTCGCCGAAACCGGCCACTTGGTGTTGTGCACGCTGCACGCCAACAACGCCAACCAGGCGATGGAGCGCATCATCCATTTCTTCCCGATCGATGTGCGCGAGCAGTTGTTCATGGACTTGTCGCTCAACCTCAAGGGCGTGATCGCGCAGCAGTTGATTCCGACGCCGGACGGCAAGGCGCGCCGCGTGGCGGTGGAGATCATGCTGGGCACGCCGCTGGTGTCGGATTACATCCGCAAGGGCGAGGTGCACCGGCTCAAGGAAGTGATCAAGGAATCCACCAATCTCGGCATGCGCACCTTCGATCAAAGCCTGGTGGAGTTGTACCACGCCGGCGAGATCACCTATGACGATGCGTTGCGCCATGCCGACAGCTCGAACGAGGTGCGTTTGAGCATCAAGCTGGCGCAGGGTGGCGATGCCAACACGCTGTCGCAGGGGCTGGGCGAGGTCGAGCTGCTGGAAACCACGCCCAACGAATTGCGCCGCTGAGCGCGCGGCGCGCCCAGCGTGCCGTCGTTCACCGGGCCAGCAGTTCCGCCAGCACCGCCATGCGCACGAACACGCCGTTGGCGACTTGTTCGAGGATGCGCGACTGCATGCCATCGGCCACTTCCGAGGCGATCTCGATGCCACGGTTGATCGGCCCTGGGTGCAGCACCAGGGCGCCCGGCGCGGCGCGCTTCAGGCGCGTGCTGGTCAGCCCGTAGCGCGCGAAGTACGCGTCTTCGTCGGGCAGCAGGGTGGCGATCATGCGCTCCTTCTGCAGGCGCAGCATGATGATCACGTCGCTGCCAGCCACCGCGGCGTCGAAATCATCGCCAAGCATGCAGCCAGGAAATTCCTCCGCGTTCGGCAGCAGCGCCTGCGGCCCGCACAGGCGCAGCTCGCGCACGCCGAGGATCTGGAAGGCATGCACGTCGGAGCGTGCCACGCGCGAATGCAGCACGTCGCCGCAGATGGTCACCGTCAGCGCGTCGAGGTTGCGGCGGTGCTGGCGCACGGTCAGCGCATCCAGCAGGCCCTGGGTCGGATGCGCGTGATGGCCGTCGCCGGCATTGATCACGCTGACACCGCTGGCGGCGTGACGCACCATGAACTCGGGCGTGCCGCTCTCGCGGTGGCGCACGATCAGCGCATCCAGATGCATCGCCTCCAGCGTATGCAGCGTGTCCAGCAAGGTTTCGCCCTTGTTGGTCGAGGAGTTGGCGATGTCGAAATTGACCACGTCGGCGCTGAGCCGGCGCGCGGCCAGCTCGAACGACGTGCGCGTGCGCGTGGATGATTCAAAAAACAGATTCAGCACGGTGCGCCCGTGCAGCAGATCGAGCTTGCGCGTGCCATGGGCGCTGTCCACGCGCAGCGCCTCGGCGCGATCGAGCAGATGCAGCAGCGTCTCGGCGCTGAGATTTTGCAGCGTGATCAGGTGGCGCAGGTGCGGGTGCATGAGGTTTCGCTCAGCCAGGATTCGAGGATGACCGCTGCCGCCAGCGCATCGAGCTGCACGGCATCACGCTTGCGCCGCTGCCCGGCCGCGCGCTGCGTGGCGAAGCGGCGCGCAGCCTCCTGCGAGCTGTGGCGCTCGTCGCACAGATACACGTCGAGGCCGTAGCGCTGGTGCATTTGCCCGGCAAAACCGCGCGCGGCGCGCGTGATGGGCTGCTCGCTGCCGTCGCCATCCAGTGGCAGGCCGACGACCAGTGTCTGCGGGCTCCAAGCACGCAGCAGCGCATCGAGTTCTCTCCAGTCGGGGGCGCCCGAATGCGCGGTCAGCACGGCCAGCGGGCGTGCACTGGCGGCGAGGGTCGTGCCCACGGCAACGCCGATGTAGCGCAGGCCGAAATCGAAGCCCAGCACGTTGCCCACGCGCGCGCCGAGGGCTGCGCTCATGCGTTGCCGGCGTAGTGGGCGAGGCGCTGCGCGTCCACGCCCATGCGCGCTGCGGCGGCGCTCCAGCGCTGCTCCAGCGGCACCTCGAACAACAGTTCGTTGTCCGCGGCGACGGTCAGCCAGGCGTTGTCGCGCAATTCGCGCTCGAGCTGGCCGGGTTCCCAGCCGGCATAACCCAGCGCGATCAGCATCTGTTGCGGACCGCGCCCGGCGGCGATGGCTTCGAGAATGTCGCGCGAGGTGGTCAGCATCAGCTGCTCATCAATGGCGTAGCTTGATGCCCAGCGCCCATCCAGATTGTGCAGTACGAAGCCGCGCTCGCGCTGCAGCGGGCCACCAGCCAGCACGGCTTGCTGCGCGAGCGGGTCGTCGTCGGTGCTGATGTCCATTTGCTGCAGCAGATCCTGCAGGCGGTAATCGGAGGTCCGATTGACCACCAGGCCGAGCGCGCCGTCCTCGTTATGCTGGCAGATCAGCGTGACGGTGTGCTCGAAATCGGGATCGCGCAGCCCGGGCATGGCGATCAGCAGGTGGCCGGTGAGCGTGCTGGTTGCGGTCATGCCCGTATTGTAGCCGCGCCGCGGTTGCCCGCCGCAGGACGCGTTTCGATGATCCGTTCAGCGTTTCACAGCGCGCTGACGCAGCCTGCCGCCGGGCAGGAACTGCCAGGTACGGGTGATGTACAACTCATCGAGACGACCATCGCTCCGCGGTAGTGGCGGAAACGGCGCTGCCATGCGCACGATGCGCTCGGCCGCTTGATCCAGCAGCGGAATGCCCGATGACTTGACGATATCCAGACTACGCACCGCGCCGTCGCGACTGATGCCCACGGTCAGGATCAGCTCGCCGTGCAGATGCCCTGTGCGCGCGGCCTCGGGGTAGTTGAGATTGCCGATGCGTTCGATGCGCTCGACCCAGGCCGCCATGTAGGCGGCGAAGGCGTATTCGCGCGTGTTGGCCGAGATGAACTTGAGGTGTGGGCGCCGTGCATAGGCTTCGCGCTCGGCGCGCACTTCAGCACTGAGTTGGGCGATTTGTTCGCGCTCATGGGCCGGAATCGGCGCCTGCGGCAGGGGTCGTGCCGGCGCTGGGCGCGCGGCCGGGCGCGAATCCACGCTGAAGCGGCTGGCGCCGCGCGTGGTCACCAGTTCGGGGCCGCGGGCTTCGGTGGGGGCCGGCGCGGCCGGATCGACATGCCGCGGCGCTTGTCCGGGGCCGTCTGGCAGCGGCGTGGAGAATGGCGCCCCGGGTTTGCGCGCATGCGCGCTGTTGCCACCGCCGGCGTTGTTGGCTTGGGCGAGGAAATCCGCGCGCCGCGGTGTTTCGGCGTTGGCCGTGTGCAGCAGGGTGATGTCCAGCGCCGGCAGGCTGGGACGCGGCGGTTCGATGCTGAAGCCCAGGCCCAGTATCAGCACCACGTGCACGATCAGCGAAAACAGCAGGGTCACGCTGATGCGTTCGTTGCCTTGATCCGGGGCGGAGGTGCGCGTCACGCCAGCTTGCGCTCGATGGCATCGAACAGCGTCGCGGCGATGTTCAGCCCGTACTGGATGTCGAGCTCGCGCATGCAGGTCGGCGAGGTGATGTTGATTTCGGTCAACCAGTCGCCGATCACGTCCAGGCCCACGAACAGCAGCCCGCGCCGGCGCAAGTCCGGGGCCACCTGACTGACGATCCAGCGGTCGCGCGCGCTGAGCGGCACGCCCACGCCGTGCCCGCCGGCGGCCAGATTGCCACGGAACTCGTCACCCTGCGGGATGCGCGCCAGCGCGAACGGCACCGGCTCGCCGTCGATCACCAGAATGCGCTTGTCGCCCTCGCGGATGGCGGGAATGAACTTTTGCGCGAGGGCGAAGCGGACGTCGTCGCCGACCAGGGTTTCGAGGATCACGTTGAGGTTGGGATCATGCGCGGCGCTGCGGAAGATACCGCGCCCGCCCATGCCATCCAGCGGTTTGAGCACGATTTCGCCGTGCTCGGCGGCGAAGGCGCGCAGCGCGGCGCGCTCGCGCGCCACCAGGGTGGGGACGCAGCATTGCGGGAACTGCAACGCGTAGAGTTTTTCGTTGCAGTCGCGCAGTGCCTGCGGCGGGTTGATGACCGGCACGCCCGCATCAGCGGCACGCTGCAGCACCTGCGTGTCGTACAGGAACTCGTTGTCCAGCGGTGGATCCTTGCGCGCCAGGATCAGGCGCATCTGCGTCAGAGGTTGCCACTGCGCGTCACCCAGGCCGAACCAGTCATGGGCATCATCACGCACCACCAAGGGCCGCAGTCGCGCCCAAGGCTCGCCGACGCGCATGGCCAGGTCGCCTTGTTCGAGATAGTGCAGTACCCAGCCACGGCGCTGCGCCTCCAGTAACATCGCCAGCGAGGAATCCTTGTACGGCTTGATGTGCGTGATCGGGTCCATGAGGATGGCGAGGCTGGATGCAGGACTGCTGTTCATGGGCTCTCCGGGGGTCGGGTGTGACGGCCATCACGCAATGTGCACAGTTCACCAAAGCATCATCGCCGACAAGAACTTGCACGCTCAACTTGACACTTCGCATAAACGCGCGTTAAACAGCTCATCTACAGCGGATGCGAGGTCCGCGACTGTGCACCCCGCGTCGGAGCCCTGGGCTCCGGCATGCGGTTTGCATGTTTCCACAAGCCGCAGCGACCCTGACGCGGCGGGGGTGACAAGTGCTAGCAACCAGCAATACCGGCAGCCCGACGCTGCGTGTGATGGTGATCGATGACTCCAAGACCATCCGCCGCACCGCCGAAACGCTGCTGAAAAAGGAAGGCTACGAGGTGGTCACTGCGGTGGACGGGTTCGA
Source organism: Pseudomonadota bacterium (assembly GCA_021827205.1). Taxonomy (GTDB): domain Bacteria; phylum Pseudomonadota; class Gammaproteobacteria; order Xanthomonadales; family Rhodanobacteraceae; genus Metallibacterium. Next base: position 67,932 of record JAKAWV010000004.1, on the reverse strand, counting down.
GGCACTGGCCAAGATCTCCGACCTGCAGCCGCACATCATCTTCGTGGACATCATGATGCCGCGCCTGGACGGCTACCAGACCTGCGCGCTGATCAAGAACAACCAGAATTTCCGCCACGTGCCGGTAGTGATGCTGTCCTCCAAGGATGGCCTGTTCGACAAGGCGCGCGGCCGCATCTGCGGCTCCGATCAGTACCTGACCAAACCCTTCACCCGCGAGGAGCTGCTCGATGCGATCCGCTCCCACGTGGACACGCACTGAGGCCGGCCCGTCATGGCGCACATCCTCATCGTCGACGATTCGCCCACCGACGTGCGCGTGTTCACCACGCTGCTCGAGCGTGCCGGGCACCGCGTGTCCAGCGCCAGCAGCGCCGAGCAGGGCATCGAGATGGCGCGAAGTCTGCGCCCGGATCTGGTGATCATGGACGTGATCATGCCCGGCATGAACGGCTTCCAGGCCACGCGCACCCTTACCCGCGATCCCGCCACGCAGAATGTGCCGGTGCTGATCATCACCACCAAGAGCATGGAAACCGATCGCGTCTGGGGCCTGCGTCAGGGCGCCAGGGATTTTCTGACCAAGCCGGTGGGCGAGAAGGAATTGCTGGCGCGCATCCAGAAACTGCTGGTTCAGGCCGGATAAGGCGCGCGCGATGAGTGTCGAAATGCCCCTCGCGATCCTGGCCGAATACGAGCGCCTCAGTCTTGCGCACCAAGCCGGTGTGCCGGAACAGATCGAGGCGCCCGGACTGTGGCGTGGCATTGCCTTTCGCGTTGGCGCACGCAGGCTGGCCAGCAGCATCGGCGAGGTCAACGAAATCATGGTGCCGCAGGTGTTGACGCCGGTGCCGGGCACCCAGCCTTGGCTGCTTGGCGTGGCCAATGTGCGCGGCAATCTGGTGCCGGTGGTCGATCTGGGGCTGTTTCTGTTTGGTAGTGCCACCCTGATCGGCGAGCGCACGCGCGTGCTGCTGGTGCGTCAGGGCAACAGTGGCAGCGTCGGCCTGCTGGTCGATGAGGTCAGTGGCCAGCGCAGCCTGACGCTCGAAATGCAGTCCGACGCCGAGGGCGAGGACGATCCGCGCCTGCAGCGCTTTGTCGAGCGCAATGTGCGCATCGAAGCCCAGCGTCTGGGCGTATTCAGCATGCTGCGCCTGACCCGCGCGGCCGATTTCCAGCAGGCCGCCGCGTGATGCGTGCGGCGCAATTTCCGGGTGAGGTGAAGGCATGAGCGCTACCAGCAACGTCATCGGCAAGGAGCGCAGCAACACGATCTGGATCGTGCTGCTGCTGCTATCGATCGCGCTCGCCGTGATCGACTTCGGTTGGCTGACCTTGAACAGCAAGCACGAACGCGACGCGGCCAACCTGACCACGCAAATTCAGGTGTTGTCGCAGTCCACCGCCAAGTTCGCGCTGGAATCGGCCAGCGGCAACCTGGATTCGTTCAAGGAGCTGGATGCCACCCGCGCCACCCTCGACAGCCTGATCAGGAAGCTCAAGAACGGCGATCCCGATACCGGCATGCCGGGCTACGGCAACGCCAGCGCCGGCGTCGGTCCGGCCATCACGGCACTGGACAAGTCCTGGGCTCAGTTGGACGGCGACCTGACCAAGATCCTGCGCAACAAGGAGCTGGTGCTGGATTCCAAGCAGCAGACCGATGCCTTCACCCGCGAGGTGCCGGTGCTCGATTCGCGCATGGATCAGGTGGCCAGCATCGTCAAACAAGGCGGCGGCAGCGCCAACCAGACTTACACCGTGGTCAACCAGATGCTGCTGGGCGACCGCATGATCCGTCGCGCGCTGGAAGTGCAGACTGGTGGCGAAGACGCGCAGACCGCCGCCGATGGCCTGGCCCGCGACGCGCAGCTTTATGGAGCGGTGCTCAGCGGCCTGATCCAGGGCAACAGCGAGGTCGGCGTGAGCGCGTTGCCGCAGCCGGCCGCGCGCAACATCCTTGAAACCGTGAACAAGGGTTGGCAGGGCGTATCCGATCCGCTCAACAAACTGCTCGCCGCCGCGCCGACCTTGGTCGAGGTCAAACAGGCCGCCAATCAAGCGTCGGTGGACTCGCAGTCGGTGCTGTTGCGCGCCAGCGACGTGTCCACGCGGCTGGACAAGCTACCGCTGCGGCGTCCGTTCCCCAACGTCTGGCTGGGCGCGCTGGGCGCCGCCGGCGCGATCCTGTTTGCCCTGTTGCTGGTGTTCGCGCAGTCGCGTGCGCAGAAGCAGCGCCTCGCGGCCTCGGGTGAACTGAATCAGCGCAACCAGGAAGCCATTTTGCGGCTGCTCGACGAAATGGGCTCGCTGGCCGAGGGCGATCTCACCGTGCGCGCCACGGTCACCGAGGACATCACCGGCGCCATCGCCGACTCGGTGAACTTCGCCGTGGAAGCCTTGCGCAGCCTGGTGTCCACCATCAACGAAACCGCGGTGCAGGTGTCCGCGGCGGCGCAGGAAACCCAAGCCACCGCCACGCATCTGGCCGAGGCGGCCGAGCATCAGGCGCAGCAGATCACCTCGGCCTCGGCGGCCATCAACGAGATGGCGGTATCGATCGACGAGGTGTCGAAAAACTCGTCCGAATCGGTGGAGGTGGCGCTGCGCTCGGTGCAGATCGCCGGCAAGGGCGCCGCGGTGGTGCGCCAGACCATCGCCGGCATGGACGCGATCCGCGACCAGATCCAGGAAACATCCAAGCGCATCAAGCGCCTGGGTGAGTCCTCGCAGGAAATCGGCTCGATCGTGGAACTGATCAACGACATCGCCGAGCAGACCAACATTCTGGCGCTGAACGCCGCCATTCAGGCGGCCTCGGCAGGCGAGGCCGGTCGCGGTTTCGCGGTGGTGGCCGACGAAGTGCAGCGTCTGGCCGAGCGCTCGGCGACGGCGACCAAGCGCATCGAGACGCTGGTGCAGGCGATTCAGTCGGACACCAACGAGGCGGTCAACTCAATGGAGCAGACCACGGCCGAAGTGGTTACCGGCGCGCGCCGCGCCGAGGATGCCGGCGCCGCGCTGGGCGAAATCGAAAAAGTCTCCAATGATCTGGCCGACCTCATCCAGAACATCTCCGAGGCCGCGCGCCAGCAGTCCGCGGCGGCGACCAATATCTCCTCGACCATGAATGTGATCCAGGAGATCACCTCGCAGACCTCGACGGGCGCCAGTCAGACCGCCGAGTCGATCGGCAATCTGGCGCAGATGGCGCAGGATCTGCGCCGTTCGGTCGCTGACTTCAAACTGCCGGGCTGAGCGGGAGAATCACAGCCCATGGCCGTCGCTCTCAACCCCCACGATGCCGCACTTGCCCTCGCCGGCATGGACGAGGTGGTGTTCGTGCGCTGGGTGGCCCTGCTCGAGCAGCGCACCGGCGTGGTGGTGGCGCCGCAGCGCAAACCGTTTCTGGTCAGCGCGGTGCGTGCGCGCATGCGCGAAGTGGGCTACGGCAACTTCAGTCACTACCTCGAGCACATCAGCGCGCCGGGCGCGGGCGCGGTGGAATGGGCCACGCTGGTCGATCGCCTGACCGTGCATGAAACGCGCTTCTTCCGGCACATGCCCTCGTTCGATCTGATTCGTGAGCGCTGGCTGCCCGAGCGCCTGGCCGGCGGCATCGGTGCGCTGCACGCGTGGAGCGTGGGCTGCGCCAGTGGCGAGGAGGCGTGGTCGCTGGCCATGGTCCTGCATCATGGCCTGTGCGGTCATGGCGACAAGCTGCATTTCGGCGTGACGGCCAGCGACGTCAGCGCGGCGGCGGTGGCCACGGCGCGTGCCGCGATCTATCCACGCGGCCGCATCGAGGAAATCCCGGCGCAATACCGCGCCGAGTACGTCGAGATGCGCGGCGAAGAGGCGTTCACGCCCATCGCCAGCTTGCGCAAGCGCGTGGCGTTTGCGCGCGTCAACCTGCTGCAGGCCGCCGCGGCGCCGCTGCAGCGCCTGAATCTGATTTTCTGCCAGAACGTGCTCATGTACTTCGCGCGCGAGCGTCGCCGCGAGTTGCTGGACGGACTGGCGGGTCTCCTTGAACCAGAGGGCCTGCTGCTGATCGGGCCCGGCGAGGTCACCAGCTGGAGCCATCCCGCGCTGACGCGGGTAGCCTGGCAGGGCACGCTGGCCTATCAGCGTCGCGGCTGAGCGCCGGCAAGCGCCCAGCCCCGCGTTCACGCAGCCGGTCATCGATCCCAGAGGCACATCATGCGACTCGACGAAGATCTCGACTTCACCACCCTGGGCTGGGTCAAGAGTGAACTCGACGAGACCCTGCGCCAGGCGCGACTCTCGCTCGAAGCCTTTGTCCAGGATCAGGCCGACACCAGCCAGATGCGTTTTTGCGCGACTTATCTGCACCAGGTGCATGGCACGTTGCGCATGGTCGAACTGTACGGCGCGGCCATGGTCGCCGAGGAAATGGAGCAGTTGGCAAAGTCGCTGCTCGACGCTGCGGTACCGGACCGCAACGCTGCATTTGCCGTGCTGATGCGCGGCATGATGCAGTTGCCTGATTACCTCGAACGCCTGCAGGGCGGGCACCGCGACGTGCCGCTGGTGCTACTGCCGCTGCTCAATGAACTGCGCGGCTGTCGCGGTGAGGCGCAGATCGGCGAGACCGCGCTGTTCATGCCCGATCTCAATGCCGAGTTGCCGTCGTTCGTGCCCGGTCTGACCGCGGCTCCGGCGCCGGCCGCGCAGCAGCGCGCACTGGCCGTGCTGCGCACGCAACTGCAACTGCCGTTGCTGGCATGGATTCGCAACCAGGGTGATGCCGCGCGCCATCTCGCCACGATGCGCGGCGTACTCGATGGCATCAGCGCGCAGTGCTATTCGTTGCCCGGTCGGCGTCTGTGGTGGATCGCGGGTGGCGTGGCCGAAGGCCTCGAACGCGGTCTGCTGGATGAGCACAGCGTCGAGGTCAGGAAGCTGATCGGCAAAGTCGATCGCAACGTGCGCGCACTGATCGAAGAGGGCGAAACCGCGCTTGCCCGCGGCGAATCCGAGGAACTGGCGCGCAGCCTGCTGTACTACGTGGCGCACGCGCGCCCGGGCAGTGAACGCCTGGCCGCGATTTACGACACCTACCGGCTTGATCGCCTGCTGCCCTCGCAGCGCGAAATCGCGCATGCCGAAGGCGCGCTGGCTGGTCACAACCGCATGCTGCTGGACACCGTGGCGCGCGCCATCAAGGAAGATCTGCTGCGCGTCAAGGACGCGCTGGATCTCTACCTGCGCAACGTCGAACACGATCCGCGCCAGCTCGCCGGCGAGGCCGATGCGCTGGCGCGCGTCGCCGATACGCTGGGCATGCTTGGCCTCAATGTACCGCGACGCGTGGTGCACGAGCAGCGCGAAACCGTCGCGCAGCTTGCCGCGGGCGCGCGCACGGTGGACGAAGCGACCTTGCTCGATGTCGCCGGCGCCCTGTTGTACGTCGAATCCTCGCTGGATGATCACATCGATCGCCTCGGCGCCGAAAGTGGCGAGGATGCGGGATTGCAACTGCCCAAGGCCGAGGCGCGACGCCTGCTCGATATCGTGCTCAAGGAAGCCTCCGCCAATCTGGCGCGGGTCAAGGACGATCTGGTGGCTTTCATCGAATCACCCTGGGTGCACGCGCGCGTGGCCGCCGTGCCGGCGCTGCTGGACGAACTGGTGGGTGCGCTGCGCATGCTCGACGTGCCGCGGTTGCCGGCTCTGGTCGAGGCCATTGGCCGCTTCGTGCACAACGAACTGGTCGCCGACCGGCGCGTGCCCACGGCCGAGCAAATGGATCTGCTCGCTGACGCGCTGGCCTCGGTCGAGTATTTTCTGGAAGCGGTACGCGAGCAGCGCCCGCAGCGCGAGCGCATCCTCGATGTCACCCAACGCAGCCTCGCCGCGCTGGGCTACTGGCCGGCGCCGGCCCTGCGCGCCATGCCTGCGGAAACCGAGGACACGCATGTCGCATCGCACGGCGCGCACAGCCTGAGCGAAGCGGTCAGCGTGGTTTCCGGCAGTGGTGTCGACGACCTGCTGATCGGCAGCGCCACGGCCGTGCCCACGCCGAGCCAGGATCTGGCGGGGTTGCGCTTCGCCAGCACCGAGCCCACCGCACCGCCGCAGGCTGAATTGCCCGAGCCCGGCGAGGGTCTCGGCGAATGGGTCGAGATCACCGAGGAAATCGAGGAGGCCGTTCCCGCAGACGCCACGCCGTTGGCTGGCTTCCGCCAGGACGGCGAGGCCGCCGATGCCGAGATCCGCGAGGTGTTCATCGAGGAAGTCGGCGAGGAAATCCAGGCGCTCAACAGCGGCCTCGATGCCTGGCTGTCCAACCCGGATGATCTGGATACCTTGCGCAACATGCGTCGCGCCTTCCACACGCTGAAAGGCTCCGGGCGCCTGGTGGGTGCCATGGAGTTGGGCGAGTTCGCCTGGAAGGTGGAAAACCTGCTCAACCGCGTGCTTGATCGCAGTGTGCCGCCCGGCCCGATGGTGCAGGCGCTGGTCAGGCACGCCATTGCCGCCTTGCCGGCCGTGCAAAGCTCGCTGCAGGGCGCGCAGGCCTGGGCGCCACTGCCGGCGATCATGCAGGCCGCTGATCGCCTCAGCAGTGGCGAGGCCGCGCAACTCGATGATTTCGCGCAAGCCGCGCCCAGCGTGCAGCGACGCAGCGTCACGCGTCGTGTCTGGCAGCCGCACCCACAGCCCATGCTTGCGCCAGAGTCGGAAGTATCAACAGAACCGGCTGCAGCACTTGCGCCCATTGCAATCAGCACGCCGTTGTTGCCGCCCATCGATGCAGTGCTGCTGGAAATCCTGCGCAGCGAAACCGCGCAGCATCTGGACATCATACAGGCGTGGCTGGCAGCGCCCGGTGATCGCGGTGTCAGCGAACCGCTGTTGCGCGCCGTGCATACACTCAACGGCGCCATCGCCATGGTCGATATCCCGGTGATCGGCCACGTGTTGGCACCGCTGGAAACCTACCTCAAGCGCTTGCGTGGCAGCGCCGAGCCCATGCCCGCAGACGGGCGTGAGGCGCTGGGCGAAGCCGCGGCATTGATCACGCAGATCATGGCCGAGTACGACCGTGAGCGACCCGAAGTACCTGATTCCGATGCGCTCGCGGCCCGACTCGCCGAGCTGCGCGATGCGCTGCCCGAGCCCGAGCATGCCGGTGCGATCTATGGTGTCGGCGTGCATGCCGATGATGCGCATGAAGTCGAACGTGCCGAGGCGGAGCGTGTTGAAGCGGCGCGCATCGAGGCCGAGCGTGTGGAGTCTGCGCGCGCTGAAGCTGCACGTGTCGAGGCCGAGCACATCGAAGCCGAACGTCGCGAAACCGAACGCCTTGCAGCAGAGCGCGCCGAGATTGAGCGCGCCGAGGCCGCGCGGTTTGCGGCTGAGCGTGTCGAAGCCGAGCGCAGCGCAGTCGCGCAATTTGAAGCCGAACGCGCGGAAATTGAACGTTTGGAGGCCGAGCGTCGCGAAGCCGAGCATGCCCAAGCCACGCGCGCCGCGGCCGATCAAGCCGTGGAAACCTGGCTGGCCGACCTCACGCGGCAGAGCCCGGAACCCGACATCGAGGCCCCGCCCGCGGCGCCGGATGTGGGTGCCCTCGCCGACGATCCGCTAACCCGCCTGCTGCTGCAGGACCTGCAAGCTGCAAGCACGGAATCCAGCGCAGGGGTGCCGCAAGAAGTCCTGTCGGATGCGGAGCAGCGCGAGCCAAGCGATGCCGTGCAAGCAGAATTCACGCCGCTGTCCGATCTGGACTCGCGCGACGCGGATGCGCGCGATGCCGAAGCGTACGACGCGGTACCCGCCTTCGAGCAGCTTTACCCGCAACACGAGCCCGCACTCGCTGCCAGCGCGCGTTTGCCTGAGGCGCCCATCCCGGCATTCCCGGATGATGCCCAACCCGATGGGCATCTGGCACTTGCCGAGTCCGATCCGGATCTGCTGGAAGTCTTCGTGCAGGAGGGTTTGGAAATTCTTGATCAGGCTGATGCTCGCCTCAATGCATGGCGTGCGCAGCCCGATGTGCACGACGCGGTGATCGGCTTGCAGCGCGATCTGCATACCCTCAAGGGCGGCGCGCGCATGGCCGGCATCGTGCCGGTAGGCGATCTCGCACATGCCATGGAAAGCCTGCTTGATGCCGTGGCCGCCGGTCGTCGTCTGGGCGATACCGCCGTGGTTGCCTCGCTGGAGCGCGGTTTTGACCGCCTGCACGAATTGGTCGAGCGTGTGCGGCAGGGGCATGCCGTGGCGTTGCCGGTCAACGCCATCGCCTTGTTCGAGCGCCTCGCCGAAGTCGGCGCGGCCTCTGCTCCGCGCGTCGTTGCGGCCGAACCCGCGGTTGTGCCCGTCCCCGCCGAGGTGGCGCGCGTCCCGCTGCAGCCGCTGCCGCCGATCGAAGCCGAGGATCTCGTGCGCGCCACGCAGGAAATGGTGCGCGTGCGCTCGGATGTGCTTGACGCGCTGGTCAACCAGGCCGGCGAGGTGTCGATCTACCGCTCGCGTCTGGAGCAGCAGGTTTCCACCTTCCGCTTCAACCTGGTCGAGCTGGATCAGACCGTGGCGCGCCTGCGCGACCAGTTGCGCAAGCTTGAAATCGAAACCGAGGCGCAGATCATCGCGCGCTTCCAGCGCGAGCAGCAGATCGCCGCGCACGACAGCGGCTTTGATCCGCTCGAACTGGACCGCTTCTCGCAACTGCAGCAGTATTCGCGCGCGCTGGCCGAGTCGGTGTCCGATCTGGCCTCGCTGCAGGGCTTGCTGGATGACACCACGCGCCAGTCCGAAACCCTGCTGCTGCAACAATCGCGGGTCAGCTCCGAGTTGCAGGAAGGACTGATGCGCACGCGCATGGTGCCGTTCGAGGCGCTGGTGCCGTCGTTGCGCCGCACCTTGCGCCAGGCCGCGCAGGACTTGAGCCGGCGCGCGCAGTTGCGCGTCGAGGGTGCGCATGGCGAAATGGATCGCACCCTGCTGGAGCGCATGAAGGCGCCGTTCGAGCACATGCTGCGCAACGCGGTCGCGCATGGCGTCGAATCCGCCGCCGAGCGTGCTGCCACCGGCAAGCCCGAGGAAGGCACGGTCACCATCCGCGTCAGCCGCGAGGCCACCGAGGTGCTGCTGGATGTCAGCGATGACGGCCGCGGACTCGATCGTGATGCCATCCGCGGCAAGGCCATCGAGCGCGGCCTGCTGCGCGCCGATGCCGAGCTTTCCGATCGCGACCTGTACGCCTTCATCCTCGAAAGCGGCTTTTCCACGGCAGGCGAAATCACGCAGATCGCCGGTCGCGGCGTGGGCATGGACGTCGTGGCCAGCGAGATCAAGCAGCTCGGCGGCTCGCTGGCCATCGACTCGGTGCGCGGGCAGGGCACGCGCTTCCAGATCCGCTTGCCATTCACCTTGGCGGTGACGCAGGCGATCCTGATCAAGCAGGGCGAGTCGGTGTTTGCCGTGCCGATGACCTCGGTGCAGGGCATGGCGCGCATCACCCGCGAGGATCTCGCCGCGCGCATGCTCGATGCGGCACCGATGTACACCTACGCCGGCGAGCGCTACGTGATCCACGAACTGGGTCGTTTGCTGGGCGTGGGCACGCGCCACAGCGACGACCCACAGTTGCCGCTGTTGCTGATTCGCAGCGGGGAGTTGCGCGCCGCAGTGCACGTCGATCAGGTCGTCGGCTCGCGCGAAATCGTGGTCAAGTCGGTCGGCCCGCAGATCAGTTCGGTGCCCGGCCTCTTTGGCGCCACCATCATGGGCGATGGCTCGGTGGTGATCATTCTCGATTTGCCGCCCCTGGTAAGGCGCGGCACCGCGCTGGGTCAATATGCCGATGCCGTCGTGCAAGCGGCGGCCGAGGGCGGCGACGCGGAGCGGCCGATCGCGCCCATCGGCGTATCTGATGCCGCGCCGCGCGCGCGACCGCTGGTGATGGTGGTGGATGATTCGATCACCATGCGCAAGGTCACCTCGCGCGTGCTCGAGCGCGTGGAGATGGATGTGATCACCGCGAAGGATGGTGTTGATGCGCTGGAGCGCTTGCAGGAGCGCACGCCGGACGTCATGCTGCTCGACATCGAGATGCCGCGCATGGATGGCTACGAGCTGGCCACGCACATGAAGAACGATCCGCGCCTCAAGCGTGTGCCGATCATCATGATCACCTCGCGCAGCGGCGAGAAACATCGCCAGCGTGCGCTCGAAATCGGCGTGGAGCGTTATCTGGGCAAACCGTATCAAGAGGCCGATCTGCTGCGTAATGTGCAGGAGGTGCTTGGTGGCCAGCACGCCTGATACCGGACCCGCGATCGCGCTGCTGTTCGAGGACCTCGACATGGGTGTGCGCCTGCGCGAGGCCTTGCGCGATCGCGGCGCGCGCATCGTGCTCGAAGCGCGCGTCAGCGAGTTCCAGCCACAGGCGCTCATCGAGCACGCCGCCGATGTGGTGGTACTGAACCTCGATCCGAATGAGGAGGCCGCGCTGGAGCGCGTGGTCGAGGCGCTGGATCCGGTCCATCAACGTCTGGTGCTGAATGACGCCGAAGCCACGCGTAGCCTGGATGGATGGGATGCGGCGCGCTGGGCGCGCCACCTTGCCGCCAAGATTCTCGGTACCGATATTGATCCGCCGCGCCCGGCCGGCGCCGCGTCCGTGCCGGTACCGGAAATGTTGCTGGCGGCGCCACCCGGGAATGGCGCTGTTGCGGTCGCCGTTGAGGCGCCGACTGACGCCGCAGTGCCGACGCGTCCGGAGCCCGCCATGAACGCCGCACTCAGCCGCGAGATCGAAGCGCTGCTGGACGATGCGAGCGCGCTTGATGCGGCGCCGATGATGCATGACCCGCTCGGTTCCGCTGCCGACGAAGACGCGGGACGGGATCGCCCCGCTCCGTTGCACGATGATCTCGACGCGTTGCTGGTTTCGTTCTCCGCCGGCGACATGGAGCCGGCACAAAAATCCATGGACGTGCAGCTTCCGGCCGATTTCGAGCACGCTCTGCAAGCGCATTCGGATCTCGATGCCACGAGTGGGATTCAGGCTTCCGCGCCGTCCGCCCCTGTCGAGACGAATGCGGGCGCGGCACCGATCACGTCCGCGGCGATCGACACGCCGGTGTTCGACGCACTGGATTTCGATCTGGACTCGCTGTTGGCCGATCTGCCCGCGCCGGAAGCACTGCCCGTGGTGTCGATCGCGCCCGTGGACGACAGTGCGAATGATGCGGGTCCGATCGAGATGGCCCTTGACGAATCAGTCGCGCTTGAGCGCGTGCCGCAGTACGAAGCCTTGGCGCAGCCGGTCGCCATCGCGAGCCATGATGAATTATCGACGGCCGATCTCGATGCGCTGCTGGCCGAGGTTCTGCCGCACGCGGCGAACGCGGTGGAGGTCGTGCCGGTCGCGCCGCCCCTCGCCGACCTGCCCGCTGATGCAGACGCACACGATCTGCTACTGTCGATGCTCGCCGAACCCGAGGAGTCCACGCCGTCGATCGAATTGGTCGACTTCGACCCCGAAACCTGGACGCCGCCGACGGCCAGCGCGCGCTCCAACGCGGACCCGTCGCTCAACACCGACGCCACGAGCGTCATCGACGTCAGCGCCACCGAGTCGCCTGAGGTCGCGGCAGCCGCGCCAGTGAGCGTCGGCGATGCCGCCCCCGATCTAGAACTGATGCTCGATGAGATGTTCGAGGAGACCCTGCCGGATGCCCCGATTGCACCGGCCGTTGATGTTTCCGCACCGGACTGGGGCCTGCTGGATTTGGATGCCGCGCTGGCGCCTGTTGCGCCACCCGCGCCACCCGTGGATGCGCCGACGCTTGCACCGAATTTCGCCGCGCTGGATGGGATCGAACTGCTACCGATCGAGGACGCTGCGCCAGCCGCGGCGAGCGCGGATATGGCCGCGCGGCGCGAACCGGCAGGCGGGTTCCGCCGCGTGGTGGCGATCGGCGCCTCGATCGGCGGGCCGGATGCGGTGCGCGAATTCCTGTCTGCGCTGACGCCGGGCCTGCCGCTGTTGCTGGTGGTCGCGCAACATCTGGATGAAGCCTTCTTTGTCGGCTATGCCGCGCAGTTCGAGCGTGCGTTGCAGCATCCGGTGCGCACCGCCGCCAATGGGCTCAACGCGCGCGTCGGCGACGTGCTGCTGGTGCCGCCGCGCGCGCGTATCGCGCTTGATCCGGAAGGCGGCGTGCATCTGCTGCCCGGTGGCGACGAACGCTACACACCCTCGATCGACGACACCTTCACGCGCATCGCCGACACCTTCGGCGCGCGCGCGCTGGCGCTGGTGTTTTCGGGCATGGCCAGTGATGCGCTGCAGGGCATGCGCAGGGTTGTCGAACGCGGTGGCGCGGTGTGGGCGCAGTCGCGCGAGACCTGCGTGGTCAGCGCCATGGTTGATGCCGCGGCAGCGGCCGGTTTGGTGACTTTCTCGGGTACGCCGCAGGAGCTTGCGGCGCGGCTCAATGCGGATTTTTCGGCAGGGTGAATGCATGGCTTTGACCAGTTCGGAAATTCGCGGCGTGATGATTCCGGTGACCGGCGGGCGCGTATTGCTGCCCAATGCCAACGTCGCCGAGGTGATCACCCTGACCACCCCGGAGGCGGTGAGCGATGCGCCGCCGTGGCTGCTGGGGCGCATTCCGTGGCGCGGCTGGCGCCTGCCGCTGGTCGCCTATGCGGCGCTCATCGGCCAGGTCGAAACGGAAGGCTCGCTGCATGCGCGCGTGGCGGTGTTGAAGGCGCCAGGCGCGCATCCGCGCATGCCCTATCTGGCCCTGCTCACGCAGGGGTTTCCACGTCTGGTCACGCTGACCCCTGACGTGCTGATGCCCGCCGGTGGCAGCGAGGACCATCCATTCGGTGTGCGCAGCGAGGTGCTGGTGCGCGATGAACCCGCGCATATTCCCGATCTGCAGGCGATCGAGGCGCGACTGCTGGCGGTGTTGAATATCGCTGCCTGAAGCGAGGTTCTCGGACGCAAACTCGGCATCGGATTTGGCACGCGCGGGCAGGGGTTTACAATAGCCATTTCCGCGGAGCACCCATGAGCAGCCATGCATCCCCCGGCGCGCGCTTTCGCGCCGCGCTGGTCGCCGAAAGTCCGCTGCAAGTGGTGGGCGCCATCACCGCCTATGCCGGTTTGCTGGCCAGGCGCGCCGGCTACCAGGCACTGTATCTATCCGGCGGCGGCGTGGCCGCCAACTCGCTGGGCTTGCCCGATCTCGCCATCAGTACCATGGAAGACGTGCTCACCGATGCGCGGCGTATCGTCGAGGCCACGCAGATGCCGCTGCTGGTGGACATCGACACCGGCTGGGGCGGTGCGTTCAACATCGCCCGCACCATCCGCAGCTTTGAACGCGTCGGTGTGGCTGCGGTGCACATCGAGGATCAGGTCGGGCAGAAGCGCTGCGGCCATCGCCCCAACAAGGAGTTGGTGAGCAGCGCGGAGATGGTCGATCGCGTCAAGGCCGCGGTGGATGCGCGCAGCGATGCGAGTTTCGTGATCATGGCGCGTACCGATGCCGTCGCCGTCGAGGGCATCGATGCCGCCATCGCGCGCGCCTGCGCCTGTGTCGAGGTCGGCGCCGACATGATTTTCCCAGAGGCGGTGCGCACGCTGGATGACTACCGCCGCTTCAAGGCCGCCGTGCGCGTGCCGATCCTGGCCAATCTCACCGAGTTCGGCGCCACGCCGTATTTCACCGTCGAGGAACTGCGCGGCGCCAACGTGGATATCGCGCTGTACTGCTGCGGCGCCTATCGCGCCATGAACAAGGCCGCGTTGAATTTTTACGAGACTCTGCGTCGCGACGGCACGCAACAAGCCATGGTGCCGACCATGCAGACGCGCGAGGAGTTGTACGAAGTGCTGAATTACCACACCTACGAACGCAAGCTCGATGCCCTGTTCGGCGCGCGCACCGCACCCGACGAGTGATGCCATGCCGCCGCAAGTGCGCGCCAGGCTTGCGCGTATGCACGACATCCCCACGCTTGCCCCGCGCCGTGCGCATGGGCGAGCCATCCAGGAGAGCAAGCAATGAGTGATCCCGCTCAGCAGGTTTTGCCCAATGCCAAGAAGTCAGTCGCGCTTTCCGGCGTCGCCGCCGGCAACACCGCAGTCTGCACCGTGGGCCGCAGCGGCAACGATCTGCACTACCGCGGTTACGACATCCATGATCTGGCCACGCGCGCCAGTTTCGAGGAAGTCGCCCATCTGCTGGTCCACGGCGCGCTGCCCGGTTGGAGCGAATTGAACGCCTACCGCGCCCAGCTCAAGCGTTTGCGTGGCCTGCCGCTGCCGGTGCGCGTGGCGTTGGAGCAATTGCCCGCAGCGACGCACCCGATGGACGTGATGCGCACCGGCTGCTCGGTGCTGGGCACTGCCTTGCCCGAGCACGAGGGCCACGGCGTGGTCGGCGCGCGTGCCATTGCCGATCGCCTGATGGCCAGTTTCGGCTCGATGCTGCTGTACTGGTATCACTACAGCCATAGCGGCAAGCGCATCGACACAGAGACAGATGACGACACCATCGCCGCACACTTTCTGCATCTGCTGCACGGCAAGGCGCCCAGCGAGCTGCATGCGCAGGCGCTGGATCATTCGCTGACGCTGTATGCCGAGCACGAGTTCAACGCCAGCACTTTTGCCGCGCGCGTGATCGCCGGCACCGGTGCCGATATCTACTCGGCCATCACCGGCGCCATCGGTGCGCTGCGCGGCCCCAAGCACGGTGGCGCCAATGAAGTGGCGATGGAGATCATCGCGCGCTACCGCGATGCCGATGAGGCCGAGGCTGACATCCGCGTCCGCATCGAGCGCAAGGAAATCATCATCGGTTTCGGCCATCCGGTGTACACCATCTGTGATCCGCGTAATCCGATCATCAAGGAGATCAGCCGCACGCTGTGTAGCGAGGGCGGCAACCCGCGCCTGTTCGAGGTGTCCGAGCGCATCGAACAGGTGATGTGGAGCGCCAAGAAAATGTTCCCCAACCTTGATTGGTACTCGGCCAGCACGTACCACATGCTGGGCGTGCCGACGCCGATGTTCACGCCGCTGTTCGTGATCGCGCGCACCTCGGGCTGGAGCGCGCACGTGATCGAACAACGCGAGGACGGCAAGATCATTCGCCCCAGCGCCACCTACATCGGGCCTGAGGAGCGCGCGTACCCGCCGATCGAAAAGCGCGGCTGAGGTTCACTCCTGACGAGTCCGCGCGCGACGCTGCGCGGACTCAGAGCTGCGCCGCCAGGCGCGTGCCCTGATCGATGGCACGCTTGGCATCCAGTTCCTGTGCAACGTCGGCGCCGCCGATCACATGCACCACCACGCCTTGCGCAAGCAAGGCATCGGCCAGTTCGCGCTGCGGCGTTTGTCCGGCGCAGATCACCACGTTGTCCACGGCGATCAGTATCTCCTCGCCGCCCTTGCGCACGTGCAGGCCGGCGTCGTCGATGCGCCGGTACTCCACGCCACCCAGCATGCATACGTGCCTGGCGCGCAAACTGGCGCGGTGCACCCAGCCGGTGGTCTTGTGCAGGCGCTTGCCTGGCGTGCCCGGCGAACGCTGCAATAGGTACACCTCGCGTGCCGGTGGCTCGGGCGCGGCTTGCAGCGTGCCGCGCGCGCGCAGGTTCAAATCCACGCCCCATTCGCGCGCCCAGCGCGTGATATCGGTGCTGGGCGAAGGCGCGGGTTGCACCAGAAACTCGGCCACGTCGAAGCCGATGCCACCGGCGCCGACGATGGCCACACGCGGTCCCACCGCGGCGTTGCGCGCCAGCACGTCGAGATAACTGAGCGCCATGGGGTGATCCTCGCCAGCGATGCCGGCGCGGCGCGGGTTGACTCCGGTGGCAATGATCACCGCGTCATAGCCTGTGGCCAGCGCATCCGCGCTGGCCGTTGTGTCCAGGTGCAGATCGACGTTGGTGTCGGCGATGCGTTGCTCGAAATAGCGCAGTGTTTCGGCGAACTCCTCCTTGCCGGGGATGTGCTTGGCCAGATTGAACTGGCCGCCGATGCGCGCGTCGCGCTCGATCAGCGTCACCGTGTGGCCGCGCTCGGCCAGCGTGGTGGCGCAGGCCAGTCCCGCCGGCCCGGCGCCGACAACGGCGTAGCGCTTGCGTTGCGCGCTGGCGTTGATCGGCAACTCGGTTTCGTGGCAGGCGCGCGGATTCACCAGGCACGACGCGCGCTTGTTTTCGAACACATGGTCGAGGCACGCCTGATTGCAGGCGATGCAGGTGTTGATGGCGCTGCCTCTGCCATTGCGCGCTTTGGCCACCCACTGTGGGTCGGCCAGCAGTGGCCGCGCCATCGACACCATGTCGGCATCGCCCGCGGCCAGCACGTGCTCGGCGACTTCGGGCATGTTGATGCGGTTGGTGGTGATCAGCGGAATCGCGACCTCGCCCTTCAGCCGCCGCGTGACCCAAGTGAACGCCGCGCGCGGCACGCTGGTGACGATGGTCGGCACGCGCGCCTCGTGCCAGCCGATGCCGGTGTTGATCAGCGTCGCGCCAGCCATTTCGACGGCCTTGGCCAGCTGCACGATCTCGTCCCAGTTCTGGCCATCTTCGACCAGGTCCAGCATCGACAGGCGATAAATGATGATGAAGTCCTTGCCGACGCGCGCGCGCGTGCGGCGCACGATTTCCACCGCGAAGCGCATGCGGCGCTCCGCGCTACCGCCCCAGCGATCCTGGCGCTGATTGCTGCGCGTGGCCAGGAACTGGTTGATCAGATAGCCCTCCGAGCCCATGATCTCGACGCCGTCATAGCCGGCCTCGCGCGCCAGTGCCGCGCAGCGCGCGAAGGCGCTGATCGTGCGTTCCACGCCGAAGCCGGTCAGCGCGTGCGGCATGAAAGGGGTGATCGGCGATTTGATGCGTGAAGGTGCTACCGACAGCGGGTGATAGCCATAGCGCCCGGCGTGCAGGATCTGCATGCAGATGCGTCCACCCTCGGCGTGCACCGCGCGCGTGAGCTTGCGATGACGCGCCACGTGCCAAGGCATCGACAGTCGCCCCGAGAATGGCTTCAGCCAGCCCGCGATACCGGGGGCGATGCCGCCGGTGACCATCAGGCCGACGCCGCCGCGCGCACGTTCGGCGAAGTAGGCCGCCAGCCTGTCGTAATCGCGCGCGTGATCCTCCAGACCCGTGTGCATCGAGCCCATCAGTACGCGATTGGGCAGGGTAATGAAGCCGAGATCCAGCGGCTTGAACAAGTTGGGGTAAGGCATCAGGGCCGGCGCGCATTCAAACGACCGTTCGATCATGGCGCCGCGCGCGGGCACTGACAAGCGCCGCGCCGATTACGCGCGGTCACGGCATGACTTCAGCGCGTGCCGGGCGTGGCGCAGCACAAGCTGGCTGCAATCTTCGTCCCGAAGAAGCCGAGGCGGAATTCGAATGAAAGACGATCAAGCCAAGGCTCGAACACGCCCCGCAGGGCGAGTGGACGCAGCAGCCATGCGCCACAACGGCGAGCATGAAGCAATCGCTGCGCAAGACGCGCTCATCCGGCTTGTGGTTTGGCTCCGCGGCGTTGCATCAGCCACGCCCCGCCGCAGATCACCACGACCAGGGTGACTTCCAGCAAGTAGCCCGCCCAGGCGTGCGCGGCGAACCAATTTTTCACCAACAAATCGTGGCTGAGCATGCGCCCGGCGGTCCAGGCGATGGCGGCGGCGCCTATGTACACCACCGCGGGAAAGCGCTCGATCAGTTTCAGAATCAGCGTCGAGCCCCATACCACCAGCGGCACGCTGACCAGCAGGCCGATCACCACCAGCGACATGTGCCCATGCGCAGCGCCGGCGACGGCCAGTACGTTGTCGAGGCCCATCAATGCGTCGGCGATCACGATGGTCTGCATCGCCGACCAGAAGCCCATCGCGGGCGCAACTTTGTGTTCGCCCTCGTCCTGGCGCAGCAGTTTCCACGCGATCGGCAGCAGCAGCAAACCGCCGGCCAGCATCAGTCCAGGCAGCTTGAGCAGCCACACCACCACGACGGTCATGGCGATGCGCACCGCGATGGCGCCGAGCGTGCCCCAGAAAATCGCCTGCTTCTGCAGATGCTTGGGCAGATTGCGCGCGGTCAGCGCGATGACGATGGCGTTGTCGCCGGCCAGCACCAAGTCGATCAGGATGATGCTGAGCAGGCCCGACCAGAAAGTGGAGGTGAGAACGTCCATGCAGACTCCGGCGCGCAGAGCGCACAGCGCCGACACGGGCGCGCGGCCGGCCGGACTGCCCATGGTCTTGCTCGTACCCGCGTTGTTGGTCGGGGCACCACGGCGACCGGAGCGTGCGCTCGTGATGACGGCCGGCGTGCAGGGAACCTCGTGTGAAGTTCCTTGGGAGCTACTCCCCGTGGGAGGCAGCGGCTGATTGTTGGGGTCGTCGTGCGCGTGGTCAAGCGCCGCCGTCGAAACGGAACGCGTGCAGCGCCAGGGTGCCGTACTCCCAGGCCTCATGCAGCAGTGTCCCCGCGCCGCCTGCGGCACCCCAGGCAATGAACAACGGCAGCAGGTGTTCCGGCGTGGGGTGCGCGCGCAGCGCTTGTGGTGCCTGCGCGCGCCAGTCCATGGCTGAGGCACCATCACCATCGGTCACGCGCGCCGCGAGCCATGCGGCAAAGTCTCGCGCCCACGATATCGGCGGATGCGCAGCATGTTGCCAATCGAGGGCACCGAGGTTGTGCACGAAGCCGCCCGAGCCGATCAACAGCACGTCGTCATCACGCAGCGGCGCCAAAGCCGCACCCAGCGCGTAATGCCATGCCGCATCGCGCTGCGGTCTGACGCTGAGCGCGACCACGGGAATGTCGGCCTGCGGGTACATCCGCAGCAGCGGCACCCAGGCGCCGTGATCGAGCGGCAATGCAGCATTCGTGGTTGCATCGAAGCCAGCGTCGCGCAATAGCCGCGCAGCGTGCGTGGCCAGCATCGGCGCCCCCGGTGCCGGATAACGCACGGCGTAAAGTTCGCGCGGGAAACCAGCGAAGTCATGCAGCGTGGCTGGAGCAGGCGAGGTTGTCAGCACGGGTTGCGCGGCATGCATGTGCGCCGAGGCGATCAGGATCGCGCGCGGCCGCGGCAGCACTGGCCCCAGCTCATCGAGGAAGCGGCCCGTGAGGCTATCTTCCAGCGCCAGCGTCGGCGCGCCGTGCGAGATGAACAGGCTGGGCAGCGGCATGGTGTGTTGTGCATTCATGCTCGCATCATGCGGGCGCGCGCCGCGCGCACATGCTTCTGGCCGCGAACAGCTTGTTGCGGCAGGCGCAACAGCGCGGCGTGCGCTCGGCTTCTGGCAAAATGCGCGGCTTGATGTCTGTTGCAGCTCCTCCACGGAAGCCCGCCATGTCCCAGCACGATATCCGTTCCGCGCAGCGTCCTGCGCCCGATGCGCCGATGCTCGCCATTGCCGATTACGTGGCCGATGGCGAGATCAGCTCGCGCGATGCCATCGATACGGCGCGCCACATGGTGATGGATTCGCTGGGCTGTGCCATGTTGGCGATGAAGTTCCCCGAGTGCGTCAAGCATCTTGGCCCGGTGGTGCCTGGCGCGACCATGGTCGGCGGCGTGCGCGTGCCCGGCACCAGCTACGAGCTCGATCCGGTGCAGGCCGCGTTCGCCATCGGCACGCAGATCCGCTGGCTGGATTTCAACGACACCTGGCTAGCGGCCGAGTGGGGTCATCCCTCCGACAACCTCGGCAGCATTCTGGCCGTGGGTGACTACCTCAGTCGCAAGGCCGAGCGCGAAGGGCGCACGCCACTGGACATGGGGCAGGTGCTGCGTTACGCGATCAAGGCGCACGAAATTCAGGGTATATACGCGCTGCAGAACAGCTTCAATCGTGTCGGGCTCGACCACGTGATCCTGGTGCGGCTGGCTTCCACGGCGGTCACCACGCACATGCTGGGCGGCGACAAGGACGCCATCATCAGTGCCGTTGCGCATAGCTGGATCGACAACGGAGCACTGCGCACCTATCGCCATGCCCCCAACACCGGACCGCGCAAGAGTTGGGCCGCGGGTGACGCCTGTCGACGCGCGGTGACACACGCGCTGAATGCTGTGGACAGAGGTGTGGTTGGTTACCCCTCGGCGCTGAGCGCCAAGACCTGGGGTTTTTATGATGTGGCCTTCGAGGGCAAGGCCTTCGAGTTCGAGCGCCCGTTCGGCAGTTACGTGATGGAGAACGTGCTGTTCAAGATCAGCTACCCGGCCGAGTTCCATGCGCAGACCGCGGTGGAGTGCGCGATGCATCTGCACGCCGAGGTGACATTGCGTCTTGACCAGATCGAGCGCATCGAGATCGAAACCCAGGAGGCCGGCGCGCGCATCATCGACAAGACTGGCCCGCTGGCCAATTATGCCGACCGCGACCATTGCATCCAGTACATGGTGGCCGTGCCGCTGATCTTCGGGCGTCTTGTCGCCGCCGATTACGGCGACGCCGTTGCGGCCGACCCGCGCATCGACGCGCTGCGCAGCAAGATGAGCGTGCGCGAAAATCCACAATTCACACGCGATTATTTCGATGCCGGCAAGCGCTACATCGGCAACTCGGTGCAGGTGTTCTATAAGGACGGCAGTCACAGCGAAAAAGTGGCCATCGACTATCCGATCGGGCACCGCAAGCGCCGCGCCGAGGGCATCCCGGTGTTGTTGCAAAAGTTCGAGGGCGCATTGCGCGGCCATTTGCCGCAGCAGCGCGTGCAACGCATTCTCGAAGTCTGCGCCAGCGCCGAGCGCTTCGACGCCATGCCGGTGCACCGCTTCATGGACCTGTTCGCACTGTGATGCCCATCGCGCGCCATGAGGCGCGCTTGACGCGAAGCTGAACGAGCGTCACAGAGCTGAACGCATTTGTTTGTTTTTTGCTAAACTGTGGCTGTTGCCGTTTGATACCTTATCTGAATGGCAAGTCCTGAGCATTAGCGTGGCGCCGACGCCAACCGGAACGGGCGCATCAACTGAAACTAGGAGACTGCGATGAAAAGAAAGAGCCTCTATGCTCTGATCGCGCTGATCGTGGCGGGTAGCAGCATGGGTACCGCACAGGCCGTGGACTATGGCAACTGGTACATCGCACCGCGCCTTGGCGTGCTGGTGCCCGATTCCAAGCGCGACACCCAGAATTCGGTTCTGGGCGGGCTGGGTGTCGGCTTTTGGGTCAACCCGAATTTCGCGGTGGATCTCGAGTACACCCTCAACGACGCCAACTACAAGAGCAGCTCACCCTTTGCCACACATCAGTGGCAGACGCAGAGTTTGGGTGTGACCGGTCGCTACTTCTTCGGCGATGAGCAGGGTTATGCCGGCTGGCGCCCATTTGTGGCGGGTGGTATCGGCATGTATGGGCACAATGCTTTCAATGCCCCCAGTGGTTGGGGTCCCGGATTCCTGGTCGGTGGTGGTGTGCAGCGCGCGCTGACCGAGCGCGTCGCCCTGCGCGGCGAAATCGACTACCGCTGGAACCGCGACACTGTCTCCCTTCCGACCACCACCAACTATGGTGACTGGGCTGCCACGCTGGGTCTGGTGATTTCCATGGCGCCGCCGCCGCCGCCGCCGCCGCCGCCGGCCCCGCCGCCGCCGGCTGCAGCTCCTCCGCCCCCGCCCCCGCCCCCGCCGCCACCCCCGCCGCCGGAGCCGGCCGCGCACAAGGTGGTGATTGAGTTGCGTGGTGTGCACTTCCAGTTTGATCGTCCGCGTCCGGGTCAAACCGACATCAACGGCATTTTGGACAAGCCCATCGCTGACTCCGTGGCCATTCTCAAACAGGCCGCCGATACGCTGAAGCGCTACCCGAACACGGAAATCAAGATCGACGGCTACACCGATTCGATCGGCGGTCAGGCCTATAACCTGAAGCTGTCCGAGCGTCGCGCCGAGTTCGTCAAGAACTACCTGGTCAACCATGGCGTGGCCGAATCGCAGATCATCGGCACCAAGGGCTACGGCAAGCTTGATCCGGTGGCCAGCAATGCCAGCGCCGAGGGTCGTGCGCAGAACCGTCGCATCGAGTTCAAGGTCGAGAACCCAGGGCAGATGGGGCAGTAATTCCGCGCCAGTCCGCACCACGAGAAAGCCCGGCGCAAGTCGGGCTTTTTCATTTCAGGCGCGCGAATGCGCTTTGCGAATGGCCTCGTGGGCGCCGTGTCAAACCACTGATGCAGCGCAACCCAGCAAAGCTGGATGGCGGCATCGTCCGGAGAGTGGTAGAGGGAATGTTCCGGTCGGCAAGTATGGGCACGGTGAGACGATCGCCGACGCCGAATCAGCACTAGCCCGGTGCTAGGCTGCGCAGCATGTCTGACTGTGACCATGTTCGCGGCAAAAGGTGCCTTGCCAAACTCGCACAACACGTCGCCGCGCGTGCCGCACCTGTACCCGGCCACGGACTCGCGCGCGAGATTTCGCGGCGCGGCCTGTGCTCGCGCGCTCTAGAGCCGAAGCGGTCGTGCGTGCGGGACGGGTGCAGGTCAATGGCCGCCTTGCACGCGATCCCGGGCAACCCTGTACCGCGCATACGCGCATTGATCTGGACGGACACCCCGCGCTGCCCACTGAGCGTATTTATCTGGCGCTGAACAAGCCGCGCGGCCTGCTCACAACGGTGCGGGATGAACAGGGCCGCGACACCATCTACACCCTGCTTGTCGACGCCGATTTGCCCTGGTTGGCGCCGATCGGTCGCCTCGACAAAGCCAGCGAAGGCTTGTTGTTGTTGAGCAACGACAGCGTGTGGGCGGCGGCCCTTACTGATCCGGCGCGACATGTGCCCAAGACCTATCGCGTGCAGATACGCGGCGTACCGGATGAGACCGCACTGATGCGCATGCATGCCGGAATCAACGACCGCGGCGAACATCTCGCCGTACGCGAAGTCGCGTTGCTGCAAAGCGGCGGGCGCACCGCGTGGCTGGAATGCGTGCTCGATGAGGGCCGCAATCGCCATCTGCGGCGGCTGCTCGCGGGGTTGGGTTTCGAGGTGCTGCGTCTGTTGCGCGTGGCGATCGGGCCGCTGTTGCTGGGTGATCTGGCGCGTGGCGCGTGGCGTGTGCTGGATGCGCGGGAAGTGGCTGCGCTGGCCGCCGCCGCGGGGCTTACAGCCAGCCCAGCGCGCGCAGCGTCATCACCGTCAGCAGGCCGAAGATCCCCAGCAGCAGCAACGCCCGCACGCGTCCTCCCCAATTCCGGCCGCGGCTCGGCGCGCGCGCGCTGAACTGCAGATTCGCCGCGAAGTGCTCGGCGGCCGATTCGATGCCCATGCCGCGCAGCAGCTCGCGCGCACGTGGCAAATCATTGGCATCGGACACCCAAACCTTGGGCCACGACTGCAGGTCGTTGTCGCGGAAACTGGGCCGGTTGTAGCTGGCGCGCTGATACACGGGACGATCGGTAACGCGTGTTTCAATGCCGTGCTCGTTGAGCAAGGCCACCATGCGCTCGATGTTTTCCAGCCGCGGCGAGGTGTAGATCTGGCGCATGTTCAGCCTTGCGTGTGCACGCGCAGCAGGCCTTCCTGCGCGGTGGAGGCGACCAGCCTGCCGTCCTGCGCGAAGATCATGCCGCGCGCCAGGCCACGCGCGCCCTGAGCGCTGGGGCTGTCGCAGCTGTACAGCAGCCACTCGTCGACACGAAACGGCCGATGAAACCACAGCGCGTGATCGAGGCTGGCCATTTGCACCTCGTGGCTGAGATAGGAGATGCCGTGCGGCAGCGTGGCGGTGCCGATCAAATGGAAATCCGAGGCGTAAGCCAGCATCGCGCGCTGCAGCCGCGCATCATCCGGCGCGCGTCCACCCAGACGAAACCACACTTGCTGATATGGCGGGCGCTTGCTCGGGTGCAGTTCGTCGCGCGGATACACCGGATGGAACTCGAATGGCCCGCGTCGCGTCAGCCAGCGCTGCAATTTCTCGGGCAGTTGCGCAAGTTCCTCGGCCGAGATGATCGCCGGCGGCTCCAGGTCGTTCGGTCCGGGAACCTCGGGTACCGACAGTTGATGTTCGAAGCCGGATTCTTCGATCTGGAACGAAATCGAACCGTTGAGTATGGGCTGTCCATGCTGGATGGCGAGCACGCGACGCGTGGAAAAACTGCGGCCATCGCGCAAGCGCTCGACCTGATACACGATCGGCGCACCGATATCGCCGGCGCGCAGAAAGTAGCCGTGCAGCGAGTGCGCGATGCGCGCGGGATCGACGGTCTGCTGCGCCGCCGCCAGTGCCTGCCCCAGCACCTGACCACCGAACACGTAGCGCGTGCCGATGTCGCGGCTCTGGCCGCGGAACAAGTTGTCTTCCAGGCGCTCGAGGCTGAGCAGCGAGGTCAGTTCGTCGGCCAGGGCCTGGGTCATGGCGGGTACTGCGTGATGCGAGGGCGCAAGTATAGCGGCGCGCCGCGCTCATTCCGTCGACGCGACGAGCCGCGCCCGCAGCGCCGCGCATAGAGCCCGGCCCGCAGCCAGCGTGTAGGGCACGCGCGCGTCGTGGCCCCAGACCGGCCCCGGCCACGCGACATCGCCGACGCGCCGCGCCACGATGTGCAAGTGCAATTGGCGCACGATATTGCCCAGCGCACCCACGTTGAGCTTGTCGCAGGGGAGTTGCGCGCGTAGTGCCACCGCTGTCTGATCCATCTCGGCAAGCAGCCGTATGCGTGCGTCAGCATCGAGATCGAAAATTTCCTCCAGCGCGACGCGGCGCGGAACCAGCACCAGCCAGCCGAAGCGGGTGTCGTCCATCAGCCGCACGTCGCACAGGTCGAGCTGCGCGACGGGCAGGGTGTTTGCGGCCAGCCGCGGATCGAGCGTGAAGGCGGTACCCAAGGCTGCCATCCTCAAGAGGCTGATCGAGCCAATGAATCAGACGCCCAGATGCTTGGCGAAGAACGCCAGCGTGCGCTCGCGCGCAAGCTTGGCCGCCGTCGCATCGAAGCTCGCGCGCGCATCGCAGTTGAAGCCGTGGTCGGCGTTGTACACGTAGAACTCGGCGCCGGGATTGGCCGCGCGCACCTTTTCGCGGTCCGCTGCGCTGATGTGCGCATCTTTCAAACCGTAGTGGAACGCCAGCGGACCCTTGGACGGCATGCCGACGAGCTGCGTGTTGCGCCCGCCGTAGTAACTGACCGCCGGCATGCCGAGCTTGATTGCCGCCAGATATGCGATGCTACCGCCCCAGCAAAAACCGACCACGCCGATCTTGCCGGCGCTCTTGATGGCCTCGGCGGCGCTGGCGACATCTTCCAGTGGGCGCTCGAAGCCCAGCTCGCTGATCAAGGCAATGCCTTTTTGCATGCCGGATTGGTCATAGCCCAGATCAACGCCGGCTTCAAGGTGGTCGAACACGGCGGGCGCGATCGCCACATAGCCATCGGCAGCGTAGCCATCGACCACGCCGCGAATGTGCTGGTTGACGCCGAAGATTTCCTGCACCACGACCACGCCGCCCTTGGGCTTGCCTGCGGGTTTGGCCAAGTACGCGCCGATGCACTGCGTGCCAGTGCTGCCGATGTTGATGAACTCACCCATGGGGATACTCCTGCGTTCGGCCAAACCGAAAGCCTAGAGCCTCACCCCGCGAAGTCAACGTCAAAACGGAGTGACGGCATGCGATGACCTTACAATCGCGTTTTTCCTGCGTGCTTTTCTATGTCCCGATCAGAACCCGCGATTGGTTTCGTCAGCCTCGGATGCCCCAAGGCGCTGGTTGATTCCGAGCGTATCCTCACCCAGCTCAAGGTCGAGGGCTACGTGATCGCGCCCAGCTATCAGGACGCCGACGCAGTGGTGGTCAACACTTGCGGCTTCATCGACAGCGCTGTGCAGGAGTCGCTAGATGCGATCGGCGAGGCACTGCACGAGAACGGCAAGGTGATCGTCACCGGCTGTCTGGGCAAGCGCGCCGAACTCATTCGCGAGGCCTATCCTGAAGTGCTGGCCATCAGTGGTCCGCAGGACTACGTCAGCGTCATGCAGGCCGTGCATCGCGCGCTGCCGCCCAAGCGCAACCCGCTGCTGGACATCATCCCTGACACCGGCATCAAGCTGACCCCGAAGCACTACGCCTACCTGAAGATTTCCGAGGGCTGCAATCATCGCTGCAGCTTCTGCATCATTCCCTCGATGCGCGGCGATCTGGTCAGCCGCCCGGTGGACGAGGTGTTGATCGAGGCCGAGAAGCTGGTCAAGGGCGGCGTCAAGGAGTTACTGGTGATCAGCCAGGACACCAGTGCGTATGGCGTGGACCTGAAATACGCCGCACGCGATTGGCGCGGGCGCAGCTATCGCACGCGCATGACCCAGTTGTGCGAAGGTCTGGCCGAACTCGGCGCGTGGGTGCGGCTGCACTACGTGTACCCGTATCCGCACGTGGACGAGCTGATGCCACTGATGGTGCAGGGCAAGCTGCTGCCTTACCTTGACATTCCGTTTCAGCACGCCAGCCCGCGCATCCTCAAGCTGATGAAGCGACCCGGCAACATTGACAGGACGCTCGAACGCATCGGCTACTGGCGCAAGGTGGTGCCGGAACTGACGATCCGCAGCACCTTCATCGTCGGCTTCCCGGGCGAGACCGACGCCGAGTTCGAGGATCTGCTGGATTTTTTGCGCGAGGCCCAACTCGATCGCGTCGGCGCCTTCGCCTATTCGCCGGTCGATGGCGCCCGGGCCAACGACCTGCCCGAACCGGTACCCGAGGAACTCAAGGAAGACCGCCTCGAGCAGTTCATGGCGGTGCAGGCCGGGATCAGCGCCACCCGGTTGCAGCGCAAGATCGGTCGCCGCCTCACCGTGCTGGTCGATCACGTCGATGCTGACGGTGTCGTCGCGCGCTCAACTTCCGACGCCCCCGAGATCGACGGCATGGTACGCATCCGCGACTGCGCCGCGCTCAAGCCAGGCGAGTTTGTCGAGGTCGTCGTCGAAGGCGCGGATGCGCATGATCTGGAAGCGCGCTGCGCCGCCGAGGGCTGATCAGCGCATCCGGTACCGGGCCACTGGCCTCGCTTTTTTGCGTTGAGCAGACCGCATCCAGCGCGCTTGGGTGTTGCGACGAGATCATCAGCCGCCGTGCCACCCGTAGCCTCTGGCGGTGATTCTCCATTGTGTGCGACAAAATCAAGGCGTCTAACTGGGGTGGCCAGTACCGCGCGCAGGCGATTGCGGTCCAGCGTTTTGGGTCTGATCGGGTGTAACCGGGTTGGCCCATACGAATGGCAGGACCTTGGCGCTCGGATCGCGTGCAAACAGGCCCGCAATTTCCCCGCCGGGAAGGGTGCCCACGCTGTTGAACCCTCTGGTTCGGCCGTGGTGCCGGCGTGCAGATGCGCCCTGGAATCCGCATCTGGTGGTGCGTTGCGGCCACGCCCCCTTCGATGGCTACGGCGAAGTGCCATCAGGTTGAGGAATCATTATCGAAGTATCGCGAAAACATAAATGATGCATCGCGGCAATCGAGCCGCGCCGCTGATCGTTCGGATGGGCGTCACGCTCTGCGGCGCGGCCGGTAGCTGAATGGCAGGCCAGCAGGCGGCGTGGCGCTAACATTACGGATTGTAATGTTCATGGTTCAGGATTAGGGTTGTTGTCCCTCGCAACGCACATGCGTGCTGCGGGCTCGGGGACGATGGGCTTCTGGGGAGACTCGCTATGGCTTCGGTGCATCCGGTCGCACGCGATTTCGTGCATTACGGCGCCTTCGCGCCATCTGTGGACAGGGCCTTGCGCGATGCCGGCTGGAGGCGCGTCGAGGTCGAGCAACTCGAACATGTGCCCGAGGCGCTGCGACGCTACGACGCGCATGTTGCGCTGCTCGATCTGGGCGCCGGGCAGGCGCCGATGCTGCGCCGGGTGGAACGCCTGATCGCCTCGCATCCTTCCACCGAGTGGCTGGCCCATGTCAGCGAGCATGCGTTGACCGACAAGCACGTATGCGAGGTCATCTACGGCAGCTTTTTTGATTTTTGCACGCAGCCGGTGGACATCAACCGGCTACTGGCGGCGCTTGGGCATGCCTGGGGCATGGCCAAGTTGGGGCCGCAAGCCGCCAGTGCCGAGCAACAGGCCGCGCTGGGGCTGGAAGGCATGGTTGGCGCCAGTTCCGCGCTGGTGGAATTGCACAGCCAGGTGCGCAAGCTGGCGGCGGTCAACGTGCCGGTGCTTATCACAGGCGAGTCAGGCACCGGCAAGGAAGTCGCGGCGCGCAACCTGCATCGATTGTCGGCGCGTGCGCGCGGCCCGTTTGTCGCGATCAACTGCGGCGCGCTGCCGGAAAAACTGGTGCAGTCGGAGTTGTTCGGTCACGAGCGCGGCGCCTTCACCGGCGCCAACGCGCGCAAGATCGGCAAGCTGGAGTCGGCCCAGCAGGGAACGGTATTCCTTGATGAGATCGGCGATTTGCCGCTGGATGCGCAAGTCAATCTGCTGCGCTTTCTGCAGGAAGGCACCATCGAGCGCATCGGCGGCAATGAACATCTGCGCCTGGATGTGCGCGTCATCGCCGCCACGCATGTCGATCTGGAGCGCGCCGTGGCCGAGGGCCAGTTCCGCGCCGATCTCTACTATCGCCTCAACGTGCTGCGCTTGCGCATGCCACCGTTGCGCGAACGCGGACAGGATGCGGAGATCCTGGCACGCTATTTCCTCGAACGTTTCGCGCGCGAACATGGTGTGCGTGCGCGCGGCTACAGCCGCGAGGCGCTCGACGCCATCAGCCTGCATCCATGGCCGGGCAACGTGCGCGAGCTGATGAACCGCGTGCGCCGTGCGGCCGTGCTGTGCGATGGCGGATTGATCCGCGCGCAGGATCTTGAACTGGAAAGTGATCCGGCGGAAAGCCGCTGCGCGCTCTCGCTGGAGCATGCCCGCGAGCAGGCCGAGCGCGAGCTGATCCAGCAGACTCTGCGCGAAACGCGCCACAACATGAGCGAATGCGCACGGCGTCTCGGCATCTCACGCGTCACTCTGTATCGATTGTGCAAGAAGTTGCAGGTATCCCTCGGCAGCGCTGCCTGAGAAGCCGAATGCTGGTTCGACGCCGCGTATGGCGGCGCAATTTCATTCCGCGCTGATTGCGCTGTTAGCTTTCTTAACTAGGTCAGTTTGCAAAACCGGGCATCCTGCCGCGGTTTGCAAGCAAACGGGCGCGGCAAAGCCGCACCACCTTTGTCGCGACAAGCACTTGCGTGCTCGTCGCGGCGGCACATTCATGTGCCGGAGCGGTTTTGCAAACCGTTCAACTATCTCTCGAAAATGGAGACATTATGAAATACGTCCACTCCAATCCCATGCCAATCGCACTGTGTTTTTTGTTTACTCTCGCGCTGCAATCAGGCTTTGCGCTGGCTCAGACCAAGATGAGCGCGGAAGAGGAGGCCATATACAGGAATATGATGAAGAGTACGGGCGTGGATCCGGATACGCAAATGGGGGCCATAAAGCAAAATGAAAACGCTCGACGTTGGACCGACGCCAAGGTCATTCACTACCACATCGTCGGTGCTTATCAGGGTAAGCCCAATATTACCAGCGACCCCGGGAAAGGGTCAGGATTTGCGGATGTGACGGATCGTGTGGAGATCGATCTGGACTGGAAACTTTCTGAGTCAAAGTTGGTGGGAACGCCCCGCATGCAGAACTCGAAATCCGTGGTTAAGAATCCGCATGACTCGGAACGTTCCTGTCTACCGCCGGTACTCAAGGGCGAGTACGAACACTATGACCTTCTGGGGATCAAGGAAGGTCTAGGCGGTGCGCTCGAGCTGCAAGTGCAAACCACCTGCCCGGTGGTTGAAGTCGTGCAGTTTTGTACCGGCAGCCGTAAGCCCATACCCTCAGGCCGCAAGACACGACCCGAAGAGTTGGTCGTGCCGTCGCCAGTGATGTTTGGGATGGCGCTGCCCGATTCAGACAATCTGCGCATCTCGCCGGACAAGAAATCAATGATCCAGAAGAAAGCCGGCTGGACCTGGACCTTTACACCGAGCGTCAAGAAATAATCGGGAGCCTCGCCCAGAATGAAAGCTAACCTCGATCAAATGGGACTGGCTTACAGCGGGCTTCGCCTGCTTCCAGCCAGCCCCTTACCTTGACGTTATCGCGAGCACTACCGGCCGATCCGCGCTTGCGCTCCGTTGCTGCCGCGCAGTGGGCGCTGTTCGTGAACACCTCGCGCATCCATTTCTCCGAGTCCCGACGCTGCGCCTGAGCCACGCAGGATTTGGCGTCGGCGCCAGACGCGTTGTAATGATTTCGCGAGATGCCTGTTTCACGGCTGCAACAGCCAGTTTGAGGACGGCCACAAGCAGGCAGGCCGATACCTCACTGCAAGCGCTCGGCAGGCGTATCACGGCCGAGACACTTGCCGCAGGCGTCGCTCGCAGAGTCCACGCAAATAACTGATCGATATGGGGTGCATGGGTTGGCATCAAGCTTGCTCTGAGCATGGGCACAAGGAGAGGTTCCGTGCTCAAGTTCCCACGTGTATTCATCAGTTCGGTGTTGTTGCTCGCGCTACTGCTGGTACTGAGCGTGTTGGCGCTCCCGGTGGAAGCTGCAGGCGCCCGGCGCGGCGTCAACACCAAGCCTGGCGAGTTCGTGCTGGTGCGTGCCGTGCCCGATCGGCACGCGACACGCATGCAGCCCCCGGGGCTGGCCACCATCATTGATCCCAGCGTGCGCCCCGAGATGCACGACATGCTTGGCAATCTCGAGTTGGACGACGCTGCGTATTCCGCGATCAGCGGTGCAGCGCCGGGCACCGTGGTCGGAGACGCAGTCGGCGGTGCGCTGCACGGTGCGGGTCTGCTGCAGAACGGCTCCGCCAGTGGCCGTGTGCCGACGATCAATACAGGCGGGCCGGGCGGCGTGCTCGGCAGCGTGGGTGGCGCCACGCGCAACGTCGGCAACCAGATCACCAGCGCCTTGCAGGGCGCTGGGCTGATCAAGGGAGGCGGCTGATGGTCCGCCTGCTCGCATTTGCGCTGGTGATGCTGGGTTCCTGTTCGGCCATGGCACAGGACGGTTACGTCGAGGTGCTGCGTTATCTCACTACCAGCAGCATCGGTGGCAATGCGCTGGCCGGCGCCAGTGGCGCGATCGCGGTGAACCTGGCCGCCGGCGACAGCAACCTGCAATCCAACGCGAGGGCGCTGGCCATCGGGCCGGTCGCCAATGTCCAGATCGAACAACACCAGCGCATCATTGCGCTGAGTGCCAGCGTGCCCGACGCGATGGTCGCCGACATCAGCGGCAACGCGCTGTCCGGCGCGCGCGGACTGATTTCCATCAATCAGGCCAGCGGTGTCGGCAATCGCGAGGCCAACGCCATCGCGGTCGCGGTATCGCTGGCGCAACAAGGTATCGAGGAACAGACCTCCAGCGCATGGCTGGCTGACCTCGGCGCGCAAACGAACGGTGCCGCGGGGGGCCGTTCGCAAGCCAATCCATCTTCCTCGCCACGCTCGGCGTCCGTTGCGGGTACGGCGTTGCGTGGGGCGGAGGGGGTGGTGCAACTCAATCAGATCGCAGGAATGGGCAACACCGCGGGCAACCGCCTGCTCATCACTGTCGATCTGCCACCCCGTTGAAAACTTGAAATCATTACCAACGACAGGAGATGCATCATGCGTAACCTCAAGAAGAACCTGCTGGCTCTGGCCGTATTGGCCGCGACCGGCATTATTGCGCCTGCGGCGTTCGCGCAGGAAGGCCCCAGTTGCGGCGGCACCTGCACCGTCAACACGACGGTGAACTACACCCTCGACGAGCAGGACTGGATCCGCAATTACCTGCTGAACTCGGTCAGCTACATCTACAGCGATGTGGTGTATGACGAGAACGTCGACGTCAACAGCGACACCTCGATCCGTCGCGTGCGCATGAACAAGGATCTGAGCCTGCTGACCGACGTCAGCATCACCGGCAATCCCACCGTCAGCGGCACCATCAACACCGACTCCGCCGCCATCGCCGTGGTCGACAACCGCCAGCACAACGTCGCCAACGATGGCGAGAACTATCTGCTGGCCAACGATGCGTCGATCGCCGATGACGCGGCCCAGAATGCACAGGGCAACATCGGCCTGAACGTGGCGGCCGGCGACAACAACCAGCAGCACAACGCCGCCGCGCTGGCGGCGGCGGACGCTTCGTTCGCCTTCACCATGGCCGATTCCGAAGTGTTCGTCGAGCAGGTCAACGCGGCTAACACCACCGGCAACTTCGGGCAGACCAATGACGCCAATCTCGGTGGCAACGCCCTGCAGAACGCGCAGGGCAACATCGGCGTCAATATCGCGGCCGGCAACAACAACCAGCAGCAGAACAACCTGGTGGCCTCGACCGGCACCAACAGCATGGCCACGGCCTCGGTCAACAGCAAGCAGGATTCGGGCGGCAACTACACGCTCAACGAGGGTTACACGCAGCGGTTCGTGGACCTGATCACCATCAACTTGACCGGCACGGTTTACGGCAGCGGTGCAGAAGGCCAGGTGCTTGGCACTTCCACCGGCACGTCGGACCAGCGCTACAACATGTATCCGGACAACTGGGGCAAGGCGCCGGGTGAAACGCCGACCTCGGCGCATCCAACCAATGGCCCGTGGCTGGGCCACACCGACTGGGATACGCACACGCAGGGCACCGACATCAACGATAACCCGATCGTGCGTACTCCGGGCAACGATCCGATGGATCCCAGCAATGACGGCGGCTCGCTGGTCATGAACAATAACGATGAGATCAGCTTGGAAGAGATGAGTGCGCAGTTGTCCGGTTACGTCGTCGATTACAGCTATGTGGCGGTGATGTCCAGCAACTCCGCGTCACTGAATGGCTCGGCGCTGCAAAACGCGCAGGGCAACATCGGCGTCAACATCGCCTCGGGCACAGGCAACCAGCAGGCCAACTCGCTGGCGCTGGCGGTCACCCAGGCCTCTTCGGGTGGCGGCGGCAGCGGTGGGGCTGAGTAATCGTTGATCGATCAGTGCATCTGGCGGGGCAGTTCGCTGCCCCGCCTTCCGATCGAATCCAGCGTATCGAGCCTGCCATGGACGCCAAAATCCCGTCCGTCGTCCTGTTTGCCTTCATGTTGGCGCTGGGGTCAACGCATGCCGCGCGCGCGGCCGATATTCGTTTCGGCAACGTGCAGCCCACCGGCGAGGTTTATCGCGCCAAGGTCACCAGCCTGCGCGAGGCGCGCTTCACCGGCATCGTGCCACAGGCCACCGATTTCAGTTGTGGTGCGGCGGCGCTGGCCACCTTGCTGAAGTACGCCTATGACATCGAAGTGGACGAATGGACGGTGATGGCCGGCATGCTGGCCAAGGCCGATCCAGGCAAGGTCGAGAAGCAGGGATTTTCACTGCTGGATATCAAGCAATACGTCGAAGGCCTGGGCATGCGCGGCCGCGGCTACAAGGTGTCCGAGCAACGCCTGCGCAGTCTGCGCGTGCCCGGCATCGTGCTGCTGGATATCAAGGGCTACAAGCACTTCGTGGTGCTCAAGCGTGTGATGGGCGATCGCGTGTACACCGCCGACCCGGCGCTGGGCAACAAAATCTACGCGTTCGACGAATTCATGACCGCCTGGCCTTCCAAGGCGGTGTTCGTGGTGATCGGCTCGGGCTTCAATCGCAATTCGGTGCTGCTGAATGCCAAGGGCGGACCCAGCGCACGCACGCTGCTGGGTTCGCGCCAGGGTCCGATCACCGATGCCGAGCTGATCGATTTCGGTTTCACCAAAGCCGACCTGTTCTGAGCGCGCGACAGCGGTCGCAGCGTGCGGTGGAGTCGACGTAGCACAACTTGGAGATCCACCATGCGCAGCGTTCCGACATTGATTGCACTGGTTCTTGCCACGGCCTTGGCCTTGCCCGCAGCAGCCGATGAGGGCCTGCTGGGCGAGCGCGTACCCGCCGCCACTCAAGACATCCAGCCCGTGTCCGATCCCGCACTCGATGCCATGCGCGGGCGCTTCATCACCGGCGCCGGGCAGGTGCTTTATTTCGGCGTCGAGATGTTGTCCACATGGCACAGTTCGGATGGCCGCGTGCTCAGCGGCAGCGCGCTGCTCGGTTTCGATTTCTCCACGGGCACGCCGCAGATCAGCTTCGTGCCGACCGTCAGCATCGTGCAGGGCAGCGGTGGCGGTGTGCTGGTCGACACCAGTCATCGGACGATCAATGCCAGTGGCCTGGATAACGTCAGCGGCATCGCGCAAGGCATCCAGATCGCCGGCGATTTCAACAGTGCCGGCAACAGCACCGAACTGCACCTGACCAGCACCATGCCTGCGGGCGCGGGCAATGGCGTCGGCGCCAATGCGACGCTGAGTACGGGCGGTGCCAATGCCAGCGCGGCGCTGCAGGCAGACAGTGTAGCGGTGACGCTGGGTATCGATGGCCAGGGCAGTCTGCGCCAGATGATCCGCGGTGATGCCTCCGGCAACGGCGCGGTGCTGCAAACCGTCAGCCTGCTCGGCGACGGACATGACGTGTCCAACCAATTGCGCATCACCCTGGTGCAGCCAACACAGGGTTCAAGCCTGTTGCTGCAACAGAGCGTGGCGCAGGCGTTGGGGCAATTGAAGGGCATTGGTGGGCACTGAGTCATCAACACACATGCGAGCAACACACTACAGGGGACGATGATGATGATGCGCAAGCTCAATTCGGGTGCGCTGTTGGCGCTGGTCGCGGCGATACTGGCTGCCAGCGCGCCAGCGTCGGCGCAGCAGACGCAGCAAGCCGGAGGTGCCGCCACTGAAAACACCCAGGACATGCAGGCGATCACCCGCGAGATGCAGACGCTCAAATCGCGCTACGCCGATGAAGTGCGCAAGTTGCGTGAGCTGGAGATCCGCCTGCAGGCGCTGACCGCGCGCGTGCAGGCGCAAGAAGGCGTGGCACGGGTGCAGGCCATTCAGAGGGGTGGCGGCGCATCGGCCCAGGGTGGCAAGGCGACCACGGCGCTGGCGGCTGGCGTGAACACGCAGTCGGCCACGCCCCGATCCGGCGGTGGCGAGGCGCTGGTCAGTAGCGAGGGCAGCACGCGCCAAGAGCCCACTTCACGCAGCGTTGAAGACGTGTTGCAGCAGCAACATGTGCTGTTCAACCAGCCATTGACGCTCGAAATCGGCCTCAACTATGCGCGCTACGACCGCAAACAGCTCACGCTCAACGGCTTCCTTGCCCTGGACGCGATCTTCCTGGGCAGCATCGCGGTCGAGGATGTCGCATCCGACACCTTCACCTATACCTTCGCCGCACGCAAAGGCATCACCCGCGACCTTTCCGCCAGCATTGAAGTTCCCTTGGTGCAGCGCTGGACCACCTACCAGAAGGGTGGCGCTGGCGGCTCCGCAGCCGCCGTGGCCGAGGCCAGCGTGGGCGGCGATGTGGTGGTGGGCGACGTCACTGCCGGCGCCAGTTATCGCCTGTTTCCAGAAACTCCCACACGGCCTGAAATCGCGCTCTACACCAGCGTCGGTATTCCCACCGGGCAGGCGCCCTACGGCATTCCGTGGAACGTGCTTGAGCGTGGCAACGACAATTTCATCCAATTTGCGGTGCCGACCAAGCAGCCCAGCGGGCAAGGTGTGTGGAGCATCAACCTTGGCGCTTCGATGCTGAAGACGCTGGACCCGGCGATCCTGTTCGCAAACGCGGGCGTCACCCACACCTTCAGCAAGCATTTTGCCGACCTGGATAACAGCTCGAATACGATCAGCCCGGGCTCGGTCGACCTCGGCAACGCGTTCAACTACGGCGTGGGCGTGGCCTTCGCCCTGAACGAGCGCATGAGTCTGAGCATGAGTTTCTCGGAGCGCCTCAATGGCAGCGCCAGGATTCGTCCGGATGCCACCGGGGTATGGGAGAAGATCATCGGCAGCGACGGTAATGCCGCCACGCTGGGTATCGGCATGACCTACGCGCTGAGCGAGCGCATGACCTTCGTCGGCAATCTCGGCATCGGCCTGACGCCGGATGCGCCGGATTTCAGCATCACCGCCAAGCTGCCGTTTACGCTGTGACTTATTTCCGCGCGCGTGCTTTGCAACCAGTCTGGCCAGCCCGGGGCGCACTGGGCGCACGAGTGTCGCCGCGCTCTGTGGGGCAGGCATTACTGCCAGCAGGATGGCTAGCCGGTTTCAAAGTGTTTCGGTCCGGGTGGAAGACACCATGACCACGACACTCTATGAACGCCTGGGCGCCGCAATGCAGCCGCTTCAGCAAACCAACCATCAACACAAAACGAAAGGAGTTAACAATGACAACGGCAATCATATTTCACGAAGTTCAGGATGGTGCAGTGTGGGCTAAAGCCTGGAAGAAAGGACCGGGGAGCCGACATGAGATGTTCGGGAAACTTGGAATTAAGTGCCGAAACTTTCGTGACCCAAACAATCCCAATGCGACGGGCGTTATGGCGGAGATTCCTGATATGGCGAAATTTCAGGAGTTGCTGCAATCCGACGAAGGCAAGAAAGCGATGCGGGAGGACGGCTTGAAGGTCGAGAAGATGCGGGTGTTGGTCGAATTCACCCCATAGCTCGGGACAGGTTTGAGCGGCCGGAGAGATAGGTACCGTTGAACCGCCTAACAACCGGTTGCAGCGGACGGTCCGCTGCGCGGCCCGCCGCTGAACCGGAGCGATCGCCAACCTCTATTCGATCAAGCGCGACATCATCCGCGTGTGACCAGGCCCGCCAAAGCGCAGCGGGTCGTCTTTTGGGCGATCCGCTGCGTGATCCCGGGTTCCAGGCAGAGCAGGACGTCCCATTCGGACCGTCCTGCACGACACGACATGCGCGGCGCTGCGCGCCGCCGCTGAACCGAAGCGTTTGCCGACATGTGTCGGCGGAATGAGGAGCTCGAAATGAAAGCACGTTATACATTGTGTGTGGCCGCGTCCTTGCTTTTCGCAACGATCGCGGGAGCTGCGGCAAACCTCAACAGCTCCAAGAGCAACATCTATCGACTGACCTATCCCAGCGAACTCGCCAGTCCGGTTCAAGTGCAGGCGATGCTTGCGGAGTTGGACAGGATGGGTCCCGCCGACGCTGCGCAGTTGAAGCAGTGGCTGCCTGCCAATTTCAGGCGCTTTGGCATCGCGGGCGACCAGGTCAAGAAAGTAATCATTCTGCCTCGCTACAGGACCATTCTGCCTCGCTACAGGACCATGAAGGAGACGGGGATTGTCCTTTTGACACGGCCCGAGGATGAGGCGGCGGCGATCGCATTCACGGTCAAAGGCAGCAAGCCCAATACTTCCGAATGAGAGGCCGGAGGCAAGCTCGACACCGACTGCCATGACCGTGGCGGCCAAAGCATCAGTGCTCGCGCCGCGGGGCGTGCGTGCCGCGCGGCGCGGCTGACGAATCGAGCGTGGCGGCGACGATCACGCGTAGCGCCGCCACGCTGTGCTCCAGCGCCATGCTGGGTGTGCCGCGGTGCTCCAGCACCTGCGCGGGAACGAAGGGGATATGCACGAAGCCCGCATGCATCGCGCGACGCGCGCGCAGCGCATGCAGCAGCACGTACATCACCTGGTTGCACACGTAGGTGCCGGCGCTGTTGGAGATCTCGGCGGGAATCGCGGCGGCGTGCAGCGCGGATAGACAAGCCTGCAGCGGCAGACGGCTGAAGTGGGCATCCGGACCGCCCGCGATCACGGGCTGCTCGCGTGGCCAGGCGCCGTCATTGTCGGCGATGCGCGCATCGCACACGTTGATGGCCACACGCTCCAGGGAAATTTGCGCACGGCCGCCGGCCTGGCCCACGCAAATCACGGCGGCTGGATCGAGTTCGCGCAGCGCGGCGCGCAACACGCGCGGCGCGCGCGCGAACGAGGTCGGCAATTGCCGCGTGATCATGCGATGTCCGGCGATGCGCGCGCCGTGCAGAGCGCTCACGGCTTCCCAGGATGGATTGACGGACTCGCCACCGAAGGCGTCGAAGCCCGTCAGCAATACGCGGGACAGGGGTTTGGACATGGTGTCATCGTGCACGGAGAAACTGGAGATGGTAGCGCGGCGAGTGTCGCATGCCGCGCTCAGCGCATCGCCAGCAGGTACAGCGCGAACAAATTGAAAACCAGCAGCGGCAACGCGGTGGGCCACTGCGCGCGGATCACCGACCACGGGCTTTTCAGCTCCAGCAGCGCCACCGGCACGATGTTGAAGTTGGCCGCCATCGGTGTGAGCAGGGTTCCGCAGTAGCCACACAGCATGCCCAGCGACCCGACCACGGCTGGGTCAGCGCCGTGCAGGCGCACCAGCAGCGGCAGGCCGACGCCCGCGGTCAGCACCGGAAACGCGGCGAAGGCGTTGCCCATGATCAGCGTGAACACCACCATGCCCAGCCCGTAGGCCAGCACGCAGGCAGCGAAACTGGCGGTAGGAATGACATCGCCCACCAGTGTCGCCAGCACGCGCCCCACGCCGGCCGCCTCGAACACGCCGCCCAGCGCGGCCAGCACCAGCGGCAGCAACGCCGCCCAGCCCAGCGTGTCGATCAGGCGCCGGCTTTCATGCAGCACCGCGCCTGCGGGCGCACGCGTCAGTCGCCATGCGGCCAGCAACGCGATCAGCGACGCCACGCTGAGTCCCATCAGGGTCTGCTGCGACGCGACGAACAGTGTCGCGCCATGCCAGCGCAAGTCGGCACCGAACAACGCGATCAGCAGGGTGACGCCGGGAATCAGCAACGCCGGCATGAACAACCAGTGACCGAGCACACCGGCGCGCAGTTGGCGCAGCCGTGGCGGCGCCTCGCCCGCATCGACGCGGCGCATCACCGGGGCCAGCAGCGCCAGTGCCAGAACACCGATACCGGCGATTTGCGCGGGCCGCGCATCGCCAGACTGTTGTGCGCGCAGCACCCAGTTGCCACTGGCGAACAGGGCTGCAAGCACCGCCCAGAACGCGGCTTGCGCCCAATGATGCTGCCGCAAATTCAGCCACGCGGTGCCGATCAGCAGCAGCGCCAGTGCTGCGTAAGCCCATTCAAGGTGCAACATGATCGTCGTCGGTCTGGGCGGCACGTGCGCGGCGCGCCATGGCGCGCGTGGCGAGTTGCACGCGCATAGCGTGGATGACGAAGGCAGCGATCGCTGTCGGCAAGGCCCACAGCGCGATATGCAGCGGTTGCAAGTCGATGCCCTGGCTCACGTAAAAGCCCCGGATCAGCAGCACCGCGCCGAGCGCGATGAACACGTCCTCGCCAAAGAACAAGCCGATATTGTCGGTAGCTGCGGCGAGCGCACGCGCCTGCTCGCGGATTTGCGCAGCGGTGGCCGCATCGGCACCGGGTGACTCGCGTGTGGCCGCGGCCTCCGCCATTGGTGCCAGCAGCGGGCGCACAGTTTGCGCCTGACCGGCGACGTTGGTCAGGCCCAGCATCGACAGGATCTGGCGCAGTCCGAGATAGCCGATCAGCAACCGTGACAAGGTGAGTCCGTGCAGGTGCTCAATCCAGTGCTGCGCATGCTCGCGCAGCCCGGCGCGCTCCAGCAGGCCAATCGCCGGCAGCGTCAACACGTACAGCAACAGTGCGCGGCTGGATTCGAAACTGTTGCCCAGCAGTGCCAGAATTTGCGCGAATGAATAGCCCGCCAGCAGCCCGCTGAGCACGCCGGCACTGACCACCACCAGCACCGGATTCCAGCGTCGCGCGAAGCCCAGCACCACCAGCGCCACGCCCAGCAACGGCCACATGTTCATGGCGTCTCTGCCTGCACGCTGATGTTCGCGGTCGCCAGCGCGCTGTGCAACGTTTGCGCCAGCGCTGCGGCATCATCGCGATCGCCGTGCATGCACAGCGTGTCGGCGACGATGGCGAGACGTGCACCGCCGTGTGCGACCACTACGCCCTGCGCGGCGATGCCCAGCGCCTGCGCTGCGGCTTGCGCGGTGTCCAGCAGTGCGTCTGTCGCGCCGCGCGGCAAAAGCTTGCCATCACCGCCGTAGCCGCGATCAGCGAAAGCTTCGCGCAGCCCGCGCAAACCCAGCGCTTGCGTGGCATCGAGCACGGCGCTGCCGTGTTGCGCGACCACAGCGAGTTGCATATCGAAGTCGCATACGGCCTGCGCGAACGCCTGTGCTAGCACGGCATCGCTCGCGGTTTGGTGATACAGCGCACCATGCGCCTTGACGTGGCGCAGGCGCGTGCCTGCCGCACGCGCGAAGCCCGCCAACGCGCCGATCTGATACAGCACCAGCGCATGCAGATCGGCGGCGCTGATGGCCATGGTGCGGCGTCCGAAGCCCTGCAGATCCGGCAGTGACACGTGCGCGCCGATGGCCACGCCATGCTGCACGGCCAACGCCACGGTGCGCTGTATCGTTGCCGGATCGCCGGCGTGCATGCCGCAGGCGATGTTGGCTGAGCTAATCCACGGCATCACCCGTGCATCCTGGCCCATGTTCCAGGCGCCGAAGGATTCGCCCATGTCACAGTTGAGATCGATGCGTTTCATGTCGCTGCCAGTCTTGAATGGATGCGTGATTCCAAATCAGCGCGCGCGCGTTGCCGTGCCAGCAGCGCTCGCGTGGCGGTGTCCAGATCGATCAATACGAAGCGTAGCGCACTGCCGGGAGATGCTTGCGCCAAACGCGGCAAATCCACTGCGGCAATCTGCGCGATGCGCGGATAGCCGCCGCTGACTGGATGCTCGCCCAGCAGCACGATCGGCTGGCCGCTTGGTGGCAACTGCACCACACCGGGCACGCAGCCCTCGGACACACATTCCAGTGCATGCGTCAGCCGCAGCGTTGCGCCATTGAGACGCACGCCAACCCTGTTACTGGCGGCTGCCACGCGGAATTCCACATTGCACAGTGCGGTCACCGAGGACTGATCGAGATGCGCATAATCGCGGCCCGGAAGCAGGCGCAATGGCGCATGTCCGGTGAGCGCAAACCAGGGACGCGGATCCAGTGACCAGCGTGTCGATGGCGCACGCGGCGTCGATGCCTGGGCACCCAGCGTCAGCACGTCGCCGCGGCGCAGCGCTTGTGGCAGCGGTCCAAGACCGGCATTGAGATCGGTGCTGCGGCTGCCGAGCACGGTCGGCGAATCAATGCCCCCAGCCAGCGCCAGCCATGCGCGGCAGCCGCTGCGTGCGTGGCCCAGCTCCAGCACGCTGCCGGCTTCGGCCGCCATGGCCGACCAGCCGCTGACGGTTTGGCCATCCAGGCGTGCGATGAAGTCCGCACCGCACAGTGCGAACGCGCCGCGCGTGTTGAAGCGCAGCGTTGGACCATGCAGCGTGATTTCCAGCCCCGCCGCGGTGGCCGCGTTGCCGAGCAGCGCGTTGCCGAGGCGCAGCGCGTCGGTATCCAGCGCACCGCTGCGGCCGACGCCCAGCGCGGCGTACCCGGTACGGCCCAGATCCTGCACCGTGCTCAGCATGCCGGGGCGCAGCACTTCGATGCTCATGGGTCGGCACGCTCCTGCGCCGCGAATTCATCCGCGGTGACGGCCACGAAGCGCACGCCATCGCCCGGCTGCAGCAGGCACGCGGGTTCGCGCGCGGCATCGAACAATCGCCACGGCGTGCGCCCGAGCAGATGCCAGCCACCGGGCAGCGCATTCGGATAAATGCCGGTCTGCGCGCCGCCGATGGCCACGCTGCCAGCGGGCACGGTGACGCGCGGCTGCGCGCGGCGCGGCATGTGCAGCGTTGCATCGAGCCCGAGCAGATACGGAAAGCCCGGCGCGAAGCCCAGCATGGCCACCCGGTACAGCGGCGCGCAGTGGCGCGCGATCAGCGCGTGCTCGCTGAGCCCGGCATGACGCGCGACGATGGCAAGATCGGGGCCGTGCGCGCCGCCGTAGCAGACCGGCACGCGCAGCTCGCGAGGTGACATGGTGTTGCCATCTGGCTGCGCGACAAGCAGGGGTTCGATGGCATTGTGCAGTGCGCCGAGTGCATCGCGTGTGCCGCCCGCGCTCCACGCATCGAGATCAAAACGCAGCAGCAAGCTGGCATAGGCCGGGGCGATGTCCTCGATGCCGGGCAGGCATGCGCGGCGCAGTGCGGCCGCCGCAGCATGCACCGCGGCGTTGATCGGCGCGTCGAGCGTGTGGCCCCAGCGCAGCAGCACGGCGCTTTCGCCCAAGGCTTCCCATTGCGGCATGCGTCGAGACTGCCGCAGCGCTGTCGAAGCCGCAAGCGCTGCGCCCGCGCAGGTTGGCCGACCACTGCGTCGGATTGTCCCGGCGCTCGCGTGACGCGCGGCATTGGTTAGCATGCAGACATCGCGCAGGCATCGGGTCGGCGCTTCGAGGGACACATGACGACCGAGCGGCATCGTCTGGTCATCGTCGGCGGCGGCGCGGGCGGGCTGGAACTGGCCAGCCGCCTGTCCTCGCGGCGTCTGCGCAAGCGCCTGCAAGTGACCTTGGTCGACGCGCGGCGCACGCACTTGTGGAAGCCGCTGCTGCACGAGGTTGCCGCAGGCAGTTTCGACCCGGCCGAGCACGCGCTCGAATACATGGTGCATGCCACGCGCCACGGCATCGATTTTCGCCTGGGCACGATGGAGCGCATCGACCGCAGCCAGCACCAGGTATGGCTGGCTCCGGTGATCGACCGCGAAGGCAACGAAATCCTA
The DNA here is from genome assembly GCA_021827205.1 of Pseudomonadota bacterium. GTDB lineage: Bacteria > Pseudomonadota > Gammaproteobacteria > Xanthomonadales > Rhodanobacteraceae > Metallibacterium. Next base: position 25,254 of record JAKAWV010000004.1, on the reverse strand, counting down.
GCGCGGCGCAGCGTGGCTTACGACACGCTGGTGCTGGCGGTGGGCAGCGTGGCCAACGATTTTGGTGTGCCCGGCGTCGCCGAACATTGCTGGTTTCTGGATACCTTGCACGAGGCCAAGCGCTTTCAGCGCCGCCTGCTGGATGCGTTGCTGCGTTTTGCCGGCCGCACCGTGACCGATCCGGCGGCCGAGTTCCGTGTCGCCATCGTCGGTGGCGGTGCCACTGGCGTGGAGTTGGCGGCGCAGCTACACCGCGTCAGCCGTGTGCTGGCTCAATACGGACTGGAGGCCCTGCAACCCGAGCGGCGCATCCGCATTAGCGTGCTCGAATCCGGGCCGCGCATCCTGCCGGGACTGCCGCCGCGCATGAGCGCCAGCGTCACGCGCGAGCTTGAGCGCATCGGCATTAGCGTACTTGTCGAGCAGCGCGTGATTGGCGTCGATGCCGATGCCCTGCTGCTGGCTGATGGCAGCCGCGTCGAGGCCGAGATCAAGGTGTGGGCAGCCGGCATTCGCGGCCCGGAATGCCTGCTGCACAGCGATGGCCTGGAACTCAACCGCATCCGCCAGCTCGTCGTGCGGCGCAATCTGCTGACGACGCGCGACGATCATATTTTCGCGCTCGGCGATTGCGCCGCGTTTCCGCCCGATGCGCAGGGACGAGGCGTGCCGCCGCGCGCGCAGGCGGCGCATCAGCAGGCCAATTTCGTCACGCGCGCGGTGCGGCGGCGACTGCATGACAACAACAACCTCGGCGAGTACCACTACCGCGACTATGGCTCGCTGGTGGCGCTGGGCCACTACAGCACGGTGGGTAATCTCATGGGTGCGATCACCGGCAACATCTGGATTTCAGGCTTCGTGGCGCGCTTGATGTACGTCTCGCTGTACAAGCTGCATCAGGCAGCCTTGTACGGCTGGTGGCATACGTTGCTGCTGGGCCTGGCCAACCGATTGCGGCGCACGGTGGATCCCGAGATCAAGCTGCACTGACCGCGCTGTGGTACTCAGCCGCCGCTGGCTTTGACGAAGGCCTCGAACTGCGTTTTGTCGAGGCGTCTGATGCTGGCGATCGCGCACATGTTGCCGGTGCTGCTGATCGCGGTTTCTTCCGGATAGCCGCACAGGCGCGCGGGCGCCTGCGTGGACATTTGCCAGGCACTGGGCTTGTTGCGATCGGCGCTGCAATCGGATGCGAACTCAAGCGCGAAATGATCGTCATCGCGAGTCGTCACTGCCACGCGGTGTGGGCCGAGCTTGTCCCAGCGCTGGATCGTGGTCGGGTCGAGGCATTTCGCGAGCGGCTTAATGATCGCCGGCGGCGTGGCCGCGATGCCGGACGATGCTGCTGTGGGTGCGCCCTGCGCGCGCGCGGCGAAGGCGGTGCCCGCGCCGACCAGCGCGAGCAGTAAGCCCAGACAGACGGTGCGCGTGTGCTTCATGATGCGTGTCCCCTGGTGATCGCGGCATGCGCGGATTTTGCGCCGCGCTCCCCGCGCAGCAGTACTGCATCGTGCGCCTTGTGCAGGCCAGCAAGTTGTCGATTCAAGACATTCATTTGTAAACGAATGTGACTCGCCTTCGGAACACAATGCAGGCAGGATAGGGCGTGAAGCAGCCGTGCCCAACCGGGAAAAATTCCTAATGCCACCATCCCCTGTCGCACCTGCGAGCAAATCCATTTCCGCCGCGCACTGGCGCGCATTCATGCGCGCATGGCTGAGTGATCCGTTGCGCACCGCGGCGATGTCGCCCTCTGGCCCGCAACTGGCGCGGCTGATGGTGGCGCAGGTGCCGCAGGGCAGTGGCCCGATCATCGAATTGGGTGCCGGCACCGGCGTGTTCACCGAGGCGCTGCTGGCCGCGGGCGTGATGCCCGAACGCCTGCTCGTGGTCGAGTTGAATCGCAGCTTGCACGGCATCCTGCGGCAACGTTTTCCACAGGTGCGCGTCGAGTGCGCGGATGCCTGCTGCGTGCTGGATCTGGCCGCGCGCTGCGGCATCGCGCCCGGATCGGTCGATGCCATCGTCAGCGGATTGGGCCTGCTGTCGATGCCACGTCTGGCAGTGACGCAGGTGATCGAAGCCAGCAGCCGTCTGCTCGGCGCACGGGGGCGCCTGATCCAGTTCACCTATGGTCCGCTCAGCCCGGTACCGCGCGTGTTGGCGGCGCGGCTGGGATTGCGCGCGCGCCGCGCCGGTCTGGCCTGGCGCAACATGCCGCCGGCCACGGTGTACGTCTACAGCGTGGACGTCGCGCGCGCGCCCGGCGTCTGACGCGCCACGCCCGGGATTCCGGGCGTGCATGCGCTCAGCGCTTGCGCTTGGCCAGCCGCAGCCAGGTGTCGACCACGGTGTCCGGGTTCAGCGACATCGACTCGATGCCCTGATCCATCAGCCAGTCGGCCAGGTCGGGGTGATCGGACGGCCCCTGGCCGCAGATGCCGACGTACTTGCCCTTGGCGCGCGCGGCGCTGATCGCCATCGCCAGCAGCTTTTTCACCGCCGCATTGCGCTCGTCGAACAGGTGGGCAACGACGGCCGAGTCGCGATCCAGCCCCAGCGTGAGCTGGGTGAGGTCGTTGGAGCCGATCGAGAAGCCATCGAAGATCTCCAGGAACTCGTCGGCGAGCAGCGCGTTCGAGGGCAGTTCGCACATCATGATGATCTTCAGCCCGTGCTTGCCGCGCTCCAAGCCGTTCTCGGCCAGCACCTCGATCACCTTGCGGCCTTCCTCGAGCGTGCGCACGAACGGGATCATCACCCAGGCATTCTGCAATCCCATGTCCTCGCGCACCCTGCACATGGCGCGGCATTCCAGCGCAAACGACGCGCGGAAGCTCGGATCGACGTAGCGGCTGGCGCCGCGGAAGCCGATCATCGGGTTTTCCTCGTGCGGCTCGTAGGCGCTGCCGCCGATCAGGTTGGCGTATTCGTTGGACTTGAAATCGCTCAGACGCACGATCACTGGATAGGGCGCGAACGCCGCCGTGATGGTGGCGATACCCTCGGCCAGGCGCTCGATGTAGAAATCCACCGGGCTGGCGTAGCCGGCCATGCGCGCATCGATGCGCGCGCGCGTCGCGGCGTCCTGCTGCGCGTATTCCAGCAATGCCTTGGGGTGCACGCCGATGTGACTGGCGATGATCATCTCCAGCCGTGCCAGGCCTACGCCGGCGTGCGGCAGCATGGCGAAGTCGAAGGCGCGTTCGGGGCTGGCCACGTTCATCATGATCTTCAGCGGCGCCGGCGGCATCGCGCCGAGGTCCACTTCGTTGCGCTCGAACGGCAGCAGGCCAGCGTAGATGAAGCCGGTGTCGCCCTCGGCGCAGGATACGGTTGTCGCGCTGCCGTCCCGCACGCGGCGCGTGGCATCGCCGCAGCCGACCACGGCGGGGATACCCAACTCGCGCGCGATGATCGCGGCGTGGCAGGTGCGGCCGCCGCGGTTGGTGACGATGGCCGCGGCTTTTTTCATGATCGGCTCCCAGTCGGGGTCGGTCATGTCGGTGACCAGCACGTCGCCGGGCTGCACTTTGTGAATGTCGGCCACCGAGGCGATGATGCGCGCGGTGCCAGCGCCGATCTTGTGGCCGATGGCGCGGCCCTCGACCAGCACCGCGCCGCGCTGGCCCAGATGAAAGCGCTCGATCTTGGTGCTGCGCGAGCGCACGGTTTCCGGGCGCGCCTGCAGGATGTAAATGCGGCCGGTATGGCCGTCCTTGCCCCACTCGATGTCCATCGGGTGTCCATAGTGCGTCTCGATGGCCAGCGCCAGGCGGCCCAGTTCGGCCAGATCCTCGCGGTTCAGGCAGAAACGCTGGCGTTCGGCCGCGGGCGTTTCCTCGATGCGCACGCGCTCGCCGGGCGTGGACGAGAACACCATGCGCTGCTGCTTGCTGCCCAACTGGCGGCGCAGCAGGGCTGGGCGGCCGGCGCGCAGGTTGGGTTTGTACAGGTAGTACTCGTCCGGATTGACCGCGCCTTGCACCACCATCTCGCCGAGACCGTAGCTGGCGGTGATCAGCACCACATCGCGAAACCCGGATTCGGTATCGAGGGTAAACATCACCCCCGAGGTGGCCAGGTCCGAACGCACCATCAACTGCACGCCGGCCGACAGGTGCACCTTGTTGTGATCGAAGCCGTGATGCGTGCGGTAGGAAATCGCGCGGTCGTTGAACAGCGAGGCGAACACCTCGTGGACCTTCTCGACCACAGTGTCTTCGCCGACCACGTTGAGAAAGGTTTCCTGCTGGCCAGCGAACGATGCGTCCGGCAGATCCTCGGCGGTAGCCGAGGATCGCACTGCCACCGCGGCGGCCTGTTGTCCGTTGTCGAGCGAGAGCTTGCAGTAGGCATCGCGGATCGCGCTTTCCAGCGTGGCGGTCAGCGGCGTGGCCATGATCCAGGTGCGAATCTCGGCGCCGGCCGCGGCCAATGACTGGCTGTCCTCGACATTCAAACTATGCAAGCGTGCGGCGATGCGCTGGTCGAGCGCATCCTGCGCCAAGTACTGCGCGAACGCGGCAGCGCTGGTGGCGTAGCCCCCTGGCACAGAAACGTGCGCCGCGGACAGTTCGCGGATCATTTCGCCCAACGACGAATTCTTGCCGCCGACCTGATCGTGGTCAGCCATGCCGATCTCGTGCAGCCACAGTACGGGTGCGTTCAAGGGTGCAGCTCCACCAAGGTCAGCGTGCTATTTTCGACCTGCCCCGGTTTTGAAACAACCGTTTGAGTTGTTTCAGCGCTCGCGCAGCCTGCATGGAAACGATTACGGTGAGGTTGCGCGCTTATCCGGCCGGCACAGCCGATGTCGCGGCATGGGGCTGGCTACACTGCTGACCGTTCATTCGCAGGCAGGAAACCATGCAGCGCACGGTGTTTTTCGTCTCCGATTCGACCGGCATCACCGCCGAGACCATCGGCCACAGCATTCTCACCCAGTTCGAGGGCGTGGATTTCGACACCCACCGCATGCCCTTCGTCAACGATGTCGACAAGGCGCATGCGGCGGTCACGCGCATCAAGTCGGCGTGGGCGCGCACCGGCCTGCGCCCGATCGTGGTCAACACCGCGGTCGATGCCGCGCTCAGCGAGATTCTTGGCGGCAGTGGCGCGCTGATGCTGGATGTGTTCGCGCCCTTCATCGGTCCGCTCGAGCACGAGCTGGGCGTGCGCCGCCACAAGCTGGTCAACCGCGCCCATGGGCTCTTCGACGCCGCCAAGTACGAGGCGCGCATCGATGCCACCAACTACGCGCTGGCGCACGACGACGGGCTCGATCCGAGCTACAAGGATGCCGACCTGATCCTGATCGGCGTGTCGCGCTCGGGCAAGACGCCCACTTGCCTGTACATGGCGCTGCATTTCGGCCTGCGCGCGGCCAACTATCCGCTGACGCCCGAGGATCTGGAGTTGGCCGAGTTGCCGAAACGGTTGCAAGGCCAGCGCCAACGCCTGTTCGGCCTGACCATCACCGCGGAGCGCCTGGCGCAGATTCGCTCCGAACGCCGTCCCGACAGCCGCTACGCCTCGCCCGAACAATGCCGCTGGGAGCTGGCGCAGGCCGACAACCTGTTCCGCCGCGAAGGCATCGCGGTGCTCAACAGCACGCACACCTCGATCGAGGAAATCGGCAGCAAGATCCTCGCGCAACTGGGTATCGAGCGACATCTGCTGTGAATGCGCGCGCTTTCCGCTGCTGCAACGGAAGCCTGCGGGCACGATGCTAAGCTCGCTCCATGTACCTCAGCGCGCGCGAAATTTCCGCTCTGCTGCCGGGCCGCTTCAGTTTGCTGATGGGCCTGCAGGCCGAGAGCTTTCATCGGCTCGAACGCTTGTTCGCGTTGCGCGCGCGCGCGCCGGGCGCGTACGTGTCGGATGTCGGCGACGAAATGAATGTGCATCTCGAACTGCGCGAGCGCCACGCCTACACGCTGGAGCTGGAGCTCACCTACGCGTTCCATGATCCGGATACCGGACGCCGCGCACCCGAGGCGCAGATTCGCATGTACACCGATGCGCGCCTGGCCGAGGCGTTGCACTGTCATCCGGGCCGTGGGCGTTGGGACGTGCTGGATCTGCGCGCGCCGCCGCCGCTGATCTTGCGGCATCGCCTGCGCATGGCGAGTTTCCTCAGCCGCTGGCTGGAGTTTCTCGACGCACACGGTCATGCGCCGCATACATTGGTCGCAGTATCCGCGCACCACGACGAGCCGCTGCCGGCCTGAGCTCAAGCCGAAACGCAAAGACCCGGATCGCTCCGGGTTTTGACATGAGCTACGCATTGCGCAGCGTCGCAACGTTCGCGCGCCTGCTTCAGCGACACGTCGGGATAGGTGCTAAGGCTCCCGGGGACGTTGTGCCATGAAAAAGCCCGCTGGAATGCGGGCTTCAGGGTATTTCCGGGATGTTCCAGTGAGTTGAAATGGCGGAGCGGACGGGACTCGAACCCGCGACCTCCGGCGTGACAGGCCAGCATTCTAACCAGCTGAACTACCGCTCCGCGAAACAGCCAACGCGACTAACACAAAGCACAACAACCAGTACCGCCACATCATTACCGAATTGGCGTCCCCACGGGGATTCGAACCCCGGTCGCCACCGTGAAAGGGTGATGTCCTAGGCCTCTAGACGATGGGGACAGCGGAGTTGGTGGAGCCAGACGGGATCGAACCGTCGACCTCTACAATGCCATTGTAGCGCTCTCCCAGCTGAGCTATGGCCCCGCACTGGAACCTGAAATGGTACGGAGGCCATCGCGAGGCGTCAACAATTTTCGCATTGAATCATGCGGCGCGCTGCGCGCGTGCACCGACGATGTGGCCGGGAATTCTGCCGCGCTGCGTACCCGCACAGCGGGTTGCTTTCGGCAACGAGCAGCCGCAGCGCATGAATCGCGGCTGCACCAATGCTTGCACATGCCCTGGACACAGTTTGCCAAGGACTTGCGGTAGCCTCACAATGTGCGCTCGCCTCGGTGCCACAGCGGCCTGAGGTCTTGCCATCCACCGAGGAAATCCGAATGTCCAAGATTCTGCGCCCCGCGCTGCTCGCGGCGGCACTGACGGCTACGCTGGGTGTCAGCCTGGCCCACGCAGCTCCTGCCTTGACCACCGAGAAGGCCAAGAACAGCTATCTCGTCGGCATGGATCTGGCCAGTGGCATCCCGCCGCTGGTGCGTCAGGAACTCGATCCAGCCATCGTCGCAGACGCTCTGCGTACCGTGCTTTCCGGCCAGAAGCCGGCGATGACCGAGGCTGAAGCCAAGACCGTGCGCGCGGCTTTCATGAAGAAGCTGCAGGCCAAGGCCGAGGTCGTGCGTGCCCAGGAAAGCAAGACCAACGAAATCCAGGGTGCCGCGTTCCTCGCCAAGAACAAGACCGCGCCCGGCGTGAAGACCTTGCCTGACGGCTTGCAGTACGAAGTGATCAAGATGGGCACCGGTCCCAAGCCCACCGCCAGCGACACGGTGCAGATCAACTACACCGGCACCTTCATCAACGGGAAGAAGTTCGACGCTTCGGCCGATCACGGCGGTCCGGCCTCGATCCCGCTGGCCAACGTGATTCCGGGCTTTCGCGAAGGCCTGACCATGTTCCCGGTGGGCAGCCACTTCAAGCTGTTCATACCGGCCAACCTGGCTTATGGCGCCAACCCGCCCGGCCCGATGCCGCCCAACGCCACGCTGATCTTCGACATCGAAACGCTGAAGATCATGCCGCCACAGGCTGCCGATCAGGCACCGGCGGCTCCGGGTGGCAACAAGTAATCCGGCTGTTGTCATCGTTGTGATGACGGGGCGCGCCAGTCGCGCCCCGTCGTTTTTCCTGCAGTGCATTACCACACGCCGCGCCATGCGCAGCGGCTAGAATCCCGGCTTCCTCCCGCGAGCCCGAACATGCGCATCACTCTTTTCGGCACCGGCTATGTTGGCCTGGTCACAGGCGCCTGTCTGGCCGAGATGGGTAATCATGTTTTGTGCGTGGATATCGACGCCGACAAGATCGCCGCGCTGAAGCAGGGCGTGTTGCCGATCTTCGAGCCGGGTTTGGCGCCGATGGTGCAGCGCAACCACGCCGCGGGTCTGCTGGGTTTCACCACCGATGCCGGCGCTGGCGTCGTGCACGGCGAGGCACTGTTCATTGCCGTTGGCACGCCGCCGGATGAGGACGGCAGTGCCGATCTGCGTCACGTGCTGGCCGTGGCCGCGAGCATCGGCCGGCATCTCGACGATTATGCCGTGGTGGTGAACAAATCCACGGTGCCGGTCGGTACCGCCGAGCGTGTGCGCGCACGCATCGCCGAGGCACTGGCCGCGCGCGGCGCGAAGGTGCCGTTCGATATCGTCTCCAACCCCGAATTCCTCAAGGAAGGCGATGCGGTCAACGACTGCATGCGCCCCGACCGCATCATCATCGGCAGCGACAGCGCGCGCGCATTGGCGTTGCTCAAGCACCTGTACGCGCCGTTCAACCGCAACCACGAGCGCATCGTGGCCATGGACACGCGCTCGGCCGAGCTGACCAAGTACGCCGCCAACGCCATGCTGGCGACCAAGATCAGCTTCATGAACGAGATCGCCAACCTCGCCGAGCGCGTTGGTGCCGACGTGGAACTGGTGCGTCAGGGCATCGGTGCCGATCCACGCATCGGCTACCACTTCATTTATCCCGGCGCCGGTTATGGCGGCTCGTGTTTTCCCAAGGACGTGCAGGCGCTGGTGCACACCGCCGAGGCGCACGATTACACGCCGCGCGTGCTGCAAGCCGTGGAAGCGGTGAATCAAGCACAGAAGCGGCGCCTGTTCGCACTGATCCAGCGCCACTTTGGCGGCGATTTGCACGGCAAGACCATCGCCTTGTGGGGGCTGGCCTTCAAGCCCGACACCGACGACATGCGCGAGGCACCCAGCCGCACGCTGATGGAGGCGCTGTGGGCGGCCGGCGCGCGCGTGCGCGCGTGCGATCCGGAGGCGCATCGCGAAACCCTGCGCCTCTATGGCGCGCGCGCGGATCTGGCGCTGTGCGCGCAGCCCTACGAAGCCCTGCAAGGCGCCGATGCGCTGGCGCTGGTGACTGAGTGGAAGGTGTTTCGCAGCCCCGATCTCGCGCGCATTCGCGCGGCGCTGTCCACGCCGGTGCTGTTCGACGGCCGCAATCTGTACGACCCCGTCGCGGTCGAGGCCGCGGGCCTGGCCTATTACGGCATCGGCCGCGGCCGCTCGCTGGATTCCCATGCATGAGCACGCCCCGATGAGTACGCTCGAAAATCGCCTGACCGAGTTGGAGATCCGGCTGAGTTTTCTCGACGAAGCGTTGCACGGTTTGCTCGCCACCGACGCCGAGCGCGCCATGCGTCTTGACCGCCTGGAGCGCATCGTCACCGAGTTGCGCTTGGAACTGGCCGGCGTGCGCACCGCGCTGGCGCCGGATGTGCGCGGCGAGCCGCCGCCGCCGCATTACTGATGGGACCACGGCGCGCATGCGCGCGCCATGAACAGCACCGCAAGCGAGTGGAACATGGTCGATTCCCTGCGTGATCAACTGCTGAAAGCGGGTTTGCAGCCCAGCCCCAAGCCGCCCGCGCCGGCGCGCGGCGAGCGCGTGGCGCAAGACGCGTCGCGTGCGGGTGCGGGTGCGGGCAAGCACGATACATCCGGCAAGCCCGGTGCTGGCGCATCGGGCAACCACGCGCCTGCGCGCACCGCGCAGCGCGGACGCGGCACAGCGCGCGCGCAAGCAGCCGGCAAACCGGCGCCGCGCCGCGCGGACGCGAGTCAGGAAGAAATCGATCTGGCGCGCGCCTATGCCTTGCGCCACGCACAGGAGCAGCGCGAGAAAGCCACTGCCGAGCGTGCCGCCGCCGAGCGCGCCCGGCGGCGCAAGGAACAGCGTGAAAAGGCGCAGGCGCTGGTGCAGGGCAAGACGCTCAATCGCGCCGAGGCCGAGCTGATGCGCCACTTCGAGTACGGCGGCAAGATTCGCCGCGTGCACGTGGACGCCGCGCAGTTGCGCGCGCTCAACGCTGGCGAACTGGGCGTGATCCAGCTCGACGGACGCTATTGGCTGGTCGAGCGCGCGCTGGCCGAGTCGGTGCGTGAAGTCGCGCCGCAGCACGTGGCGCTGCTGCCCGATCCGGGCGCGGGCGACGATGCGGATGAGTTTGGCGCCTTGCCCGATCCGGCTTGAGTGGAACCGGCCAGAATCGGGCAGGGCAGTTGCGCCGATGCCTCAGCGAATGATGCCCACGCCCACGCCCAAGCCAAAGCTGAAGTGCGGCTTGTCGCTGCGCAACTCGGCTGCGGTCCACACATGCACGGCATCCACGCGTACCAGCGGGAAGGCATAGGACGCATCGCCGACACTGCCCACGCGCACGCCCTCAACATGACCGGTGAGCGTGACCAGCGCACCGGCCGGATAGTTCAGCGGCTCGACATAGCCTTTCATGATGGCGATGAAGCGCCCGCCCGCGGGGCTGTTGGGCAGCGGTCGCTGCGAGCTGTCCAGCGGGTAGCCGAGGATTTGCACCTCGGTGGTGTCGGGCATGTTCTGCACAGCCACCACTTGCCCGCCCCAGATCACTGCGCGCCCGATATAGCGTTCAGGCGCCTGTGCCACGGTCTCCGGCGGCACGTTGGCGATGTTCGAACCGGGCTTGAAGATCGGTGCCGGCGCGCAGGCTGCAAGCAGCAGCGCGGCGGACAGGGACAGCAGCGTCAGTGACAACAATCGCGGCAGGCGGCGCATGGAAATTCCCCGTGAATTGGTGATCACAGCATAGCGACAGCCGTGCGCGGCAGCGTGGGCACTGCGGCAATCATTCACGCTTCAGCCATTGCAAGCGCGAATCGCCCTGACCGTCCTCGCCCAGCAGCCGCGCCAGCACCGGCAAGGCCGCGGACAGCGCCTGATCCAGCTTCCATGGCGGATTGAGCAAGGCCACGCCGCAGCCGTTCATGCGCAGCGGCGAGTTTTCCGCGCGCACCGCCAGTTCGGCCACCAGCACTTGTTGCGCCGCGCAGGTACGCAGCCAGCGCAGGAACGGCTCGCGCGTGCGCGCCAGCTTGATCGGATACCACACCGCGCAAGTCGCCTGCGGCCAGCGCGTCAGCGCCTGCTCAAGGCCGTGGCGGATGCTGCGAAACTCGTCTTCCTGCGCCTCGTAAGGCGGATCGATCAGCACCAGACCGCGTTTTTCCGGCGGCGGCAGCAACGCGGCCAGCGCCGCGTAGCCATCGCGTTGATGCACATGCATGCGCGCATCGTCGGCGAACTGGCTGCGCAGCACGACGGCTTCCGCGGGCAGCAGTTCGCACAGCAACGCGCGATCCTGCGTGCGCAGCGCGTACCAGGCCAGCCACGGCGAGCCCGGATAGCGCGTTAGCGGCGTGCCCGCATCACAGGCGCGCACGGCCTCGACGTAGCGGCGCAGCAACGGCGGCAGATCGCCGGCATCGAGTACGCGCAGCACGCCGGCGCGGAACTCGCTGGTCTTGCGCGCGGCCTCCGAGTCCAGCGCGTAGACGCCGCTGCCGGCGTGCGTGTCCAGATACGCGAACGGCGCCGGCTTGCGCTTGAGCGCATCGAGCACGCCCAGCAGGATCGTGTGCTTGAGGACATCGGCAAAGTTGCCGGCATGAAAACGGTGGCGATAATTCATTGCAAGGCTCGACAGGCGGCACGGGAAGTGTACGTGGCGCGGAGCGCACGGATGCCCACCGCGGAGCGCCTTCATGGTTGCGTTGACATTACGGACAAATTACGCTGCGACCCATGCGTCTTTCCGCTGTCCCGTTCCGCCGTCTGCTCGTGCTGGCCCTGCTGGCGTGGTCGGGCATGGTGTTCGCGCTGCCGCTGCCTGCCATGCAGACTGCACCGGCGATGGCGACGACCATGACGCATGCCGCGCCGATGTTGCACGCTGGCCAGCCGGTGGCCGCGCACTGCGCCGATGCATCCGCGGCTGGGCACGATTGCTGCGGTCACGCGCAACATGCCTGCAGCGGTGGACACTGCTGCGGTTGCGTCAGCGCGTGTGGTGCCGCGGTCCTGCCGGTGGCTGCGCTGTCGATGCAGACGCCGCGTGCCGGGCGCGAGTCCCCGCGGTTGCGCGCGCTCGCCCTTGTCCCCGCGATCACCGCCCCGCCGCTGCGGCCACCAGTCGTTTGAACGCGCTGCGTCGCTCCGCGCGACGCCCCTGCTGCACCTGTTGATGCCGCGCCGTGCACTGCGCGGCCTGTCCTCGCGTTCCGGAGTCGCCATGTCGCGCATTCTTGTTCCACCCGATTGTCCCACCGTGCCCGATCCGGCCCGCCGCCGCTTCGTGCAGGGGCTCGCGCTGGGCGCCGCCGCGCTCGGCGTCGGCCTGCTGCCGCGCTTCGCGCTGGCCGCGCCGGCCGCCACGGCCTATCCCGCCGTGCTCAGCGGCACCGAGTTCGACCTGACCATCGGCGCGATGTCGGTCGATTTCACCGGCCGCGCGCGCAGCGCGATCGTGGTCAACCGCCAACTGCCGGCGCCGATCCTGCGCTGGCGCGAGGGCGATACCGTCACCCTGCGCGTGCGCAACACGCTGCCGGTGGCCAGCTCGATCCACTGGCACGGCATCCTGCTGCCGTTCCGGATGGACGGCGTGCCGGGCCTGAGTTTTCCCGGCATCGCGCCGGGCGAGACGTTCACCTACCGCTTCCCGGTGCGCCAGACCGGCACCTACTGGTACCACTCGCATTCGGGCTTCCAGGAGCAGCAGGGCCTGTACGGACCGATCGTGGTCGAGGCGCGCGACGGCGCCAGGATCCGTTCCGATCGCGACTACGTGGTGATGCTCAGCGACTGGACCGATCAGAACCCCGACACCATCCTCGCCACGCTCAAGCGCCAGAGCGACTACTACAACTTCCACCAGCCGACCGCGGTCGATTTCATGCGCGATGTCGAGCGCATGGGCATCCGCGCGGCGCTGGCCAGGCGGCGCATGTGGAACCGGATGCGCATGAACCCGACCGACCTCAGCGACGTGTCGGCCTACACCTATACCTATCTGCTCAACGGCACCGCGCCGGCCGGCAACTGGACCGCGTTGTTCAAGCCCGGCGAGCGCGTGCGCCTGCGCGTCATCAACGGCGCGGCGATGACCTACTTCGATCTGCGTATCCCGGGCCTGAAGCTGACCGTGGTCAGCGCCGACGGCCAGGACGTCGAGCCGGTGACGGTGGACGAGTTCCGCATCGGCGTGGCGGAAACCTACGACGTGATCGTCGAGCCCGGCGACGCCGCGTACACGATCTTCGCCGAATCGATGGATCGCAGCGGCTACGCGCGCGGCACGCTGGCGCCACGTGCCGGCATGCAGGCGCCGGTGCCGCCGCTCGATCCGGTGCCCTGGCTGAGCATGACCGACATGATGGGCGCCATGGGCGGCATGGCCGGCATGGACATGGGGTCCATGAAGGACATGGCCGGCATGCAAGGCATGAACGGGATGGCCGGCATGAAGGGCATACAGGACAGGGCCGGGATGGCGGGCATGGCGCATGCCGGCCACGCGGCATCAGCGTCCGTGCCGGGCGCCGCCTCGCCGTTCGCTTTTCCGCCACCCTGGCATTGCAAAACCGGTCCCAGCGTGGACATGTGCGTGGCCGATCCGCGCAGCAACCTCGACGATCCGGGCGTCGGCCTGCGCGACAACGGCCGCCGCGTGCTCACCTATGCCGATCTGCACACGCTCGGCGGGCCGCTGGATCCGCGCGAACCGGGACGCACGCTCACGCTGCACCTCACCGGCAACATGCGGCGCTACGTCTGGGGCTTCGACGGCAAGAAGTTTTCGCAGGCCGCGCCGATCACCTTCCGCTACGGCGAGCGTCTGCGTATCACCCTGATCAACGACACCATGATGACCCACCCGATCCACCTGCACGGCATGTGGAGCGAGGTCGAGGCGCCGGACGGCGGCTTCCAGGTGCGCAAGCACACCGTCAGCGTGCAGCCGGCGCAGCAAATCAGTTACATGGTCAGCGCCGACGCGCCGGGGCGCTGGGCCTACCACTGCCACCTGCTCTACCACATGGAGGCGGGCATGTTCCGCGAGGTGATCGTGGCATGAGCGCACAGACGATGACTCCACGCGGCACACGCTTGGTCTCGCTGTGGATGTTGTGCGCATCCGTGCTGACGGCGCCGGCGTTCGCGCAGACGGCGCCGGCATCGTCCGCGTCGACCATGGGTGACATGTCCGGCATGAAGATGGGCGCGATGCCCGGCATGGACATTACGCACGAAAAGCACGGCAAGCACGGCGCTCCGCCCGCAAAGCCGGCGGCTCCGACACGTGCAACATCGGCGCAACCGGCTGCCGCTTCATCCTCGATGGGCGGCATGCCCGGTATGGACATGGGCTCGATGCCCGGGATGGACACGGGCAGCACGTCCGGCATGCCCGGGATGAAAACATCGCACGGCCAGCACGGCGCGCCAGCCGCGCCCTCCACCTCGACGCCTGCGGCGCCCGCATTGCCACCCGGCCCGGCCGACCCCGCGGCCTATCTGGCCAAGCTCGAATCCATGCCGATGACCGGCATGGACATGGCCGATGACCGCCGCTTCGGCAAGGTGCTGATCAACCAACTCGAATGGACGCATGCCGACGGCGTCAGCGGCCAGGCCTGGGACGCCTACGCCTGGTATGGCGGCGATTTCAACCGGCTGCTGTTGCGCAGCGAGGGCGCGCGCAGCGCCGGACGTCTGCAGGAGGGCGACATCGAAGCGCTGTGGAGCCACGCCGTCACCGCGTTCTGGGACAGCACGCTGGGCGTGCGCCACGACTTCGGCGCCGGACCCGCGCGTGACTGGGCGGCCTTCGGCGTGCAGGGCCTGGCGCCGTATTGGTTCGACATCGAGGCCACCGGCTACGTCGGCGCGGGCGGGCGCACCGCCGCGCGCCTGAAGGTCGAGTACGAACTGCTGTTTACCCAGCGGCTGATCCTGCAGCCGGAGTTCGAGGCCAACCTCTACGGCCGTAGCGATCCGGCACGCCGGCTGGGCAGCGGACTGTCCGACGCCAGCCTGGGCTTGCGCCTGCGCTACGAAATCCGCCGCGAGTTCGCACCGTATATCGGCGTGGTCTGGCAGCGCGTGTTCGGCGGCACCGCGGGCTTTCGCCGCGCGGAAAACAAATCCGTGTTCGACCGGCAGATCGTCGCCGGCGTACGCGTCTGGTTCTGAGGGGGAAACATGAAAAATACCTTGATCGCTCTGCTGGGTGTGGCGCTGGCGGCGGTGCTCGGCGTCTTCGCCTTCATGTGGCTGGGCATGTACGACATGGGCGCCGACAGCCCGCACTGGAAAGCGACGGTGGCGATGCTGACGATGATGCGCGAGCGCTCGATCGAGAAGCACGCCGCGTCCATCCAGGTGCCGGCCGACCTCGACGATCCGAAGGTCATCCTCAAGGGCGCCGGCCAGTACGCGGCGATGTGTGCCGGCTGCCATCTGGCGCCGGGCGTCAGCGACTCCGAGATCCGCCCCGGCCTGTATCCGCAGCCGCCCAACCTCAGCCGGGTGCGCGTCGACCCGCGCCAGGCGTTCTGGGTGATCAAGCACGGCATCAAGATGAGCGCGATGCCGGCGTGGGGCTTCAGTCACGACGACGCCACCATCTGGAGCATGATCGCCTTCCTGCGGAAGCTGCCGGGCATGACGCCGGCCGAGTACCGGGCCATCGTCGCCAAGGCGCCGTCCGACGAGGACATGGGGCCGATGGATTCCGGCGCGATGATGGAGAGCCACGCCCACGCGGATGCCGGCCCCAGAACCGACGTCGAGGGGTAGAACTGCGACCCGTGACGCGCTGGGCAGGAATGCCCCAACTGCCAGCGGGAAGTTTCCCGACATCCTGCTGGATCACTGCAGGTACCGTTTCATCCAGTCCACCCAGCGCCGGTAGACGTCGGTGGTCTGCACGATGTCCTCGGGGAAATGGGTGTCCACCGGATAGGCATAGAAGCGCACGGTGACGCCGTTGTCGCGCAGCGCGTGATACCACTCATAGCTGTTGACCAGCGGCACGTTGCCATCGCCGACATCGCCCATGATCAGCGTTGGCGCCTTGACGTTCTGCGCATAGGCGATCGGCGATTGCGCGCGCCAGATGTCGTGGTACTTGGCCACCCAGGGCGAGCCGCCGAAAAAGTACGTATCGCCGGTCTGATAGTAGGCGATGGTGTAGTCCATGACCCAGTCGGTGAGCGCGGCGCCGGCCACCGCGGCCTTCCACACGTCGTAGTGGCCGCTGAGCCAGGCGGTCATGTAGCCGCCGTAGCTCCAGCCGCTGACGCCAATGCGGTTCGTATCCACGATGCCCAGCTTTTCCACCGCCGCCAGGCCCGCCATCACGTCCTGGCCCGGGCCCTCGCCGGTGTCGCGGAAGATGGCGTGCTGGTAGGCATCGCCCAGGTTGGTGCTGCCGCGGTAGTTGGGCTCGAACACCAGAAAGCCCGCGGCCGACAGCAACTGCGTCAACGGCGAGAACACCACCGTGCTGGCACCCTCCGGCCCGCCGTGGATCACCAGCACCAGCGGATAGCGCCGGCCCGCCGCGTAGTGCACCGGATACACCAGCACGCCGTCCTCGTGGAAGCCATCCGGGCCGTCCCAGGCGATGCTTTGCGTACGGCCCAGCAGGCGCTGATCCACGAAGGCGTTGAGGTCGGTCAGGCGACGCGGCGGCGCACCGGCGTGGCGCAGCACGTACAGCTCGTCGGGATGCGTGGACGTGCTGCCGATGAAGGCGATGGCGCCGTCACGCGCCACGCTGGGCTGGTCCTCGACGTTGACTTCACCCAGGTCCAGCACGCGCGCCTTGCCGTGCAGCGGCTGCAGCCACAGCACCGAGCGCGTGCCCAGTTCGCCGCTCAGTAGCAGGCTGTGGCCATCCGGCATCCAGGCGTAGGTATCGATGTTGCGCGCGAGATCCGCGGTGACGTCGCGATCGTGGCCGGCCTCGCCCACGTAGACCGCGTTGCCGTTATTCTCGTCACCATTGCGCGGACGCAGGTAGGCATAGCGCGCGGAGCTGCCCGGCGCGTACTGCACCGCCATCGCGCCCTGTTGGTCAGACAACGTGTGCGGCCCACCGCCGGTGGTGTCGACCACATCGACGACGGAATGGAACGATGGTCCCCAGTACGGCCCGGGATAACGAATGAAGGCGATCTGCTTGCCGTCCGCGCTCCACGCCGGATACGGCGTGCCTTGCCGGTCGGTTTGCAGGCTGTAGCGGCCTTCGGTCAGTCGCGTGGCCTTGCCGCCGCCGCTGGCCACCACCCACAGGTGCCAGGGCGCCAATGCGTTGCGCAGCTCGAAGTTGCCGTCGGTCACCTCGAAGGCGCCATCGTGATGCGCCAGCGCCTTGGCGTTGGCGGGAGCATCCTCGGTGATGAAGGCGATACGTGTGTCGTGCGGACTCCAGGCAAAGCCGGCCACGCCGCGCGGCGTCTGCGTGATCTGTCGCGGATCGCCACCGTCCATGGGCATCACGAACACCTGCGGCTTGGGCTTGGCGTCCTTGCCTGCAGCCGCCTCATCCGCCGCGCCGCCGCCTGCCTTCGCCGCGACCGGCGCTGCGGCTTCGGCGAGGAAAGCTAGCCGCGTGCCGTCATGCGACCACTGCAGCGCAGCGATGCCCTTGCGGTGCCAAGTCAGCACCCGCGTCTTGTCGCTGGCCACGTCGACCAGCTCGATACGCGGCTCGTTTTTGTCGGTCTTCCAGTCGGCGTGAGTGACGATCAGCGCGATGTGCCGGCCGTCCGGCGCGATCTGCGGCTGGCTCAGGCGCACCAGATCGCGCACGTCGGTAAGCTGGAAGGACACCTTGGACGCCGCCTCGGCCGTGTGTGCCACCGCGCATGCGACCAGCGCCAGACCGAGCAACAACACCGCACTTCGCCAGGATTTCATGCGCGGATCCTCTGTGGAAAGGCCGCAGTGTATGTTGCCATCGGTCCTGCCGGACAAGCCCGGCAGACCGACGGGTCCGCCGATGCGCGGCTTGACCGCGTGTTCACCCCATCTGCAGTGTCTTGCGGTCGTTGCGAAACCAGCTTGGCGGTACACGGCAATCTGTTGACAGCGGCGGGTTTGGTGCCTTGCGGAAC
The DNA here is from genome assembly GCA_021827205.1 of Pseudomonadota bacterium. GTDB lineage: Bacteria > Pseudomonadota > Gammaproteobacteria > Xanthomonadales > Rhodanobacteraceae > Metallibacterium. Next base: position 7,091 of record JAKAWV010000004.1, on the reverse strand, counting down.
ATCCTCAGGGTGCCACCACCTGCGCGCTCCACGGCGCCAGCGTGCCGGTCAGACAGGTGTTGCTGCTACACGCGTGGAGACTCAACGATGACGTGCCGCCGATCAGACTGCTCAACGCGCCGACCGGCATCCCGGGTACCACCAGGCCACTGCCGGCGTTGGGCAATTGGTTGAGATCCACGCTCACGCCGGTGGCGTTGATGGCCACCAACACGCTGCCAGTGCCACTGCCGCGCAGGTAGACGTAAATGTTGGGGTCGCTGCTGCTCGGCACGAACAGGGGCGTGTAGACGCCAGTGGCCAACGCCGCCTGTTGCGTGCGCATGTGCGCCAGCGTCTGCAGCCAGATGTAGTAGCCCTGCACACCGGCGGCCTGCCGCTGCGCGGCGGTGAATAGCGTCATCGGCTGACGGATGTTGTCGCTGGGCGTGCCGTTGGCGACCGCCTGGTAGGGATCCCAGGTGCCGGCCATGCCGGCCTCGTCGCCGTAATAGATCATCGGGATGCCGGGCAGTGTGAAGCTCAACACCTCGGCGATCTGCCAGTGCGCCAGCACATCGCTGCCCATCACGCCGTTGTTGGTCAGCATGCTGGTGAAGCGTGGCACATCCTGGTCATCGATGAAATTCACCACCAGGTACGGCTGTGCATCGTTGGCCAGATTCTGCTGTACCGCGTAGTTCACGGCCGCCAGGTTGGTGTAGCCGTAGTAGGGCGGCTGGTTCGGCACCAGCCCGGACTGCGTGATGGCGTAGTAGAGCGGATAGTTCTCTGCACCATCGAAGCCAACGGAAGTCTGAGTGAAGCCGCCTACGAAATCGGGGGCGCCGTCGAAGATTTCGGCGATGGCGTAGGGCGCGAGGTTCTGCGACTTCAGGTAGGCAAAGTACTGCGCCCAGAAGCTCTCGGGGACATACATGGCCGCATCGAGGCGAATGGCGTCCAGTCCGTAAGTGGTGAGCCAGCCAGCAGTAGCCTGGTCCAGCATGGTCTGCACGTTGGTGTTGTCGGAGTTGAAGTCCGGCAACCCGTCGAGTGGGCAGTCGATCATGGCGTTGTAGGTACCGGCATAGGGCTCGCACTGGCCGGTGACGGGATCGGCGTGATGGAACAAAAAGGTTTGCAGCGCCATCGCGCTGTTGTCGAGCGTCAACTGCCCGCTGACGATGGCGTTGCTCTCCTGCACGTAAGGCGGATCGCCATAGCCGGCATCATTGACGATCTGCCCCAGCATGATCGCCAGATAGTTGTTGTGCGCCGTCTGCACCAGCGTCTGCAGATCGGCAATGCTGCCGAAGTGTGGATCGGGCGCATCGAAGTTCCACGGCCAGTAGCCGTGGTAGGGGAATTGCTGCCACCCATCGGGGTTGTTGCCGGCAGGGCCAGGCTGCGGCGCGCCCTGCAGGTAAGGCGGCGTCATCCAGATGGCGGTGGCACCCAGTTGCGTGAAGTAGCCTGCGTCGATCCGGTCGGTCACGCCCTGGAAATCACCGCCGTACCAGCCCATCGGGTTTTGCGGCTGCGCGGCCTGGTCATCGCCGGGACCGCCGTTGTCATTGGCGGTGTTGCCGTTGTCGAAACGGTCGGTCATCAGGAAGTAGATCACCTGCGCCGGCCAGTTGACGCCGGGCAGCACCGCCACGCTGTTGCCGGCGACGACGGTAACTTGTGTGCTGGCCGTGGCCGGTGGGGTGCCGGCGGCACCATTCGCGGTGAGCGTGAAGATGTAGGTGACGGCCGTAGCGCCGGTGTTGCCCGGCAACATCACGCTGAGGCTGGTTACCGTGGTCGCGCCACCGGGCAGGCCGATGACGCCAGTGGAGGGATGTACGCTCAACGCATAATTGCTGGTGTTGCTGGTCTGCCAGATCAGCGTCACCGCACCGCCGGAGGCGTTGAGCGCCGTAGGCGCCACACTGAAGCTGGCGATGCTGGCCGCCGGTGCGGGAGGTGTGGGCGGAGGAGGTGCAGGAGGCGTTGCGCCACTGCCGCCGCCTTCGCCACAGGCCGTCAGCATCGACAGCGTTAATGCCAAACCTGCAATTCGCAGCCACATTGCACGGCGATTCATTGCGCGGTCCCATCTCTGGCACTCGTTCCAAGTCTAGACAAACGCAGCGTGCTGGATGTGGCTTCGCAGAGCCCGACAAGCATGAATACGTATGCGCGGGCGTAGCATGTGTTCGGCTTGTTGCCGCGCGACCGAAAATGGCCAAGTGCGTGCGAAGCCTGCGACCGTGTGCTTGCGGCACAGTCGCTCGACCGCAATGGCCGGACCCCGGGCCGCAGTAGCTCAGTCGCAGCCGCGCACAGTCGCCTTGACGTGCTCAATTCTTGACGCCCGCGGCATGCGGTGTGGGCTGGTCTGTGTGTCTCCGGCATGTGAACAGGTTCGCGCCGCGGACCACCTCAATCTCTCGGTCACGGTTGCAGAACCCCTCTCGACTTGATGCCGGCACCTTGATCCGGCACAGGCGTTGCCCGGATCGGGGCGCCAAGTCTTCCGACCGGCCAATCCCGGTGCGTGTATGACTTGATCTTCCATGGTCAAGTATTTAAACTAATGATTGATTACTTGATCGGACGTTGGCATGGCCTCGATCTATCTTGACTACAACGCCACCACCCCGGTCGCGCCGGAAGTGGTGGTGGCCATGCTGCCGTTCCTGCGCGAGCATTTCGGCAATCCGTCGTCCGCTCACGCCTACGCGGATGCCCCGCGCCGTGCCATGGCCGCAGCGCGCGAGGACGCCGCCCACTTGATCGGTGCGCGTGCGACCGAAATCGTCTTTACCGGCAGCGCCACCGAGGCGAACGACCTCGCCATCCTCGGCGTGGCGCGGGCATGGGGGCATGCGCGCCGGCACGTCGTGATCTCCGCCATCGAACACCCGGCGGTGCGCGAGCCCGCGCGTCGCCTGCAGGAGCTGGGCGGGTCGGTGACGGTCGTGCCGGTGGATGAATACGGCCGGGTCGCTCCCGCCGATGTCGCCGCCGCACTGCGATCCGACACGGGACTGGTGTCGGTGATGCACGCCAACAACGAGGTCGGCACGATCCAGCCGATCGCCGAAATCGCCGCCCTGGCCCACCGTCACGGGGCGCTGATGCACACCGACGCCGCGCAGTCCGCCGGCAAGCTGGCGCTCGATGTCGATGCCCTCGGTGTCGACCTGCTGACTCTCGCCGGGCACAAGTTCTACGCCCCCAAGGGCATCGGCGCGTTGTACGTGCGCACCGGTACGCCGATCACTGCCGTGCTCGCCGGAGCCGGCCAGGAGCGAGGCCTGCGGCCGGGTACGGAAAACATCCCGCAGATCGTCGCCCTGGGCGCCGCGGCACGCCTGGCGCGCGAACGCCTGCCGGAAACCCACGCTCGCCTGCGCGCGCTGCGCGACCGGCTGCATGCCCGCCTGTCGCAGGAGATCCCGGGGCTCGCCTTGAACGGCCACCTCGAACAGCGCCTGCCCAATACCCTCAATGTGTCCTTTCCCGGTGTATCCGGCGCGCTGCTGCTGCAGCGGGTGGCGGATCGGGTCGCCGCCGCCACCGGTTCCGCCTGCCATGCCGGGGACGCCGCGCCCAGCGGGGTGCTGGAAGCGATGGGCCTTTCCTTCGAGCGGGCGCTTGGCGCGGTGCGATTGTCGGTTGGGCACTACACCCGGGAAGCGGAGATCGATGCGGCCGCCGCGGCGTTGATCGCGGCATGGCGCGAATTGACGATCACGGAGCACGGCTGATGGATAGCCGCGCATTCAAGGATCAGATCTACGAACAGTTCGGGCGCCTGGGCAAGTCCCTGGCAAGCCCCAAGCGACTGGAAATGCTCGACGTGCTTTGCCAGGGGCCGCGCACGGTGGAGTCGCTCGCCGTGGCCACCAGCCAGACCCTTGCCAACGCCTCGCAGCATCTCAAGGTGCTGCGCGCGGCCCGTCTGGTGGAGGCGGAAAAACAGGGTCTGCACGTCACCTACCGGCTGGCCGGGACCGAGGTCTGCGATTTCTTTCTGGCCTTCCGCCATCTGGCCGAGTCGAGACTGGCCGAAATCGAGCGCACCACCCGGCTTTTCCTCGACGGAAAGAACGTTCTGGAAGCGGTGGATCAGGCCACCCTGCTCAAACGAGTTCGCAGTGGTGAGGCGCTGGTGCTCGACGTGCGTCCTGAGCAGGAATACCGCAACGGACACATCCCCGGCGCGCTGTCGGTGCCGCTGGCCGAGCTGGAGCAGCGGCTCGCCGAATTGCCGCGCGACCGGCAGGTGGTGGCCTATTGCCGCGGCCCGTACTGCGTCATGGCGGTCGAGGCGGTGGAAATCCTGCGGCGCCACGGCCATAAGGCAGCGCGGCTCGAGATCGGCGTGCCCGACTGGCGGGCGCTGGGGCTGCCGCTGGAATCGCAACCGTGAATTCCATTTCATCAACGCAAGGGAGACTCCCATGAAACATCTATTCGTGCTCAACGATGCGCCCTACGGCAGCGAGCGCAGCTACAACGCCCTGCGCCTCGCCCGGCAGATGCTCAAGACCGGCGGCGAGGAGGTGAAGCTGTTTCTGATCGGCGATGCGGTGGCTTGTGCCAAGGCTGGACAGAAGGTGGCGCCGGGCTACTACAACATCGGCGACATGCTGGGCATGATCGTCCGCCACGGCGGCGAAGTCGGCGTGTGTGGCACTTGCATCGACGCCCGCGGCATCGCCGCCACGGAGCTGATCGAAGGCGCGCCGCGCAGCACGATGGAGCAGCTCGCCGCGTGGACGCAGTGGGCCGACAAGACGCTGGTGTTCTGATGGATGCCGCCAAGACAGTCGTCGTCCTCGGCGGCGGCGTGGGTGGTCTCGTCGCCGCCAGCGCGTTGCGCAAGCATCTTCCACGCGCCCATCGCGTCGTGCTCGTCGATCGGGAACGCGAGCACCTCTACGCGCCATCGCTGCTGTGGCTGATGGTGGGGCTGCGCGAAGCCGTATCGATCAAGCGTCCGCTTGCCCGACTGCAGCGCAAGGGCATCCAGGTGCGCCTCGGCGAGGTGGAGAAGATCGATCCCGAAACCCGCCGCGTCACGGTATCCGGCGAGATCCTCGATGCGGACTACCTGGTCGTCGCGCTCGGCGCCGAGCTGGCCGCGGAAGCCGTGCCGGGTCTGCGCGAGGCGGGGCACGATTTCTACACGCTTGCGGGTGCTGAAGGCCTGCGTGCCGCGCTCGGCTCGCTGCGGCGCGGGCGTGTCGTCGTGCTCACGGCGGCGCCCGCGTACAAATGCCCGGCAGCGCCTTACGAGGCGGCGCTGCTCATCGATGCGTTCTATCGCAAGCGTGGCCTGCACGATGCGGTCGCCATCGAGGTCTTCGCCGCGGAACCCGGGCCGATGGCGGTTGCGGGTCCGGAGACCTCCGCGGCAGTGAAACAGCTCCTCGCAGCGAAGGGCATCGCGTACCACCCCGAACATCAGGTGACGTCGGTCGACGCGGCCGCAAAACAGATCGTTTTTGCCAACGGCGCGAATACGGGATTCGACCTGCTGGCCTACGTGCCGCCGCACCGCGCACCGCGCGTGGTCCGCGAGAGTGCCCTCGCCGGCGAGACCGGGTGGATTGCGGTGGACCGGCACACGCTGGGAACCCACTTCCCCCGGGTCTTCGCGATCGGCGATGTCGTCTCGATTCCGCTGCAACTCGGCAAACCGCTGCCGAAGGCCGGCGTCTTCGCGCATGCAGAAGCGGAGGTCGTCGCGAAGAACATCGCCTCACTCATTCTTGATCGTGACGCATCCGATCGATTCGATGGTCACGGCGCGTGTTTCATCGAGAATGGCAACGGGCAAGCGGGTTACGGTGGCGGCGATTTTTATGCGGAACCCAAGCCCATCGTGAAGTTCCGCGCACCGGCCCGGCGCTGGCACCTCGCCAAGGTGCTGCTGGAAAAGTCCTGGCTACACCTCAAGGTATAAAGGCATGAATGGCATGTGGATGGGCGGGATGGGGGCCTTGTGGCCGCTCTTCATCCTGTTCTGGATTCTGCTGATCGCCGGCGTGGTCGTGGTCATCGGCTGGTTGCTTCGTGGCAAAACCGATTCGCCGCTTGAAATCCTGCGGCGTCGCTATGCCCGGGGCGAGATCGACCGGGAAACCTACACGCGCATGCGCCGGGAACTCCAGGAAGACGACCGGTGAATGGGCGCGGCCCCTTGATCGCCGGCTTGGCGCTGATCGCGGTCGGCCTTGTCGGCGTCGTCGGTCTATATCCGGTCCTCAGGCCCGGGGGAACAGGCGGGATGATAAGCCGCGGGGGGATGATGATGGGGATGGACGGAATGATGGGCCGCGGAGGAATGAAACGCATGATGCAAGACATGATGGGCAACATGTTGCCGCTCGGCATCAACCCCGCCTCGCTGCCGCAGCCCCATTCGGAAGGGGCCAGATTGATGCAGCACTACTGTACCCAGTGCCATGGCCTGCCGGGGCCGGGACTGCATACGGCCACGGGGTGGCCCGCGGTCGTGGCGCGCATGGTCGCGCGCGAACGCATGATGAGCGACCAGGACATGATGGGTATCCAGGCTCCGTCCGCGAAGGAGCAGGCGACGCTGCTCGCGTATTTGCAGAAACACGCCCAGATACCTCTGAACAAGGCAACCGCCAAAGGCCTGGATACGCCCGCGGGCAGGGCTTTCAGCGCAACCTGTTCCCAATGTCATGCCCTCCCCGACCCCGCACAGCACACCGCTGCGGAGTGGCCCGCGGTCGTGCTGCGCATGCAACGCAACATGGTGGCCATGGGCAAACCCGTCCCGTCACAGTCAACACTGGATGCCATCGGAACGTACCTTCATAAATATGCCAAGCAACCTGGCAAGGGTGGCTCCTGAGGGGGTCGTCGACGTGGAAGCCATGCCGCAGTTGGGCTTGGATGGCCCGCCCGAAAGCGATCGGAGCCGCAGGCATGCTGCCGTTGCAGGTACAGGCGCATGGAGTTCCCAGGATTTCGTGGACACTTTTGGCGAAGGTAGTGAAATCGCTGGAGGTGACGAGTGGCAAAGCGTCCTGGAATCAACGTCGTTCGGCGGAAGTACGAGTTCATCGAATCGAACCAGA
>JAKAWV010000038.1 GCA_021827205.1 Pseudomonadota bacterium | reverse complement strand
CTCATCAAATTCGCGCATTAAATTTACGATCCCGATGTTATTTCCCGCGAAGAAATGATTTCTAACAAGTCGCTCCAGCCGACCGCCCAACTGCTGCGCAGTCGGTCGGCGGCTGAGCTTCAGCGTTGCAACCCCGCGCAGCTGTTTCCGCGCTGGCTTCCGGACATTCAAAAACGCAGGGCCGCTCAACGCGGCCCTGTCGTTGTCCAGCCTGGTGATGCGGCTCAGGCCAGTCCGGCCTGCTTCATCACTTCGGCGGCGTAGTCCTCGACCACCTTCTCGATGCCTTCGCCCACGGCCAGGCGCTGGAACCGCAGCACCTCGGCGCCGGCGGCCTTCAGCGCGGCTTCGACGGTCTGCTCGGTGTTGAGCACGTAGGGCTGGCCGTACAGCGTGTTCTCGTTGACGATCTTGGCGATCTTGCCGGAGATGATCTTTTCCAGGATCGCGGCGGGCTTGGACTTGTCCTTTTCGGCCATCTTGGCCAGTTCGATTTCCTTTTCCTTGGCGACGAACGCGGCGGGCACATCGCTGGCCTTGTTGTAGGGCGGGTTCATGGCGGCCACGTGCATGGCGATGCCGCGCGCCAGTTCCTCGCTGCCGCCCTTCAGCTCGACCAGCACGCCGATACGCGCGCCGTGCACGTAGGCGGCCACGGTGTGCGCGCTGTCGCTGCGCGCCAAGCGCCGCACCTGTACGTTCTCGCCGACCTTGGCGATGACCGCGGCGCGAGCCTCCTCGACGCTCTCGCCGGTGGCCAGCCTGACCGCCTTCAGCGCTTCGATGTCGCCGGCGCCGGATTTGAGCGCGACCTGCGCCACGGCGTTGCAGAAGGCGACGAAGTTGTCGTCCTTGGCGACGAAATCGGTCTCGGAGTTGATCTCGACCAGCACCGCTTTGCCGGCGTGCTGAGCCATGGCGATGCGGCCCTCGGCGGCGACGCGGCTGGCTTTCTTGTCGGCCTTGGCCAGGCCCTGCTTGCGCAGCCACTCGGCAGCGGTGTCGATGTCGCCGGCGTTTTCGGTCAACGCCTTCTTGCATTCCATCATGCCGGCGCCGGTGCGCTCGCGCAGTTCCTTGACCGTCTGTGCGGTGATCTGCATGCGTGTTTCCTCTGGATATCTCGTTTGATTGTCGAAAAAGTGCTTTCCTGCACTTTCTCGACGTCGCGAGTCCGGCGCATGTCCGGGCTCGCTCCCGGCAGATCGAACACATGCGTGTTTGATCTGCGAACGAGACATCCGTGTCTCGCGCCATCAGGGTGCTTTCAACACCCTGCTGATGCCGCGCGCACAGTGTGCGCGCGCGGTGGGTCACGGGGATGACGTGCCGCTTACTCGGCGGGGACGGGGGCGGGGCCGGCGCCGCTGCCGCGGCCACGACCACCACGCGGTGGGCGCGCATCGCGGCGATCGCGATCACCGGGCTTGCCGGCGTTGCGGCGCGGCGGCGCCTTGCGGCGCGCGGCATCGTCTTCCTTGACCACCGGATTGCCGGCGGCGTCGAGTTCGACGAAGTCGTTCTCGTCGCCCTGCGCGGCGGCCGGGGCGGCGGCCTTGCCTTCAAGGATGGCGTCGGCGGCGGCGCGTGCGTACAACTGCACGGCGCGGATCGCGTCGTCATTGCCGGGGATGGCGTAATCGACTAGCGCCGGGTCGTAGTTGGTATCGACCACGGCGACCACCGGGATACCCAGTTTCTTGGCTTCGAGCACGGCGATGTTTTCATAGCCGATGTCGATCACGAACAGCGCGTCGGGCAGGCGCGCCATGTTCTTGATGCCGCCCAGGGATTTTTGCAGCTTGTCGCGCTCGCGGCGCAAACTCAGCACTTCGTGCTTGACCAGCTTCTCGAAACGGCCGTCGGTTTCCATGGCTTCCAGCTCCTTGAGCCGGGCCACCGATTGCTTGATGGTGCGAAAGTTGGTCAGCGTGCCGCCCAGCCAGCGCTGCGCGACGTAGGGCATGCCGCAGCGCTGCGCTTCGGTTTCCAGCGCCTCGCGCGCGGAGCGCTTGGTGCCGACGAACATCACCGTGCCGCCGCGCTTTTGCGCCACGCCGGAGAGGAAGTTCATGGCGTCGCCGAACAGCGGCATGGTTTTTTCGAGATTGATGATGTGAATCTTGCCGCGGGCGCCGAAAATGTACGGACCCATCTTGGGATTCCAGTAGCGCGTCTGGTGGCCGAAATGCACGCCGGCTTCCAGCATCTGGCGCATAGTGACTTGGGACATGGTGAACTCCGAATGGGCCTTGTGGCCCGCAGGGTTGGAACCTCCACGCATCCCCCGTCCGACCCTGGCGGGCAGGGTCTGGGGCGTCATCGCGGAGGCGATACGCTGTCGACCCGTGCCACGCCAAGGCACCCCGGAGCGGGTGCCGATACGTGTGCGGATTTGGCCGGGTGGCCGTTTCGAGTGGCGCCGCGAGCGGTTACACTCGATGCCCGTGCAGGCCCGGTTGGGCCGTGCAAAGCCTTGAAATGTTAGCGGGTATCCCGCGTGGATGGCAAGTGATGCGCAGTCCTGAGCGAACCGTGGCGGTGCTGCCGAAAAGCCCCGCCGATATCGAGAAGATGCGTGCGGCAGGGCGCCTTGCCGCCGAGGTGCTGGCGATCCTCAAGCCGCACGTGCGCCCGGGCGTGAGCACCGAGGAGCTGGATCGCATCGCCTACGAGCACATCGTCGACGCGCAAAAGGCGATCCCGGCCAACGTCGGCTACCGCGGTTTTCCCAAGACCTTGTGCACCTCGGTCAACCAGGTGATCTGCCACGGCATCCCCAGCGCCGGCAAGATCTTGAAAGACGGCGACATCGTCAACATCGATGTCACCGTGATCAAGGACGGCTGGCACGGCGACACCAGCCGCATGTATTTCGTCGGCACGCCCAGCGTGCTGGGCAGGCGTTTGGTCGAGATCACCCACGCGGCGATGATGGCCGGCATCGGCGCGGTGCGCCCCGGCGCGACGCTGGGCGATATCGGCCACGCCGTGCAACAGCTCGCCGAGGCGGCGGGGTTTTCCATCGTACGTGAGTATTGCGGCCACGGCATCGGGCGCATTTATCACGAGGATCCGCAGGTGCTGCACTACGGCAAGCCGGGCACCGGCCTGCGTCTGCAGCGCGGCATGACCTTCACCGTCGAACCCATGGTCAACGCCGGCAAGCCGCATACGCGCGTGCTGCCGGATGGCTGGACGGTGGTGACCAGGGACCACTCGTTGTCGGCGCAGTGGGAGCACACCGTGGCTGTGACCGAGGACGGTTTCGAGATCCTCACGCCCTGGCCGGACGCGGCCTGAGCCACGCATACCCCCCCCCGTCGCCGCAGCCGGCAGGGCATGAACAGCGCGTTTCCCATCGCCATCCCGTCGCTGCCGCGCCTGCCCGAAGCGGTGCCGCGCAGCGGTTTGTCGGATGAGGCGCGGCTGGCGCTGCGGCAATTGCTGGGAGATTACGCGCGCGCATTGGCATTGGCGTTCGACGCCGGCGCCGAGGCGCGCGCGCTGGGCACGGCGCACGGCGCGCTGGTGTCGCGCGTGGTGGCGCAGGTGTGGAGGCTGCATCTGGGCGAGCCGGCCAGGCTGGCGCTGTTCGCGCAGGGCGGTTTCGGACGTGGACGCTTGTTTCCACATTCCGATGTCGACCTGCTGGTGCTGGCGCGCGATGAGTCATCCTTGGCCTCGCGCGGCCTGGAGCGCGTGTTCACGGTGCTCTGGGATCTGGGTCTGAAGCCGGCGCAGGCAGTGCGCACGCTGGCCGCGCAGCATGCGCTGGCGGCGCAGGATTTGAGCGTGTTCACCGCGCAGATGGAGGCGCGCTGGCTGGCCGGGGACCGCGCCATGGCCGGGTTGCCGGCCGCGCTGATGACCGATACGACGCTGTGGCCGCTGCCGCGTTTTCTTGCTGCGCGCATGCAGGAACAGGCGCAGCGCCGCGCGCAGCGCGGCGACAGCAGCTATCGCCTCGAACCCGATTTGAAGGATGGCCCTGGCGGCTTGCGCCAACTCGATCTGCTGTACTGGCTGGGGCTGCGCATGGGCCTGCCACGCGACTTGTCGGCGCTGACGCGCGAGGGCTTGCTGGATGCCGCCGCCGCCGCCGCGCTGGAATCCGCCGAGGCACTGCTGGCGCGCGATCGCTACGCCCTGCACCTGCAGGCCGCGCGCGCCGAGGAGCGCCTGCTGTTCGATCATCAGCGCGCACTGGCGCAGCAATTGGGTTATCGCGACGATGCCGGCGCGCTGGCGGTGGAGCGCTGCATGCAGGATTACTATCGCGCCGCCGCCAGCGTCGAGACGCTGGTGGACGAGGCCGCGGCGCGGCTCGCCGCGCGGCTCGATCCACCGCCGCCGCCGATCGCGCTTGATGCCGACTGGCAGCGGCGCGGCGCGGTGCTCGAACCGCGCGCGACTGATCTGTTCCACCAGCGCCCCGCGGCGCTGGTCGAGGGCGCGCTGCGGCTGGATGCCGAGGCCGGGATCCGGGCCTTCAGCGCCGATGCCGCGCGCGCCATGCGCAGCGCCCTGCACGCGCTGCCGCCCGCGGCGTTGGCGCACGATGCGGATGCGCTGCGCGCTTTCGATCACCTGTTGCAGCGTGGCGCCGCGGCGCCGATGGCGCTGACCGCGCTGGCGCGCGACGGTGTGCTGGGCGCGCTGATCCCGGCCTTTGCCGCGGTCAGCGGGCGCATGCAGTACGACCTGTTTCACCAGTACACCGTGGACGAGCACACGCTGCGCGTGCTGGCGCAACTGGCGTTGTTCGCCACGCCCGCGGCGGTGCCTGAATTCGCGCTCGCGCAGTCACTATGGCAGCGGCAGGAACATCTGCCGGTGCTGATCCTGGCGGCACTGTTCCACGACATCGCCAAGGGTCGCGGCGGCGATCACAGCGAACTGGGCGAGGTCGAGGTGCGCGGTTTCGCGCGGCGCCTGGGCTGGACGGATGCCGACGTGGACGCCGCCGCGTTTCTGGTGCGCCGGCATCTGTTGCTCAGCCAGACCGCGCAGCGGCAGGACATCAGCGATCCGCAGATTGTGCAAACCTTTGCCACGCGCGTAGGCACGTTGTCGCGGCTGGACATGCTGTACCTGCTCACCGTGGCCGACATCATCGGTACCAGCGCCAAGCTGTGGAACGGTTTCAAGGATCGCCTGCTGATCGATTTGTACCAGGCCGCGCGGCGCGTGCTCAGCGGTGCCGCCGAAAGTCTGGATGAAGCCGCGCGCGGCCAGGCTTGCCGCGCTGCGGCGCTGGCGCAGCTCGTGGCGAGCGGACACGAATCGGCAGCCGTCGAACAGCTTTGGCGGGACTTTCCCGCGGCCGCATTCGTGCGCCAACGCGCCGCGCAGGTGGCCTGGCAAAGCGCCGCGCTGCTGGCGGCGCCGGGCGTGCTGCCGGTGGTCGCGGCGCAGTCGCACGTCGCGCGCGGGGCGTTGGATGTGTTCTTTCTGGCCGCGGATCGCGATGGCCTGTTCGCCGCCGCCACCGCCGCGCTGGAGCGTGAAGGCTATGTGGTGCAGGAAGCGCGCATCCTCGGCACCCCCAGCGGGCGCGCGCTGGACAGCTTCGTGTTGCTGGATGCGCACGGCGCCAGCGGCGATGCCGCACGCGCGGCGCTGTTGTGCGCGCGCCTGGAGGCGGCCTTGCGCGCGCCACACGCGCCGCGCGTGCGCCACAGCCTGCCGCGGCGCTTGCGTCACTTTCAACGTTCGCCGCAGATCCGCTACGAGCCGGCGCGCGGGGGTGCGCGCACGCGCCTGGCGCTGCGTTGCAGCGATCGTCCCGGCCTGCTGGCCGACATCGCCGAGGCGTTCGTGGCCAGCGGCGTGCGCGTGCACGATGCGCGCATTGCCACCTTCGGCGACATCGCCGAGGATTATTTCGAGCTTACCGATCGCCACGACCGTGCGCTTGATGCCGTGCGCTGCGAGACGCTGCGCCGCGCGCTCGAAGTGCGTCTGGGTGATGCCGGACAAGGATCTGCCGCGTCGCCATCGGACAACTCCTCCACGAGCAACCCCGCACCGACCGCCCCCCGCCACGGCTGATCCACATGACCGAGAACCCGATGTCCGCGCTGGAAACAACCATCGAACAAGCCTGGGCCGCGCGCGAACAGCCCGATGCGCACGCGCTGGAAACCACGCTCGCGCCCGCGCTGGAGCAGGTGCTGGAACTGCTGGAGCGCGGCGCCGCGCGCGTGGCCGAACCGGACAGGCAGGGTGGCTGGCGCGTCAATACCTGGCTGAAGCAGGCGGTGCTGCTGTACTTCCGCGTGCACGGCAGCCGCCTGATGAGTGGTGGCGCCATGGCGGCGTGGGACAAGGTGCCGCTGCGCTTCGCCGAGGCCAGCGCGGCCGAGCTGCGCGCGCTGGGCGCGCGCGTGGTGCCGGGCGCGCTGGTGCGCCGCGGCGCGTTCATCGGCAAGGACGCCGTGCTGATGCCCAGCTATCTCAACATCGGCGCCTACGTGGGCGCCGGCAGCATGATCGATACCTGGGCCACGGTAGGTTCGTGCGCGCAGATCGGCGCGCGCGTGCATCTGTCCGGCGGGGTGGGCATCGGCGGCGTGCTGGAGCCCTTGCAGGCCGCGCCCACCATCATCGAGGACGATTGCTTCATCGGCGCGCGCTCGGAGGTGGTCGAGGGCGTGATCGTCGAACGCGGCAGCGTGATCGGCATGGGCGTGTTTCTCGGCCAGAGCACGCGCATCTACAACCGCATGACCGGTGAAACGCTGTACGGCCGCGTGCCCGCCGGCAGCGTGGTCGTCGCCGGCAGCCTGCCCGCGGCCGATGCCACGCACAGCCTGTACGCGGCGATCATCGTCAAGCAGGTGGATGCGAAAACGCGCGCCAAGACCTCGATCAACGAGCTGCTGCGGAGCGAGGCATGAGTTACACCATGTACGGTCTGGACAAGTGCGACACCTGCGCCAAGGCACGACGCTGGCTGGATCGGCACGACGTGACATATCGCTTCATCGACTACCGCGCGCAGCGCCCCGAGCCGGACACGCTGCGCGACTGGGCGCGGCAGATCGGCGGCTGGGACAAGCTGGTCAACAAGGGTGGGCCGACCTGGCGCAATCTATTGCCGCAGCGCAAGAGCCCGGCTTCCGACGCGGAGTGGACGCTGCTGATCCGTGAGCATCCGCCGCTGCTGCGCCGGCCGCTGGTGCTGCGCGACGATGCGCTGCTGGGCGTGGGCTTCAACGAGCGCCTGTTCGGCGGCTGGTTCGCCGACGCTGCGCTGATATCCAATGTGCATTCAACTAAATAAGATTCATCGAGTGAACGGCCAGGTCGTTTGGGCTCATCATCCCCGCGCAGAGCCTGCCCCCGCGATGGCGGGGGCGGAGATCCAGTCACGCGCGCGGACAACGACCATTTGCTCCGCTCGTCATTCTCGATAGCCGATCGCAATTTCGCATGAAACCGCCGCCGTGCGTCGCCGGCTAGAATGCCAACACGGGGGAAACCGGAGAGCGCCATGGCGACATACCGGATTCTCAGTTTCGATGGCGGTGGTTTGCGCGGGGTGGTGACGGCGGTGCTGTTGCAGCGCTTGCAGGCCATGCGCCCCGATCTGCTCGCCAATGTCGCGCTGATGGCCGGCACCTCCACCGGCGGGCTCATCGCGCTGGGGCTGCGTCGTGGCCTCGCGCCGGCGGCGCTGCGCGACATGTACCTGCGACACGGCGCGCAGATCTTCGACGCCGGTCTGTGGCAGCGCGTGCGCAGCCTGGGCACGCTGGCCGGCGCGCGCTATCCCGCCGGCGGGCGCGAGCAGGTGCTGCGCGAGCTGCTGGGCGCGGACACGCGGCTGGACCAGCTTTCCGGCCCGGTGCTGATCACCGCCTTCGACCTGGACCCGCAGGCCACCGACCCGGCGCAGGCCACCTGGAAGCCCAAGCTGTTCCACAACCTGCCCGGCAGCGACAGCGACGGCGTCATGCTGGCGTGGCAAGTGGGCATGGCCACCAGCGCCGCGCCCACGTACTTCCCCAGCTTCGACGGCTACGTGGACGGCGGCGTGTACGCCAACAACCCGGCCATGTGCGCGCTGGCGCAGACGCAGGACCCGCGCACCGGCGGCCCGGTGCCGTGGGACGACATCCGCCTGTTGTCGCTGGGCACCGGCATCGTGCGCTCGGTGGTGCCGGGCCAGACGGTGGACTGGGGTTACCTGCAGTGGGCGCCCAAGCTGGTGGCGCTGCTGTCCGACGGCGTCAGCGGCATCGCCGACTACCAATGCCGCATGATGCTGGGCGCTGGCCAGTACCGGCGCTACGCGCCGTTGCTGCCGTCCGGGCACAACGTCGCCATGGACGACGTGGACGCGTTGCCCTGGCTGGTGGAGTGGGCCGGCTCGCAGCCGTTGCAGCCGCTGCTGGATTGGCTGGAAGAAGCGTGGAAGTAGGCGCGCCGGTGTGACCGCGGCGCGCTACGGAGGGGCCATGCGGTCTAGCGGGCTGCGCACGCCGCCTGATGATCTTGCCCCTGCTTCGCGGACACCAGGGCAGATGTCCAACCCGAAAGGCTGAACTGCGGAAAGCGCCGAGCGAACATTTGAGGCGTTCAGTCCGCCCGCCAAGAACACGGGCGCGCCGTGCTCTTCGCCGTAACCTTCCTCGCCGCGACGCTGTTCCGAAGCGAATACACCGCGCTGGCCGCCTCGTTCGTTTTCATGATCTTCTATCCCGTCGCGACGCTCTTCCCACCGCTGAATCGCTATCCGTTGAATCCACCACATCATGTCCGGATTCGCGATGCCGTATTTCGATGCGCGCCACGCGCTGCTGGTCGGGCCGCCGCCCCGGGCGTTACTGGTTTCGATGATGGCGATGGCCGGCGTGTTGATCGGCCTGGCGGTTCAAGTCGCCAGGCACCGAGACTATTCATGATGTTGGTGCACCTTCGACGCAACTCTCTCGCCGGGCACTACACCAAATCGCACCTGCCGGGCGTGGGCATTTCCATCGGCGCCACGCGCCTGTTCTGGCAACTGCGCGAGGCGGGTTTGCTTGGCGCGGCCATCAGTACCGTGCAGGTGCTGGTGACGATGATGGACGAGGCAC
>JAKAWV010000037.1 GCA_021827205.1 Pseudomonadota bacterium | reverse complement strand
ATGAGCTGAAGACGCGCATCCTCAAGGGCATCGCCGAGATCAACGCCGCGCCCGTCGTGTTCCGATGGAACACGTTCGACCTCGGACTGGCTTGATATGTAATTATTTTACTGGAACTAACTACTAGTAGTGTGAGTCGCTGAAGTCACACCTTTTCAGCAGTCAGAAATATAGGCAACACTCGGATGCTTGAAGAATGAACGGACCAGGCTGGGGCGCCTGCCGATGTCGGCGAGCTGCGCGGTCAGCCGTCCTTCCAAGCGCTCACCCTTGAGCCACGGTCGGCACGCGTTGCCTTGAGCCAACCGTAGATCGTGCAGCGATGCGTGCCGAAACGGGCGAGGACATCACGGTGACGCTCGTCCTCGCGTACACGCTGAACCGCCATCTCGTGGATGGCTTCCAGCATCGTGTGATCGAGCGTGCGTGCGTCGCGTTTCATCGTGAAACGAATAGCCGCAAAGCTCAGTACAGCACGACGGTAAACACACCGCGCACGACAGGGCTATCCGCCACCAGATGATTGGCCGAGTTTGGTGGCGTCGTTGGCGCGACCGGTCTGGTCGAGGTTCTGCATGCTCCACCGAGTATTTTCGCGCTCGCGCATGATTTGGCCGTAAGTGAGGCACTCGGTCCTAGGGATGTTTGAACCCATCAGCGCGACGCGATGGCACACAAGACGGTTGGCGTCATTATGTGTGAGAATACTGTTGGCTTTTTCTTGCGCATTGAACAATGCGATGCGCGCATCTTGCGGCATGGCCCCTACGCTGCCGTAGCGTTTGAACAACGCATTCATGCTGGCCAGACGCTGCTCGACTTGGGCGCGCTCATTGCGGTCTAAATACCGATAGCGCCCATGGGGCTGCATCTGACCCTTGACAACGGCGGCCTGCTGCTCGAACGCCGCCAAGGTGTCAGCTGGCGTCAACGGCGGCTTGACCTCTCCCGCCAACGCGTTGGCGGCACTCAACAGGCCTACACTTAACATCAGGATGCAAAAAAAATTGTTCATTGCGCCCCCCAATATCCCGGCAACTTTCGTACTGACGCATGAATCCTACCATGGAATGCTACTGGCTACTGCTTTGCTACCGTTAGACCACTGCGGCGTCGCACCATGTAAGCCGGTACGCTCTTTGAATGTTCGAGTTCTCACACAACCTGGATTAAAACATGCCATCCATGTAGCCCTGATACCAGTACACCAGTACACCAGTACACCTAATGCCATTGAATCGGATCGGCGGTGGACAGCCCCAATCGGGCTGCTTCGAAGGTCAATTATCAAGAGATCTGCACCTAGTTTGCCGAAAAACGCATGGGTTGGGTTATTATCATGGGAACTGGCGACCCATCTTTTTGGGCAGGCTTGAATATCCAATCACTCATGGCATAGAGTACATCGGTCCCAAAATAGCGATTACTAGAAAATAGCACCTTGGCGTCATGTACACGCCCGTCCGTCCCTATCGTGTAGCGAACCACAGCAACACCAGGTTTTCCGTCTAACAACTCCCGGACAGGATAGATTGGCACTTCACCGCTCACGAAGCGCGGCGGGACATCATATTTAGGGCTCTTAAGAGGAAAATGAATCCATCCTTTAGGTAATGCTTGCCCAGCGTCAAGGGGCTGCTGTGGCAGTATCGTGCAAGCGCAGAGCATCAAAAAACTTGCAGCAGCAATTGCACGTAATTGCTTGGTTGTCCCTTTATACATAAATCCCTCTCGAAACCACAGGATTTGTCTTTTGCTCAATGCCTTTCGAAATTGAGTCTATAGAAAATCCAGATCAGAACGCCGAATCGAATGTCGGTATCGCGCCTATCAGGGCATACTCAATTGTCTCGTTGGGGTCGACTATTACCAGTTAGAATCCTCCTTATGTGCTAGTCCGCAAGACATCGCGCCTGGTAACTTCCAACTAACCGACGCGCAGCGGATAATTGGACAGCCGTCATCCGCCCCCTCAGCATTACCATTCTACTGCTTGCATCCCGGTAGGAAAAACTACCAACCATCGAATTCGTCTTCGCACTGGCATAGCATGCGTAAGCTTGAACGAGGTCGCGCGATACCGCGTGTGCTTTGGCGTACATATCGCCAAGATTGATTTGCGCTCTCGCGTAGCTTTGCTGGGCTGCAAGCTGGTACCACTGGCGTGCCATAGCATTGTTCTTTGGCAGACTATAACCCTTCGCATACATCAGCCCCATAAGCGTCTGTGCTGGCGCGTAGTGCCGAGCTGCAGCGCTGCGCAAGTAGATAAGGGCCGATGCGTAGCTCCGCGGATTACCGTCGATGCCGAACACCAAATCGCGCCCCATCGCAAAGTCGCCACGAGTACGCCGCAAGGGCAGGACCGACGCAGTTTGTGGATACATCGCAAAGATGCGTTCGTGATTCGACGCTCGGGCGCCAGCAGGAAATAGAAGGCCCAAGAAAAGCAGTGAAAAAATACGTTTCATGAATGTGCTCCATCTTGATCTCAGCAAGCATCGTTGTGTGAATGTTGTGAGTCGCGAAGTGCCGATCGCAACACACTGTGCCACTCGAGCCAACTTCGCGCCAGTGTGTGCGGTGTCCGCACGCCACCCAGCTTGCACGCCGCCCCTGCCGCCGCCGGCAGGCGTGGCGTAAGCATCCGTCAACGGCACCTGTTGTTTGACGGTTTGTCTGTTGCACGCTCGTGCCTGGTTTTCGGATGCAGACGTGAGACATTCCGCATCCGAAGCCACTCGTCGCCTGCAGCTATACGCGCCTGCGCTCGATTGAAGCCCTCGTAAACCGAAGAGTTATCGCCTTGAAGAGCGTTCTGGTAGTGCGGTCGGTCGGCATCATCCGCATCGGTCTACTATGTACAGCGGTCGCCTGCAGATCGCTCACGCGCACTGATAGAGCCGGCGAAGGGCGGCACCATTTCGCCGTACAATCCGCTTGGGTCGGCGCATCGGCTGAGCCGCGTGCCGGTACGGATACCCCATAATCGCCGCAAAAGGCCTACCCACTCTTGGGGTCCGCGGGGAGTCAATATGAAAGCCATTGCACGAATCATCGTCGCGGCCGCCGTCGCGGGCAGCATGATCGCCCCGGTGTTCGCGGGCGCGCCACCGGATTTCGCCGCGCTGAGCCGGATCGTGGCGGTGTCCGGCTACGAACAGCAGCTCTCGGCCGCGATCGCGCACCAGCTTGGCGCGCTGCATCCGCACACCGACAACCTCGGGGACGTCCGGGTCACGGTCGGAAGCGGCTCGCCCCATCGTCTCATCGTCGCCGCCATCGATCAGCCGGGCTACGTCGTCAGCGGCATCACCGCGCAGGGCTATCTGCGCGTCCAGCGGCTGCCGCAGCGCGAGCCGAACCCGGTGTTCGACACGCTGAGCTTCGCGCAGCCGGCGTACGTCGTCACGCCGAAGGGGCTGCTGAACGGCGGGTTTGCCGGACTCAGCATCCACCTGGCGCCGGGCCGGTTGGACCCGCCCTCGATGTCGCCCATCGACAATCTGTACCTGGACATCGGCGCGAACTCGGCGGCCGAAGCGCGCGCCGCCGGCGCCGACATTCTCGATCCGGTGCGTCTGGCGCAGTCGCCGATGACCGTCGGCGCCGACGACGAAGCGGGTGCCGCGGCGGGCGACCGCTTTGGCTGGGAGGCGCTGCTCGAGGCCGCGCAGGGACTCGCGCACGCGCGTGCCCGCGGAACCACGACCATCGCCTTCGTGACCCAGCAATGGCTCGGAGGGCGGGGCCTGGCGCGGCTGCTCACCGAACTGCCCGTCGACGAGATGATCTTCGTCGGTCGCATCCAGCCGCAGGCGCCGGCCGCGGGCACGGCGGTTGCGGAGCTGCTGCCGGGCACCGGCGTGGTCATCGGGACGACGGCAGCGAACACGGCGAGCCTCCCCGATGCGCTGCAGTCGCTGGCGCTCGCGCACCATATCGCAGCGCGAACCGTCGACGCCAAGCCACCGGTGATCGGCGGCTTCGGCGACAAGCCCAAGCTGCCACAGCGTTTCGCCCTGCTCGGCGTGCCGACGATCTATCCGGTGACGCCGGCCGAGACGTTCTCGCGGGCGGACCTGCGCCGGCTGACGCGCCTGATCGAGGACTACATCGGCGAACCGGTGACCGCCATGAGCGCGGTGAACGACCCCTTCGACGCCGCGCGGGCGCCGGTCGCGGGCACCGGCGTGCCGGTGCTCGATCACGCCACCGCGCCGCATGCGCAGGTGCTGAAAACGCTCGAGACGATGACCACCGCGTACGGCGCGAGCGGCCATGAGCAGGGCACCCGCGCGGCGATCCGCAGCCGCCTGCCCGCCTGGGCGCGGCGGCTGACGCACGTCGATCCGGCCGGCAATCTCGTGCTGCATCTCGGTCATGCGCTGCCGGGCGTGCACGTGCCGACGATCCTGTTCGATGCGCACATGGACGAGATCGGCTACCAGGTCACGCACATCAAACAGGACGGCCGGCTGGTCGTGCGCGAACTCGGCGGGTTCTATGGCCGCTACTACCTCGGCCACGTGATGCTGGTGCACCTGCCCGACGGGCGCAGCATCGGCGCGGTGCTGGGGCTGCCCTCCGGCTGGGACCGGCCGGGCTTCAAGTGGCCGCCGGCGCTGAGCACGCTGAACGCGTCGGCTGATGCCTATGTGGGCACCGACTCGCGCGCCGCGACCGAGCGGCTCGGCATCCGCGCAGGCGATTTCCTGACCATTCCGAAAACCTACCGGCCGCTGCTCGGATCGCACTTCCAGATCCGCAGCATCGATGACCGCGTCGGCGATACGGCGCTGATCGAGGCCGTTCGCGCGCTGGGTCCCGATTTTGCCCGCAAGTATCCCGGTCACCAGGTGACCTTCCTGTGGACGACGCGCGAAGAGGTGGGTCTGGAAGGCGCGGCGGCCTACGCGGCGCGCGTGGCCAAGCTCGGTCGGGAGCCGGATGTCGTGTTCGCCGTCGACATGTTCGTCAGCAGCCAGTCGCCTCTGGAGACGCAGCGCTACGGTGACACCCCCCTCGGCAAGGGCTTCGTGGTGCGCGCGGTCGACCTGTCCCACGTCGATCCGCCCGCCGACGTGGCGCGGGTCGTCGCCCTGGCCCGCGCGAACCACATCCCCGTGCAGTACGGCGTGACCGGGGGTGGCAACGACGCCGCGGTGTACACGCGTTACGGCAGCAACGCCGTGGCGCTCGGCTGGCCGACCAAGTACTCGCACTCGCCCGCGGAGGAGTCGGATACCAGGGACGTCGACGGACTCAGCCGCATCTGCACCGTGCTCGCGACGCAGTGGTGAGGCGAATTCGGCAGGTGAGGCAATGCGCCATTTCGTGCATCAGGGCCTTGGCGGGGTTCACCGCCAGCGGTGACACGGCCACGTGGCGCGTGTCGGGCTTGGCGTATCCCTGCACGTTGCCGTTGCTGCGCTCGAACTGAACTGATTTTTTGGTGGGCGGTACAGGGATCGAACCTGTGACCCCTTCCATGTCAAGGAAGTGCTCTACCGCTGAGCTAACCGCCCACGTGGGTCGCGAAGTGTAATGTGGCGGAGAGGGTGGGATTCGAACCCACGTTACGGCATAACCGTAAACCGGATTTCGAGTCCGGCGCATTCGACCACTCTGCCACCTCTCCGCGACGCCTGTGCGGCGCGCTGCACAGGGCGGCGAATGATACGGGCAGCGTCGCATCGTGACAACCGCGGCGGCATTGGGCATGCTCGCGTGCTTTGGAAGGACGCCATGTTCGAATTCGGTCACGCCACCCATCCGGGCCTCAAGCGCCAGTTCAACGAGGACGCCTACGCGGTCGACGCGGCGGCTGGCGTGTTCGTGGTCGTCGACGGCATGGGCGGGCCGGGTCATGGCGAGGCGGTGGCGGCGGTGGCGCGTGATGAAACCCTGCGCGCGACGCGCCTGGGCATGCCGCTGGATACCGCCGTGCGCAGCGCCGCGGCCGCGGTGGCGAGGCATCTGGCGCAGCATCCGGCCGCGCATCCGGCGGGCGCCGCGCTGGCGGTGCTGCGTCTGGCCGAACCCGACTTCGAGCTGGCCTGGGTGGGCGATTGCTGCATTCTGCTCGGCGGCAACGATGCCGCGCAGGTGGCCGCTGCCGCCGCCTTGCCCTGTAGCGACGAGGACGCGACGCACCGACCTGCCGCGACCGCGCTACTCGGCCTCGGCGCCAGCGACGCGCTGCGCATCGGCCTGCGCAAGGGCAAGCTGCGTCATCCGGTGGCGATCCTGCTGTGCAGCGACGGCGTGATCGAGGCCAGCACGCCGCAGGCACGCCAGCAGGCGCTGATCCGCCACGATCTGAGCGCGCAGGAGTCGGTCGAACACCTGTTGCTGGATGCGCTGGCGCACCACGCACGCGACAACCTCACTGCAATTCTGGTGCGCTTGCGCCATTGAGCACGACGCCGCGCTGTGTGGCAAACCACGACTATGCGCCATCCCCGGCGTCGGCTTCGAGTCGACGCCACACACACGCGCCCTTGCTGGCCTTGTCCAGCGCGTCCAGCCGCAGTGCATGCGCGGCCTGTTCCTCGATGCTCGCGAGCAGCACGCGCGGACGCTGCGTGATTCTGATCGCAGCACGCGCTTGCGTACTCATGCGCGCGCCCTTGCCCGCCGCGCCCGCCGCCTCGGCATCGAAAGCGAAACCCAGTGCGCTTTGTCCAGCGGTGAGCGCCAGGTACACATCGGTCAGCAGCTCGGCGTCGAGCAGGGCGCCATGCAGTTTGCGGCTGGAGTTGTCGATCTCGAAGCGCTTGCACAAGGCGTCCAGCGAATTGCGCTGGCCGGGAAAGCGCTCGCGCGCCAGCAGCAGCGTATCGGTGACGGCGAGGCGCTGTGCCAACGGGACGTGCGCAGCATCGAGGCGCCTCAGCTCGGCATCGAGAAAACCCAGATCGAAGGCCGCGTTGTGGATGACCAGCTCGGCACCGTCGATGAATTCCAGCAGCTCCGTCGCCACCTCGGCAAAACGCGACTGCGTGGACAGGAACGCATCATCCAGCCCGTGCACCGCCAGCGCGCCGCGGTCCACGGCGCGTTCGGGGTTGAGGTAGCAATGAAAATGGCGCCCGCTGCGGCGGCGATCGCCCAGCTCGACGCAGCCGATCTCGATCAGGCGATGGCCTTGATTCACTTCCAGGCCGGTGGTTTCGGTATCGAGTACGACGATGCGGTTCATGCGCGCGGCTGGGCCTCGGCGGCGGCGCGCGCGGCCTGGTCCACGCGCTCGTTTTCGGGATGTCCATTGTGGCCGCGCACCCACGACCAGCGTACCTCGTGCGGCTTCGCCGCGGCGTCCAGGCGCTGCCACAGATCCTGATTCTTCACCGGTGCCTTGCTCGCGGTGCGCCAGCCGTTGCGCTGCCAGCGCGGCACCCATTCGGTGATGCCCTGGCGCAGGTACTGCGAGTCGGTGCTCAGCTCGACACGGCACGGTCGCTGCAAGGCTTCCAGCGCGGCGATGGCGGCCATCAGCTCCATGCGGTTGTTGGTGGTCTCCGGCTCGCCGCCGCTGAGCACGCGCTCGTGCGCCTGCTTGCGCAGCAGCGCCGCCCAGCCGCCGCGGCCGGGATTGCCGAGGCAGGCGCCATCGGTCCATATCTGCACTTCGATGGAACTCATGACGCGGCGCGCTGCGTGCCACCGGGCAACACCGGCACGCGCCGACCGGCGAATGCGCCGCGCGGCTCGCGTGTCAACAGCAAAATGCGCGCGCTGGCGCGGCGCTTGCGCACCACCAGCAGATAGCTGGAGCCTTGCCGCTGCATCAACTCGCGCTCGAATCCATGCGCGCGCAGCAGACTCGACAGCGCCCGCGCCGAGCGCAGGTGGCAGGGCACACCCACGCGTCGCGCGCGCTGCCGCAGCCACCACGCTTGCGGATGCCATGCGGTGAAACCGCACAGCAGCACGCGCGCGCCCGGCATCGCCACGCGCGCCAGCTCGGCAATCAGCGTCGCGGGCGTGGGCGTGGCTTCGAGTACATGGCTCACGACGAGCAGCGCGAAGCTGTCCTCGGCGAATGGCATTTCGCAGGCCAGCGCACGCACGCTGCCGTGCCAGGCCTCGCCATCCAGCTCGAGCCGCGTCCAATGCCCCAGGCCATTGGCCGACTCCGGCAGCGCGGCGCCCATCAGCCCGGCGCGGCGCAAGTGCAGCGCATGCGTGCCGTTGCTGGTGCGCAGGAATGGCGCCAGCAGCACCGCTTCCGTGCGCTGCAACGCGCACGCGCGCGATTCGGTCAACACGGCGGAGCATTCAGGCATGCCGCGCATTGTGCGCGATAACGCGGACAAGGTTAAGGCGCACCGCACCCGTCACCCGTCACCTACGGCCACAAGGTCGATAATGTGTGCGTCGTCATCGCTTGGCAGCACGCCCATGTCCACTGTCAGTCTTGGCCGCGACGGCCCGCACGTATCCAGCTTCGGACTCGGCTGCATGAGCATGTCGGGCATGTACGGGCCGTCCGATCGCGCCGAGTGCATCGCCACGATTCACGCCGCGCTGGAGGCCGGCATCACCCTGCTGGATACCGGCGATTTCTACGGTTCGGGCCACAACGAGCTGTTGCTCCGCGAGGTGCTGCGCGGCCGCGCGCGCGAGCGCGCGGTGCTGAGCGTGAAGTTTGGCGCGCTGCGCGACCCGGCCAGCGGCTGGTCGGGCACCGACGCCCGCCCGGCGGCGATGAAGAATTTCCTGGCCTACTCGCTGCAACGCCTGGGCGTGGATTGCATCGACATCTACCGGCCCGCGCGGCTCGACCCGCAGGTGCCGATCGAGGACACCATCGGCGCTATCGCCGAGATGGTCAAGGCCGGCTACGTGCGCCATATCGGCCTGTCGGAGGTGGGCGTGGACACCCTGCGCCGCGCCGTCGCCGTGCATCCGATTTGCGATTTGCAGATCGAGTATTCGCTGATTTCGCGCGGCATCGAGGAGGCGATCCTGCCCGCCTGCCGCGAACTCGGCATCGGCATCACCGCCTATGGCGTGCTGTCGCGCGGCCTGATCAGTGGCCACTGGCCGCCGCAGGCCGCGCACGCCGGCGACTTTCGCGCACACAGCCCGCGCTTCCAGCCGGGCAATGTCGAACGCAATCTGGCGCTGGTCGAAACCTTGCGCGCGCTCGCCGCCGTGCGGGGGCTCAGCGTGGCGCAACTCGCCATCGCCTGGGTGGCGACACAGGGCGCGGACATCGTGCCGCTGATCGGCGCGCGGCGCCGCACGCAACTGCAGGAGGCGCTCGGCGCGCAGGGGCGCCGGCTCGATGCCGAAACGCTGGCCGCGCTGGCGCGTGCCGTGCCACGCGACGCCATCGCCGGCACCCGCTACGCGCCCGCGCAGATGGCGCTGCTGGACAGCGAGCGCACCTAGGCTCTCGCCGCACACGCCGCGCGAGGCTGCGAGCCATGCCTCGAAATGCCGCCATGCCGCTGTTCTATTCTCGAACCTCCTTGACTGATGGGATGGACTCCTCCCTGCCAGGACGGCATCAAAGTGCCAGAGTGAGAGGAGCGGGCCGCATCGTCATACGGCCCAGCCATCACAAACATCAGCCGCAAGGAGGAGTCCGCCATGAATCGT